>RDXB01000035.1 GCA_004292515.1 Oscillatoriales cyanobacterium
AGCAGCATCTGTTCAGTGTATGACAGCCCCTAGGATGGATTCGCGTTTTTCAGAGAATGTGAGGAAATGACAGGAAATCAATCACTGTTGATTAACCCCAACACGGTCACCCGTCGCGACTATGGCGATCGAGGCGTGGTGATGCAGGACGCTCCTAACCAGCCCGATCACCCTTGGGTAAAGGGGGCATGGCCCGGAGCTGGAGCGATCGGGGTTGGCGATCGCCCTGATTGGGAGGAACAAAGTCGCTTCTAAAGTTTTTATCAAGCAAGTTGCAAATCAAGTCACCGGGGCCGTGGGCCTCAAAGTTGTGGCGGATGCCATCGAGACCCACCCAAATCTGGCGACGGCAGTTGTAGGCCGCTCGGGGGCGATCGATCCCATTCACCCGAGCCGTGGCCCGAAACTCCCAATGTTTTTTGGCACTGCGCTGCACCCGCTCCAAGCAAATTTGCCGCCCCTGCCAGAGGCGGCAATAGTCGGCGGCCTGGGCTGGGGGCACGGCTGGGCCTAGCCAAAGGCCCAGCAATAACATCAACAACATCATCCAGCGACTTGAATTCCAGGGCCAGCACTGCAAGCAGCGATTGATATTCATCAAGATATGACTGATGGGGAGGCGATCGCTACAGCACGCCTTTGGAACTGGGAATGGTACCGGCGCGGCGCGGATCGACCTCGATCGCCATCCGCATAGCCCGGGCAAAGGCCTTGAAGGTGGCCTCAATGATGTGGTGGGAATTAATGCCATCCAACTGGCGGATATGCAGTGTCATTTGCGAATGGTTCACCACCGCCACAAAAAATTCTCGCACCAGTTGCGTATCGTAAGTGCCCACCCGCTCCGTGGGAATTTGCAGACCATAGCTCAGGTGGGGACGGCCGGAAAAGTCGAGGGCCACTTGCACGAGGGCCTCATCCAAAGGGGCAACAAAATGGCCAAACCGCACAATCCCCTTGCGATCGCCCAGCGCTTGGTGCAGCGCCTGCCCCAGCGTAATCCCCACATCCTCATTGGTGTGGTGATCATCGATGTGCAAATCCCCCGTAGCCTGAATGTCCAAATCAATCAGCCCGTGGGATGAGATTTGGTCAAGCATATGATCTAAAAACGGCACGCCCGTGTTGGCCGAGCAGCGCCCTGCGCCATCAAGGTTAACGCTGACATGCACATCGGTTTCGCCAGTTTTGCGACTGACACGGGCCATGCGATCGGAGGAAACGGCGGTGGTGACGGGGCGATCGGTGGTTTGCATAGGGGGCACTCAAACAGTCGTAAGCAATCCTGGATTTTTGGTCGATGATTTTTGGTCGATGACTTTTGATCGACGCGGGGAGACAGGCACACAACACAGCCGTTGATGAACCTCAAAACTCCCCACAATTTCAGCAGGGCCAGGTTGCAAACCTGCCCCAATCACAGCTACATCCCAACGATGTTGTAGCCCGCATCGACATAGATCACCTGACCCGTGATGCCGCTCGACAAATCGCTGCACAGGAACGCCGCCGTGTTGCCCACCTCCACTTGGGTGACGGTGCGGCGCAGGGGGGCCGTTTCTTCCACGTGGTGGATCATATCCAAAATGCCGCCCACCGCCGACGAGGCCAGGGTGCGAATTGGGCCCGCCGAAATGGCATTTACCCGAATCCCCGTTTGGCCAAACTCCGTTGAAAGATAGCGCACACTGGCTTCAAGGGCCGCTTTAGCCACGCCCATCACGTTGTAGTTGGGGACGGCGCGGACGCTGCCCAAGTAGCTGAGGGTGATAATGCTGCCATTTTCATTCAGCAGGGGCTTGGCCGCAGCGCAGAGCTTGGTCAGGGAGTAGGCGCTGATGTCAAGGGCACGCACAAACCCTTCACGGCTGGTGTTGCTGAAGTCGCCGGTTAGTTCTTCTTTGCCCGCAAAGGCCAGGCAGTGGATCAAGATATCGAAGTTGCTCCACTTGTCCTGAATTACTTGGAAAGTTTCGGCCACCTGCGCATCGTCTTGGACGTTGCAAGGCACGAGGAAGGTGGGGTTCAAGGGTTCAAGCAGCTCGGCCACTTTCTTTTCGGCCTTGCCTTTGTCGTCGGGCAAATAGGTGGCGGCGATTTCTGCGCCAGCAGCATGGAGTTGTTGGGCAATGCCCCAGGCGATCGAGCGGTTGTTGGCGATGCCAGTGACGAGTGCCTTTTTGCCAGCGAGATTCAGCAGCATAAGCGTTAGATGACAGTGGGGGTTGGGGTGATGTTGGAGGAGTGGTAGGCCCGGGCCGGCGGCGCTGAGGTCGGCGACCGATCGAGACTGGTGTGTGGGGTAGACGGCTGGCGCGATCTGGCAATTGTTGAGGATCAAGAATCCAGACCCTTAACATCCTCCCCAGCCGGTCGGCGTGGGGATTCCGGTTCTGGCCAAATAACCGAAGCTACTCAACTAAACCACGGGTTGACGCTTCATTGGCAGCCACCAGCGAACTGGATTTGCACTTGCCGCCACGTCCGTTTTGAGTCTGGGACTGCCCGCCCACGATCTGGATATTAAGGGCAGCACTAGGGCCGGGCAGCAATTCAGTTCGTCAATTCAAAAGATCAACTCAGATCAACTCAAAAGATCAGCGGGTCAGGATCATGCATCATCGATTTCCCTCACCCCAACCCCTCTCCCAAGTCGGGCGAGGGGCTAAGTTGGCCTGGGCATTCGATGACAACCCCTAGGGCCTGTCATCAATTAGCCTGAAACCCTGATTCCACGGTGATCTCTGATTCCACCGGGACGCGATCGCAGGGGGGCAAGATGCTTGAGCATCTCGTTACAACACTCGTTACGACAACTGGGGCGACAACTGGGGCGACAACTGAGGCGACAAACGGTGCAAAACAGCGATTCACAGCATCTTTAGGCGATCGTGACCAATGATGGCTCCATTGGCTGTTGACGATCGGGTGCGATCGCTAGCCCTGGGGTTGGGGCGGTGAGTCGGGCAAGTCTGTCGGCTCGATCGGATCATCGGGCCAATCGATCGCCTGGCCATCCCAGGCCTGCGACCAATAGACTCGACCACCGCCGGTCATCGGCTTGGCCGGTTGCCAGCCGTTAAGCATTTCGTGCAGCGCATCCAAGGACATCGATCGCGTTTCCCGCAGCTTGTGCCAGACCGATCGCGACAATAGCAGGGAATGCTCAAACCGCTCGGCCTCAATACCTTCGAGGTAGGCTTCGCGCTCCGGTTGGTAGTCCGCCGAGGCCAAAATCAAGGGCAGCTCAGGATTCACTGATCGGGCAATGCGGGCGATTTGCGCCATCAGTTCTGGGTAAAGCCAGGTATAGGCAGGATGCACCGTCAGCTCAACGCAGTGGGGCTGGGGATCGCAGCGGTTTGATCGCACCTGAAAATAGCCGATTGCCGCCTTGCGCTGGGGTTCAAACACATAGCCCATCGTGGTTTCCAGACCGTCCATCCGCTGCCTTGTGCCCGACAGGGCCGACAGCCAATTCACCTTGAAGTCATCCACGCGGCGATCGAACGCTTGGCGTACATGGGGGGGCATGGCCGCCGTGTCCAGTTGATAGAGCAGGGGCGCATCGGCATTGCCCACGGGCATCAGGTTTGGTAAATCTGGCTCCCGTTCCGCCAAGCTGGCCAACACGTTCGGGGCGATCGACCAGTAGGTTAGTTGGGCCAGGGGCTGAAACCCATTGTGGCGATAGAGGGCTAGGGCATCCTTACCATGGATATTCACCTCCAGCATCCAGGTGCGCGCTTCCCAAATGGTTTCAAAGCAGTAGCGTAGTAACTCCGAGCCAATCCCTTGGCGGCGACCTTCGGGCATCACGGCCACTTGCTTCACTGACCAAGTGCTGCGCGATTGGTTGACGGGGCCCACGGCGATCGCCCCACAAATCCGGCGATCGCGCTCGGCCACACTGGCCCGCAACCGTCGGTGGCCAGGCGAGAGACTCCCCAGGATTGTCGATAGTCCATACCAAGTTCGTAGGCGCGACCAATCGACGCCACTGGGATCGAGGGGGTTGCCCAGTCCATCGAATCCGGCTGTGTCTGCTGCTAACTGGGCGATCGCGTCTAAATCGCGATATTGCATGGCTCGCAGCACAACGTCAGCATTTTGGGGCAAAAAAGCAGGCATCGCTCGGCGGCTCCCACTTGGCAAGATGCCTCTACTTTAGCCGGTTTAATGGATTTGTTTGAGCGTTCCGCTGGCATCCGGCAGGGGATGGCCCGATCGCGATCGCTCCTACTGGGGTGATCGATCAACCGTTCC
The DNA here is from genome assembly GCA_004292515.1 of Oscillatoriales cyanobacterium. Classification (GTDB taxonomy): domain Bacteria; phylum Cyanobacteriota; class Cyanobacteriia; order CACIAM-69d; family CACIAM-69d; genus CACIAM-69d. The sequence continues at coordinate 4,267 of RDXB01000035.1, forward strand.
CCTCGGGGCAATCATCCCAGCGGTCTGGCTCCCTACAACACGATCGGCGCATTGATCAAAACCGCCGACAGTTTGGCCGCCGCTTCCAGGCTGTCGGCCAAAGAAATCGGTGATTGATCCAAAATGGCTTGGGTGGCTTCACTGGGCGATCCCAACACCCGCAGCACGATCGCCGGGCCCCGATTGCGCTCATCCGGTCGCAGGGGGGTGGGCACCGGTTGTGCCAAGGGGTCGATCGCCTTGTCTTTGCGCCACCAACCACGGCGGCGAGCTTGGCGGTCGATCGCACTCACGGCATCGTCGATCGCAATGGCACTGCCCAACAAATCCAGCAGCACCACACGCACCCGATCGGTCACAGTCAAGGCTTCTAAAGCCGCTTCCAGGCAATCGGTCAGGCCTTCTGTGCGCCCTCCCCCAGCAGTCCAGCCAATATCCACAAAGCCCAGCACCGTGCCCCCCGCTCGACAGACCAAGTCTAGGGCTGCCAGGGTTAAACCCGTGCCATTGCAGGCGATCGCGATCGCGGGGGGAGTTGGCTTTTTAGACGGGCCAGAGCTTGATGGGCCAGAGCCTGACGAGCCAGAGCCTGACGGGCCAAGACTGGAGAGGGCAGCATTCGAGACATTGGTGCCAGACGGCCCGCCCGTCATGGCCGCATCTAGCCACACCAGCTTCAGGCGCGGCGGGGCGATCGCGTCGGCCAACAATTGCTGTAGCTCTGGATGTCGCCCCAGGGCGCTGTCATTCACCGTCACCTTGCCATCGAGGGCCATCAGTTCCCCAGAGCGATCGACCCCCAAAGGATTGATTTCCACCAAATCCAAATCATTTTGCACAAATAGCGCATGCATCCGCTGGACAATCTCACTCACCGAGGGCACCAAGTGGCCACGCAGGCCCATTTTCAGCACGAGGCGGCGGGCATAGAACGGTGAAAACTCACCGTCCACCAGCACTTGATGCACCGTACCCACCGAGAGGTTGCCATCCATCCCCCCTTGGGTTGATCCCAACAACACGGGCCGGCGGGCATTGTCGTCTAGGGTGACGGCCAGGTACAGCTCTTGTTCAATGTTGTATTTGGCTTCGGCTAACAACAGCGCAGGACATTCCCCCTGAATCGGCAGGCTAAAAATTGCCTGGGCTGCTGCCACCGCATCAATCGTGTTGTTGGCAAACCGGATTCCACCCGCTCGCCCGCGCCCACCCGCTCGCACCTGGGACTTGAGGGCGATCGGGTAAGGCACTTTCAGTTCTCTGAGTTCTTGAAGGCTGGCGATCGGTTGCGAGGGCAGCACCGGAATGCCCATTGCGGCAAACAGCGCCTTAGCCTGATACTCCAGCAAATCCATTGCGTACCTGAAGCGACGGTGAAGAGCACTGTTCACAAACTGATCGCCGCAGGCCGGGCGATCGCGACCATCGCAACCCGGCGGCAGCCATCACGAAACAGCGGCACAAGCATTATACGGCGCGCGATCAACGGCTAAACCCAGAGATCACCCTCTAATTCGGGATCGGGCTGGAGCACCGTAGGCTCGACTTCCGGCTTATGCAGCATCTCAGGGTTGTGCAACGTCGATCGGGAAGCCGCCCGATCGATCCCCTGTCTGGTGAGATCAGTAGTTGGTGGTGGCACGGTCAGGTCAGTAGGGTGATCGTCTGCCTCCACCGGACAAACCACATAGGGCAAGGCAGTTCCCTGAAGACCCCGTTGTAGGCGTGTGGGCGATCGCTCCGACAGCAAAAAGAGCGGGAAAATGCGATCAGCCTGATCACCCACCACATGCCGATAGGCCAGGGGCATCACCCATTCATAGTCGCGATCGAGCAGCAGTTGGGTTTGTCGCCAGCGGCTGATCAGCCCATAAAAATCTTCATTGGGCCGATGGACAAACACAAACACCACCACACCCGTGGTGACTTGCCATTCGGGATCGCACATCAGCAAAGCAATTTCGCAAGGGAGCCGCACCGCCTGCCGGCCGGGTTTGGCGCTGGGGCTACTTTCACTGGTTGGTCGCCGCCGCGATCGGCTCGATTCGGTCACATCCGCCAAGGTGGTCAGCTCCAGCACCTCCGGATCGATCCGCACCAAAGGCAACGTAATCACCACCGTGCTATCCAGCGGCCGGCGCATACTCGGCAACAACTCCAGATAGGGGCGATACTGCTTCAACAGCTCGATCGCCGCTTGCCGACCGCTGTAAGTCGCCAGAATTTCCTCATAGTCCGCAGATCGAACGGCCATAATCTGCCTCGCTTGGTACTGTTACCTACTTGATCGCATCCATCACCGAGAAGATCGGCAGGTACATTGCCAGCAAAATCGAACCAACCATCCCCCCAATCACCACAATCATCAGCGGCTCCAACATACTGGTTAAGCCCTTAATCGCCTGCTCCACCTCATCCTCATAAAAGTCCGCCACCTTCATCAGCATCTTGTCCAGTTCCCCCGTTTCCTCCCCGATCATCATCATTTGAATCGCCATCGGTGGAAACACGCCATAGCGCTCGATCGCCGCGCTGATCGTCCCCCCACCTTGGATTTCAATAATTGAGGAATTCACCGCATCCGACACCACCTGGTTATCAGCAGTATCTTTACAAATTTCCAAGGCTTGAATAATCGGTACACCCGATCGCGTCAGCGTCCCAAAGGTACGGCAAAAACTGGCCACAGAGCTTTTTTGGATAATGTCCCCAAAAATCGGCAGCTTCAAAAACACCGCATCCATTTGGCGCTTGCCCGCCGGGGTTTTATACCACATGTCATAGACAAACTTACCCGCAATCAGAAATGCCACCAAAAACACCACATAGAAATTCTTGCGATTTTTGGGATCATCATCAGGGAAAGTTGGCCCTCGCAGAAACTCACTGATATTAATCATGGCCTGGGTGAAAGCCGGCAATTGAGCACCCAACTTATCAAAAATGCCCGTAAAGGTAGGCAGCAAGAAAATGGTCATGCCCAAGAAAATAATCACAGCCAAGGAACCCACCGTACTCGGGTAGGACATAGCCGATTTAATTTGGTTTTGCAGGCGCGCAGCATTTTCTAGCAAGGTCGCCAACCGACTGAGCACTTCATCAAGCACCCCACCGATTTCGCCCGCTTCCACCATGGCGCAATAGAGCTTACTAAAAATATCACCGTGGCGCTTTAAAGAAGATGAAAGCGTTTCCCCTTCTTGCACATCGGCATTGATTTTAAATAGGGCTTTTTTCAGTTTGGGATTATCACATTGATTGCTAAGAATATCCAAGCATTTCACCATCGCAATCCCCGCATTAAACATCGCGGCAAATTGACGGGAAAATACGGCCAAGTCCTTAACTGAGACGCTAGCCATCAAGCCGGCCAGATCAATATCTAGTCCGCTTTTGTGCTCTTTAAGATCACGAATTTGGGCTTGGCTGAACCCTGCTGCAATCAGTTTATTGCGAGCACCATTAATACTTTCTGCTTCGATAACTTCCCGCTTGCCTTTGCCATCGGGGCCGGCAATGGTGGCCATGAATTTAGCCATAGGTCAAACTCTCAATCACAATAAAAGACTGCATTCAAATCGGCATAATCGACGAGATAGAAACTGGCGATGCGATCAACATCGGCTGCACTGTTTAACTATTCCACCGACAAAGCGCAACTGACAGAATTGAGCGGGAAAAGCAGCGTATTAGACCAGGAGATTACTCCCCGTTTTTCAACCAGCATCATTTCCCAGCCCAATCCTTCTGTCTGATTGCCTCTCGCTAGCGAGCTGCACCAACTTTGCCACCGATCAAGCGCTGCAACTCATCGGGCTTGGAACTCTTGCCCAGGGCATCTTCATAGCTAATCTTGTTGTCTTGGTAGAGTTTCGCCAAGCAAGATTCCATGGTTTGCATCCCCTGTTTGCCGCCCATCTGAATCGTGGAATAGATTTGGGAGGTTTTGCCTTCCCGAATCAAGTTAGCCACGGCTGGTGTGTTGATCATGATTTCGTGGGCGGCACAACGACCACCACCCACCTTTTTCACTAGGTTTTGGGAACAAACCCCCACCAAAGAGTTGGCCATTTGCGCTCGGACTTGGGGTTGCTGAATCGGTGGGAATACATCCAAAATCCGGTCGATCGTGCCGGCGGCGGAGTTCGTGTGCAGGGTTCCAAAGACCAAGTGACCTGTTTCGGCGGCGGAGATGGCCAGTGAAATGGTTTCTAAGTCTCGCATTTCCCCCACCAGAATGATGTCGGGATCTTCCCGCAGGGCGGCTTTCAGGGCGTTGGAGAAGCTCTTGGTGTCTTCGCCCTTTTGGCGCTGGTGGAACAGACTCTTCATGTTGGGGAACACGTATTCGATCGGGTCTTCGACCGTCAGGACGTGCTCGGCGCGGGTGCGGTTGATGTAGTCCAAGCAAGCGGCTAGGGTGGTGGTTTTGCCCGAGCCGGTCTGACCCGTAATCAACACCATGCCGCGTGGGCGCTCGGCCATCTCCAGCAGCACCTGCGGCAATCCCAGTTTTTCAAAGTTGGGAATTTGGGAAGCCAAGGCCCGCAAGCAGGCGGCCCAGCAGCCCCGCTCGCGATAGACATTTACCCGAAACCGCGATAGGCCCTTCACACCATAGGCGCAGTCCAGCTCCCAGTTTTGTTCTAGGTCTTTGCGCTGGTTATTGTTGAGCATACTGAAGATCAACTTTTGGCAGTCCTGGGAATCCAGCACTTCGCCAAATTGCGGTTGGGGCGCGAGTTTGCCGCTCACCCGAAAGTAGATGGGTGCACCGGCTTGGATATGCATGTCGGAGCCGCCTAGTTCGATCAGCGATTCCATCACGTCTTCGATCATGTAATCCAGTGGCATGGTCGCAACTCCTGTTGAGGAAGGTTGAGGTTGAGGGAAGTGAACAAAGCGGGACGTGAACCGAACTGCTTAACCGATGGGCATTGATTCTGCCAGGACAACGGGTGAACCAGAACAACGGGTGGGAGCCGATCGCCACCCGTTGGCAAGCTGGGGCGATCGCGATCAGAACCGATGCCAGGTTGACAGACAGAACTCGGATGCTGGGATCAGCTGCCCAGGGTGCAGTTGCTTGTTGATGTTGCTTGTTAATGATGTTGATTGTTACTGATGATGCCCGATCGCCCAGGCGATCGCATCAATCCCGAGTAGCTGATGTCACCGAGACCCAATGGGGGCTTAGTGGGCCTCCAGCAGCGGCTCCTCAAAGCGCGGCGTGAGGCAATAGGGGCAATCGATCCATTCCGGTTGCAGGTCAGCCGCACAAGTTCGGCAGGTGAGGGCGCTCTTGCGTCTAGCCTTCAGTTCCGCTTCCAGGCCAGAATCGGTGAATGTGACCCGTTCAACCTCATCAAAGGTAGTCAGACCCTCACGGACTAGATCCAAGCTGTAGGCCAACAGGGTGACCATGCCCTCTTCCACAGCAGCTTCCTTGATCCGATCGGTCATGGCCCCTTGGCTAATCAGGTTTTGCAGGTTTTCGGTGACTTGCAAGACCTCATAGACTCCGCAACGGCCCTTGTAGCCTACGCCGCTGCACTTGGGACAGAGTTTGCCCGCGTCGCCGAGGGTTTTGCGCTCCTCAGGGGGAACCACATTGGCTTTGTAAAAGGTCAGGTGCGATTCTTGGTTGGCACTCATGCCGTAGCGGGCCAGTTCCTCGGAGGTGGGCTGGTAAGGAATCCGGCATTCCCCACAAACCCGCCGCATCAACCGTTGGGCCACCACGCCCAGCAGCGCACCGCCCACCATGAAGGGTTCGATGCCCATTTCATCTAATCGGGCGATCGCCCCTGCCGCATCGTTGGTGTGCAGCGTCGTCAACACCAAGTGACCCGTGAGGGCGGCTTCGATCGCCGTCTTCGCCGTTTCCTTGTCCCGCGTCTCACCCACCAGAATCACATCCGGGTCTTGGCGCAAGAATGCCCGCAGAATCCGCGAAAAGTCTAGATTCTTTTCGCGCACCACTTGCACCTGGGTAATCCCCGGCAAGGCATATTCGATCGGGTCTTCCGCCGTACTGATATTGATCCCCGGATCGTTGCGCTCCGCCAAGATCGAATAGAGCGTGGTCGATTTCCCAGAACCCGTTGGCCCCGTCACCAAAATCAACCCAAAGGGCCGGCTAGCCATTTCTCGCACGAGTTCCAGCGATTCGGGTCGGCCAATCAGCTTGTCTAGACCCAACTGCGTCGAGGAGTTATCCAAAATCCGCAACACGATTTTCTCGCCATAGCGGCTGGGCAGCACATTCACCCGAAAGTCCACTTTCCGCCCTTCAAACACCCGGCGAATCCGCCCGTCTTGGGTGTCGCGGCGCTCGGCAATATCCAGGTTAGAAATAATCTTGAAGCGGGACGTAACGGCGGGGATCACTTTTTTGGGCAGGCGGAACACCTCTTGCAGCACGCCGTCTTTGCGGAACCGAATCCGCATATCCTCTTCCTGCGGCTCCACGTGGATGTCGGAAACCCCATCTTGCAGGGCTTTGATCAGCACCTTGTTCACCAAGTTGACGATCGGGCCCGATTCAGCATCGTTCATCGAGCTGATCAGGTCGTCGCCTTCCACATCATCGCTCGCCTCGTCCATTTGAATGGCTTCGAGGTTGTGCAAATCTGCCTCATCAAAGCTGACGGCCGAGGAAGTTTGGCGAGAAGCCTGCTGCGACTTGCGGGCCGCTTCATCGAGATATTGGCTGATGATGAATTGGTAATCTTCCGGCGCAATCACCCGGCGTACCAGATCCAGGTTTTGGGGCCGCAAAATCCGGTTCAGGTCGTCGAGGGCATCCAGGTTGTCTGGGTCAACCATGGCGACCATCAGGGCTGGGTTGTCGCCTGGTTGGGTGCGGCCGAGGGGAATTAAGCGGTAACGCCGACAAACATCAACCTGAATCAGGGTTTCAATGCACTGCTCCACTTGAGCTGCGGAGACCTCCTCGATTTCAGGGTCGATCGCCTCCACCCCATGCAGAATTTTTAGCTCAAAGAGCAGTTGCTTTTTGTATTGGCGCACCATTTCCGGGGGCACCTCTTTGCCAGCAATTTCGGCCAGCACTTCCATGAGGGGCCGGCCTGACTGGCGATGTTCGGCCAAAGCACGGCTCATTTGGTCGGGATCGACATAGCCCGACTGCACGAGTTTGTTACCAAACGGAGAAAACTTGCTTTGGACAACCAGGGCGCGTCGGTTCGCGGAGTTAGTCATGGTAGGTGACACCTAGCAACTATCGAGGGTGCAACGATCGCAGGCGATCGCCCACAAAATCCAAAAGCCAAATCCAAAAGCTACACCCACCATTCAAGGCCCGCGCCATTCAGTGGGTCGAGTCGGTCTTGAGTGAGTTGGGCAGTTCCCCCAGAAATTGAGACTCAGGAGCCGATGGACTGGTCGCATGACAGCCCCAATGGGCAAATGAGTCCTGACGGCCCAGCATAACGTTTGGGTTGGGACTTTGGCATCCCGATCGCCGCCAGCGCTGTTAATTATTGATGACTCCCGGAGGGAGGACTGGGGCAGGGCAGACAGCCCATTGACCCAGAAGTCAGCCCGGAAGTTAACCCGGAAGTTAACCCGGAAGTTAACCCGGAAGTTAACCCGGAAGTTAACCCGGAAAGCCAGATCGCTACCCCGATCGCCTGGATCTCCAGCTCCGGCAGCAGGGTCTCCCGCCTCGATCGCATGAACCCAATGCTTTCAAGGTGGCTTTTTGCCTTGGTTTGGTAGAATCAGGACGATTGAAATCCCCACCTCAATCTTGCAGCGATTCAGATCAGTCAGATCAGCGATCACGCTCGGAAGCCGGGTCTGGGACAGGGGCAACATCTGAAGGTGCGTCTAAAGGTGACAGACAGCCTGACTGCCAGGACATCTGAACCCCAGGACACCCCGCCCCTGGAACAAAAAGCAATCAAGGCTTCTGATCTAAACCCCAATGATCTAAAGTCGCGGGCGGGCAGTCCGAGACTTAAAACGGACGTGGAGGCCAGCGCCAGCCTGGCTCCCCAGCAGCGGCCAATGAAGCGTCAACCCACGGTCTAGCCGAGCAACCAATATTGTTCGGCTAGGGCCTGAATCCCCTCGCCTGCGGGCAGGGGAGGATGTCAACACTCCCAGCGAAGAACCCATGACCTACAGTCCCGAGGAAAACACCCCCCCCGTCGAAGCAGCCCCGGAAGCGGTTGCTGTGGATGCTACCGTCGATCCGACACCGGACGTGGCGATCGATCCCCCAGCCACCCTCGACGAGCTAGACCTGTCGGAAGTTGAGGGAGTGCCCGAAACTGCCAGCGCAGAGGCCACCTATCAGTCTCCATCCACTGATCTACTTCGGGAAATTGAAGGGATCAAAGGCCAACTCGAAGAGCGCACGGGGCAATACATGCGTCTGACGGCGGACTTTGAAAACTTCCGCAAGCGGACAGCGAAGGATCGCGAGGAACTGGAACTGCGGATTCGCTGCGATACGATTCGTGAACTCTTGTCGGTCATTGACAACTTTGAGCGGGCGCGATCGTTCATTAAGCCCCAAACCGATGGTGAACTGAATCTCCACAAGAGCTATCAGGGGATCTATCGCCAATTGGTCGATAGCCTGAAGCGCCTGGGTGTGGTCAAGATGCGCCCTGAGGGCCAAGAGTTCGATCCAAATCTGCATGAGGCGGTGATGCGCGAGCCGTCCAATGAGCATCCTGAAGGCACGGTGCTGGAGCAGTTACAGGATGGCTACTTGCTGGGCGATCGCGTGCTGCGTCACGCCATGGTGAAAGTGGCAGCCCCCGGTGAGCCGGTGACGACGGCCGAGGAAAGCTACCAGTCAGACACGGAAGCTTAAGCCAAGACAAACCGGCTCGCGATCGCTCCGTTGGGGTAGGCGTGGCGGGCCGGATTGTGATGGGGTGAGATTTTCTGAGCGCCTGTCTGAAAAGCCAAAACTGAAAAGCCAAAATTGATACTCTACACGCCCCATTGATCGACAGGGACAATGGTCTTAGGGACTGTCATCAATTAGCCGGTAGTGCCGTAATTCAGTAATGATGAACGGGTGAAAGCCTTGCAGTGTAAGCAGTCTTTCTCCAAAAAACATCACCTCACAGGCACTACCAATTAGCCTAAGACTCTGATGCTACCGTGAGTGGATCGCGGGGCGGCAAGGGGCTTAAGCCCCTTGTTACAACGATTGAGGCGCAGAAAATCGACGATTTTAGACTCATTACGGGAGATGATGACACTCCCTAATTGTCTTGAGTGACTATTTTTTTCAAAATTCTGGCTAGGGATCGAGCGATCTCTGTTATCCCTGGGCATAATTTCGGAAGACATCACACACCAGGCTGAAACCAAAATGTGGTGGCGATAATGGGTGCTGATGCTGATGGTTTCCGATGGCGCTGGGTGGATATTGCCGGATAGGATGTGGCCGATCGAGTTGGGCATGCTGCCCGATCGCGTTTAGATTGGCGTTGAGATGAATAGTTTCGGAGAAATCACCGATCGGCTTGGGTCGATCGAGTTGCTGCCAACGAGTTGTGAATTATGGGAAAAGTCATTGGGATCGATCTTGGCACAACCAATAGCTGCGTCGCCGTGCTTGAAGGCGGTCAAGCGATCGTAATTCCCAACTCAGAAGGGGCCCGCACCACCCCCAGCATCGTCGGATTTGGCAAGGGGGGCGATCGGCTCGTGGGACAACTGGCCAAGCGCCAAGCCGTCACCAATGCTGAAAACACCGTCTTCAGCATCAAGCGCTTCATTGGGCGACGCTGGACTGAAACCGAGTCCGAACGCAAGGTGATGCCCTACTACTGCGTGCCGGGCCGTGATGAAACCGTAGATGTGCAAATCCGTGACCAGACCTACACGCCCCAGCAAGTGTCGGCCATGGTGTTGCAAAAGCTGAAGCAAGATGCGGAGAACTACCTGGGTGAAGCTGTCACCCAAGCCGTAATCACGGTGCCTGCCTACTTCACCGATGCCCAGCGCCAAGCCACCAAGGATGCGGGTCAAATTGCTGGCTTGGAAGTGCTGCGGATTGTGAATGAGCCGACGGCGGCGGCCCTAGCCTACGGCATCGATAAGCAGGATGTCGATCGCGCGGTGTTGGTCTTTGACTTGGGGGGTGGCACTTTTGACGTATCGGTGCTGCAACTGGGTGATGGGGTGTTTGAAGTCAAGGCCACGGCAGGCAACAACCACTTGGGTGGCGATGACTTTGATAACTGCATTTTGAGCTGGGCGATCGAGGAGTTCAAGGCGATCGAAGGGATCGACCTATTACAAGATCGGATGGCCCTACAACGGCTGCGGGAAGCGGCCGAGCGCGCCAAAATCGAATTGTCAGGATCTCAAAACGCCTCGCTGAACTTGCCCTTCATCACTGCCGATGAAACGGGGCCAAAAAACCTGGAAATGGAGCTGACCCGCAGCAAGTTTGAAGAGATGGTGGCGCACTTGGTACAAGCGACGATCGACCCCGTAGACCAAGCCATTCGCGACTCGGGCCTATCGCCAGACCAGATCGATCGAATCATTTTGGTCGGTGGTTCTACCCGCATCCCAGCGGTGCAGCAGGCCGTCAGTGCTCGGTTTGGGGGGCGCGCGCCCGATCGCTCTGTCAACCCCGACGAAGCCGTGGCCTTGGGCGCAGCGATCCAGGCTGGCGTACTCGGTGGCGAAGTCCAAAACCTGCTGCTGCTAGACGTTACGCCCCTGTCCCTGGGCTTGGAAACCCTCGGGGGCGTGTTTACCCGGATTGTCGATCGCAACACCACCATTCCCACCTGTCGATCGCAGGTGTTCTCCACCGCCACCGACGGCCAAACCTCCGTGGAAATCCACGTAGCCCAAGGGGAACGCGCCATGGTGGCCGACAACAAGAGTCTGGGCCGATTTTTGTTAACCGGCATTCCCCCGGCCCCGCGAGGCTTGCCCCAAATTGAAGTGTCCTTTGAAATTGATGCAGACGGGATTCTGAAGGTTTCGGCGATCGATAAGGGTACTGGCCAACAACAAAGCATTCGGATTACAAACACCGGTGGTCTGTCCGCCGACGAGGTGGAGCGGATGCGCCGGGAAGCCGAAAACTTCGCCGATTTTGATCGTCGGCGGCGGGCAACGGTGGATCTACGCAACGACATCGAAAACCTGCTTTACAACTACGAATCGACTCTGCAAGCCCACACCTACTCGATCGACGAAGGACTCAAGCAAACCCTGGCCACCCAAGCCGCTGCCCTGCAAAAGGTGGTGCAAAATCCCGATGCCGATCTTGAAAGTCTACAAACAGCCTTCAATACCCTCCAAGAATCGCTGCTGATGGTGGGCAAGCGGGTCTATCAACCCGATGGAGCCACCACAAATCCGCCCTCCGCCGCCATGGCCGCTGCCCCACCCCACCCCTCGATCGCCGCCGCACCCGCGCCAGTTCCGGCACCCGCGCCCTCGTCGGCTCCCGTTGCCATTACCGATCCATTCGCCATCAGCAATCCCACGGATACGCGACTGCCAGAACTGAGCAGCGATCCGCCCTCGCCGATCGCCGCCATTTCCCTCACGGATTTGGGTATTGAACTGCCGGACGATGACGATGATGAGTCAGACTACGATGATTCGACGATCGCCGCAGACTATGAGGCGATCGAGGACTAGATCAAGCACTGGATCGAGCACTAGAACGACTGTTTTTTCCAGCCCTAAGATCTAACTACTTGCTCATACCTACTCATACCTACTCATACCTACTCAGCCCGCTCCAAGCGATCGGCGCTAGTTGCGACGTTACACCTCGTTTTGTTAAGTTTCGTTTGTTGGAGTTGCCCCACCCACCCCCTCACGCACCCACTCAGATCGCGCTATGGCTGATTACTACGAGACTCTCGGCGTATCTCGCGACGCAGATAAGGACGAAATTAAGCGGGCCTACCGTCGGTTAGCTCGGAAGTATCACCCCGATGTCAACAAAGAACCCGGAGCCGAGGAGCGGTTTAAGGAAATCAACCGCGCCTACGAAGTGCTGTCAGAACCAGAAGTCCGTGCTCGCTACGATCGCTTTGGCGAAGCAGGTGTCTCCGGGGCAGCCGGTGGGCCAGGGTTTAGCGACTTCGGCACAGACATGGGCGGCTTCGCAGACATCTTTGAAACCTTCTTTGGGGGCTTCTCTGGGGCGACCGCGGGTGGCGGCCCAGCCGGTGGCCGCCGCCGCAGTGGTCCTGTTCGGGGCGATGACCTCCGCCTTGACTTGCGCCTCGACTTTGCCGAAGCCATTTTTGGTGGCGAAAAAGAAATTCGGATTAGCCACCTCGAAACCTGCACCACCTGTAATGGCTCCGGTGCAAAACCAGGCACTAGCCCCAAAACCTGCTCCACCTGCGGTGGCTCCGGTCAAGTTCGGCGTGCCACTCGCACTCCCTTTGGCAGTTTTGCCCAGGTGTCGGTTTGTCCGACCTGTAATGGCTCTGGCCAAGTGATCGAAGACAAGTGCGGCGACTGTGGTGGGCGCGGCACCAAACAGGTGACCAAGAAGCTGAAAATTTCGATCCCCGCAGGCGTAGACAACGGCACAAGGCTGCGGGTCTCGAACGAGGGCGACGCGGGCAAGGCCGGTGGGCCACCCGGCGACCTGTACGTTTACCTGTTTGTTAATGAAGATGAGCGCTTCCAGCGGGATGGCATCAACATTCTTTCGGAACTGTCCGTGAGTTACCTGCAAGCCATTTTGGGAGCCACGATCGAGGTCGAAACGATCGATGGCACAACTCCCCTCGAAATTCCAGCGGGAACCCAACCCAACACTGTCTTGACCCTAGAGGGCAAGGGCGTGCCCCGCTTGGGCAACCCCAGCCAGCGCGGCGATCACCTGATCACGGTGCAAATCGAAATCCCCACGCGCGTGGGGGCCGAAGAGCGGGAACTGCTCGAAAAATTGGCAGCGCTGCGCGGTGATCCTACCCGCAAAGGCGGCCATGGTTTGTTTGGCAACTTATTCCACTAGGGGGTGCTGGGATGACCGATGTGACCGCCGCTACCCCTGACGATCAACTGGACTTGCGGGGCACACCCTGCCCCATTAATTTCATTCGCACCAAACTGAGGCTGCAACAGATGGCGGCCGGAGCGCTGCTGGAAGTGTGGCTGGATCCAGGTGAGCCGATCGAACAGGTACCCGATAGCCTGACTATGGCGGGCTACCCGATCGAACATTTGGCTGCGGTAGATCAGGGATATTTCGTGTTGCAAGTGCGCAAACCAGCGGCCAATGCCGATGCCTAGGGGCTGCTTATGACGGCGGAGGGGACGGTCATCGAACCGGACGATCGCCTAACGGGCACTGTGGTGGCAGTGCAGGCGAACTACTACTGGGTGCAGTTGGATCGATCGCCTCAGATCCCGGCCGATTTTGACGGGAGGCGGTTGCTTTGTCTGCGGCGGGCCCGCCTCAAAAAAATGGGGCAACAGGTGGCCGTGGGCGATCGGGTTGTGGTGGCCGAGCCTGATTGGCAGGGTCAGCGCGGCGCGATCGAAGCAGTGCTCCCCCGCCGGAGTTGGCTCGATCGCCCACCCGTTGCCAATGTCGATCGCGTCTTGCTGGTGTTTGCCTTGGCTGAACCAACCCTCGACCCACACCAGCTTGGGCGTTTTTTGGCGAAGGCGGAGTCTACTGGTCTAGCCATTACCCTCTGTCTCAACAAGCAAGACCTGCTACCGGAGGCCGATCGCCAACATTGGTGCGATCGACTGCAGGCTTGGGGCTACGATCCGTTGCTGCTGAGTGTGCGCGAGGGCCAGGGTTTAGAGGAACTGCGCCAGATTTTGAGCGATCGAATTGCCGTGGTGGCGGGGCCGTCGGGCGTGGGCAAGTCCAGCGCGATCGGGCTGTTGGTGGGCGAAGATCTGCGCGTGGGAGCCGTGTCGGGCAAACTGGCGCGGGGTCGCCACACCACCCGCCATGTGGAACTTTTCGAGCTACCCGGTGGTGGCCTGTTGGCCGATACACCAGGATTCAATCAGCCCCTGTTGACCTGTGGGGCGGCGGCCGTGGCCGAACTGTTTCCCGAAATTCGGCAGCGGTTGGCGATCGACACCTGCCATTACGGTGACTGCTTGCATCGTGAGGAGCCAGGCTGTGTCGTGCGGGGCGATTGGGAACGCTACGCCCTGTATCTGGAGCTGCTAGAAGAGGTGATCGCCTACGAAGCCACCCGCGAGCATCAACGTCCCACCGACGCGGGATTTAAGCGCAAAACCCGCCGTGACGGCCGGGAAGTCTTGGAACCACGCCTCGACAGCAAGCGGTTTCGGCGCACCTCTCGCCGCTTGCAGCATCAGGCGATCGAAGACCCCGATGAGTAATGCCTAGCACTTCGATCCCCGATTCTCGACTCCCGCTCCCTAGTCAAAAACCATCAACCAAACGGACGAGGCTGATCGCCCGAATTTTCTCGCCCAGCATCGCCTAATAACTGGGAAAAATTCGTGACCACACCGGTAATCGAATAGGTTTCCATCTCGCCTTTGCCCTTGATCATCATCTTGCCTTGGGACTTGGCAATGTAGCGCTCTTTAATCAATTGATAGGTTGACTCAGTAATCTGAATCGCTCCGGGCTTGCCGTGAGATTCCATCCGACTGGCCGTGTTCACCGTGTCGCCCCACAGATCGTAAATAAACTTCTTAATGCCAATCACACCAGCCACCACCGGCCCTGTATTAATGCCGACCCGAATGTTAAAAGACTCACCCGTTTCGCGGTTGATTTTCAGCAAGGCCCGCTGCATATCGATCGCCATTGCCACAATCGCTGTTGCATGATCGGGGCGAGGATCGGGCAACCCCCCAACGACCATATAGGCATCCCCGATCGTCTTAATCTTCTCCAGACCATGTTTTTCGGCTAATTCATCAAAGGCCGAAAAGATCTGATTTAGCAGCGCCACCAGCTTTTGGGGCGGCATGGTTGTCGATAGCTTCGTAAAGCCCACAATATCGGCAAATAAAACCGTCACTTCCGCAAAGCCATCAGCGATCGCCTCCTGCTTTTTTTTCAGGCGATTGGCAACCGGCTTGGGCAAAATATTCAATAGGAGCTTTTCAGATTTTTGCCGTTCTCGCGATAAATGCTTTGCCGTTTCTTGGGTTTGTTTCAGGGACTTTTCGAGAGCTGTCATCGAATGATTAATATTCTGAACCGCAGGTCGAAACACCAACAATCCCTCCAGCACCAAAACCACCATGGTTGTCACAAACAATGCCATTTCAGTGGTTCTGAGACCGCGAACCCCGATCGCCACCTGGTCGTTATAGCTCAGTGTAAACTCATCCACTTGGCGCATGAAGTTGTTCTGGAGCATGGTCAGCGATTGACTAGCACCCATATTCCCCGGCTCACCACCACCCATTGGATTGCCGATCGCCCCTGGAAAGCCGGGTGTTGATCCACTGGGGGCAGCTTGACCACCGGTTGGAGGCATCTGGGGCATCTGGGGCATTTGACCTGCTGGTAATCCAGGCTGACCTGGCTGACCGATACCTGGCTGACCGATACCTGGCTGGCCCAGCGGGGCTTGGCCTTGGGAGCCTGATCCTGTGGGGACTGGCTGCCCCCCTTGTGGCCCCGACTGTCCCAAGGGTGGCCGACCCATAGGGCCTGGCTGCCCGAACTGGCCTGAACCCATTTGGCCCGGTTGCCCCGAAGGCGGTTGTTGCTGGAATCCAGGCTGACCTGGGGGCTGCACACCCGCTCCATTACCCAGACCTCCACCTGCGCCAGGGCCAGTTGGCCGGCCTGCACTGCCATCCTGATCGGGCAGGGAAGGGGGGCCGCCCTGGCCAGAGGGGCCGCCGGGCCCACTGAGCTGGTTCAGCAGGATCGTATTCGTTGCCCCTTGCGCCCCGGAACCAGCGCTGGGGCGACCCGACACCACCGTTTTCGCTGTGGTGGTCAAAACTTGATAGAGCGGATCGAGCACCGTCATCACGTCTTTGATTTGCAGACGGCGCTCTTTCGGTAGGTTGTCGTTCTGCGAGAGGTTGGCCAGCTCCTTTTGGGCTGCTGCTAGTGATGACAACAGCTCGTTAAGGGTGGAAAGGCGAGACTGTCGATCGCCGGAGCTGTTGCTGGACTGCGCCATGATCAGGTTGCGTGACACCTGGGGCACCACGAGCTGGGCTTTTTGGGCCGCTGCGATCGCCCGCACATCGAGTTCTTGTTCAGCTAGCGATCGCTGAATTAACAGTTGCCCCGCCACCGACAAACTCGCGATCGCTGCCAACGAGGCAATGTAGAACACCGTCAAGCGGCGAGTGACGGCCCGGCGCTGGGCAACCGGCAGCACTGAAGGCATCTCCGCTTCACCTTCTAGGTCTTGGTCGTCGATGGTGGCTTTTAGAGCAGCTGACCGGCCCATCGCCCCTTTTTGAGACCGACTCGTAACGACAGAAACCTTTCGTTGCATAAATTTGGGAGGACGATGCGCCCACCGGCAACCTGAAGCGTGCGAGCAGTAGAACGGCTGCCTGACCAGCTCCTTCATCCTAGCCGATACTTTTTCGCCAGCAAGTACTCTGAGAGGCTGTCTGAAAAGCCAAAATTGATACTTTTCACGCCCCCACGATTAACGTAAACAAGGGGCTTGAGCATTTTGCCCCCACAACTATTGGTGTTTGGCCCGCGCCAAGAGCTGGGAAGCAAAATCACATCAAAGCTTTCAGTCAGGAACCGGGCGGTTTTGTGGTGCAGTTGTTTCACTTCAAAGCTTTCAGTCAGGGAGTGCTGAACCTGGGCAAACAAGCGATCGGTAACTTGCTGGTGACTTGCTGGTAACTTGCTTTAGGCGGCGCTTATAGCGAAGTACTCCCGCAGGGAGCCATACCAAAACAAAAGGCTAGGGAGCTGTTGAGAACCCATCGCTGAAAATGACGTAGTTCAAAATCATTAGATAAAACTATTAGATATGGTAGATACAGCCTTTACTTCAAACGGTTGGTACATCAGATCGCAGATGTTAAATCGCAGATATTAAATCGCAGATGTTATGAAGCTGTTCGTCGGTGGGCCTTGCCCACCCTACAGGCTGCTGTACTTATGAAGAGAGGTAAAGACTGTATGGCTCAAATTCACCAATGATCAGTAGTTGCGGATCACCAATCATCCGCATCCCGGTTTAGCACCACTCGTCTATTGGCCATGGCCTTCCCGAATCTGGGAGCGCCGGTTGCTATGGTTGAGATTGTTGATTAGTGCTGAGGTTCAGAAGCATGACGAACCTAGTGTTGGATCTGAGTTCCTTGTTGGTCTTGAATGACGATCGCTTCTGGCAACTTTGTCAGCAGAACCCGGATGTGCAATTAGAGCGATCGCCCCAAGGAAATTTGATGATTATGGCCCCAACTGGTGGTGAAACCGGATATCGCAATGGCCGCTTGATCCAACAACTCTGTAACTGGACTGATCGCCAAGGAGCAGGACTGGGCCTGGCTTTTGACTCCTCCACAGGGTTCAAGCTGCCCAATGGGGCGATTCGATCGCCCGATGCCTCTTGGGTGCGGCGCGATCGCTGGGAAGCTTTGTCACCGGAAGCGCGATCGCACTTTGTGCCCCTGTGCCCAGATTTTGTGGTGGAGTTGATGTCGCCCAGCGATGACCTGCGAACCACCCAAGCCAAAATGCAGGAATATTGCGACAACGGGGCGCAATTGAGCTGGCTGATCGATCGGGGCGATCGCCATATTTACATCTATTGGCTGGGCCATGATCTCGAATGCTTGGCAGCACCGGAGGCGATCGCCGCCGATCCTGTACTGCCCAGTTTTGTCTTAGATCTCCAGCCGATTTGGTAAGCCGCAGCCGGGCTAACGATTTGCCCCGGCTTGGAATTCCTGCCAACACCAATCAACAAATTGGAAATAGCGATCGTGAAACACTTGGGGCGAAAACGATCGCGCGTGCTCATGAATCGCCTCGGCGCCGAAGTGCGATCGCACCTGCTCAAACGCCTGTAACGCCTCAACCAAAGCTGCCACCGTTTGTTTAGGAAACAAGATCCCGGTGGCCTTGCCTGGATCGCGGCGATAGTCCCGCACCGTTTCGCCCGTGCCACCCTGGGCAAAGGCAATCACGGGCGTGCCACAGGCCTGAGCTTCCACCGGAGCAATTCCAAAATCCTCAAAGGCCGCATAGACAAAAGCTCGCGCCTCGGCCATCGCCTCAGCTACCACCTTGTCCGGTTGTTCACCCAGGAGTTGCACGTTGGGCTTGGCCCGATCGCGCAGCATCGCCAACTGGGGACCGCCGCCGATCACCACCAGCGGCCAACCCAACTGGTTAAAGGCTTCCACAATGAGATCCACGCGCTTGTAGGGAACCAGCCGCGTCACGCAGAGAAAATAGTCTTGTTTGTCAGATCGCAGGGAGAAGCGATCGACCTGCACCGACGGGTAAATCACCTCCGCCCGCCGCCGATAGCACCGCCAAATTCGCCGAGCCGTGGTGCGCGAATTAGCCACAAAAAAATCCACTCGATTAGCGGCCAGCACATCCCACAGCCGCAGCCGATGTAGCAAGTAACGAGTCAGCCACCCAGCCAGACCACGGCCCGATCGACTCCCGGCTAAATACTCTTGGGTCAAGTCCCAGGCGTAGCGCATCGGCGCATGGCAATAACACACATGCATCTGGTGGGCTGAGGCCAACACACCTTTGGCCACCGCATGGGACGAAGACAGGATGATGTCGTAGGGTCGTAAATCCAACTGCTCGATCGCCAGGGGCCAGAGGGGCAAGTATTTTTGCACCCCCTGGTGGGCCCCCGGAAACCGTTGCAGAAAGGTGTGGCCAATCGATCGCCCGTAGAGGTAGCTGTTAGGGTTGCGGGATTCAAAATCGATCAGGGCGTGCAAAACCGGCGGCTCCGGCAACAGGCGATCGAGCTGGGTGACAATTTCTTGCGTGACCAGCTCCGATCCCCCCGTAGCCTCGGGAGTCAACCATTCATGCACCACCGCATAGCGTCGATCGAGCGGAATCATCCAGCACCCCAACCGGCCCCTAGGCCGCGCAAAACGGCCCCAACATCCGCACTTCCGGCTCTAGCAACACATCCCAGCGGTGGTAAACCTCATTGCGCACATAATCAATGAGGTTGAAAATATCCGCCGCCGTTGCATTGTCCCGATTCAAGATGAAGTTGGCGTGCATTTGAGCCACTTCCGCACCCCCAATCCGGCGGCCCTTCAGCCCCGATTGCTCAATCAGCCAAGCGGCCTTTTGGGGTTCCGGGTTGCGAAACACACTGCCACAACTGGGCAAATGATAGGGCTGGGTGGCATGGCGGCGCTCCAAATGCTCACGGGTTTGGGCTTGAATCACTGCCGAATCGTAGCCCGGTTGTAGTTGGAAGGTGGCTTCCGTGACCAGTTGATGGCTGCCCTGCAAGTTGGAGGTGCGATAGCTGTAGCCCAAGTCCGGTACGACTCGGCGGCTAATTTCTCCCGTTTGGGGCGACAGCACCGTGGCCTGCACCAAAATATCTTGGATTTCGCTGCCGTGGGCTCCCGCATTCATGACAACGCTGCCGCCAATGCTGCCGGGAATGCCCACAGACCATTCCAACCCACTCCAACCCAGGTAGGCTGCTTTCCAGGCAAGGGCCGCCATGGAGACACCTGCCCCAGCAGTGATTTGGGCATTTTCGCGATCGACATGAATCCGTCGTAAATAGCGCGTCCCAATCGCCAAGCCCGACAGGCCACGATCGCTAATTAGCAAGTTTGATCCCGCCCCCAGCAGCGTCACGGGCACACTGTGGGTGTCGGCCCACTCAAAGCATTCATGCAAATCATCCAGGGTCTTGGGGGCTGCATACCACTCGGCCGGGCCACCTACCCGAAAGGAGGTCAGACGTGCCAATGACACGTTCGCTTGAATCGGACTACCGGGTTTGACGGTAGGGGCGTGGAGTTGAATCACCATAGGTTCAAGGTTGCGACAAAAGTGCGACAAGGATTTCGATCGAAGTCCAGCAATTGAGGGGGCGATCGCCCTGATAGCCCAAAATGCGCTATTTCAGCGATGGCACAGCCCGCAGTGCCGAGTCACCAAGCCTTGATTGGAGCCTGGGAGCCTAATCCCCAGTGCTGGATCGCCGTCAGCAGCAATCCATCGCAAGGCCCATGCAAGTGAGGGGCGAATAATAAATGGAGTTCGCGAGTTGAGTCACCGAATCGGACAGAAATCGGATAGAGATCGGACAGAAATCGAACAGAGAACCAAGCCCCCAGCGCCGAAGCCTCTAAGCACTGACAAACTAGTGAGTCGTCAAGCTATCAGAGGCTTGATCGTTCCTTGCGGCTAAATCTTTAAGCAGCAATGGCACGATTTGATTAAGGTTACCCGCACCCAAAAAGAGGGCCAGATCGCCTGGCTGCAGAGCTTCAGACAAAAATTGGTGTGTGTTATCGAGCGAGCCACAGTAGGACACCTCGGGATGGTAGGCAGCCACCCGATCAGCCAAGGTTTGGCCATTGAGTCCTGGAACTTGTTTCTCACCAGCGGCGTAGATATCCGCAATGGCGACCAAATCAGCATCCTGAAAAGACTGAGCGAAGTCTTCTAGGAATGTTTGTGTACGACTGTAGCGATGGGGCTGAAAAACGGCCACCACGCGCGACTGACCGACCTGTGCACCCAAACGCTGCCGAGCCGCCGCTAGCGTCACTCGAATTTCGCTGGGGTGGTGAGCATAGTCGTCATACAGAGCCACGCCCCCTTCTGTACCCCGATGCTCGAAGCGACGTTGGGCTCCGCTAAACCCGGCCAGCCCCGTTGCAATTTGTTCAAAGGTCAGACCCAGGGCACGACCCACCGCGATCGCTGCCAGAGCATTACTCAAGTTGTGCTGACCCAAGAGCTGAAGTTCAATGCGCCCCAAAAGCTGACCCCGCTCCAGCACCTCCGCCGCTACACCTTGGGCATGGTAGGTGGGGTTGATGGCCGTGTAGTCAGCACCGCGATCGGGGTCTAGGCTGTAGGAAATATCAGGCTTGAGGCGATCTCGCAGGGTCGGGCAATCCAGGCAACCAATCCAGCGCTGGCAGTTGTGGGTAAATTTCTGAAAAATTTCGACCACCCCATCCAATGATTGGTAGTGGTCGGGGTGGTCGAGTTCTATATTGGTGATAACGCCTAACTCAGCCGATAACTTGACAAGGGAGCCATCGGACTCATCTGCCTCCGCCACAAGGCAAGGGCCGCTCCCTAACCTAGCATTGCCGTCCCAAGCCTCCACTTCGCCACCCACAATAATGGTGGGATCAATGCCAGCACTAACCAGCATGTAACCGATTAAGCTGCTAGTGGTGGTCTTGCCATGGGTTCCCGCAACAGCAATGCCCCGATAGTTACGCATCAGAGCTGCCAGCACATCAGACCGATGCAAAATGGGACAGCCTAGGGCCACAGCCGCTTGATATTCAGGGTTTTCCGCTTGGATAGCGGTTGAGCAAACCACTTGCGGTAGGGTTAAGGGATGAGCTGCCGTACCTGGGCAGCGATCGCCATCTGTGGAATTGGTCGCTACCCCAGGCGATCGGTAGGCATCCAAATTACTCGCGTCTTGCTGCCAGAAAATGCGAGCGCCAAGCTGCTCAAGTCGCTGGGTAATATGGCTGGCTCGCGCGTCGGACCCGGAAACAGGGATCTGTTGCTTGACCAAAACGTGCGCGAGAGCCGACATGCCAATGCCACCGATGCCAATGAAGTGGAAGGGACTCCCGCTAAAATCCACAAGATTCGGCATTGTCGCTCCTCAAAACACCACACCAACAATCACGCCATATCATATCAGCAAGCGTCAAATTGCCGTAGCAAACGACCGATGGCACTGAAATAGGCTCAGACGCTACGTTTTAGCGAATTTTTTTCGCTCTAAATCGAGCCAAATTACCACGCCCGATCGCGCTGTGATGGACTGAATGTCCTAGTCAGTTGATATGATTTCCTACGATTTCTGATGGTTATTGTCTTACGGCAGCCTGCCTGGGAGCTGGGTGGTCAGCAACCAACATCCCCACTCACAGTCAGCTCAGGCTGCAATTGGTGTGGTGCGATCGGCCCCAGTCCCTCAGCCCCAGCCCCCACCCCAGTCCGTCCCCAGCCCGTCCCCAGCCACCAGGGTCAAACCCCCAGTTGCTCTCAGGGTTTGTTGGTGCAGTTAGCCTGTACCATATGATTCTGGGTACGGTGCAAGGGCAACCTTGCGAGTCGTGGCCAAGCAGTCCAAGACTTTAAAACGGACGCAGCAGCCACAAAGTCGATCCAGTTTGCTGGAATCCAGTTCACTGGTGGCGGCTGGTGAAGCGTCAACCCGTGGTCTAGGTAAGTAGTTTTGTGGTTTGCCTAGGGCCAGCCCCCTCCCGGTTGCATCCCGGGGCGGATGTCAACTATTTCCTTAATACACCCTAAAGCAAGCGAGGGCATAGCATAGTGATTAGAGTCGCCATTAACGGTTTTGGCCGAATCGGTCGTAACTTCTTAAGATGTTGGTTGACCCGCCAAGATAGCCAGCTCGAACTGGTGGGCATTAACGATACATCCGATCCAAAAACGAACGCCCACCTGCTCAAATACGACACGATGCTCGGCAAGCTAAACGCCGACATCCAAGCCGACGAAAATTCGATTACCGTCAACGGCAAAACGATCAAGTGCGTGTCCGATCGCGACCCACTCAAGTTGCCCTGGGCCGAGTGGGGTGTTGATCTGATCATCGAATCAACCGGCGTATTCGTTAGTGCAGAAGGTGCTTCTAAGCACATCCAAGCTGGCGCAAAAAAAGTGCTGATTACCGCGCCCGGTAAAGGCGATGGCGTGGGCACGTTCGTGATGGGCGTGAACGATAGCGACTACGACCACGACAAATTCAACATCGTTAGCAATGCGAGCTGCACCACCAACTGCTTGGCTCCGGTGGTGAAGGTGCTGCACGAGAACTTTGGGATCATCAAAGGCACGATGACCACCACCCACAGCTACACCGGCGACCAGCGGTTGCTCGATGCAAGCCACCGGGATGTCCGTCGCGCCCGCGCTGCGGCCATGAATATTGTTCCCACTTCGACGGGAGCTGCCAAGGCCGTGGCCTTGGTGTTGCCGGAAATGAAGGGCAAGCTGAACGGGATCGCGATGCGTGTGCCAACTCCGAACGTTTCGGTGGTGGACTTTGTGGCTCAAGTCGAAAAGAGCACGATCGCCGAGCAAGTGAACGATGCGCTGAAACATGCCGCAGAAAACCACATGACGGGGATTCTGGAGTACAGCGACTTGCCGCTGGTGTCTTCGGACTACAAGGGCACTGACGCTTCCTCGATCGTTGACGCTAGCCTAACGCTAGTGATGGGCGGCGACATGGTGAAGGTGATTGCTTGGTATGACAACGAGTGGGGCTACAGCCAGCGCGTTGTGGACTTGGCGGAACTGGTTGCCCGTAAGTGGAAGTAACTATCACGATTTAGTTGCACTGGGGGGCGGTTGTGTCCTCCTCCAGTCAACTGTTTTGCAAAATCGACAGGGGAAGGTGTTGTTTCCCTTGTCGATTTTCTGTGCGGTTAGGGGTAATAGCGCGGCAAGCTTATTTTGACAGGTCACGTCAAAGCTGTTAGTGTTGCCAAATCGTTAGGCAGCAAGGGGCTTAAGCCCCTTGTTACGACGGCTGATTGGCGACTCTAACCCCATGAATTAAGGCAGCCGCGCTAATAGGTTGACCCACGATGGCATTAGGGCAGACCCACAAGGAGCAGAACGCTAGATCACTAAGTTCGCGACTCCTAGGGCAGCTCGACGGAGGTGGGCTTGGCGATGTGGGGTAGGCCCCAACCCAGCTTTTCGCGAAGGATGCGGAAAAACTCAGGGGGTTGCAGGCGCACGAACTTGGCGGAATAGGGCGATCGCACCACACGCACGCGATCGTCTGGCAACACGTAGCAGCCTGCATTACCATCCACCACCATCACGATCGGGTTTTGGGTGGCAGAAAAAATCTTGACCGGTTCGGTATCTGAAAAAACCAGGGCCCGAGATGCCAGTGAATGGGGGCAAATGGGGGCTAGTTGTAGCACAGGCACTTCCGGGGCAATCACGGGTCCACCCGAGGAGAGGGCGTAGGCCGTGGAGCCGGTAGGTGTTGACAAGATGATGCCATCAGCCGCTATGTCCACGGGCGAGTGGTGGCCGATCGCTACCTCAAAGTGGCACATACTGGTCATCGGTTCCCGATGCAACACCATTTCGTTGAGGCAGAGCACCTCCCAGAGGGGTTCCTCATCGCGGAAAACGCGCACCTCCAGCATAGAGCGCGCCTCGATCGAGAATTCGCCCGCCAGCATTTGCTCGATCGCCTGGGCTAACTGACCCAGATAAATTTCCGTTAGAAAGCCCATGTGCCCCGTATTCACCGTCAGCAAAGGCACATTGATAGGTGCCAGTTGCCGAAAGGCTGAGAGGACTGTCCCATCTCCACCCAGAACGATCGCAAAATCCATCGAGCTATCAAATCCCTCGGGGGCTAACCCTTCGAGGGGGGAGTAGCAAACCGGATGGTGCAGGCGCGAACAACCTAAAATCCCTCCTGATCCAGTCGCGGCGATCGCCTGGCAGCCTCCCGATTCCAACTGCTCTACCAAAGCGGCGGCCGTCTTGACGGCAACCGCCTTGGCATCGTTATAGATAATCCCGACTTTTTTGGCAGGTAGGCAGGCGCTGTCAGACACGGGCAACGACCGAGAAAATAGGAGGGTAGGAGCAGACCAAGGGAGGAGACTAGAATTCCGCTGATCGACCGGATTGAGCGAAATTCATCGTATCGCGGCCCAGCACAGGCCCAGCGCGATCGCCCTAAAACCGCAAGGTTTTTTTACGCTTACTCTCCTTGGCCGTAATCGACTGTTCGTAATCGATTTGGCGCAGCTTCTTCAGAATCCGTCCAAAATACTCTTCCAAGTAGGGTTCTAGCTCGGTCGTCTCGGCGGGGTCAATGTCAAAGGTGCTGTAAGTCTCGTCCATCGCCTCCGTCAAAGATTGCCCCGAGGAAAACACATCTGCAAAGGCTAGGCGATCGGCGATGTTAGCGCTCCACTTGAACCAGCGCAGGGTGCTGCGAACGAGATTTAGCACCCCCGTGGGAGTACTAGTGATTTTGGCTTGGCGAGCCGAGAGCTTTTCGCACAGAGCCACAATCTCCGTCGGTGTCCAAACCTTGGGCCCAACCACTGGGAAGGCGCGGCGCTCGGTGGCTGGCACCGACAGCGATCGCACCGCAAACTTCGCAATATCCTGGGTGTCCATGTAGGCCACCGGCGAGCTGCTGTCGGGCACCCAAACGGACTGATTTTCCAGAATTGGAATTGCGTACTGTCCGATCAGACCTTGCAGAAACCCACAGGGCTGCAAAACCGTGTAGTTCATCTCAAGCTGCTGCAAGTAGGCTTCAGTGCAGCGCTTGATCTCCATTAGAGGGACTTTTGGAAAGCGATCGGCATGCAAAATCGAGAGAAATACATAGCGATCGACCCCGGCCTCTTTGGCCGCTTGGATCAAATTGACCTTGCCCTGCCAGTCCACATCACGCACACCCAGTGAATCAGTCGCTCGGGCCGTAGCCGCGTCGATCACAGCCGTGATCTCACCGCCCGCAAAGGAGGGCGCGATCGTTTCCGCTTCACAGATATCCCCACCAACCAACTCTGCGCCCCACTCCCGCAAGAAGGAAGCACGACTGTAGCTGCGAACCAGGCATCGCACCGAATGTCCCTCATCTAGGGCGCGACGCACGATTTGCCTGCCGAGGGTGCCGGTTCCGCCGACGACAAGAATACTCATGAGGGACTCGTTAATAATCGTTAACTTTT
This sequence comes from Oscillatoriales cyanobacterium, assembly GCA_004292515.1. Classification (GTDB taxonomy): domain Bacteria; phylum Cyanobacteriota; class Cyanobacteriia; order CACIAM-69d; family CACIAM-69d; genus CACIAM-69d. The sequence continues at coordinate 30,178 of RDXB01000035.1, forward strand.
CATAAGATGTTATCAGAAAGCGACCGCACCACGACAAGGTGGGATCGCGAGATTCAGCATTCTGATCGACCAACATTCGTTAGGATCGAGAGGATCGAGGGATATCGCTCCCGATCGCCTCCTCTCATCAGACCCCCGCGTTTACTGAGAAATCGCGGTGGACGGCTGCGCTTGCTTAACCTGTGTTTAACATTTTTGCGACCCCGTTGACGACGAACACTCCCCGATCGAGTTCTTGAGCACTGAGTTCTTGATCTCCAATCTGCCTGAGGCGATCGTTGATCATCGATCAGCTCAGGTGCATGGCTACTCCCTGGTGCTCTCCCCCTCGCCATCCCCCCCACCTTGCTCGACTGCTGACCCGCAATCACCGCTATGGATCGTTAGCTATGGATCATTCACTCGTCGATTCTGACCCGCTAGGCGCAGCCAAATCCGCTGCGGCAGGTTCTATCGATGAATCGGCTGTCTCCCTGTCTGCCACTGCCCCTCCCCTGGGCGGTCGCGTCCTCTCGATCACCACAGCTCAACAAATGGCAGAGGTTTTTGCCCTCTTGGGCGATCCCAATCGACTGCGAATTTTGTCTGCTCTGGTTGGCGCGGAGCTATGTGTGTGCGACTTGGCAGAAGCAGTCGAAATGAGTGAATCGGCAGTCTCCCATCAATTGCGCGCGCTGCGCAGTCAACGCTTGGTGGCCTATCGCAAGCAGGGTCGCCACGTCTACTACCGTTTGAAAGATAGCCACATCCTAGTGCTGTATCAGCAGGTGCTAGAACATCTCCAAGAACCCCAGGACGAATAGCACTAGGGGCGATCGCCCGTAAATCGCAAGCTACCCTCCTGCAAGTTGCAGCAATAGTCAGCCACATCCAGCAAATCACTGGGGTCATGGGTCACCACCAATAACGTCCAATGTTGCTTGAGACGTGCCAGCAACGCCGCCAACTGACGGCGCATCGACCAATCCAGCCCTGCGGTTGGCTCATCTAGCAACAGGATGCTGGGTTGGCGAATTAGTTGTACAGCCAAGGCCAGTCGTCGTTGCTGCCCCCCACTCAGTTGGTACGGCGACGCATTGAGCGACAAGTGGCCCAAGCCCACTTCATGGAGGGCACTGTGGAGTTGCTCAGACTGGATTTCAGGATGACCAAGCCGCAATTCTTCGAGCACAGTTGCACCGCAAAAATGCCGCTCGGGAAACTGAAACACCAGACCCGCCAATTGCTGTAAGGATTCGGGAAATAGGGACTGATCACGCCACATCACTTGGCCGCTGGTGGGGCTAGCCAGGCCAGACAAAATTTCGAGCAGGGTGCTTTTGCCAGAACCGCTGGGGCCGATCGCTAAGGTCAGCTTTTGGGGAGCCAAGTCTAGATCAACGCGATCGAGAATGGCTCGGGCAGCAGCAGCAGGATGATAACTAACCGATTGCAAGCGGAGCATGGCATCAGCGAGACAGGGGCTAGATTCATTCTATCGAGCCAGCAATGAGTTTAGCCATTCGAGAATTGGCCTGTAATTTGAGGATACAGCCTTTACCTCAGAGGGTTGGTACATTAGATCGCAGATGCATCACAGGTGCTATGAAGCTGTTAGGCGGTGGGCATTGCCCACCCTACAGGCTGCTGTAATTTGAGGATAAGACTGTTCGTTTAAGGAGTGATTACTAAAGGAGTGATTACTATGGGTATTGAATGCGATCGCCTGCCTGGAACTGCAAGCGGTCATCTAGATCACAGTCCGCATCATTATGCATGTATTGATCAATACAAAAGCCAATGGACTGATGTGTTGATCGATACAGGGATCACTTAATTCGGAGGAGGATATTGCAAAATCTTGCAACATTTTGCCCAATGAGCATAAAGTTTATGCAGCCTCAAATCAGCTTTAGATCAGTTCTCAATCACTTCCGATCAAAATTTGGGTAGGAACTGAGTTTGGGAGTTGCGATCAGTGACAGGGGCTACAAACTCCCTGGTTTGGCAACAGCCAGATCCAGATGATCAGCCTCATTTTGAACCGATCCTTGTGGCGATTTTGCAGGTGGGCGTGCCCCATTTATTTCCTAGGGCAATTCTGTTTACGATCAAAAGCGATCGCGGCAGCTAGCATGAGGATTCCCAATGTACCCTTGTTCGCAATCTTGGCATCGATCGACTTGGCTACAATCAGCCTTAATTCGATGGAGCTCGGCGTTGGCTCCTTTGCTGGGGGCCCTGTTGGTGCTGGGTAGTGCAGGGGCGGCTGGCGCTGATCCATTTCGCAGCCAAAACCCGCGCCCAATTGGCGATCGCGCGGAAGCAGCCTTTGTCAATTTGTTTCAGGGGGGCAACTACCCGGCGGCCCGTCGCCTAGCTCAAGAGTCGATCGAGCGCGAGCCTCAAGAGCCGCTGGGCCATGCGTTGATGGGAGCGCTTTCCTACCTCGAAGGGCAATGGGCCCAAGTGCAAACTTCAGCAGCCCAAACCCTCAAGGCGGCTGAAGCCTTGAAGGCCAGCGATCCCCTACGCGGCAATCTATACCTGGGTGTAGGACATTTTCTAGAAGGGGCCTTCATCATTTCGGAAGGGGGGCAAGGCACGCTGCAAGGAGCCCCGGAAGCCCTCGGCAAGTTGTCGCAGGTGAATGCGGCCTTGGATGCGGCCTTGGCGATCGATCCGAATGACCCGGAACTCAACCTGGTGCGCGGCTCGCTGGATGTGTTACTTGCGGATAACTTGCCCTTTGGCAATATGAATACCGCCATGGCATCGCTCCAAAAAGGTAAGCCCGATTATGTGGTGGCGCGGATGATGGCGGCCGTGTATCGCCGTCAAAAGCAATTCGATCGCGCCTTAGCCTCGGTCGATCGCGCACTTGTGAGTGGTGCAAACAATCCAGACTTGCTGCATCTCAAGGGACAAATTTTGTACGAGCAGGGACATCGCAGCCAAAACCTGAGCCTTCTCAAACAATCCGAAGCCTTATTTTTGCAAGTGTTAGCCTTGCGGGATCAACTGCCGCGATCGGTGGTGCGTCACCTCGAAAAAAATGAGCTTCGCCGTGTTCAGCGCGATATTCGCAACCTGGCTACCCCTTAGGGTTGGTCGTCATTCAACCCGATCCAACCATCTTCGCTCACAAAAAACATCACGCCTCCGGTTCCCATGCTCACGGCACGTCTTCCGCAGCAGATCAATAGCAGAAGCAGATCGATAGCAGATCGATGCCAGATCAGGCCTGATTGGGCCTGATGCCGCCAAAATTGGGCGATCGGTCTACAAAATTTGCTTTTCAGCCCAGCGCCCTCGAAACTAGACATTAGATCCTTTGTCAGGCCTTACAGGCCGTAGCACAAGCTGCTCGCCTGCGAGTCACGATGCTGATCCAGGAAGTCTAGAAGACCGCGCTACCGATGGGCTGGGTTAGCCCGAATTGACGTTGGATTAGGTCTATCTTTAGTAAGCGTTGTAGAGGTTGTGCATGAACAGTTGCATTTTGATGGCGGAGATTGTTAAGGATCCTGAGTTGCGCTACACACCCGACCAACTGCCGATCGCCGAGATGTTGGTGCAGTTTCCCGGTCAGCGCCCAGAAGATCCCTCGGCCACAATCAAAGCTGTGGGCTTCGGCAACCTCGCATCCGAAATTCAACAATCTTGCCGTCAGGGCGATCGCGTGATTCTTGAAGGTCGCCTCACCATGACCACGATCGATCGCCCCGAAGGCTTTAAAGAAAAGCGCGCCGAACTTCGCGTAAGCAAAGTCCACAGCCTCGGTAGCCTGACCAGTGCCCCCATGACGGCCCCCGTGGCCCCGCCAGCGAACGCCAGTTATCGATCGGCTCCCCCGCCAGCGGCCAGCGCCCCACGCCCAGCCCCCGCACCCGTCCCAGCGCCCGCCCCGACAGCAGATATCGACTACGACGACATCCCGTTTTAGGTCTTAGTACCGTTTTTTAGACCCTAGTGCCGTTGTGGTGCGGGGGTTGGGTTTGTCGATCGCCTAAAGCGATTACCATCGAAGGATCGTCACTGAATCGATGGTTTCTTTGTCATGACCGCTGATGCCCCATCCCGATCGCCCGCCATGCCGACCCAGCGCTTTCGGTGTTTGGACTTGCTGCGAGGATTGGCGATCGCGGGCATGATTTTGGTGAACAATCCCGGCAGTTGGTCATCCGTCTATCCGCCCCTGCTCCATGCGGAATGGCACGGCTTCACACCCACGGATTTGGTGTTTCCGCTGTTTTTGTTTGTGGTGGGCGGGGCGATGGCCTTTTCGCTGGGGCGCTGGGCCGAAACGGGCCAGGCGGGGCGATCAACCTATCTCAAATTGGCCAAGCGGGTGGCCCTGCTATTGGGGCTGGGGTTGATGCTGAATGTCTCCAGCCTGTTGATGGCGACGGCTTTTGAAGGTGCGCCTCTGGCCTGGGAAAAATGGCGATTTTTAGGCGTATTGCAGCGGATTGCCCTGGCTTATGGTCTCTCATCGCTGTTGGTGCTGAACCTGTCGCAACGCTGGCAGGCGATCGCCACGGCCGCGAGCTGGCTGGGTTATTGGGCATTGCTCACCACAACGCCACTCACCGCCGAAGCATCGATCGTCGGTGCAGTCGATCGCGCCCTGCTCGGCAGCAGCCATCTGTATTTAGGTGGCCCCTTCGACCCAGAAGGCCTCTTGAGCACCATTCCGGCCGTGGGATCTGTGATGGCGGGCTACTGGGCTTTGCGGTGGCTGAAAACCCAACCCCAAACGGCCAAAACGGCTTGGCGATTGGTGGCGGCTGGGGGCTGGGCGATTGTGATGGGTCGCCTATGGTCGTTGGCGCTGCCTTTGAATAAGCAACTCTGGACTAGTTCCTACGCAGTCTATGCGGCGGGCTGGTCGATTGTTTTGCTAGCGGGCTGCTTTGCCCTAGTCGAACTGAAGCAATGGCGATCGGTCAGTCGGCCCTTTGAGATTTTTGGGCTGAATGCGATCGCGGCCTTTGTCGGGTCGGGCTTGGTTGGGCGCTTGCTCAACCGCACCCACATTGGCAGCGGCCCCGATGCACCCAGCACCTATCAATGGCTGTACCAGACACTGTTTGCCTCCTGGGCCGGGCCGATGAGCGGGTCACTGTTGTTTGCGATCGCCACGGTCGCTTTCTGGTGGCTGGTGATGTATGGCTTCTATCGGCGCGGTTGGTTTTTAAAAGTTTGAGCTGAGATTTTGAGCTGAGATGGGGCTGTTTAACGATCGGGGCGATCGGGCCCGCTGCGCCGACCCAACTCATAGACCCCCGCCGCAAAAACCGCCATCACGGCCCAAGCAATCGTCCAGTTTTTGTCAAAGATTTGGGCGATCGCTCCATTAGCAATTCCTCCCGCAAGTAAGAAGGGAAGAATGCTCAAAATCGACGCATAGAATGCATTTTGTGATGCGCGGGCCGCACGAGTTTTTTCAAAGGCTTTTTGGGAAGCTTCTTGGGAAAAGTAGAGCGATCGCTCGGCAAAATCAAACCAGCGAACTAGCCCATCCATCAACCAATCGCCCACCGAGGGCAACCCCAAATAAAGCGCTAAAGACCACAGGCCCGACCCCGCCAATAGCGGTGCATCCAGTGTCAAGGAGATCGGTAGTAGGTCGTCAAGCATGGTCACTGCAATGGGGATAGCTGCCCATTATACCTGGCTTTTTCTTCCCCACAAAATCCCCGGGATTGTGCTTGGTTGATCGACCTCCCAAAGCCACCATTGCCCCGTCTCATGCCGCTGAATTTCTGAATGGCCCTGCTAATGATCTTGCTGCGATCGCAACCGATCAATTACCCCTAAATAATCGGGCATGGGTTCTTGGGCCACCTGACAGGCTAATCGATCGACCGCTAGCAAATCCGACCCAAAAAAGACCCGATCGAGCGCGATCGACTGGCCGCGATCAGGTCGATAATCGGCGCTGAAATATTTGACCGTGCCATCCACCACCCCGCCATCAAACCAATGGCCGATGCAGAAATAGACATCCTGCAAAACGCGCGGCACCGAGGGGCGATGGAGCTGGCCCCGCGAGTGGGGGCTACGGGCCTTGTAGCGATCGCGCGGAAACAGCCCATATAGGTTCTTGAGCGACGCGGAAATCAACGGCTCATCCTTCAGGTGGGTGCGCTTCAAAGCCCCGATCGAAATCCGACAATCCACTTCTTGGATCAAAGCTGGGGCCAGCATCGATCGAAACCGCACCGGCTCGGGCGATCGATTCTCGTACTCCACCAGGGGCAAGCTGTCGGCATCTACCAGCCGCATTCCTTCGTCAAACAGGCGATGCAGGCCCCGGCGCGCGGCAATTTCCACCAAGGAAACCGGCGAGCAAACACCTTCAACGATCAGAATCTCCGCCGCCGGAGCCACCGATCGCAAGGCGTGCAACACCTCCCCCAAGACCCGATCGCCCACGGTCACGGGCGGCCCCACCGGATAGCCCAAGTTGGGTTTCACCAAAATCTGGCGCGCTCCCACCGCTGAGGCCGGGGGTTGATAGACAAAGCGATCGCTCGGCACTCCCTGGGCGATCGCGGGGTTCACAGCCGTGGGGGAAGAATCAATTGCAGACATTGAGTGCAGACATTGAGTGCAGACATTGAGTGCAGACATTGAGCGCATATTGGGCGCAGATATTGAGCACAGATATTGAGCACAGATATTGAGAAATCCTAAACAGGCCCCTGCCGGTCAAGGTCAGTTTGTAGATGATTTGTAGGTGATTTGGGGGCAAGTTGGGCGCAAGTTGGGCGCAACAAATGGGGACTAAAAAGACCCAGGAATTTTCAGTAAAAACCTGGGTAACTCCAAAAGGTCGATCGCAACCCGTTGACGGATTCAGATTCCTTTTTCGTTGGGGTTTAGAACGGGTCTGACGGGGCTCGAACCCGCAACTTCCGCCGTGACAGGGCGGTGCTCTAACCAATTGAACTACAGACCCAGGATGCTTTCCGGCGTTTTTGGTCGCGATTGGCTGTTTGCGCCGCGCCTTGAGCGATTTATATATTTGCGGATAAACCTGATTTTGTCAAATGTTTTTTCAAAAATTTCCCCAAATTGCTGAAACCGCCCTGCCAAGGCTGGCAACAAGCCGATCAACCGATCGCCCTTGATGGATGATGCGCTCTAAACCCTGCCGCCGGAATTGACCAGCCGATCTACGCCCTCAGAACGGTGCATTCTAAACATTGACGGGACGATCGCACCTCGTACAATAGGCAGGATCTCGGGCCGGGCGGCCCGACGGTCGATCGAAATCGCTAGTCCCCTGGGATTGCCCTTATGCCCCGCCGCGACGACATTCGCAAGATTTTGCTCCTTGGTTCCGGCCCGATCGTGATTGGTCAGGCCTGTGAATTTGACTACTCCGGTACGCAGGCTTGTAAAGCGCTCCGAGCCGAGGGGTACGAGGTCGTGCTGGTGAATTCCAACCCAGCCACGATCATGACCGACCCGGAAATGGCTGATCGCACCTACATCGAGCCGCTGACCCCGGAAGTGGTCGAAAAAATCATCATCAAGGAACGGCCCGACGCGCTGCTGCCCACCATGGGCGGTCAAACGGCCCTGAACATTGCCGTTGCCCTGGCCAAGAGCGGCGTGTTGGCGCGTTATGGGGTCGAGCTGATTGGGGCCAAGCTGGCCGCGATCGAAATGGCCGAAGACCGCAAGCTCTTTAAGGAGGCCATGGAGCGAATTGGGGTCGGCGTTTGCCCCTCGGGCTTGGCCAACTCCTTGGAAGAGGCCCGCGACGTGGCCCGCCAAATTGGCTCCTACCCGCTGATTATTCGCCCGGCCTTCACCATGGGCGGCTCCGGTGGGGGGATTGCCTACAACCAAGAAGAGTTTGAAGAAATTTCCCAGTCGGGTCTCGATGCTAGCCCCGTGTCGCAAATTCTGATCGAGCAATCGTTGCTGGGTTGGAAGGAATACGAGCTGGAGGTGATGCGCGATCTGGCCGATAACGTGGTGATTATCTGCTCGATCGAGAACTTCGACCCGATGGGGGTGCATACGGGCGATTCGATCACCGTGGCTCCGGCCCAAACCCTCACCGACAAGGAATATCAGCGGCTGCGGGATGCCTCGATCAAGATCATCCGCGAAATTGGCGTGGAAACCGGCGGCTCTAATATTCAGTTTTCGGTGAACCCGGAAAATGGCGATGTGATCGTGATTGAAATGAACCCTCGGGTGTCGCGTAGCTCGGCCTTGGCTTCTAAGGCGACGGGCTTCCCGATCGCCAAGTTCGCCGCCAAGCTGGCCGTGGGCTACACCCTGGACGAAATTTCCAACGACATCACCCAAAAAACGCCGGCTTCCTTTGAGCCAACGATCGATTACGTCGTCACCAAGATTCCTCGGTTTGCCTTCGAGAAATTCCCCGGCACGCCGGCCGTGCTGACCACCCAAATGAAGTCGGTGGGTGAGGCGATGGCGATCGGGCGGACGTTCCAAGAATCGTTCCAAAAGGCCCTGCGATCGCTCGAAACGGGTCGGGCCGGTTGGGGTTGCGATCGGGATGAAAAAATCCCTAGCCTGGAGCAGATTCGATCGAGCCTACGTACGCCCAGTCCCGAACGGATCTTTACGGTGCGCTACGCCATGCAGTTGGGCATGAGCGTCGAGGATATTTATGAACTCACGGCCATTGACCCGTGGTTCCTCGACAAGCTGCAAGAAATCCTCGACACCGAAAAGCTGCTGAAGCGCACACCCCTGAAGGACATGAGCGCGGAAATGTTGCTGGCGGTGAAGCAACAGGGCTTTAGCGATCGACAAATTGCCTACGCCACCAAAACCCATGAGGACGCAGTGCGCGCCTACCGCAAAGGTCTGGGGGTCGTGCCGGTTTACAAAACCGTGGACACCTGCGCAGCGGAGTTTGAAGCCTACACGCCCTACTACTACTCCGCCTACGAAACCGGCGGTCTGCACCTCGAAGGCGACCAAGCTTCCCCAGAGCCGGCCGAGTCGGAAGTGTTGCCGAGCGATCGACCCAAGGTGATGATCCTCGGTGGTGGCCCCAACCGGATTGGTCAGGGGATTGAGTTTGACTATTGCTGTTGCCATGCTTCTTTTGCTCTGCAAGAGGATGGCTACGAAACGATCATGGTCAACTCCAACCCGGAAACGGTTTCCACGGACTACGACACGAGCGATCGCCTCTACTTTGAGCCGCTGACCAAGGAAGATGTGTTGAACATCATTGAAGCGGAACAGCCCCAGGGGGTGATTGTCCAGTTTGGTGGCCAAACCCCCCTAAAACTGTCTGTGCCTCTGTTGACGGCCTTGCAAAACGCCCCCGACCTGCCCACGCAAATTTGGGGAACTTCGCCGGATTCGATCGACATGGCCGAAGACCGCGAACGGTTTGAGAAAATCCTGCGGGAATTGCAGATTATGCAACCGCCCAATGGCTTGGCCCGCAGCTACGGCGAAGCGCTGGATATTGCCCGACGGATTGGCTACCCGGTGGTGGTGCGCCCTAGCTATGTGTTGGGCGGCCGCGCGATGGAAATTGTCTATTCCGATGCGGATCTGGAACGCTACATGACCGTGGCGGTGCAGGTGGAGCCGGATCATCCAATCTTGATCGATAAGTATTTGGAGAACGCGATCGAGGTGGATGTGGACGCGATCGCCGACCACAGCGGCAACGTGACGATCGGCGGGATCATGGAGCACATCGAACAGGCGGGGATTCACTCGGGCGACTCGGCCTGTGCCCTGCCCACCTTCTCGCTGCCGGCCGCGGCCCTCGACACGATTCGCGGCTGGACGATCGACCTGGCCAAGGCCCTGAAGGTCGTTGGCTTGATGAACATCCAGTTCGCAATAGTCACGGGTGATGATGGTCAGCCCCAGGTTTATATCCTGGAGGCCAACCCCCGCGCCTCGCGAACAGTGCCCTTTGTTTCCAAGGCGATCGGCGTGCCCCTGGCCAAGATGGCCGTGCGGGTGATGTCGGGCAAATCCCTGCCCGAGCTGGCGTTCCAGCAGGAAGTGATTCCCGATCGCTTTGCCCTCAAGGAAGCGGTGTTGCCCTTTGATAAGTTTGCAGGTACCGACACGCTGCTCGGGCCGGAAATGCGATCGACCGGCGAAGTGATGGGGATTGCACCGGACTTTGGCACGGCTTTTGCCAAGGCCGAGCTGGGTGCAGGCCAACGCCTACCGTTGAAGGGCACGGTGTTTATTTCGGTGAACAATCGCGATAAGACTGCGATCGTGCCGGTGGTGAAAGATCTGTTGGATTTGGGGTTTGAGGTGCTGGCCACCGAAGGTACGCGCAAGGTGTTGCACGAGCAAGGGCTAAAAGCGGTGCAATTGACCCTCAAAATCCATGAAGGTCGCCCGAACATCCGCGATGCGATCGTCAACGGTCAGGTGCAGTTGGTGATCAACACGCCCGCCGGGGAGCAAGCCCAGTTTGATGATCGCGCGATTCGTCGCACGGCCTTGACCTATAAAGTGCCTACGGTCACGACGATCGCCGGAGCCAAGGCCACCGCCGCCGCCATTCGATCGCTCCAGTCCCAACCGCTAACCGTCAAGTCGCTGCAAGAATACCTGGCTTAAGTCGCCGGTCGTGACGTGAGTGTGGCCCCGCGATCGGTGCGCGATCGCGGGGTCTTCCCTGTGGATCGATTTTGTGGGGTTCTGGCATTTGTGGGGTTCTGGCGCAAGTCAGCACCCTAGGGTTGGTTCTAGGGCTGGCTGTCTTCCATCACCCAACCGTTGTGCATCAGTTCCACCTGTAACTGGGCCGTTTGCAGGCGCGATCGCCACTGCTGCGCGGTACTCACATCAGCGAAGGGGCCAATTTGCAAGCCTCCATTTTCGCTGGGAAACAAACTGGAAGCCGGCAACCCCAAATCACCCAATTGATTGATCAGTTGCGGCAAGGCAGCCCGATCGCTCGTGACCACCACAAAATAGCCCTCGGGGTTGGCCGCCGCCGCCGCCGCCGCCGCGATTGGGCTGGGGGCCGTTGGGAGGGGCGATCGCACAGCCAGGGGCCGGGGTGCTGGCGACTCGATCGCGCTTTCCGGGGGTGGCTCCGGCAGCGATCGACCACGGTTGGTGTTGCCGATCGGGGGCAGTCGCCGGCCCGCCATCGGCAGCGGTGCATCCCGCCCCGTGGCCCGGGGGCCGGGGGAACCTGCCGCAAAGTCATCAAACAAGGTACTTGGATCGGGCTGGCCGGGGCGCACTGCGATCGGGGTCATTGATCCCAACATCGATCCCAACATCGGACTGGCCGGGACTGGCGAAGCGGCGGTGCTGCTGTTTTCTCCCACTTCAGCCGGGATGCCCCGCTGGGCCAGCTCCCGCACCCGAGCTTGGGCATCAATCGCCCGCTCAAACAGGCCCGCCCGCACCGCCGTTTGGCCGCGATAGGTCACGAAGGCCGCCGAGGGCGACAGTCGCTGCACCTGTTCAAACAGCCCTAGATTATCGCCCAGGGCATAGACCGCATACCGGCCACCCTGGTTGGGCATCACCGGCTCAAAAAAATTGCCCTCGGCGGCCGGTTGGGCGGCGGCGATCGGGGGTGTCGGGGGTTGGGCGCTGGCCGCTGGGGCCGCCTCGGGCACCACCGTCACCGCCGGGCCCGCTCCCTCATCCACAATCCAGCCTGCATCACTCTCAGGCACTGAAGGGGGATTGGGCGCAGAGAGCACTTCCACCCCCACGGGCGGCGTGGAGCGATCGCTTGATGATTCAGCAGCCGGATCGGGTTCCGGCGCGCTCGGTCGCCCCGGCAGCGGTTGCCCAAAAGGAATCGTCTCTTCGGCGCGGGCCATCGGAGCCGCCAGTGTGGTTGCCAAGGCCAACGCGATCGCCCAGGATCGTTCTGGCCATCCCCTGACCGCCCCAGTTGTTATCCATTGCATTTGCTCGTTCCCTCTGCCTGCATGGCGAGATGACGTGATGGCGCAAAGACGTGATGGCGCAAATTTGATCGCCCCGATGGATGCCAATCCGCTGCCAAACTGGCCAAAAATTTTCCGTCACCTGCGATCGGTTTTAGCAGAGCCACCCCAATCCCCACAAGCGATTAATCCAGTTTCTCGATCCAGCCAGCCAGTTTTGGGATCAACCGCTGAGGGCTAATCAACGGATAGATTCAGCTCAGTTAGATTCAGCTCAGTTAGATTCGGGTCAGACCAGGGCCGCGCGATCGCCACCACCGCGATCGCCCATCGCCCCTAGACCCATCACCCCTAGGCCCATCGCCCCTAGATAGATGAGCCGCTTTGGTAAAAGTTCGCCAACTTGGCCGCCAAAGTCACCTTTTGGGTCGTGCAATCCGTTTCGCGCACCATCCGCCGTAGCAGATCCGTCGCTTGGTGCAATAGGGTTTGGGCGCGATCGGTTTGCCCCAAAGCCCGATAGGTGTCGATCGCCCCTTGCACCCCTTCTAAGTACCAATTTGCATAGCGGTCAGGCGTTAGAAAGGTCAGGGCTTGCTCAAAACAGAGCCGCGCCTCTTGCAAATAGGGGAACGGGTCGGTGTGGCGCTGGCCTTCCTCAGCATGGGCCCGCCCCTTGTGGTAGTGCAAAATGCCACAACCCAGGGCATAGTCCGCCGCCGATCGATCCAAACTTTCTAGGCCTTGGTTCCAGTTTTTCAGGGCCGCTGCATAGCCATGCAACCGCCACAGGGCCCAGCCCCGATTGGCCCAGGCTTTCCAGTAACTATTGCCTGTGAGGGAAAGGGAGCGATCGAAGGCCGTCACGGCCTCTGCCAACCGATTCAGACTATCAAGGGTCAGGCCGCAGTTGTTCCACACATCCGGGTTGTAGGGATCGCAGTCCAGGGATTTACGGAAGGCTTCGAGGGCCTCGTTATAAACCTGTTGATTTTCGAGGGCAATGCCCAAGTTATTCCAGGCTTCGGCATATTGCGGGTCAAGGTCGATCGCCCGTTGATAGGCCTCGCGCGCTTCGGCCGGCCGGCCCAGGTCTTCCAGCAACGTGCCGCGATAATTCCAAGCCTCTTTGCAGTAGGGATCGATCGACAGGGCACGTTCAAACGCTTCCAGGGCCAGCGAGCGCTGGCCCAGTTTTTTCTGGAGCAAACCCCGGGCATACCAGGCCGGCGCATGGGTCGGTTGGAGATTGAGGGCGCGATCGTAAGCCGCCGCCGCATCACTCCAGCGTTCCATCTGTTGCAGCACACGGCCGCAATCAAGCCAAGCCGTGACCACATTGGGGTCGATCGTCAGGATATGTCGATAGGCGGCTAGGGCTTCGTCGTAGCGCCCCATACCGGCCAGAGCATGGCCATAGTTGCCCCACAGATCCACCTGCTGGGGGAACTGAGCAATCAAGTCTTCTAGGTCGGGCAGGGCTTCGGCATAGGAGCCTAAACCCACCAAGGCGATCGCCCGCCCCTGAAGCGCTACGGAAGCCGTCGGCTCCAGCTCTAGGCAACGCTCAAAGGCTTCGATCGCCCCGGCATAGTTCCCCGCTTCAAACTGCTGCAATCCCAAATCCAGCCACTGGCTCAACAACCAATCGGGCGACTGGGCTGGGGGCAATTCCGGCTCCAGCACCTCCAAGGGGGACAACTCGGCACTGACAGTACTGACAGCTAATCGATCATCTAGCTCTGCTAACGGCAACCCCAGACCTGCCACCCCAAAGGCTGACAAACCAGATAGGGCATCACCTAATCCCGAAGCAGTCGGCAGCCAACCCGACAGGATTGGCCCGCCGATTGCTCCATTGAGCGTGTCATCAAAATCCAGGGGTTCCACAGGCTGATCAACGAGCTAACGCAAAGGAACAATCACTGATTCGGTTTCACCGATTTCCGCCCCAATTTGGGTGGGTTGATCGAGCAAGCACCGAATTGCCGGGCCGTTTTTATGATCTGCTGACATGGATGTGACCCAAGCAGGCTCGATCGCCAAAAATCATCGCCGAAAATCTAGGAAAGCCGCATGAACTCGAGAAATTTCACAGGGAGGCAGTTGCGTGACACAAACTAGTCAGTGGTCGCGAATGAGTCAGACCCGAGCCGCCGTGATCTTATGGGCAAGCGCTTGGGTGGTTGGGCATTGACATGGGAATTGACATTAGAGATATCAAGCCACTCCCATTCCGTCAATTGCTTTGGCAACAAATTGGCTGCCCTGTCAACAAGTCCTGGGAATTAGGGGCTGCTCCGGGTTGGGGACGGCGGGTTGGGGACGGTGGGTTGGGGACGGTGGCAACCAACCCTGTGCCACCCGCGATCGCTGTCAGGGCTAGTCCAACGCTGCCCCTCTACTAAAAGCGCAAGCCCTTAAAAGCGTAGGTCAGAATCGCGGCTTCGTCGATCGCGCCGTCTGGTTGGCTCGGGATCTCGATCGCGCCGGAACGGAGGATCTTCGCCGGGCCGATCACCCATCTCGTAGGGAACCATGGCCCGATCGCGCGGATCTGGACGACGGGCCAAGCGGCTTTCGCTGGGCGGGGCGGGCGGCATGGGGCGATCGCGATCGGCATTGCGATCATCCCTGCGCGATCGGCGCTGGGGCCGGTCTTGATCATCCGTTAACCGTCGGCTCACCTCCTCAAAGGCCTCGCGCTGCAACAGGGGATAGTCACCCACCCAGATTGATCGCATGGGCACAAAAAGGTCCGCCACCTGGGCCACCCGGCTCAAGTCTGGGCGATCGGACAAAATCAGCGACTGTACCCGCATCCCCCGTTTCAGGCCCTTGTGCTCCCGGCGCAAAGGCGCTTGCAGTTGGGTTTCAAAGCCCGTGTCGTCACCCACCTCCAGGTTGATGCAGCGCTCGCGGTTTTCCACAATCACCAGATCACCCCGCTCGTTGACCGTTTCCTCTTGGCCCACCAGCTCTTCAGTCACGTAGAGATCGAGAATTTCCGCCTCCCAAAATCCACAGTAGCCCAGCTTGCGGACTTTGCCATTGCGGATACTGGCGAGATAAATTGGAGCCCAAAACCAGTAGAGCGCCCCCGCAAACCCAATCAAAAACCACAGGGGGGCCGTGGCCTCGCCCGTGGCCAAGCTCAGGAGCCAAGTGACCACCATCGCCACCACCGAAATGGCCAGCCGCCGAATAAAGTCCTGGGGCTTGCCCCAATAGAACTGGTATTGCGGGTAGGTGGCGATTTTGGGAATTAGTCGATCGAAGGTTTCACGGGTTAGCGGCACCAGCATAGGTCAATTACAGCCAAGGGACAGCTAAGGGACAGCCAATGGACGGCTCAGGATTCGGGCGCAATCACGGTTAGGAGGGCAGCGATTGAGGATGCTCGATCGCGCCAACCACCATCAACACCCTACAGCAGCTTTTCGAGACCGTAGACCAAACATTTCAAATCCATCAACTTGCGGATGGTCAGCAGCACACCGGGCATATAGCAGGCGCGATCGCTCGTGTCATGCCGCAGGGTATAGATTTGCCCCGCCGCCCCAAAGATCACTTCCTGGTGGGCAATCAACCCCGGCAACCGCACGCTGTGCACATTGATATTGTCGCCGGCCACGCTGCCCCGCGCCCCCGGAATCAGTTCTTTTTCTTCGACCTGGGCCGGGTTGAAGGTCTTGCCCAACCCCGACATCAGTTGCACCGTCTGCAAAGCCGTGCCGCTGGGCGCATCGGCCTTTTGGTTGTGGTGCAGTTCAATAATCTCGACGTGATCAAAATATTGCGAGGCTTGCACCGCCGCCTGTTGCAGCAACACCATCCCGATCGAAAAGTTGGGAATAATCGCGCAACCGGTGCTGGCCTTGTCGGCAAATTCCGCCAACTCCCGCACTTGGTGATCGCTCAGACCCGTGGTGCCGATCGCCGGACGAATGCCATAGGCGATCGCCGATCGCGCATTTTCATAGACCGAACTGGGATGCGTAAAATCCACCATCACGCCCGGTCGGCGCTCCTGGGCCGCCATGGCCAAAGTCGCTTCTAACTGATCCAAAATTGGCACTTCCAGGGGCCCGCAGCCAACCACCTCGCCCACATCTTGGCCCACCAAACCCGGCGCGCGATCGACCGCCCCAATCAGCGTCATGTCGGGAGCTGTCGCCACCGCTTTCACCACTTCGCGGCCCATTTTGCCGGCCGCACCCACCACCACTACCGGAATCGGAGAAGTCTGACTCATACACACCTACTTAACCAACGAATCGCGAGAAGACCACCAACACCTTGCCCACACCTTGCCCACAAACGGCCCACAAGATACTCGCAAGATGCTTGCAACCATGCACTCTATCAGCGATATCTCTCCCTGGCCAACGATGGCCAAGAACCTGTTTACTGCGTGCTTGTAAGTATTAATCCATACCTTTAGGATAGAAGAAAGAAAAACGGCAGCGGCGATCGCTGGATTTTGATCGATGCAGCCAAAAGTCTGCCATTTTTTCAAGCCCAAACCTAATCCAAGTCCAATCCAAGTCCATCTATCGTCCATCGGTCAATGGTGAAATCGGGACTGGGGCAGTTCCGTAATTATGCGGGTATAGTTCAAGCACTAGCACCGATTCAACGTGATCATTAAGATGATGGCAGTTTGCATATTGCTCCCCTTCCGCCTCAATCCTTGAGGAGGGCCTTGTGATTTGTCCGATCGACCCTCCTACCGAAACTCCCCCCGGCAGTCATCACCACTCTTCTGTGAGCCACGATTGGTCCGTGGCGTGCTCCTGTGTTTTGGTAATTGATGATGAAGCTGCCATCTGTACCATGCTCGATCGCCTACTCACGGCCGAGGGCTACCGGGTCATCACCACTAACAGTGGCCAAGGGGGAATTGCCTGCGCACATGAGCAAAATTTTGATCTGATTCTTCTGGATATTTATTTACCTGACCTGAATGGTTTTCGGGTTTGCGAAACCTTGCAAGCAGATCCCAAAACCTGCGATATTCCCATTATTTTTACCAGCGCTTCTAATGGCGACCTTGATAAATTGCAAGCCTTCAAGGTGGGCGGCGTTGACTATTTAATCAAGCCCTTTGCCCTAGAAGAAGTGCTGATGCGGGTCAAAACTCATCTCAAGATTCGCAAAGCAACCCAGCTATTAGCCGCTCAAAACCAGCGCTTGATGGTCGAAATTGCCGAGCGCGAGCGCACAGAAGTAGTCTTACAGGAACAGAAGCAATACCTACGCACCATTTTGGATAATATTCCGCAGCAAATTTTCTGGAAAAATGCGGACTTGGTTTTTCTCGGCTGCAACCGCAGTTGGGCAGAGGCTTCGGGATTGGGAGATCCAGAAAACGCGATCGGTAAGACTGATTGTGACCTCATTGAAGACCCAATGATTGCCGAGCAATTTCGATCACAAGATCGGCGTGTAATTGAAACAAACACACCTATTTCCCATCAAGTTTTGCGGAAATATCGACAGGATCGGGATGGCCATCCCATTTGGCTGGATTGCTATCGTGTGCCAATTCGAGATGCCCAAGGGGAGGTAATTGGTGTGCTGGGTGTGCTGGATGATATTACCGATCGCAAACTTGCGGCCGACGCTCTGCAAGCTGCTGAAGAGAAATATCGCAGTATTTTTGAGAACGCCCTCGAAGGCATTTTCCAAGCCACCTGGGATGGACAGTTTATTAGTGTTAATCCAGCCTTGGCTCGCATTTATGGCTATGGCTCGCCCACCGAAGCGATCGAATCCCTTACGGATATTGGCCGGCAACTTTACGTACGATCGCACCGCCGCGAAGAGTTCTTGGCTTACATGGCACAATACGGCGAAGTTTCTAACTTTGAATCGGAAGTCTATCGTAAAGACGGCCGACGGATTTGGGTTTCTGAAAGCGTCCGCAGTGTCTACAACGGCCATGGCGAATTTCTGTACTTTGAAGGACTTGTTCAAGACATTACTGAACGCCGACAAACGGATTTAGAACTCCGAAAGCAACGACAACAATCGGAGCAATTATTATTAAATATCCTGCCGCAAAAAATCGCCCAGCGCCTCAAAATGCAGCAAACGGCGATGGCGGATCGGTTTGAATCAGCAACGGTTTTGTTTGCCGATATTGTGGGGTTTACGGAATGGGTTTCGCAAATTCAAGCAGCGGAATTGGTGTCACGGCTGAATGAGATCTTTTCGGAGTTCGATCGGATTGCCGAGCGCTATGGCGTGGAAAAAATCAAAACGATCGGGGATGCCTACATGGCTGTGGGCGGTGTGCCGTCAACCACGCCTGATCATGCAATGGCTGTCGCGCGCATGGCCCTGGAAATGCAACAGGCGATCGAGCAGTTCAAGCGGGATGATGGGCAGTCGTTTCAACTCCGAATTGGCATCAACACCGGCCCCCTCGTGGCTGGGGTGATCGGTATCCGCAAGTTCATCTACGATTTGTGGGGCGACACGGTGAACATTGCCAGCCGCATGGAATCCCAAGGCCAAGCGGGCAGAATTCAAGTCACCGAATCGACGGCCGCCTTGCTGGGCGATCGGTTCCAGCTCGAACCCCGTGGCCCTTGGGAAGTGCGCGGCCGGGGTGCTATGACCACCTACTGGCTGTTGGGGGAAGTGCCCGTTCCGATCGAGCCACCCCCAATGCCGCTGAACCCAAACGGCCAGGGCGGGCCCTCCGCCACTCAACAATCCACCCAACAATCCGCCCAACCCTACCGACCCACCGTGCCCCACCACGATCGCCCCGCCGAGTCCTAGCCTGACCCATTACGAATGCCTTCTGCTGCCTATGACTGGATTGCGGGCGCGCTCGAAACCATCCACCGCGCCCAATGGTATCGATCGCCCCAAGCCCTCGTTGGCCTCCCGGGGCCGGTGGTCGAGCGCCATGGGCAACGGGTGCTGAACTTTGCCAGCAACGATTATTTAGGCTTGGCGGGCGACCCGCGCTTGCAAGCAGCCGCGATCGCAGCGGTCAACGATTACGGCACGGGCAGCACCGGCTCGCGGCTGATTACGGGCGATCGAAACCTGCACCGCCAACTGGAACAGGCGATCGCCCAACTCAAGCAAACCGACGATGCGATCGTCTTCAGTGCGGGCTATTTGGCTAACTTGGGCACGATCGCCGCTCTGGTGGGGTCGCGGGATTTGGTTTTGAGCGATCGCTACAACCACTCCAGCTTGATCAATGGGGCCAAACTCAGCGGCGCAACCTTTTTGGAGTATGGCCACTGTGATCTGACTGACTTACAAACCCTACTGGAGCAGCATCGCCCCCACCATCGCCGCTGCTTAATCCTGACCGACACCGTGTTCAGCATGGATGGAGACCTGGCTCCCCTGCCCGAGTTGCTGGACTTGGCCGATCGATTTGCAGCGATGGTGTTGGTGGACGAAGCCCACAGTACGGGAGTGTTTGGGGCAACGGGGGCCGGTTGTGTAGAGTCCCTGGGCTGCACGGGCCGGGCGATCGTCCAAATCGGCACTCTCAGCAAGGCCCTCGGCAGCCTGGGCGGTTATGTGGCCGGGTCGGCAGAGCTAATTGATTTTTTGCGGAACCGGGCCGCCACTTGGATCTACAGCACCGGCCTGTCACCCGCCGACACGGCCGCCGCCCTCGCAGCCATACAAATTGTCCGTGCGGAACCCGATCGGCGCGATCGGCTGTGGCGAAATGTGGCCAATCTCCAACGGCAATTGCAGCAATGGCTACAATCGTTACCGAGCACTTTGCAGAATCGCCCCGCCCCTTACCGGCTGTTGCCCAGTGCGTCACCGATCCTCTGTCTACAAGGGCCCGACCCGGCTACGATTGTGCGCTTGGGGCGATCGCTCACTGAGCATGGCATCTGGGCCGGGGCCATTCGGCCGCCCACCGTGCCTACCAGCCGCCTGCGGTTTACCCTGATGGCATCCCACGAACCAGCACAAATCGATCGCCTAGTGGCCGCCATCGATGCCGTTGTCCGAAACGTAGACCATGCCGCTCCCTAGCGGGGCAATCCGAGAGCAGTTCGAGCCATGCGTTAGGTCAAGCGATGCGTTGGTTATAGATGCCCAAACCGACCCACCGAATCGATCGCTGAAGCACCAATGCTCAATCAACGATCGATCTATGCCGATCCATATCGATCCATCAAGCGAATCGATTATGAAACGCGAATTCAAGGCGCGAATTTCAATCGGATTGCACCCAAGCCTCAAACTCCAGCGGAGAACGCGCTAGCAGCTTCTATAACCCTTTCGTGTTAAGATTGACTGATGTTTTGAAGTTATAGGCAAACTCAACGCCTATACGTCCGATTTGGAGCGGAGCTAGCATGACCAGCAACTATGGGGCAGACCAAATTCAGGTTCTTGAAGGGCTTGAACCTGTCCGCAAGCGACCGGGAATGTACATCGGCTCCACCGGGCCGCGCGGCCTACACCATCTAGTTTACGAGGTGGTGGACAACTCGATCGACGAAGCCCTGGCCGGCTACTGCACCCACGTTGAAGTCGATCTAAATGCCAACGGCTCCGTCACCGTCACCGACGATGGCCGCGGCATCCCCGTCGATATTCACCCCCAAACCGGTAAGTCCGCCCTCGAAACGGTAATGACCGTGCTGCACGCGGGCGGCAAGTTCGGCGGCGGTGGCTACAAAGTCTCCGGCGGCTTGCACGGGGTGGGCGTGTCCGTGGTCAATGCCCTGTCCTCGGAAGTAATCGTCGAGGTCAAGCGCCTCAATCAACACCACGTCCAGCACTACAGTCGCGGCATTCCCCAAGGCCCCCTGACCAGCGAACCAGCCATCGACTCGATTACCGGCACACGGGTCACATTTCTGCCCGATGTCGATATCTTCATCACCGGCATTGAGTTTGACTACGGCACCCTGGCCAGCCGGTTGCGCGAATTGGCTTACTTGAATGCCGGGGTAAAAATCACCTTTACCGACCACCGGCTAGAGTTGCTCAAAAGCGACCAGCCCAAAGTCGAAACCTATTGCTATGAAGGCGGGATTCGCGAATACGTCGCCTACATCAACCGCGATCGCCAGCCACTGCACGAAGAAATTTTGTACGTGCAAGGTGAGCGCGACGGGGTGCAGGTCGAAGTGGCCATGCAATGGAGCATTGATGCCTACACCGACAATTTATTCGGCTTTGCCAACAACATTCGCACCGTGGATGGCGGCACTCATTTAGAGGGGTTGAAGGCTGTTTTGACCCGCACGATGAATGCGATCGCCCGCAAACGCAACAAGCTGAAAGATGGCGATGCCAATCTGGGTGGCGAACATATTCGCGAAGGCTTAACGGCGATTATTTCGGTGAAGGTACCTGACCCCGAATTTGAAGGTCAAACCAAAACCAAACTCGGCAACCCGGAAGTGCGCGGCATTGTCGATTCCTTGGTGGGGGAAGTGTTCACAGAATATTTGGAATTCCGTCCCGGTGTGGCGGATTCCATTTTAGAAAAGGCCATTCAGGCCTTTAACGCAGCCGAAGCCGCTCGCCGGGCCCGCGAACTGGTGCGCCGAAAATCGGTATTGGAATCGTCGCCCTTGCCCGGGAAACTCGCCGATTGCAGCTCCAAAGATCCCTCGGAATCGGAAATTTTCATCGTGGAAGGGGACTCGGCAGGCGGCTCGGCTAAACAGGGGCGCGATCGCCGGTTCCAAGCGATTCTGCCGCTACGGGGCAAAATCTTGAACATCGAAAAAACCGACGATGCCAAAATTTATAAAAACACGGAAATTCAAGCCCTGATTTCCGCTCTCGGATTGGGCATCAAGGGCGAAGAATTTGATGTGTCGCAACTGCGCTATCACCGGGTGGTCTTGATGACCGACGCAGACGTGGATGGTGCACACATTCGCACGTTGTTGCTGACCTTTTTCTATCGCTATCAACGGGAATTAGTAGAGCAAGGCCACATCTACATTGCTTGCCCACCTCTCTATAAAGTGGAGCGGGGCCGCAACCACCAATATTGCTATAGCGATCGGGAATTGCAGCAAATTTTGGCAGGGTTCCCGGCCAATGCCAACTACAACATTCAGCGGTTTAAGGGCTTGGGTGAAATGATGCCCGGTCAGTTGTGGGACACGACCATGAACCCCGAAACGCGCACGATGAAGCGCGTGGAAATCGATGATGCGGCTGAGGCCGATCGCATCTTCACGATCTTGATGGGCGATCGAGTGGCTCCCCGGCGCGAGTTCATCGAAACCTATGGGGCCAAGCTGAACCTCACCGATCTGGATATTTAGCCTGGATCTCTAGGACTCGCGGGGCAGGGGGAGTACCTGTGACGTGATCATGTTGACATCCTCCCCTATCGCAGTACAGCACACTGTTTAGGAATTGGTAGTGCCGTAATTCAGTAACGATGAGCGGGTGAAAGCCTTGCAGTGTCAGCGATCTTTTTCTAAAAAGCATCACCTCACAGGCACTACCTAGGAATTCATTACCTGATCGCCCCTTCTAGTTGCGTTTTGGCAGCGGCGATCGCCTCATCCAGTTTGCTGGCATCGCGGCCGCCCGCTTGGGCCAGGTTGGGTTTGCCGCCGCCATCCCCGTTGTCCAACACTTTCTACGCACCGGCTAGCCGCCTTTTATCTAGGAAGGCAACGGCTGGTCTCAGTTCAAGCATGGTAGCCCTAATTCAAGAACCAAGATATAGTCAACTTTAAAAAAGGGTAGTGCCGTAATTCAGTAATGATGAACGGGTAAAAGTCTTATGGCGTAAGCAATCAGTTGCCGAAAACCATCACCTCACAGGCACTGCCTAAAAAAGTTACCATAAAAGTGAAGTTTACAAAATTTCACTTTTGTCAGGAATAGAGTAGCTTGACACTTTTTATCTCCGGAATTAGGCTACTATGAAGGTGATTTACCAATACTCGTTCCTTTGAGCTGTCTTCATATATCTTGAAAAGTTATCTTTGATAAGAGTCATTGCAACTTATGGCCCCTTCTCCTGTTGCTTTAACCGTATTTGGAAAGGATTCAATCTTCCTTGCTGGTCTTTCCGAAAGCTCTCTTCGCCCACCATCCTTGGCATCCGCCAGCCTTCCAAAATTCATCTCAGTCAAAGCAAGTGACCGGGTGTCTGTTTTTCCACCAAATGGGCGCGTTAACAACTCAGGAGGTGAAAGCTTTACTGCTGAAGGGTTTGCAAGTAGTGACCTTTCTCCCATTAATGGGTTGAGCGGGTATAAAGGGCCAATTGGGTTGACAGGCGTTTTCCTGGGTGATGCTCCCTCTCTTGTGTCTCCTGTTGTCCTGCAAGATTTTAACCAGGGCACTAGTTTTAGTTCTCTCAGCCCCCAGCTTGGTCAAGTCTTTTTCATTGGAGATGGCTTAACCGGTAATGGGACAGGCTCTCGACAGTCTTTTATCGCACCTCTAGGTGCGACACGCCTCTACCTAGGTATTCCTGATGGGGAATTTTTTAGAGGACTACCAGGTCAATATCAAGATAATGGAGGCTCTTTTGCTGTTTCTGGTGAGGTAGTTTCCCCGCAAAATAGCAACGGTGGATCTGGCGCTACGAGTAACTCCAACACTTCAGTCCTAGGCAATGGCTTCATTCCTGAGGTCTACCTCCGTGTGGTTCAAACTGTAGGAGCAAACATCCGTCAGGCAGAAGCACCTGGCAACCGTTTCTTTGATGTTCCCAACGGTAGTCTGAGCAATCTCTACAACATCCCCGCAGGAGGTGTCCTCGCAAGTTTCCCTAATGGAACTCGCACCCTTGATGGCAACGATACCGTCATTGGCTCGGTAGCTAACGATGTGATCTACGGTAACCAGGGCGATGATTCCCTACGGGGCGAAGCTGGTGATGACAACTTGCTGGGGGGACGTGACAACGACATCCTGGAAGGAGGAATCGGTACTGACTATCTCAATGGAAACATCGGTAACGACTTCGTTAACGGTGGAGATGGTAACGACTATGTTCGCGGCGGGCAGGGTAACGACATCCTATTGGGTGGTGAAGGGGCAGATGTCCTCATCGGAGATTTTGGCACTGACACTCTGACAGGGGGAATTGGCCCAGATGCCTTCATCATCCGCAGCTCCGTAGAACCCAATCCGACCCGTGACCTGGCAGATGTGATTAGTGATTTCTCCTCGTTAGATGACGTAATCCTCATTACTGGCAGTTTCACGATTCGGGATTTGGCAATCGAAGCTTCTGGGTCGGATACCACAATTCGCACACTAAGCGGAAACTTCCTCGCGCGAGTATTGAACAATACGCCGGGCCGTGTTCAGGAATCCCTGGTGGTCATCCCTGAAAACAGTCCCATTTTGACGCTGTAAAAAGTCACTCGAAGGATCTCTTCTGGCCTGTGCTTTTCGCAGATAAAAAAATAGATGCCGATCACCCTTGGATCGGCATCTATTTTTTCGTCGAGTTTTAAGACGAGTTGTAGGCGCGTTACCCGATCGCCCCTTCTAGTTGCGTTTTAGCAGCGGCGATCGCCTCGTCCAGTTTGCTGGCATCGCGGCCGCCCGCTTGGGCCAGGTTGGGTTTGCCGCCGCCGCCACCGCCGCAGAGTTTGGCGATCGCCCCGATGAATTTGCCTGCTTGTAGGCCCTTGGCGATCGTTGCTTTGCCGAAAGCCGCCACCAGGCTCACTTTGCCGTCATCGGTGGCCGAAGCCAGCACCACCGCCGCGCCATCGCCCAGCTTTTGGGCCAGCCGATCGCCCGCCGTGGTCAGGGAAGCCGCATCGACCCCATCGATCCGCGCCACCAAAATGTGGAAGTCGCCGATCGCCTCGGCCTGGCTGGCCAAACTGTCGGACTTGGCGATCGCCAGTTCTGCTTTCAGGGCATCCAGTTGCTTTTGGCTGGTTTTCAGCTCCTCTTGCAGGGTGCTGACCCGATCGAGCACTTCCTCGGGCTTCACCTTGAACCGATCGCTCAGGTCGCGCACCACCCGATCGCGCAGGTTCAAATAGTCCAAAATTGCCGGGCCCGACACCGCCTCAATCCGTCGGATGCCGGAAGCCACGCCCGCTTCGGAAATAATCTTGAATGCGCCGATTTCCGCCGTGTTGCTGACGTGAGTGCCGCCGCACAGTTCCATCGACACGCCGGGGAAATCGACCACCCGCACCATGTCGCCATATTTCTCGCCAAACATGGCCGTTGCACCCTTGGCCTTGGCATCGGCGATCGGCATTTCCGCCACCACTGCGCCGTGGGCTTCCGCAATCCAGGTGTTCACTTGACTTTCCACCTGGGCCACCTCGTCGGCGGTCAGGGGGCGGGGGCAGTTGAAGTCAAACCGCAGCCGATCGAAGTCCACCAGCGAACCGGCTTGGGAAATGCTGGGATCGATCAGCGCTTTCAGGGCCGCTTGCAACAGGTGAGTGGCGCTGTGGTTGGCTTGGGCCCGACGGCGGCAGGCTTGGTCGATCGTGGACGAGAGGGTTTGACCCGCTTTTAGGGTTCCGCGATCGACTCGCCCAAAGTGTACGAAAAAGTCCGATTCTTTTTTGACATCGGTGATGCGCACCAGCAAATCATCGCCGCTGAAATAACCCCGATCGCCAATTTGTCCGCCCGATTCCGCATAGAAGGGGGTGCGATCGAGCAGGATTTGTACCTCATCACCAGCGCTAGCGGTTTCTACTACTTTGCCCGCCACCAACAGCGCTTCCACTTGGGCGGTGCTGGCGCTGTTTTGGTAGCCCAAAAATTCGGTTTTTTGGACTTTTTCGGCGAGGGAATCGATCGAACCTTGAACGGTCAAATCGATCGTTTCGTGGGCGGCGCGGGCCCGTTCCCGCTGCTTGTCCATTTCCACTTCAAAGCCTGCCGCATCCACAGAAATGCCCTGTTCTTCGGCGATTTCCTGGGTCAATTCCAGCGGAAAACCAAAGGTGTCATAAAGAACAAAGGCATCGGCTCCCGAAATCTGTTGGGGATTTTTGGCGAGGATTTCTGACAGCAGCTTTTCACCCCGTTCCAAAGTTTTCAGGAATTGGGCTTCTTCCCGTTGCAATTCTGACTTGATGTAATCAGCCCGATCGCGCACATTCGGATAAATCGCTTCCGACAGGGCGATCGCCGCTTCTGCGACTTGCGTGGTGAATTCACCGGCAATCCCGATCAAGCGGCCATGGCGCACCACCCGCCGAATCAACCGCCGTAAAATGTAGCCCCGACCCAGGTTAGAAGCGGTCACTCCATCGGCAATTAGATGTACGACGGCCCGCACGTGGTCGCCGATGACCTTGAGGGAAACCTGGGCTTTTTCGTCGGCTTTGGCGTAGTCCACCTGGGCAATATCGGCGGCCGTTTTGATGATCGGGAAAATCAGATCCGTTTCATAGTTATTCGGCACTTTTTGCAGGATTTGGGCCATCCGCTCCAAGCCCATGCCCGTATCGATATTTTGGTTTTGCAGGGGCGTGAGGTTGCCGTCTGCATCGCGGTTATATTGCATGAACACCAAGTTATAAAACTCGATGAACCGCTCATCGTCTTCTAGGTCAACCTCACCGGCTTGATCGGGAAAAAAGTCGTAATACAGCTCCGAGCAAGGGCCGCAAGGGCCAGTGGGGCCAGACACCCAAAAGTTATCGGCCTCGCCCATCCGTTTAATGCGATGTTCGGGCACACCGATTTGGTCGCGCCAGATCGCAAAGGCTTCGTCGTCGCTTTCAAACACACTCACGGCGATGTTTTTCGGGTCTAAGCCAAAGCCCACTTCGGGATCGGTGGAGAGTTTCCAAGCCCAGGCGATCGCCTCTTTCTTGAAATAGTCCCCGAAGCTAAAGTTACCCAACATTTCAAAGAAGGTGTGGTGGCGCTTGGTGCGGCCCACGTTTTCAATGTCGTTGGTGCGAATGCATTTTTGGGAAGTCGTCGCGCGGGGCGTAGCGGGCGCTTGCTGGCCCAAAAAGATCGGCTTGAAGGGCAACATCCCGGCGATCGTCAGCAACACCGTCGGATCTTCCGGCACCAGGGAGGCGCTGGGGAGGCGCTTGTGGGTTTGGGCCTCGAAGAAAGCCAGAAATTTTTCGCGAATTTGGGAACCGCTGAGGGAGGCTGGCGACGGCATAGGGTGGCGGGGTGGGCGGGACGATCGAAGACTAGTTGCTAAAACCAGTTTATGAGTGTAACGCAAGTCGGGTCGCCCCGCGCCCAGCCCTGACGAGTCCCAGCCAAGGCCGGCCGCTCACGGACGATCGCCCCCAAAGTTGCCCCTAACCCCTACTGGATGCGGAAGTTACTCAACACGCCTTCCAAGACCGCATCCCGGTGCCAAAGGGAGTCGCTGTCGATCGCCACCACGTAGGTTTTGCCCCGGCGGGTGTGCAGCGCCACAATCGAAGCCAAGGATGGATTATCGATCGTGTAGAGTTGCCAGCGACGGTTGCGGTAGCGGCGTTCACCGACTGCTTTGGTTGGATAGGGCAGCGATCGCAACACCTCTGACGCCGACTGCTGCGCCACCGACACGGCCAGCACCCGCCCTGTGGCAAACCCGCTTTCATCAAACTCACTCCAAACCGGTGCTAGCCCCTGCATACTCAAGCGCCACCCGGCCGGAATCACCGTATTGATCCCCAAGGTGCTGACGGCGGTGGGGGTGAACCGCAAAGGTTTCGGCACATCAAAGGCCACCCGCATTTGACCCACACAGCTTCCATTGGGCCCTTGCTCAGGGCTTCGCAGAAAGTCGCCCATGATCCGGCTGACACAATCGGCGCTGCCAAACACCGCATGGCTCAGACCCGGAAAGACTTGGCGATAGTGGCGGCTCAGACCCTGGGCGACCCGTTCCGCAAACTCCGGCGGCGTAACTTGATCCAGCTCGCCCGACAGCAACAGGGTAGGAACGGCACTTTGGATCGGCTGATTGGCTTTGGGTTCCAGCGGTGGCACTTGCCAGGTTTGGCAAGTTCGCAGCAACTCTTCGGGAGCCTGTTGCAGCGCCGGGGCAATTTCGGGATAGACCCCACTGATGTTGACATCAGCCATTGAAAAACCGCCGTCTTCCGAACACATCACCGAGTTGTAGACCCCATCGGCTTGGCCTTTGGTGAACAACAGCAGGGGCAACACGCGCAAAATACCGGCGTAATTATTTTGGCGGGTTTCACGCAGGGCTTGCGGCAGCTTGGGGATGCTGGCGGAAGAATAAAAGGCGGTGCTGACAGCGGAGATAAAGCCGTCGCCATCAATCAACACCGGCACGGCCAGCCGATCGGGGTTTAGATTCTCGATCAAAATCCGCCCTTCCAACAAGTCTTGTAGTTCCCCATAGTTGGGCAGCTTCACCAACAATGGGCGCGATCGCAACCGCCCGATCGCGTCCAAAAAATCCTGCTCCAGGGTGGTGTAGGTGGCCCCACAGACGCGATCGCGCCGACAAGCTTCAAAAAATCGTCGCAACGCCCGATTGGTATTGCGCGGCAACTGCACAATAAAGCTCTGATCGAGCGGTGCAACGGAATCCATCACCACCGATCGCAGTCGATCGGGAAAATCCCGCATCAGGTGTTGGGCCAGCATCGTCCCGTAGGACACACCATAGAAATTGAATTGCCCCTCGTAGCCTGCCGCCCGCACCACCATCGGCACATCGGCCGCACTTTCTAGGCTGTTGTAGGCCGCTAGATCAACGCCGGAATTTTTCAGCCGATCGCGACAGCCCGCCACGGCCGCTTGGTAGCGATCGCGCAGGGCCGGTGAATCAGGAAACCGAGCATTTTTGACCTTGAAATCATAGATTTCTGGGCAAAACAAAAAGGGTTCTGAATAGCGCGTGCCCCGTTGGTCAAACAGGATAATGTCGCGATCGCGCATCCCCGCCAAGGAGGGCAAAAAGGCCGGCAACAATTCCAACATCGAAGCGCCCGGCCCGCCCTGGGCCATCACCAGCGGATCGGGCTGAGGGGTAGCACTTTTGCTCTTGAGAATCGCCACCCCCAGCCGAATCGTTTTGCCAGTGGGATTGGTGTGGCGCTCGGGAACCGTCACCATGCCGCAGCGCACCGTTTCTCGGGCAAACTCCGGCGGCAAGGTAAATGGGCAGTTCTTAGGTTCAAAGGTGGGATTAAAACTCGCGTCCAACGCAGGCGCAGCGGGAGCCGCCGGTTGAGCACCTGGACCGCTAGTTTGAGCGATCGGGGCTGTCGCGGTTTGGGCAGCAACTCGGGGAGCCGCCTGCAGGGTCGCGATCGTAGTCGCCAGGGTTGCCAATAGCGTCCCTAGCCGCCAAGGCCAATGTGGCGATCGTGGCTCACTCACCCCTGAAATAGTCATCTTTGTGTTTTAGTAATTTGTGTTTTAGTAATCAGTCAGAAAATGGATTAAGCAGATATCACAGATATCAAAGCCTGATTTAAAACCTGATCCAAAGAAACTGCTCTAAAAAGTATTTTTCATCGGAGTGATTGGAGGGGCAGTTTAGAACCTACCCCTACCTACTAGCGCAACTGCTTGAATTTACTGGGTCAAAGTCGCAAAGTCAGTCGTGGTAACAAGGGGCTTAAGCCCCTTGCTGCCTAACGATCTGGGGATGGCAACAGTCATTTGAATTGACCTATCAAAATAAGCGTGCCGCGCTACTACAACCTTCGCCACAAACGGTTAACCCAACGGTTGTAGCGTGACTCGAACAACTGAACGATTAACTCAGGAATGAATTAACCAATCCAACGACCCATGAACCGATCAATTAACTGGTTCATGAACTAATCGATTAACCGATCAAGTGCTTGGCCGCTGCGGCAACCCCAGCGCCAGAGGTCACGTCAGCGCCCAGCTCGATCAAGGTGGCTTCCAAAGCCGCGATCGCCGTCAGCACATCGCGATCACTCACAAAGCCCAAGTGACCGATGCGGAAGATCTTGCCCTTCAGCGCATCTTGACCACCGGCCAAAGCGATGTCGTATTTCTTACGCATCACCGATCGCACCTGTTCGGCATCCACAGACTGGGGCATCACCGCCGTGATCGCCGGACTAGCACAATCATCAGGTGCATAGAGCGACAGATTCATAGCCGCAATCGCCGCCCGCGTCGCTGCCCGCAACCGAGCATGGCGCGCAAAGATGTTGTCCAGTCCTTCTTTCTTCATCAACCGCAAAGCTTCTTGCAGCGCGTAGAACAGGTTTACCGGCGGTGTAAAAGGCGTACTGTTCTTGGCAGCATCCTTGCGATATTTGCCCAGATCCAAATAGTACTTCGGCAAAGTTGCAGTCTTGTAGGCATCCCAAGCCTTGGGGCTAACAGCCACAAAGCCCAGACCGGGCGGAATCATGTAGCCCTTTTGGGAACCGGAAGCCACCACATCCAAACCCAACTCATCGATCGGGACACTGGTTGCGCCCAAACTAGTGACGGCATCCACCATCATCAGCGCACCGTGGGCCTTCACATGGCTGTTGATGGCTGGTAGGTCATTGATCACCCCAGTAGAGGTTTCGCTGTGGGTGATGATCACCGCCTTGATGCTCTTGTCGGTGTCGGCACTCAGGCGATCGGCAAAGGCTTGTGGATCGAGGGGTTTGCCCCAATCAGCCGTCAGGGTTTCGACCGTCAGACCATAGGCTTCAGCCACTTCGGCCCACCGTTCGCCAAATTTACCGTTGGTTCCCACCAACACGCGATCGCCCGCGCTCAGGAAGTTGATGATGCCGGCTTCCATTGCCCCCGTGCCGCTCGAAGCCAAGACCAGCACATCATTTTGGGTTTGGTGCAGCCACTTCAAGTTTTCGGTAACTTCAGCCATGATCTTGCCGAAATCACCGCTTCGGTGGCCGATCGGGTGCTTGGCCTGAGCCAACAACACGGGTTCTGGAACCGGGGTGGGCCCCGGAATCATCAGCATCAATTTGTTATCCATCAGCAGATTTTGTTTGCTTCAGAGGAGGGGTGATCAGGGGGGGCTGCCTTGCAACGCAGCCCACATCCTAGGAGGAGGCGATCGCACAGACCGCCCAGATCGCGGGTCGAACAATGAAGTGAATTGTTGATCCACGCGAGAGACCCTTAGTGTAGAGCCGCAGTGGAAGTTTTCGATCGACTCCTGGGGTTCAAGTCAGCTTTCCGTTAGCTTTTGGTGTGGTTGCCCCCCAACCCAATCCTCAAAACCAAGCCAAGGCAGCCCAAAAATAGAGAGGGGTCTGACAACGCCAGACCCCGATCTGAAACAGATTTTAAAAAGTTTTCCGTCATAAATTGCTGGGCAGCAATGCGCTCCAACCCCAGCCCTTTACGTCCTGCTGGATCAATCGCGATCGCAACGAGTGCTTTCGAGATTACAGCGATCGGGACAAGCCACTCAGTCAACCCACGCAACAGACTAGCAACCCAGCCTTCGCCAGATCCTCGACTAACCGTTGTTTTCGCGGCTAGCGGTTTGGATATAGAGAATCAACAAAAATGCAGCCGGAATGGCCACAAACAGAATGCTGGCAATGAAGCCAAGATCATTAACTTGCATGGAGCTTTGCCTCTAAGTGTCTTTAACAGGTCTGCCGTTGTTGAACTCACGGGGGAGTGCTTGACCAATGAAACACCCTCAGCATAGCCGGACTCACCCCTAGGGATGTAGCTATGGGCTAGATTGTCGCATCTGTCACCGCCAAGGCCTGAGCAACAGACCTCTGGGCAGCGTCGCGACTGGCCAGGGTTCATGGGACGGGCACTGAGATTTTAACAAATCCCTGCGCTTCTCCACTTGCTGGGAGCCAATCAGCCGCGATCGCAGGCTGTCCTTCAGAATCCCAGCACCCTCACTCTGGCCGCTTATTTCCACAACCCTGAGTTTTGATCATCTTCAATTAGGACAATTCCCAAGCTCGACCCATCGGCTATTGGGTTGCCACCGTGATTGCCACCGTGATTGCCACCGTGATTGCCACCGTGATTGGCTCTCATCTGATTTTGATTTGATTGGAACCGTGGTTGGCTCTCATCTGATTCTGATTTGAGACTTGACTTGATCGAATGGCGATTTGATCGAATGGCGATCGCGTGCTAGCACGATCGCGATCTGAATCGATCACAGACACCATCACCTGCGCCGTTGGCCGTCGCTGCTCTACCCAGAGGAGCCAACGTTTGGCGCGTTTAGCGGTAACATCCTGAGGATTCTCATGAATGACCGGCAATCTCCCGTATTGATCAGCCGGATGCTGATCAATCAGTGCAGTAGCCTGTAGGGTAGGCAATGCCCACCGACGAACAGTTTCATAGCATCTGCGGTCTGATGTACCAATCGTTTGAGGTAAAGGCTGTAAGTCGGATGCCGATCAACCAGCGCGACCAGATCACCCAGTCAAACCCGGTGATCAGTCAAACCCGGTGATATCGATCTGCCCAAGTTCGGTCAATCCCGATTAATCCCGATTAATTGAGAGAAATCACCATCCCTCCAAAATCCATCCAACCTGGATTTGAGCCGATTCCCATCCAGCCTCATCCATTCAGCGGACTAGCCCAATCCCCAGGTGCGATCGCGGCTCTTGAATGTGGAGTTGGATAACACCTGCGACGCAAAACTTAATTCCGCTGCGCCCTAGCACATTGTCGAATGACAAGCAAATTGCTAGAACTTTGGGGGATTTGTATGGCTTGTGACCAAACAGCGATGCTGTGGGGCGCGATCGCGGTGCAACTGTGCAGCCCGGATGTCTACATGTCTACTTTTTGACCAACCGCGCTCACTCACGAGTTTTGATGAACGCTTTCCAGCCCCAACCTCGCCCTACGCCGCCGCCCACCCGCCGGCCCCGGCTGCGGCCCAAACGGATTCCGCAGTCTGCGTCCCATCGGGCGATCGTCCTGGAAAGCCTGTTTAAGCTCTCGGTCAACAGCTTGCTGACCCTGGTGGCGATCGCGGCGATCGTCCAGTGGATGCCGTTATATTTCACACGCCAGTCGGAATTGCGCCAACTCCAGGCCCAAGTGCGCCTCGTGGAAACCCGCGTGCAGCGATTGAAAGCCGATATGGCTATCCACTTCGATCCGGCGCGGACTCAGGCCACCGTAGAGTCGGAAACAGGCCGAGTCCCCGTGCGACAACGACCCATCCGCTGGCAAACCGATCGCCCGATCGCCCCCGAAGCGGATGAGGATGACGGGTTACCCTAGCCTCCTGCCGGATCAATACGATCAATACGAACTAGATTTGGGTTGTCCAAAAAATCCTGCAAAATGGCTTGACCCTTTCGAGAAGTTGTTGTTAATATACTCAAGCCTTCAATCAATGGGGCGTCGCCAAGCGGTAAGGCAGCGGGTTTTGGTCCCGCCATTCCTAGGTTCGAATCCTAGCGCCCCAGTTTTTCAGCTTATCCAAGCATCGTTTCCAACCTAAATAACTAGACTCGTTCTTGGGCTAACCTGAGGGCGCGCCCGAGGGGTATTTTTTAGCACAGGCCAAGTACCAGTCATCATGAGGGTAAGGGGCTGAGATCCCTTATCTACGTCGATCGATAGGGCGTATGAAGCGTCGATTCTGGCTGCTCAGATATCCTCTAAATTGGCGAGAGCCACTGCTGAATTACACATTCAAATAGCCCCGGTCTGCTCCCAATGGGGATGGTCTTGGGCTAACCAACGATGCAATTGGGCCCCTTAGCTATTAACTTGGTACAGCAAGTGGTGAAGCCTAATTGATTTAACCCAACTATCGCGGAGCATCTCTCCGGGAGCATCCTATTGTGGCCACTTGGCAATGTATTAAAGGTTGTGGAGCTTGCTGCCACCTTGACCCTACAAAACGTCCCGATCTCGAAGATTATTTAGACCCCGAAGATTTGCTGCTATACCTGAGTTTGGTTGGCGAAGATGGCTGGTGTCGGCACTACGACCACACCAACCGCGACTGCACAATCTATGACGATCGCCCCTGGTTTTGTCGGGTGCAAGCTGATAGCTTTGAGCGCATGTTTGGTGTGACGGCCGATGAGTTGAATGAGTTTGCGATCGATTGCTGTCGCGAGCAAATTTCTGGCGTTTATGGCGACTTGAGCCTAGAAATGCACCGGTTCGATCGCACTGTGGGTCTAGATCTAATCGCCACCTCAACCCCTGACGACACACCGTGATTTCTGTTGGGTTACCCGACTGGCTCAGTCCTGAATTGCTAGCCCTTGGGCTAGTGGCTGCGATTTTGGGCGCGGCCGTCGGTAGTTTTTTGAATGTAGTGGTCTATCGGCTACCGGCGGGTCTGTCGTTGGTGCATCCCCCCTCCCGTTGTCCCCATTGCTTCCACCGACTCGCTCCCTACGACAATGTGCCGGTGTTGGGCTGGCTGTGGCTGCGGGGCCGCTGTCGCTACTGCGGTGCGCCGATCGCTGCTCGTTATCCCCTCGTGGAAGCGTTGACCGGGCTGTTGTTTGGGGCGATCGCCCTGCGCATTGGTGTCACAGAACCATTACAAGTTTTTAGTCTCTGGGGCTTCAGCATGATCCTCGGTGGGTGGATCTTCATCAGCTGGTTGCTGGCCCTCGCGCTGATTGACTGGGACACCTTCACCCTGCCGAACCAGCTCACCCAATCGGGACTACTACTGGGCTTGGGCTTCCGAACCGCCTTCGGAATCATCGAAGCGGGTCACGGTGGTGGGGCAGCGGCTGGCCTGCTGGATGCACTCTTGGCCATGGCCCTTGGGCTGTGGCTCTTTCAGGCGATCGCGCTCCTCGGTCGGCTCATCTGGGGTCGCACTGCGATGGGGGCTGGCGACGTGAAGCTCGCGGCCATGTTGGGGGCCTGGCTGGGCTGGAAATTACTGTTGTTGGCGAGTTTTCTGGCCTGTGCCCTCGGAGCAGTGGCGGGCTTAGGGGCGATCGGCTTGGGTTGGTTGCGGCGCGATCGCGTCTTACCCTTCGGCCCATTTCTAGCGATGGGCAGTATCATCGCCGTCCTGTGGGGAACAGACATGATCACCGCTTACATCCAATTTTGGACTCGATAGCCTCAGGGTCTGCGCTTGAAATTTTGAACTTGAGACACAGCGGTTACCTCGCTTCATCAGTCCAGCATAGGCACAGCAGCCTGTAGGGTGGGCAATGTCCACCGACTAATCACTTCATGACATCTACGATCTGATGTGCCCATTGTTTGGGGTAAAGGCTATCAGTCTGGGATTTTGAATCTGGAATTTTGAATCTGGGATTTTGAATCTGGGATTTTGAATCTGGGATTTTGAATCTGGGATTTTGAATCTGGGATTTTGAATCTGGGATTTTGAGTTGAACCTGAAACATTTTTGCACTTTTCCATAGTTGAGTTGCACTGCCTTACAACAGGCGAGCAGCAACCTTATCAGCAGGCGATCGCCGCCAATCACTCGACAGATCCAAGAGTGACCAGCTCACCTCTTGCAAACACCTGGCTAGTTGTTGCACCACTCCCACAGCCCGCGGACTCGTTTTCAAAAATGCTGCCACTTGGGCCGCGCGATCGGCTTGTTGCAAAACCAGTGATGATGCGGGGGGATCGATCCCCAGGCTGAGTTGCCAACCGTTTAAATCCACTACCACCGCTTCCCAATAGACCGATTGAAAAGCCACAAAATCAAATTGGCAATCGCGCAAGACTCGTTCGATCCGCGCATAGCGGTGCAACGACCAATCGCGCAGAATCACCCACGAGGGATGTAAGTCCTGGGCCAACACCAACTTGAAGGCTCGCCGCCGCAATTTGGGCAAGTAGTCATCCAGCCAAAACACCATCATGGCGTGGAACTCAGGTGTGCCAATGCAGGAGCGATCGAGCACTTGCGATCGCGATACACCAAAGCGATCAAGCACTTCTTGGGGAAAGTAGCAGATGCCCTGTCGCGCATCTTCATCGATGTCGCGCAGGTTGTTATAGAACTGGTCAACGGCTCCAAAGTGATAGGCCGCTTCCCACTGAGCAGGACTCAAAAACGGCAAGATCTGAAAAAACGATCCCGCCAAGGTTTCCAGCATCGTTTCGTAGTCGGCCAGGGTCGCAATGCGCAGATCATCCCTGTGATAGGTCAAAATCGCGTCGAGATAGCGATCCCAGGCTTGAATGCAGAGGCGATTGATTTCGTCATCTCTCTCGTGATGGGTGCGATCGGGATGATTGCCCTCGCCCAGATGCGTCGCGCCATCAAACTTCGGGGCGTGGGGCAATCGCGCCGTCCCTAGACGATCGCCCGCCACAAACCATCGCTGCTGGATCGTGGCCAACAACCCCAAGCGATCGTCCGTAACCAGCAATGTCCCCTGCACCAGGAGTTGCTTCCAGGCTCGATGCAATGCCAAAAAACTTGGTGAATCCGTATTGCTGTAACTTTCTTTACCAAGTAGTTCACACTCAGCTAATCGATCCACTTTGCGGATCCATCCAATCCGCTCAATCCACTCCCTCTGCACTGCTGGCTCAAGCTCTAATACCCAAGCAGCATTGTCTTCATCCTTAAGAGAATCATCAGCAATCGCGCAGTATTGCGACGATTCGACCAGCCTCGCCACAGCCGATCTGTCCATGATGCACCCGTAAAATCCCTGACGCACTCTACTAGAACTTTAGCCTTTCGTTTTACCAGATGATCGATTCAGCAAAAGTTCGCACTGAGAAGGTCACCCAGCCGTTCCCGCCTTGGTTGTAGCAACAAACCTGTCCTGACCGATTGACTGGTCTCACCCCCCAATTTCAAGGGTCTGATAGCGATTGAGGGTGATTGAGTCCGTCAGCGATCGAGGCAAACGAGGTCAGTCATGGTCGCCATTTATCTGGATGGTGACCATTCACCTGGAGAGGTTGGCAGGGGCGATCACTCTATCATCGTGATTCGATCGCAATTTTGCTTGCGGGCCGCTCCAGTCACGGTCATTGCCAAATTCACCTTGCTAAATTCACCTTGCCAAAGTTGCCAAACTTCAATACACCACCACCCAACACAACCCGTCCCGTCGCGATCGGCAGGCAGGTGACCAGCTAGCAACCTCCCTACAGACCAGGGCAGCGATCGGATCCCGAAGGGGCTTCAGAAAAACCTGTAAGATCCTAGAGCCATCCTTTCAGGCGCTCACCATTCCGCAAAAAAGTATCAGTGCATCCTGAGCGCTACTGCGGGTCGATCCTGGAGAAATTCTCAGCGATAAAGCTTGGGTTGTATACCGAGGCGTGGGAAACTAGGGCGACGATTGCCCGCTGCTTGAAAGGGCGAGTCCGGGAGCCATTGAACCCATGTCATTGTTTGATTGGTTTGCAAACCGTCGTAAGAGCGATTCGGTTGATCATCCGGGTCAGGAGCGCGAAATTGCCGATGGCCTGTGGACGAAGTGCGAGGCTTGCGGCGTTTTAGCCTACACAAAGGATTTGCAGGCAAACCAAATGGTTTGCTTGGATTGCGGGCACCACATGCGCGTGTTCAGTGATGAGCGCATTCAGCAATTAATCGATCCCGGCACTTGGTTGCCCTTGGATCGAGATGTGCGCCCGGTTGACCCCCTAGGCTTCTTTGATCGCAAGTCCTATAGCGATCGCATCGTGGAGGCTCAAACCAAATCCGGACTTGTGGATGCGGTACAAACCGGCTTGGGGGATCTCGACAGTCTACCGATCGCCCTTGGGGTGATGGACTTCCGCTTTATGGGCGGCAGCATGGGTTCCGTGGTGGGTGAAAAGCTAACCCGGGCGATCGAACGAGCCACAGCCGAGCGACGCGCCATGATTATCATCTGCGCCTCCGGTGGTGCGCGGATGCAGGAAGGAATGTTGAGCCTGATGCAAATGGCCAAAATCTCCGGTGCGCTCGAACACCACCGGGAAGCGGGCTGTTTGTACATCCCCGTTTTGACACACCCAACCACGGGCGGGGTCACGGCCAGTTTTGCCATGTTGGGCGACATCATCATTGCGGAACCAAAAGCCCTGATTGGGTTTGCGGGGCGGCGGGTGATTGAACAAACCCTGCGCGAAAAGCTGCCTGATAATTTCCAAACGGCTGAATATTTGCAGCAAAACGGTTTTGTTGATGCGATCGTGCCGCGTACCCAGTTGAAATCAACCCTGGCTCGACTGGTGCGCCTGCATCACGGCTCCAATCAAAGTCGGATCACCTCGGCGATCGTTGGGCACGAGGCCCGCTTTCACACCGATCGCCTAGACGATCGCTTGCCCGACGTACACACGAACTCCCACCATCTCGATCGTCCAAACGTGGATGGGGTCATTGCCACGCCCTCTTGATCGACCATCCTGATCAACCCTGCTGGTTAACCCCTTTGACCCACATTTAGGTCAACCATTCCCGATCGCGCGCGCAGGTTGGGATCATGAACCCACCGCCGCTGCTTGTGGGGGACTGATGGCCGCGCGCGGTCTTGAGGTTTCCCCAAAACCACAGAGCCAATCAGTGTAAGATTGGGACTAGTTTTGACCCATACGGGTCAGCAACTGCGCCATCTAGCCCCCCTGTGCGATCATCCGATCGCGCGGTCAAACCATTCAGGAGCGAACATTGCATCCCACCGATGCCGATTAAAAAAGGCATTGCGGGATTTAAAATCAAAACGAGAAGTGCAATTCCCGCTTCCCGTATCGTGTGATTGGCACGCTCTACGCTTTGTGGGCTGTCCATTGGCAACAGCGTCCCCCCGTGGCGCGTTCTCCATCCTGTCAGATTTTGATCCGGCAGGCTAGGTGAAATCGCGCTTCGAGCCACGTTCTGTGACAAAGCAAGTACAGGAACCTCAGTTTTGAAGCTGAGGCTGGGGAATCTCTGCTCCATTGAGTAGAGAAATGTCAATTAATGACTAATGTCAATTGTGGTTAGAGTGCCGTCGCGGGGCGATCTCGCAATCCGAGCAACAATCTAGCCATCCATAAAACTGGCCTGACTTCGATCGAGACCAAGAGACTTAAAAAGAACCATGCTGAAAAAGGTTGTTTTGCTGGTTGTAGCGGTGGCATTTTTTGCCTTCCAACTGGCCGCTAGCCCCGCTCTCGCGGCGGAAATGAAACCGGAACTACGCACCGTTAAGGTGAATGAAAAGGGCGACACTGTTACGCTGACGCTGAAGCAAGTGGCCCTCGGTAAGCAGTTGTTTAACGATACTTGCGCTCAGTGCCATGCTGGCGGCGTGACCAAAACCAGTCCTGACTTGGATTTGTCGCCCGAGTCGTTGGCTGGTGCAATCCCCACCCGCGATCACATTGCGGGTTTGGTGGACTACATGAAGAACCCGACGACCTATGACGGGGAGACGGAAATTTATGAATTGCACCCGAGCACTCGCAGTTCGGATATTTTCCCCGAAATGCGGAACCTGACGGATGACGAGCTGGAGGTAATCGCTGGCCACATCCTCAGCCAACCGAAGGTGGTTGGTAGCCGTTGGGGCGCTGGCAAGACTCGCTATTCGACATAAGCATTCTGCTCGATCGCCTCAGAATGATCGCGCTGTCATGGCTCCAGATGTCATGCAATTCTCAAATTTGCCCGGCCCGCCCTCGATCGGCTGCCGGGCATTTGCTTGTAATCTATACCCTCACCCTAAATCCTGCTGCCAAGTCGGGAGAGGGACTTGCAGACTCGAAACGCGATTGATGACAATCCTGATTTCTGGCTCCCCTTCGCCCATCTTTGGCTCGCCGGGCCAGAAGCAGTCCCACTCAGAGCGGTGAAGGCGGTTAAGATCGCCTCGGTGTATCACTTGGCGATCGCAGGGGCGGTGATCCGCTGATCAGCAATGCAATGCTGCACCATCCATTCCAAGGGTTAATCAACGGCTGGCACAATTTACCCCCGAATTTACCTCCGATTGATCCAGAATCTTCGCAAAATTTGTTGAGCCAACGGTTGATGAGCCAACGGATGAGCCAACGGATGAGCCAACGGTTGAACTGAATTGGGGTGAGCCAAATTTTGGGGAGTCTTTGCAGTCGTTTAGGGAATCATTTGGGGAATCAGTAGCGATCGCTACGATCTCTGGGACAGTTCTCGATCTAGATCGGGTCAGGCGATCGTGCTCAATAGGGGAAAGCTGCTGATCTCCACCTCTCAACCCAGACCTCAAACAATGGGGCGATCGACTCGTTCAATTTCACCTCGTTCAATTTCACCTCGCTCGATTTCACTTTTACCTCGCTACGCCGTCTGTTGCCACCATGTCTAAACGTCAGTCGAATCGATTTGCACTGGGGTTCTTGTTGGGGGCTGCGGCTGGCGCTGCCACAGGGCTGCTCGTGAGCGCACAACGCAACCCGGCCACTCGCGCACGACTACGCGCCTCATGGCAACGATCAACGGCACAATTGCCCGATTTGTTGGAAGATGTGGGGCAAGTCGTGCAATCGCGGGCTGTACAGTTATCCGAACAGTTATCCGAGCAGGCGCGCGATCGCTGGGCAGAGACGCTCGACCGGCTGCGCGAGGCGATCGCCACGGGCATGGCGGCAACTGCGGAACCGATCGCGACCGATCCTACGTCAGGGGAACCGTCCGATGCTGAGTCCCCTGAGGCAACCAAGCCCCGGCAATTGACCCATCGCCGACTGGCTGCATCCGCTGGTCATCCAGGCGATGAGCGGCCGTGATCCCGTGACAGGAACCCATGATCGATCC
This sequence comes from Oscillatoriales cyanobacterium, assembly GCA_004292515.1. Taxonomy (GTDB): domain Bacteria; phylum Cyanobacteriota; class Cyanobacteriia; order CACIAM-69d; family CACIAM-69d; genus CACIAM-69d. The sequence continues at coordinate 70,678 of RDXB01000035.1, forward strand.
GCTATTTTGGCTAGGACTGTCGTTTCTCATTGTCAGCATTTGTTTGGCGATCGCCCTAGCCGTTGCCATTCCGGCGTTGCAGGAGTTGGGTCGGGCTGCTCGTAGCGCCGAAAAGCTCTTTGATACGCTGACGCGCGAGTTGCCGCCCACCCTGGAGGCAATCCGGCTGACGGGGCTAGAAATTAGCGACCTGACTGACGATATGACCAGCGGCGTGCAGAGTGCCGGACAGGTGGTGCAAAAAGTGGATGATGGCCTAGACCGGGCCCGGCGGCAGGCTCGGCGCGTGGGTTCGACCGCCCGCCGCGCTGCTGTGGGGTTGCAGGCCGCTTGGCAAGCCTTGACCCAACCCAATCGCGATCGCCGACGACTGGAGCCAAGGGCTGACGGTCGCAACGAGGGTGGCCAACGGGGGCGCGATCGCCTCGCCAGTACCGACCGCTCAGGAGGCGATCGCTCAGGAGGTGATCGCTCAGGAGGTGATCGCTACGGCCTGCCTAGTGGTCAGCCCTGGGGCGGAGATGAGCAAGACGATCGCTATCCAGACCAGCCCTACGGCCATCCCGAAGCATTAGCGGATTATGACGACGAGACGGACAATGGAGCAGAGGGCCTGTATGGTGACTCGGCCTATGGCCTTGAGTACGAACCTGCCTTGGCCGCAGAAGCGAGCGATGATGGGGATGCCTTGGATGGAGTGGCTGACATTGCCCGTTGCAGCGGCGAACCGACCGTCGATGGGCGATCGCTGGGGTCATAATCCTCGCGCCGATGACTATCTTGATTCCCATGCCTGCATCGTTGCGTCCCACTGGGCTTGACCCCCAAACCTGGCCGATCGCCCTGAGCGATCTCCCCACCACGGCCTACTTGGTGGGTGGGGCGGTGCGTGATGCCCTGCTGGGCCGCTGCCGAGCAGAGCTAGATCTGGACTTTGTGGTGGAAGGGGGGGCGATCGAGCTGGCCCGGTCGATCGCTGGCCGCTACGGAGCGGGTTTTGTGGTGCTCGATCGCGAACGGGCGATCGCTCGGGTGGCTTTTGCCGCCGGAACCCTAGACTTTGCCCAGCAGGTGGGAGCCTCGATCGAAGCAGACTTACAACGGCGCGACTTCACCATCAATGCGATCGCCTACCAACCCCATCACCAGCAGTGGATTGACCCGCTCAACGGTCGCGGCGATTTAGCCCAGCAGCAATTGCGGATGGTGAGTCCAGCCAACTTAACAGACGATCCGCTACGTCTGTTGCGAGCCTATCGCCTGAGTGCCCAACTGGACTTTGCCATCGAGCCGACCACCGCTGCCACCCTTGCCGCGCAGGCTCCTAATTTGGCGCGGGTGGCCGCCGAGCGCGTGCGCACCGAGCTGGACTATTTATTAGAAACCACCGTTGCCGATCGAACCCTACAAGCAATCAATCAGGCGGGGCTGTTAGCGGACTGGTTGCCACCCTTGACCCCAGTGCAGTACCAAGCCCTAACCGCTCTGGGCAGTGCCGCCGAAGCCCTTTGGCAACTGTGGCCCACTGCCCCGATCGCCCAGCCCTTGCTCAATGGTCGATCGGCCATGGCAACGGCCCGCCTCGCCAACCTGCTGGGTCAGGACTTGATGGTGGCCGGAGCGGCCCTCGATCGCCTGAAGGTCAGCCGAGCCGATCGCCGCAGCCTGCTAGCCGTGGTGGCGGCCCTAGGCAGTCTGCCAGCCAGTACCCCATCTCAACCCCTGGATCGAGCCGGTCAATATGCCTTTTGTAAGGCGGCGGGCGACAGCTTTCTGGCGGCGGCCCTGTTGGCGATCGCTCGGGGCACACTGCCCAACCGATTGGCAGAGGCGATCGCCCGTTGGCAAGATCCGAGCGATCGCCTAGCCCACCCCTGCTCACCAATCACGGGAACCGACCTGATGGCTGCCCTGAACCTGCCGCGCGGGCCGGTGGTGGGGCAACTGTTGCTGGCCCTGGAGCGAGCATCGGCGATCGAACAATTGAGTTCTCCCACAGAAGCCCTGGCCTACGCGCACCAATGGCTGGCCCAGAGAGAAGCCTAGCCACCTTTGGGGGTGGATGGTGACAGAAGTGAATCCCTAGCAATCCGGCAGCAATCCGGCAGCAAGACAGCGATCGCAATCCAAAATCGCAAGGCGATCGAGATGCGCTATGCTAGGTGGGCTGAACGGGGAATGGAACATGGCAAAGCGCCGCAACCTAAAGAAAGAAAAAGCCCAACGTAACCTGGCCTACGCGCGCAAATTCCGCAAGCGCTCCAACAGCGGACGGATGAATCGCTCGCGTCGCCCCTCTGCATCGGCTGAAGCAGAAACCAATGAAGAGGAACTGACCACCGAAAGCTCGGAAGGCGCAACGGCCTAGAGTCTGCCTTGATCGCTGAGAATTTGCTCGCCGGAACTCCACCGCTGGGAACTCGTCGCGATCAATCGCTGGGACTAGAGCATCGGAAGGCAACCTCACTGGGGTTAACCCACGTGCAGGTGGCGATCGCCCACCGCAACCTGATCAAAACCGCGATAGACCCTTGCTGGTCGTCGCGGTTTTGGTATTTGTTGGGAACAATGTTGAGCGCAAATATTGAGCGCGAATATTGAGCACAATTGAGTTGGGAAACAACCGGGCGATCGCATCGCTCCAGGGAACCAAATCGCTCCAGGGAGCCAAGAGGAGGCGGCATGAGTGCAAACCCGTCGATCACGCTGATCTATAGCGATGAGTTTTTGCTGCATGACACGGGCTGGGGCCATCCAGAACGGCCCGATCGCCTGCGGGCCATTGTGGCTGCCCTCCAGTCGGCCCCCTTTGCCGAGCGGCTGGTTTGGCAGAGTCCCCAGGCAGTATCGGAACAAACCGACCCGATCGATTCCCTAACGGCAGCGATCGAGCGGGCCCACGATCGCACCTACATCCAACAGGTGCGGGAGCTGGCCAACCGTGGCGGCGGGCAACTGGACATGGACACACCCGTTTCCCCCCGCAGCTATGAAGTGGCTCGGCTAGCGGTGCAGGCTTGGCTCGATGGCATGGAACAGGCGATCGCCACTGGGCAGCAGGTTTTTGTGGCGGCACGGCCCCCGGGTCACCATGCCCTGCGCCATCGGGGGATGGGATTTTGCCTCTTTGCCAACGCAGCGATCGCGGCGTTTCATGCGCTCGATCGTCCCGAAATTCAGCGGGTAGCGATCGTTGACTGGGATGTACATCACGGCAACGGCACTGAGGCGATCGTCAAAGATTGCCCCGAGATTGCCTATTGTTCAATTCACCAAATGCCCGCCTATCCCGGCACTGGCCGCCCCCGCGAGGACGATCGCGATCGGCATTTGTTGAACCTGCCCGTGTCGCCCGGAGCCACCGCCGCTGACTATCGAACCGCCGTTGAAGATTCCCTGCTGCCCTTTTTGCGATCGTTTGGGCCGGATTTGCTGATTGTGAGTGCAGGCTACGATGCCAACCAAGCCGACCCCCTGTCCCAGGTACAGCTCCAACCGACCGACTACGGCTGGCTAACCCAACAACTACTGAACCTGACGCGATCCGTGGTGTTCGGGCTTGAAGGTGGCTATGATTTGGAGAGTTTAGCCGCGTCGGTTTGCGAAACAATTGCCGCCTTCGAGCCATCTTGAGGATTGTCGCCTCCCGCCTCAAACAAGCGCTAGGATGGGGCCGGGCGACATAATCACCCTAAAAACCTCGGACGCGGAAAACCAACCCTGTAGCCTAGAATGGGGGGAGTCATTGCACGATCCAATCTGCGATTCTTTTTGATCGCAAGCCGACAACCCGAGCAAATTGCCATGATGGCCGGCATGGGAGGCGATCGCCAACTACCAACAACCGTTGCGCCGTTCCTGCGCGCCCCTGTTGACTAGTGGCTCAATTGACCCCAGTGCTACCGATTCTGTAGCCCTGACACACCAATTGCCCGATCGCAACTCCATACAATACTTGCAGGGGCCAGTTCACCACCTTAAAAGAGGCAAGCTATGCTACACCGCAAGATTTATCAGCTCTGCTGTGACGGCCAGGAAGTTTGCATATTCCTGCGCGATCAGCAGCGCTGGATCGAGCGCGCACAAATTCTCGACATTGAAGGCGACCTCGTGACCCTGCGCTACGAAACCGAAGAGGACGACGAAAACTGTGCCTGGGAAGAAATGGTGCGACTCGAAAGCATCGGCTCGGTGACGCGCAAGCTAGCTTCAGTCTCGCGGCGCAGTGTCTTAGACCTGCCGGTGGCGGAAGACTGCCCTGAGGCCGAACAAATTCGCAAACACTCGGATAAGCAAGACGCAGATAAATAGCGCATCGACCGCGCGGTCAAACCTAGATTGAGACTGGCCTAGATTGAGGCTGGGGTGAGGGTTATCTAACCCGTTCGATCGCGCAATCAGGACGATCGCCAGTTTCAGTCTTGACCGAGAGCTAAACGATCAACCCCAGCCTAAATCTGAATTCGATCCACCATACCGGGGGTGGGGCCTAGCTCCCACTCCCGGTATTTGTCAGGAAACTCCAGAAAATTACAACAGTAACGGCAGGAAAGCATGATGCTCTCCTGCCGTTTTATGTGGTCGTTTTATGTTTCTAAATCTTCAGCCTGAAGATCTTGTTGCTAAATCTTCAGCTTCAAGATCTTCAGCCCTTTAGAACCTGTCATCAGTTAGTCTGCAACCCTGATTCCGCCATGCCGAGATCGGGAGGGACAAGCTATTCAAGCCCTTGATTTCAGACTCATGATTTCAGACTCATTTTGGGAGACGATGACACCCCCTAATCTTCGGCAAAAATGTACTTGTAAAGATCCTTGGGATCAGGCTCGGGGCTGCCGAGCGCAAACTGAACCGCATCGTTTACCAATTCTTGGACGTTGCGATCAATCTCCTTCAGTTCCTCGGCGGTGGCCAGGCCTTCGCCCGTGAGGTGGTCGGCCAAGCGTGCGATCGGGTCGCGCTTGCTCCACACGTCTTTTTCTTCCTTGGCGCGCAGTTCATCAGGATCCGCCAGAGAGTGGCCGCGGAAACGGTAGGTCAGCGCCTCAATCACCGTTGGGCCTTCACCAGCGCGGGCGCGGGCAACTGCCTCTTGGGCCACGCCGCGCACTGCCAACACATCCATCCCATCCACTTCTACACCGGGCATCCCAAAAGCTGGGCCCTTTTTGTAGATTTCAGGAACCGAGGTGGCGCGTTCGTGGGCCATCCCGATCGCCCACTTGTTATTTTCGATCACGTAAATGATCGGTAGCTTCCAGAGCGCCGCCATGTTCAAACATTCAAAGAACTGGCCGTTGTTGGCTGCCCCATCCCCGAAGAAACAAACCGTCACCCCATCGGAGCTAGGATCATTCATTGCTTCGCGGCGATACTTGCTTTGGAAGGCAACCCCCGTAGCTACCGGAATCCCTTCAGACACGAATGCATAGCCACCCAACAGCCGGTGTGGCTCTGAGAACAAGTGCATCGAGCCGCCACGGCCCTTGCTGCAGCCGGTGACTTTGCCAAACAGTTCCGACATTACTTCGCGCGCCGGCACACCTGCGCTCAGGGCATGGACGTGATCGCGATAGGTACTGGCCACGTAGTCGTTGGCATCCCGGCGCAGGGCGCGAATTACCCCGGTCGAAATAGCCTCTTGGCCGTTGTAGAGGTGGACGAAGCCAAACATCTTGCCGCGATAGTACATCTCGGCGCACTTGTCTTCAAAGAGGCGACCCAACACCATGTCTTCGTAGAGCATTAGCCCTTCTTCGCGGGTGACGGTGGCGCGGGTGGTCGGGGTTGCAGGAAGTACGCGTTCTTGTACCATTTCGCGGGTGCTGGTGTTGCGGGCTATCGATCGAGTGGGTTGACCGAGCGAGTCGGCCTGGTTAGCGATCGCACCCAATGAGGAACGGCGATCGCGCCTGAGTCAACCCAAATACCTGGAAAATTGCTCGGGAATCCAGTTAGCTATAGTACCGGACTTTGGTAATCCGCGCGCGGCCGGGGCGATCGAAGCCGTCCATTGGGTTGGGGTGGCTGCCAAGTGTCCCCCGATCACCGCCCTGGGATTTTCTGGTGTCCAAGAACGCCGCATTCCCATGAGCAACAAGCAATTCCATGACCACAGCGTCTTGACCCCGAGCTGAAGGGACTCGATCGACAGCACTGGAACTGAATGCTAAAAACTGGACGTTGAAATACACCCAAGACCTACGCCTGAAAAATTTCCATAAGCGAACGCCCCAACCCGCTATTGAATCAACCTGCGAGAAAGGGCGCGATCAGTACGCTATTTGGAATGGTCTGCGGACTAACTCAGTCTAGGTCAGCCCAGATCCATCAATAATAGAACTTAGAACTTGGAGTCAAGTCTTCGTTATCTTTGGCTTGTTCCAGCCGTTATGGACGGCCAGAATGGGCGAGAACACGAGCAAAATTGAAGCGACAGAAATGACAGTTTTAGACAACGCAAAGTGGTGAGAACAACCAGTCTTAAGCAACAACTGGCAAAGACGGGGGAGTGCCATCAAGTGGTTATCACAAGCTGCCAAAAGCCTTACATCGCAAGGGCTTCGATGCTGGAAGTGATTGTTTAACCGGCACTACCCCAAACCAACAACGTTGCGTTTAGCGATCAAACGACCATCAGAGAGCGATTTAACGGTCTGAGCAATTACCTTTTGGGTAATTCTCGGGCGGTCAATGGTCAACTCTTGTTGACGCAATCACACAGTCACGGGCCCTAACTCTGGAAATTAACCCTAACGGTGGGGATGAGGCGAAGCAGCTTCTTCAAAACTCCCTTCGACCATGGCAGATGACAGAGCAACAGGGGCAAACAGAACGATCAAAACTAGCAGTACGGACATTTGCTACCTCCCTCAAACATGATGAGGGTATGGGTAAGATTCGACGAATCAGGATTGTTTTGTCGGGCTGGGCTGGGGTGCAGTTCACCAACAACCCTATTCTGACGCGATCGAGCGATCAGGGGGGTGATGGGCCAGGCACTTTTTGGCGATCGCAACGGCGATCGATGTCGATCTCAGAGCGCTTCCCCAGCGATCGCGATCGCATGTAGGCTCCTCACACCACCCACCGCGTATTCTAGACCGAAAGATCGCAGGTGGGCTAATAAAAAAGATGTTCTACAGGAGGGCGATCGATTCAGGATTAAAATGGACTGATCTGTTGATCTGACAACGTTTCGTGGACAATCCGCTGCCGACCCCCATGCAAATTCGCCGTATCCAGCCCAACCCTGCGATTGCTGTAGAAATGTTGCGCTACCAGGCCAAGGTTCCCGATGGCGAGCCTCGCAACATTTTAGAAAAAATTGTCTGGCATAAAGAAGCAGAAGTGGATCGGCTACGCGAAACCATCCCCTTGGTGCAGTTGCAAAAGCAAGTACGCGAAATGCCCGCACCAAAGGACTTTTTGGCAGCGCTGCGACAACCACCAGCGCCCCAGCCTGCATTAATCGCGGAGGTCAAAAAAGCATCACCGAGCAAGGGCATCATCCGAGCCGATTTTGATCCCGTCGCCATTGCCCAAACCTATGAGGCTAACGGTGCTGCTTGCCTCTCAATTTTGACCGATCAGGAATTTTTTCAAGGCAGCTTCGACTATTTATCGCAGGTGCGGCAAGCGGTTGATGTGCCCCTATTGTGCAAGGAATTTGTCCTCTATCCTTATCAAGTTTATTTGGCACGATCGCGGGGGGCTGATGCGATTTTGCTGATTGCAGCGATCTTGAAAGATGCAGACTTGCAGTATTTCTTGAAGATTATTAACGCCTTGGGGATGACGGCTTTGATTGAAGTTCACACCCTAGAAGAACTCGATCGCGTCCTGGCCCTTGAAGGGGTGCAGCTAATTGGCATTAATAACCGCAATCTGGAAACCTTTGAGGTGACGCTGGAAACAACCACAAGCCTGCTAGCACAACGCGGCTCGGCTATCCAAGAGCGCGATATCTTAGTGGTGAGCGAGTCTGGATTGGGAACGCGATCGGATCTCGATCGCGTGATGGCCGCCGGGGCCAGTGCTGTCTTGGTGGGTGAATCGTTAATGCGTCAAACCGATGTAGCCCAAGCCGTCACAACATTACTCAAGGGCTAAACCTGACTCATTGGTTGGACGATTGACCATTCTGCTGGTCATTGCACCGACCAATTGAAGACAGGAAATCCATGAGCAATTCACGCAACATTTACTCACGATATTCACTCGCGATACTCACTCGTAGTATTCACTCGTGATTCACGACATTTACTCGTGATCCTATGGAGGCAAGATGTTAAAGCACCTTGCCTCCTCTGTTTTTAGGTAGGCTGTGTTTTTGCGTAGCCTGTGTCTTGAGATAGCCTGTGTAGGCTGTATCGATGTTGTTGGTTTCTGAATGAGGTAAAAGCATTACCTAGCGCGACTTTGCCCGATACCGACCGCGATATCGGCGACGCTTGTGAATGACCTTGCCCTTCACGAGTTGCCAAGTATGTTCTGAAGGTGGAAACCCTGCTAGAACCGATCGCTGCAAATAAATATGAGTTGCTCGATCGGTCGGATTCATATGTAGGCATTCTTCAAATAAAGCTGCGGCCTCACGATATTGCCGACGGTGAAATCGCAAGACCCCTTCTTCAAATAAACTCGCCGTAGCCCGTTTTAGGGTCTGTAATTTAATTGGATCAGCATTTAAAACTTCATACACAGCAACCGGTTGTGTCCGACCGCGTACATGGAGGCGATCGATAAACCGAATGCTATACCCCAATGGATTCTGCACATTAGCCAACATACGGTGTGACACCAAAACCGACACACTATACTGTTTGGTCAACTCTTCCAGGCGCGACGCAAGGTTCACCGCATCCCCGATCGCAGTGGTTTCCATCCGGTGAATGCCCCCGATCGTTCCTAAAATTAAAGGACCAATATCCAGACCAATCCCAATCCGAATCGGTTGCCGTCCGACTTGAATTCGCTCTTCGTTATACTCCTGCAAAACTTGCAGCATCCCAATTGCGGCTTCAATGGCATGGTCAGCCCCACCCTCAAACAACGCCATAATGGCATCGCCAATATATTTATCAATAAAGCCCTGATTCTGAGCAATTACACGCTCCATCCTTCCCAAATAAGCATTTAAAAAATGTAAGTTTTCCTGCGGAGACATCGTTTCTGAAAGCGTTGTAAATCCGCGAATATCAGCAAACATGACAGCCATGGTGCGTTCAGTGCAATCGCCCAGGGTCACATCTGATAATTTTGTGCGATGGAGAATGCGCAGAAACTGCACAGGCATAAAGCGACTGTCACTACTAGATTCATCATCAGCCAGCTCACTGATGGCCTGACCAGCATCAAGATGGTCATTCGGATGATTATCTACAACCGGACTGCTGCTCTCCAGTTCTAGATCGTCCTGTTGAGAACCAGAATCTAAGCACGAGTTGGCTGAGGAGCCTGCGGAGTTTAGTGATGATTGATCTGGCTGGACTGGATCACAGTGATTTGAATTTTTGTTGGAATTTGCGCTGGAATTTGCGCTGGAATTTGTGCTAGCCAGATTTGCGCTAACCAGAGTTGGGGCCGATTGTGGCGATCGCCCAGCAACACCAAGAGCAGTTGGTGATTCTGTTGCAGCCGGTTGCTCGGCACACTGCTCGGCACACCGCGTGGTCGCATCACCTGCGGCAGAACTCATTTCACCAGAGGCAATCGCATCAGGGGCATCGATCGATTCAACCGATTCAACCAATTTAACCGAGCTAGCAGAGGCTCGATCAAGCCCAATCCAACGAGTCAAAACTACAATCGCCGTGAGCAATGTGCTAACCAATACAGCGATCGCGGTTGATTCTACGAACCCCGTTGGCTGTTCCCAGTCAGACCAGTTTGCATGGCTGCGGGCGTGCCACTGCCAAACAACCACCCCACTCACTAAAGTTGCCAGCAGCAGTACCCCAATGACTAGCCAACTCCAATACACTTGTTTCCATCGATTATTTAAAAGTAAATAAAACCGAGGCTTTGACATGACCGCACCGGGTAGAAGGTAGCCCTCAAATCCACTAGATAAAACCAATCAATCACTGATAAACCACTCACATTGACTCAAATTGACTCAAGATACCAGTGATGCGATCGAGGGTTGGTTTTATTTGATCACAATGTAAAACCCTCAATAGTCATGGATGAGGCCAAATAAAGCCTTTTTACCGTGCTTTTGACGGAGCATCACAGGATACTCAGTGATGGCATGATCGGTAAAACTGCTCCAGGAGACATGAGTTTTTGCGGCTGCTGACCAACAGCAACTGGCTGGCTTGATTTTAGACGGTAATTTTTATGAGCGCGCCAGCAATGGGACTAGGGGGTGTCATCATTTTCGAGAATGAGTCTGAAACCATCGATTTTCCATACCTCAATTGCCGTAACAAGATGCTTGAGCATCTCACCCCCCACGATCGCGGCCCGGTGGAACCAGGGTTGTAGGCTAATTGATGACGGACGGGTTTCAAAATTTGATTGCCAATGCGCTACAACCAGTACGCTACAACTCGTGCGCTACAAACAATGTTCTATGACCACAGACATGAGCAAACTCAGCGCATGAACCAAACTCCTATCCTGTTGTAGCCTGAGGCGACAATTTTTGCGGATGGTGTCATGGCTGAGATGAGGGTTTCAGTCGCCTATGGCAAGTAGGCTGCCTAATACCGATTTCGATTGCTAATGCTACAAATCCTGCGTTGAAACCCTGACCAGACAAGAATTTTGAGTAGCGTCAATTCACGAAATTGGTATAACGGCATGATCTTGGACAAACTGCCCAATCCCCAGAATCTATCCTGACTCTGAATTAGCCTCGCTGAAAAATTGAAAAGATGATCAAAAGTCACCCGAAAACCACCGATTACTCCATTGCCAAGGGGATTGTTGGTTGAAGGCTGCTCTGGGAGAGCGCCATGCTGGGTTGATTGAATCGAGCTGACTGGGCTGGGTGGCCGGCTTCGTAATTCGTTAGGGACTACTAAATATGCGGCATATTCTACTGTGGGCTTTATTGGGATCCTGTTGCTATGCCGGGCCGGCACTCAGCTATGCGTTATCGATCGCCTCCCAACCCACTCCAGCGATCGCAGCTTCCCTGGCCAATGGCGATACTCAGGGCGCTCAGGCCAATGCCGCCACAATCACGGAAACCCTATGGGTCGAAGGGGAACCAGAATCAGTGATCCTCGATCGATATGTTGCCGATTTAGCACCGGTTTCAACCTACGTGGTGCGCGACAGCTTCCTGACGGAAACTAGCACCAACCAAGGGTTAGTTACGGTGCGGTTTGTGGCGAATGGGGGCAACGTTCGCAACGATCTGGCCTATGCCTCGGTGATTGTGCCCATACAGGGCGGGGTGTCTGCCGATCGCCTGTGGCAACGGTACACGGGGCCGGGGGGGTGGCTCTCTTCGATCAATGCGTCGATGATCACGGATCCAGAATTGCAGCCCGCCCTAAAACGCTTTGGATGGGTCAAAGCGGCGCGCATGTTTCGCCGGATGGTGCAGGGCGAGCTAATGGTGGGCGAACTGTATTTGGGCGAAATGCGGGGTCAACCGTTCGTGGTGATTGTGCATTTGCCTGCGGAGTACACGGAGGGCTATGGGCCGCGGGTGGGTTTGTTGCTGCGGTATTTGCAATGGCAACCCAGCCAACCGCAGCGCTCGGTCAGCGAAGGTAGGGGGCGATTTCAGATGATCACTAGCCAGTTCGCTAACCGCCGTCTGCCATCGGCCCGGGAGAAGTCGGCATTTTAGGCCTGGCTTTGGTTTTAACTTTAGGCCTGGCTTTGGTTTTAAACGATCGCCCGAATCTGCTCGATTAGTCGATCAATATCGGCTTCGGTGCTGAAGTAATGCACACAAGCACGGGCACAGTCGGGATTGGGCAAGGTTCGCAGCAAAAATCCCTGGGCTTCGAGGGTGCTGACGAGCGATCGGGCATTGTGCTGATCGCCGCCCACCCGAAAGGACACCAGGCCCGTTGTGGGCGGCTGGTCGAGCCAGCAGTCAATTTGGGGAATGCCTTGCAACTGTTGCCAGAGGCGATCGGCAAGGACAACAATCCGGCCGTAGCGCTCTTGGGCACTGCCCCAGCGCCGATGCAAACTCAGGGACGCTTGCAGGCCCACGCCTAGGGCATAGGAGGAGGTGGCCACTTCAAAGCGCTGGCCGGTGGGTTTGTGGCCCGTGGGGTTGCCTTGGCGATCAGCGGTGATGCCGCGCCAGCCCACAAAGGTTGGCTCTAGGGTCGAGTTGGGGTTGACATACAACACCCCCAACCCGTCGGGGCCGCAACACCATTTGTGGCCCGTTCCGGCGTAGAAATCCACCTCAAGGGCTGGCAAATCGAGGGGCAACATCCCGATCGATTGGGCCGCATCGACCAAAATTTGCACCGAGGGCTGCTGTTGGCGGCAAGCACGACCGATCGCCCCCACATCGAGCACTTCGCCGGTATTCCAGAGGGCGTGGCTGACCAACACTAACCGGGTGGTGGGTTGCAGGGCCTGGGCGATCGCATCGGGCAGGTTGGCTCGATCGGGCCAGTCCCGCAGGGGGAAGTAATCGAGCGTGACGTTCCAGCGCTGGGCGATCGCCTGGGCCGCCGCAATTACGCCGGGATGCTCGCAATCGGTGAGCAGGAGTCGATCGCCCGATCGCCAATCAATCCCCCAGAGGGCAATGTTGCAACCGGCCGTGACATTTTCCGTCAGGGCGATCGTGTCGGCAGTCGCGCCCAGTTCTTCGGCAAAGGTTTGGCGGGTGGCATCCAGTTGCCCATTCACCCATTCGCCCACGGCGCTGCTGAAGGGGCCCAACTGCTGCATGGTTTGCCAAGCAGCGGTCATCGCTTCGATCGCCGGTTGGGGCAACGGGCCTTGGCCGCCAAAGTTGAAGTAGGTTTTATTGGCCAGGGCAGGGAAACAGTCCCGCACCTGCTCCAGCGTCAAGGGATCGCGATCGAGCGACGATGCGCCCAAGGGTCTTTCCGCAGCCAATTCCATAAAGCAGTAGGAACAATGATGGGTGGGGTAGATGGGCCGGGTGGTTCATCACCCAAGCCCTGCACTAGGGACTGTCTATCAAGAATCTTTCGACACTCGCCCCTTGTCTGCATCGATCGCTGGGAAGTGCAGAGTGATCGATTATGACCTTGGGGATAGTATGACCTTGGGGATAGTATGACCTTGGGGATAGTATGACCTTGGGGATAGCTCCTCAAAACGGCTTACCAAGGTTGCCGATCGCTCGATCTCCGCTTGGTATCACTCAGCCCTTGCCGCGCGCGATCGATCACCCAACTAAAGGTTTCAAACACTTGCTGCATCGATTGATCGTCTCGCAGGGTGGAGAGGCTGAAGTTGGGGGCGCGGCGCTCCCGAGAGTCGGGCGGCAGCGCCAAGCCGATCGAACTCAGGTGGTTGCGGAGTTCCATCCATTCCTCATGGCGCGTGAAGGGATACCAAGAGGCATAGGCGCTTGAGTTAATTTCCAACCCGCCATCGATTCCCACCTTAAACAGCTCGTGGGACTCGCCACGGCCAAAGTCACACATCGCGACAAACCCACCGTAGGCATCGCCCGTGCGCCAATAGACTTCCACATCAGTGCGATCGCTGCACCACTCGTAGATATGGTGGGCGATCGCCGCTTCGTCTTCCCCTTGGCGCGTTGTGAACTCCTGGAAGAAACTCTCCTCGTCCCAGCGGCGGCGATCGAGGGCCGGTGAGGCATTTTTACTGTCAGCCATCCGCCCAATCGATCGGGGCACCAGGGTGCAGAAGCCCTCATCACTGACATATTGCCGCAGTTCGATCGCTTGCACTTCCGCCGGATCCATTTGGGCGTTCAGGAATTCCACCGTGCGCACCAGTTCCGGCGACAGGGCATCGGACACCACCACAATCCGAATCCGACCCGCTTGCAGATGGGTTTTCACTTGCTGCCAAAACCGTTCTTCTTCGGATTCGTCGTGGCCCAAAAATTCTTCGATCGCCTGGTCAGGATCGCGATCGTTGGCTCGGCAACTGGCCTCAAACTGGGCCAACATGGCTTCGATCGGCCAATATTGCGACAGATTCGCCGCATATTCGATCGCCTGGCCAATGAGGCCCTGGGACTGGGGCCCAGCCTCATCTTGGTTACAAAACACTTCGACCACCGTGGGCACCCCTTGGCGATCGAGAAAGATCCGATCGAGTGACCAGCGATCAGCGCGATCGTCATCAAAAGAATTGGTTCCCTGGCGGACAATCGCTAGCCAATCTTGGTCGCGGGCCATGAGCGAGCGATCGCCAGCCAATAGATTGGGATGGTTTTCCAGCAACTCTTGGATCAACGTCACCGATCCATAGGGCTGCTCCGTCATTTCGACGAGTCGCCCGTCGTTACGTACTAGATAAATTCCGCTGCTCATGCCTGTGGCTCTTCGATTGCTGTCATGGACTGAGGATCGCCGATGGAGTATTTGGTCTTAAATCGATGGCGATAGGCCCAACCCAACTCTCTGAATCGACGCGCGATCGACGATCGCCCCTATCGACTTGGGGCTAACTTACCCCCACACCCCGTTGAAAACAAACGTAGCCGGCCCGGTCATATGCACCCGGTTGCTGATCATTTCCCATCCAATCTGTAGCGGGCCGCCCGGTAGCTCGACCGTGGCCGAGCGATCGCTCCGGCCATTCAACACCGCTGCCACCAGTGTGGCACAGGCTCCGGTTCCACAGGCCAAAGTGATCCCCGCCCCGCGCTCCCAAACCCGCATCTTTAGGTAGTCAGGCCGCACCACTTCCACAAACTCCGTGTTGGTGCGTTGGGGAAACGCCGGATGGTGCTCGAATTGCGGGCCGATCGCCGATAGGTCGATCGCCGCCACATCTTCCACAAAGGTAATGCAGTGGGGATTACCCATGCTCACAGCCGTCACCGACCAATCGTGACCCGCGACGCTCAACGATCGGGCGATCGCCTTGTCGCCCGCCGGAGCCAAGGTCGTCGGCACTTGTTCCGCATCCAAAATCGGGTAGCCCATATCCACCGTCACCTGGCCGTCGGCGCGCAGGGTGGGGCCAATCATGCCTGCTAGGGTATGGACTTGGTAGGCTTTTTCGGTGTTTTCCAAACCTTCGAGACTTGCGACATACTTGGCAAAGCAGCGAATGCCATTGCCGCACATTTCCGGCTCCGACCCATCGGAGTTAAAGATCCGCATGGTGTAGTCAGCGCCGTTTTGACCCGGCAACACGAAAATGACACCGTCGGCACCAATGCCAAAATGGCGATCGCACAGTTGCACGGCTTCGGCAGGCGAGACGATCGGCTCCGGTCGATCGCGGTTGTCTAGCAAAATAAAGTCATTGCCTAATCCGTGATACTTTGCAAACGCAAGTCCCATTGAGCACTCCCTATGGCTGACGAGTTTAATACTGGACTGCCAAGCATCCGCCAGGTGCAGGCCGCCATTAAAAATAAGCAAGACGTGGAACTGAAACTGCTCACCAACGACCTAATTGCGGGCAAGGTGAGATGGCAGGATCATGACTGCATCTGCATTGTTGACCACCAAGACCAGCCTACAATCGTTTGGCGACACGCGATCGCCTACATCAAGCCGAAGGCCTAGGCGATCCATCAACCGATCCATCAACCGGGGGCGCTGGGGGGCGATCAGTCGGGGCAGCATCCCGCTGAGCCAAGCTCCGAAAGTAGAGCGTCCCAACAACGCCCAAAAATGCACTGTAGCCAATGCCCTGGGTCAAGTAGAGTCGATCGCGATAGCCCAGCAGGGTTTTGAGTAGGACTCCCGGCAGTTGGTGATCGTTCAGCCAGCCTGACCAATCCCACAGGCGCGGCCCCAGCACACAGGTTTCCTTGGCCCCTGCGCACAGGTCGGCGAACCAGGCCAGATTCGCTGCGCCCAACAACAAAACGGCAGCGTCCAAGTGCTTCAGCACCGAGACCACCAACCCGGCCACCACCAACAGCAGCAGCACTCCCACCACTTGAAAAAAGCGGCGCACATCGATCCGCACGCCAAAGCGAAAGAGCAACAGCCCCATCACCACCGCTCCCAGCAGGCCGGCGATCGCTCCGATCGCGGCTCCTAGACTTTGTTGGAATTGGGCGGCAATGAAGATGACGGTTTCTAGACCTTCTTGCAAAACGGCGGCCGTGACGAGGCTAAAAATCTTCCAACTCGCGCCATCCCCATTCCCGATCGCCTGTTGCACAGAGGATTGCACTTCGCCCTTGAGTTGCTTGGCTTGCTGGGTCATCCACACCAACATCCAGCTCAACAGCCCGATCGCCAAGGTTCCCAGCGCCACCTTTAGCAACTCCGTCAGTAGGGGCGCGATCGGCGCGGCCGATCGATCCAAGACTCCAAACACCCCAGCCAAACCAAAGCCCACCAATGCACTCAGCCCCAACCCCGCCAGAATCCCCAGTCCTACCCAGCGGTTGAGATGCGATTGACCCGCCTGACGCAAACAGGCCAGCACCAAGCCCACAATCAACACGGCTTCAAAGCCTTCCCGCAGGGCGATCGAGAAGGTGGGCAAAACATCTGCAAAATTCATGGACACGAGCGGTTTGCTCCGACGACTCAGGGCTGGGTTGAGGACTGGCGAAGGGTAGGGGCGCACCAGTCCTTTCAGGCTAGCGATTTGCCGGGCGATCGGCCAAGGGTGGCCGGGGCGATGGATACAATTCGCGGGCTTGCAAGATCCATTGAGTAATGGTGCCCAGGGGCGGACAAAGATTCCGCCGCTGGAGTTCTCGCACTTGGAGCCGCAGAATTTGCTGGTGCAGCTTGTGGGCCGGTTGCTGGGCCAGTTGGGCGGTGCTGATGATGCCCGCATGGAGCAACAGGCCGCAGTAATCGAGGCCGACACTGGGAATGCGGGCTAGATCGGCTAGGGCGATCCATTTGCGGACATGGTGTTCGTGCAAGCGCAGTTGGGCGGCGATCGCCCGTTGTCGATCGCGATCGGCTCCTTGGTGCAGCAGCGATCGGGTGTCGGTGATGCCCAGAGCCTGCAGGCTGGCCAGGTCAGTGGCGCTGAGACCGGGCAATTGCGAGAGGGGCCACCAACAGGCGGGCGATCGACGAGACGACATGGGCTAACCAGCAATGGACGACGATTCCGATCCTGACATAGAAATCACAATCTCTAACCATTCACTCCATTCACAGTTTTCAAAATTTTCAAACAGTGAAAGCCACAATTTCGGTAGGGATAGGTTTTAAACCTACCCCCACAATAATGTTGATTTTTAATAACTCAATCAAGGCAAGCCAGATGGCAAGTCAAGCAACAAAAATAGAATCAGCCAACCCCAATCAGTCCAGGCTAAAATGGATTGACTCGAATCAGCCTACCCTAATCACCAAAAGGCTTGGTTTCCTATGGTCGTATCGTTTGACCAATTAACAATCCCCAGCGGAAGCTACATTCTGCTACGAGATATTGACTGGAGTGAATTTGAAAGAATTCTAGAAGGGCTTAAACATCAGCCAGGTCATCGAATCGCTTATGAAGACGGATTTTTAGAAATCATGACCCCATTGCCCGAACATGAGCATTTCAAAGAACTATTGAGTGATGCCATCAAAGAGGTCGCAGATAGTCTTGACCTAGACTATGCCAGCTATGGGTCAACCACTTGGCGCAGCCGCTTTAAGCAAGCTGGCATTGAACCAGACAATTGTTTTTATATTAAAAATGAGGTCATGATTCGGGGCAAACTAGAATTTGATTTAAGTGTCGATCCACCGCCGGATTTAGCCCTAGAAATCGATCTGACCAGCCCTTCACTTGATCGCTTCCCAATCTACGCACGGTTGGGAATTCCCGAAATTTGGCGCTATGCCAAAGGGGAACTGCAAGTCTATGAACTACAAGGCGATCACTATCAGGCGCGTTCAACTAGCTTGGCATTTCCTCAGTTGCCGGTCAGTGAACTACCTACTGTGCTGGAGCGCTCTCGCTCCTCAGGACAACGAGCAATGCGGCGGGCTGTGCGGGATTGGGTGGCTCAGTGGCGATCGCCCCAGGCCACTTCCGATCCTGGAACGGTGTAGCCAGTAACCCTGAATGGCAGGCATGGCGGTGAATTGCGGTGAATGGGCGTGAATTGCAATTAAACTGTGGACACTTGAAAAATTCCCGTTTTCAGACAACGTTTTAGACACGATCGACCCATGACCGCCCAATCTCCCGCCTTTGTGCAACCCGGCCTGGCTTCCCGCTTGGTGACGGGCTTGCTGTCGATTAAGCCCTTGGCTAACTTTGCCCGCAGCCGCGCTCGCAAAATGATGATCGAGCGGGCTGAAGGGATGGGGATTCCCTGGCGCAAAACGGCCGCCGAACTTCAGGGCCGCGACTGGTCGGCGGAGTTGGCCCAGGTCGAAAACCCGAATTTGGCCTATCCCGACTATTACTTGCGGCCGTTCCACGCCTACGATCGCGGCAATTTGGGCTGGGAACCGGCCAGCGAAGTGGAGGTGGCGGCCTATTCGGTGCATTCCACGATTTTTGGCCCTGAGAAAAGTGCTGATGGGGACGCGCGGTTGCGGGCGGCCTATCACGAGGTGCTGAAGGCGACGATCGCTCCCGATCCCCAGGCGATCGTGGATTTGGGGTGCAGTGTCGGCATGAGCACCTTTGCCTTGCAGCGGCTCTATCCCCAGGCCCAGCTCACGGGGGTGGACTTGTCGCCCAACTTTTTGGCGGTGGCAACCCATAACACAGAGCATTCACCGATGAATCCCGATCGCGCCCGGCCCCGGTGGGTACATGCGGCGGCTGAGGCCACGGGGCTGCCGGCCGCTAGCTACGATTTGGTATCGGCTTCGTTGATGTATCACGAGCTGCCCCAGACGGCGGCGATCGCTATTTTGCAAGAGGCTCGGCGACTGCTGAAACCCGGTGGCTACCTGGCAATTATGGACATGAACCCCAAATCGGAGGTTTACGCAAAAATGCCGCCCTATATTTTGACCCTGCTCAAGAGTACGGAGCCCTACTTGGATCAATACTTTGGTCTGGATCTGAGCGAGGCGATCGCCCAAGCCGGGTTTGAGCCGCCGACAATTACGCCCACGACGGTGCGCCACCGGGCGATCGTGGCCCGTGCCCGCTAGGGTTCGATGGTCGCGGGAACAGGTTTCAATACAGTCAATCACCTAAAATCCCGATTCCACCGCGAACGCATCGTGGGGCAGCAAGGGGCTTAAGCCCCTTGTTACGTATGACAATTGGGGCAAGGAGCATCGGCCATTTCAGCCCCATTCCCAAAAATGACGACAGGCTGTAGCACCTTGCTCTGGGAAACAGGTTTCAATCAAATCATTGTCGTAGGGGCGGGTTTGAAACCCGCCCCTACCATCGGGGGGGACAACGATGAGCGAATCGAGTGGAGCGATCGAATTGGCGGCGGGCGATCGGGTGAAATTAATTGCCCTGCCGCCCTACGTGAAAACGGCGGAACCCCTGCCGATGTTGCGGCCGCCCTCGGTGTTGGCGATCGGGGATCAGGGCACTGTGCTGGGTGTGCGACCGGGTAACAGTTGGGCCGTGCGGTTCAAGAATGGGGCTTATCTGTTGGCAGCGCAATACCTGGAACGGGTTTGAGTCGCTCAACATCATCAACCTTGAGGACGCATGATGGCCGTTGGGGCAATTTATCCGGGTAGCTTTGACCCGATCACCTTGGGGCATTTGGATATCATTGAGCGGGGCTGCCAACTGTTTGATCAGGTGGTGGTGGCCGTGTTGCGGAACCCCAACAAAAAGCCCCTGTTTGAGGTGGCCGAGCGGATGGAGTTGATTCGTCGATCGACCGCCCATCTGCCCAATGTCAAGGTGGATACCTTCGATGGGCTGACGGTGGAGTATGCTCGCCAGCAAGGGGCCACCGTATTATTACGGGGATTGCGGGTGTTGTCGGACTTTGAGTATGAGCTACAAATGGCCCATACCAACAAGACTCTCTCGAAGGCGATCGAGACGGTCTTTCTGGCCACGCGCAATGAGTATAGTTTTTTGAGTAGTAGCCTGGTGAAAGAGATCGCGCGCTTTGGTGGCCCGGTCGATCGCCTTGTTCCCGATCCTGTTGTTGCGGAGATTCAGCGATGTTTTCCTCAGATGCCTCTGGTTTCGCCCCCCAGCCCGTAGCGGATTCCACGGAGGCGGTGGCCGAGCCAGCAGCAAACGAGACTCAATCGACCAATGGGCGATCGGGCGGCCTGGACATTCAACGGGCGCTCGATCGGCTCGAAGAAATCGTCCTTGACAGTCCCCGGATTCCCTTTGGGCGGCGCACCTTGGTCGATGAAGAACTGCTGCTGGATCAATTGGACGCGGTGCGGTTGAATTTACCGGCGGCCTTTCGGGAGGCCGAGGCGATCGTCCGGCAGCGCGAACAGATTTTGTTTGAAGCCCAGCAACAGGCCAAGGACATCGTGGAAGGAGCCAAGCAACAGGCGGCCCGGGCCATTTCCGAAACGGAGCTGGTGCGCCACGCTCAGTTAGAAGCCGATTCCATCCATCGGCAGGTGGAAGAAGAATGCCAAGCCGCCCGCGATCGCCTGCTGACGGAGTTAGATCAAACCCGGCAGCAGGTGGCGGTGGAGTTGGAAGAAATGCGCCGCGCGGCGATCGCGGAGTGTGAGGCAATCCAAGACGGGGCCGATGACTATGCCGATCGGGTCTTGAGCAATATCGAGCGGCAGTTGGGCGATATGTTGCGGGTAATCCGCAATGGTCGCCAGCAGTTGCAGCAGGAGTCCGATCGCGCCGCCAAGAGCCTCGGTAAGTAATACCGGGTCTGGTTATTCCATAGGCCTGGAATCCTGATGCTGCCGTTGCAAGATCTTGGGGGCAAGGGGCTTAGGGGGTGTCGTCGTTTCGCCCAAAACCCTGATTCCACCGTTAGCGGATCGTGGGGGACAAGGGGCTTAAGCCCCTTGTTACGACCATTGGGGCATGGGAAATCAACCGTTTCAGCTTGACCGTCTGTCCTGGCCGAAGCCATTCAGCCGCAATCACCCAAGCCCAAAAATTGCGATACGATCGACGGCACTTGATCCCACGGGGATCTCGACCCGATCGCCGCTCAACTTCGCTGAATTGCGCTGAATTGCTATGACTGCTCTGACCCCTGCACCGCTGGCCGCATCCACCATTCCCGGCCTCTCCGTCGATCCGCAAATCTGGCTTTGGCGCAACTACCGCGTGCAGTGGGTGGTGCAAGGCCAGGGCCAGCCGATTGTGTTGCTGCATGGCTTTGGGGCTTCGATCGGCCATTGGCGCAACAACATCCCCGCCCTGGCCGCGGCGGGCTATCGGGTCTATGCGATCGACCTGCTCGGGTTTGGCGGCTCCCAAAAACCGGCGATCAACTACAGCATGGAACTGTGGCAGGAGCTGGTTTTGGACTTCTGGGCGGAATGGGTGTGCGAACCGGCCGTGTGGGTGGGCAACTCGATCGGGGCGCTGTTGGCCCTGATGTTGTCGGCGGCCGCGCCCGATCGCACCGCTGCCACCGTGCTGCTGAATTGCGCGGGCGGTCTGAATCATCGCCCCGAAGAACTCAACCCCGTTTTGGGTCTGGTGATGGGCACGTTTGCCCGCGTGGTCAATACCCCCGGCATCGGTCGCTTCCTGTTCAACCAAATTCGCCAAAAGCACCGGATTCGCGGCACATTGCAACAGGTCTATGGCAACCGAGCCGCAATCACGCCGGAGCTGGTGGACTTGCTGCACAATCCCTCGGGCGACGAGGGGGCCTACGAAACCTTTGCGTCGATTTTGGCTGCACCGCCCGGCCCCAAACCCGAGAGCCTGTTGCCGAGCGTGACCGGGCCGCTGTTGGTGTTGTGGGGCGAGGCTGATCCTTGGACACCGATTCGCGGCGCAGAAGTCTATCGCCAACTGGCCGAGACCGATCCCGACCGGGTGGCCTTTGTCCCGATCGCCCAAACGGGCCATTGCCCCCACGATGAGCGCCCGGAATTGGTGAACCCAGCGATCGCCCAGTGGCTCGATCGGGTGTTGGTCTAATTGGCGACCCGTGGGCCAGTCAACCGTTGCAAAACCTTGCAAAATCGTGGGTTTGCCAGCAGTTCACCATCGGCCAGTGGCAAAATAGACGGGGTTTTCCCAGCAATTTCGCTGATTTTGGATTACCCAACGTTGCAAGCTGGACGCTGACTGCATGATGGCCAACCCATCACCCCGTTCTCGATCGAACCGTCGTTCCAACGCGCTGAAGTTCGTGCGGCGCTGGCATCTGACCCTCTGGACTGAGCGCCTGCTGATTTTGATTGCTTGGGCCAACTTGCTGCTGGTGGCCTTCCACATTAGCTATGTCCCCCTGCGATCGTGGTATCTGCGGGGGGCGCTGTTGGTGCGCGACTGGGGAGCCGAAACGCCCTGGATTGGCAAAATCGTCGGGCCGCCGGGGGATGTGCGACTGTTCTATGACCCGATCGTGGGGATTGAGCCGGAGCGCCAAACCCTGTCCTACGTGAAGGCGGTGGATGTGCTGGTGTCGGAGCTAGAGCGGGGAGGGATTGAGTCGCCCAAAGTGCCGCCGCTGTTGGCGGATTTGCGCGATCGCAGCAATGAAATGATTGACCAAAACCCCTTTGCGGTGGCCGATCGCACGGGTAGCTTGGAAATTATTAAGAACCGGATGCGCGATCGGCTGGATTTAGAATCCTCCACCAAGGCCTTTGAAGTGTTCTGGTCGGTGGACTATCTGCGCGATCGCACCTGGATTAAAGAACTGAAGTTTTTCGATCGGGAAATTCGCTTTCAACTCCAAAGCAACTATTTCCGCAGTATTGGTGAAGATGGGCAACCCGCCGACTATTTCGGCATCCTCGATACGCCTTTCATCATGTTGTTTGCCCTGGATTTCTTGGTGCGAACTTGGTGGATTCGGCGGCGCTATTCGGCCCTGAGTTGGCAGGCGGCGGCCTTTAGCCATTGGTGGGATCTGATTTTTCTGTTGCCCTTTGCCCGCTGGATGCGAATTATCCCGGTGGTGGTACGCAGCAACAAAGCACGTTTTCCGAATCTGGAGCCGATTCGCGCCTTGGTTAGCCGGGGTATCTTGGCGGGCATTGCATCGGAATTGACCGAAGTGGTGGTGCTGGAATTTATCTATGGGTTGCAAAACTCAGTAAAGTCGGGAGCGTTGTCCCAACAAATCTTGGATGTGGCCAGCAATCCCTATGTAGAAATCAATGATGTGAATGAGTTTCAGGCAATTCTTGATCGCCTTGTGCGGCTGAGTTTGTATCGCGTTTTGCCCGATGTGCAGCAGGATTTATCGCAATTGCTGGCCTATCAAATGGAAGCGGTGTTGACGCGATCGCCCGCTTACCAAGCATTACGTGCGCTCCCAGGCTTCAGCAATTTGTCAAACCAATTGGCCAATCAAGTGGCGGCTAATTTGTCGGCGATCGCCACGAATATGCCCCAAAAGGCCTACGACAAATTCAGCACGCCTGACCCCAAGGGCGAAGAACTGCTCGACAAATTAGTGGCCGATGCATCGGCTTCATTCCGCAAAGGATTGGCAGAACCAGAAACCCAACGGGAATTGCAAGCGTTGATTTTTGATCTGCTAGAAGAACTGAAGTTGAGCTACATCAAGCGATCGCGTGATCGGGCTGATTCTTTGCAAATCCTGCAAGATACCGAGAAGCTGCGGATCAAAGCTGGCAAACCTAAGTTTTAGGGAGACAAGTTTTAGGGAAACAAGTTTTAGGGAGAGCTGGGGCGATCGAAACGCGATCGCAGTTGGCGACAGTCAATCAACGGCAGCGGAGGCAGCGACCCACTAGCCACCAAAGCAACCGAGCCATCAGCTTGGTTCACCCATCCGGCGGCTTCCACAACCGGGGCAGCGGTGGCGGGTGGGCTTGCTGGTGTTGGGGACTGGGCAATCATCGGGCGATCGAGTTCGGCAGCGCGATCAGCGTCTGGCCAGCGCAAATCATCCCAATAGGCTCCCGTGCTGCTGGTGGGCAGGTCAGGATCTTGGGGAATGCCGCCGCGTCCCGTCACCACAAACCGGTTCCCCTCGTCCGCCGCACAGCCCAGAATGATCGCCGCCGTCGGGTCAAGGGTATCTTCGGGCAGGTCAACCAATCCCGATTCGTCGTTGAAATTTTGGGTGCTGATTTGCACTGCCCCGCTGAAGTTGGCCCCCAAACCCGAGGTGGCCGTGATGTCGCTGTCGGATGTGAGCTGCGGTCGAAAGGCTGTGCCTAAGACGGTCTCGGCTTGGATTTCTACCCGGCCGCCGCGGCCGGCTTGGGCGTTGGCAGTGATGTCGCTGTTTTGCAAGGCGGCCAGGGATGAAACATCAAACCGAATGTTGCCGCCATCACTGCGCAAGGCGTTGGTGGCGATCGAACTGCCGTCCAGCATTTGGAGGCTACGGATTCGCAAATCGATGTTGCCACCGCGGCCGGCCGCCGTGTTGGCAATGATGGCGGAATTTTCCAAGCGCAGGCGATCGCCCGTAATGTTCAAGCTGCCCGCATCTCCAGTCAAGCTACTGCTCACGGTAATCAGTCCTCCATTGCGGATTTCCAGATCGCGCACTTGCAGGTTCAAGCTGCCACTGTCACCTGTGGCGGTAATTTGCGACAAGTCTTCGCGCCCCGAAACCGCCAACAAACCACTGCGGAATCCGTCGGCCGATTGACCGTCAATGTCCATGCGATCGGCTCTGACGGTAATGTCGCCGCCACGCCCCAGCCCCACGGCCGAGCTAGATAAGGTGGCCCCACCGAGGATTTGCAAGATGGGTGTTTCGATCAAGACATTGCCAGCGGGATTGGCCGTGAAGGTGTCCGTTGCAACGCCACTGGAAAAAATCCCATCGCCGGAAGTGCCGATTAAATCCACTTGGCGACGGGCCCGAATGACGATGCTGCCTGGAATGCCGCCCGCTGGAAAGAGACCGATCCGAATGTTGGCCCCACTTTGGCCGCCCACGAAGGCCCCGTCGCGCACAACGAGGGTGTCGGTATCGATCACCATGTCCCCGCCGCGTCCGTTGCCGGTGATTGTGTTGGTGAAAATACCACTGGCGACCGCTGCTCCGGGAACCGCGCCTTGCGCCTCAATTCGATCGCGCGCCCGCACCGTTAAGGCCCCACCCGGCCCATCCCCCAAGGTTACGGACAACACCAGCGTCCCGTCTTTCACCAGCAGGGAACCCGTTTCGATCGTTAGCGCGCCGCCCACCCCTGTGGAGTTGCGGGCATTACTGGTCGCAATCAAAGATCCTGACAGGTTCACGGTTTCAGCATTCAAGACAATAGATCCACCGGAGGCTGCGCCAAAGGTGGGGCTAAATAAGATGGCTCCTTGCAGGTCAATGCGGGGCGATTGGAGGGCGATCGACCCGGCCGGCCCCAAGCCAGCCGTGTTGGTAAACGCGCCGCCTAGCCGGAATGTGGGTGGCAATTGCCCCGCGAGACTGCCGCCCACAATGAACTCGTTAATCAATTCCAGGCCAATGCCACTGAGGGCAATTTGCTCGGAAGCCCGTAGGGTAATGTTGCCGCCCGGGCCGGGGCCAAAAGTGCTAGCTGACAGCAGCGCAGTTCCTTGGGTTGTGAGGATGCCGGTGTCGATCGCAATATTGCCGCCCCGACCGGCTCCGCTGGTATCCGTGACGATCGCGCTGGGCTGGTCGCCGCTGGGGTTTGCGCCGACTAGGGCCATTCGATCGGCCCGCACCGTCACCCCACCTCCGTCAACATCCCCCTGGGTCAAGGCTGTGACGGTCGATCCGCCTTGGATCGATACATCACTAGCTTGCAAACCGATCGCCCCGCTGCCGGGCCCACTCACATCGATCGCCGATTGCTGACTCAGGGCGATCGACCCACTCCGCCGGGCCGTCCCCAAGGCCAGGGTGCGATCGGCCTGCCATTGCACCGTGCCGCCCGCCGCGCTGACCAACTCGATTTGGCCTTGGGGTGCGACGACGCGGCCACCCGCAAACTGCACAGATCCACCCACCAGGTTGATCGATTGCCCGGGAGCCGCCACCAGTGTGCCGCGCACATCAATCGGGCCCGGCTGCTGACCCAGTTGCAACCCCACGGGCACGCTGGCTGACAACAAGGGGCGATCGCCCGATCGCCCGGCCCAAAACGTGGTGTTATCGGCCAAAATCAAGCCATCGGCGGTGCTGACCGTGAACGCGCCGCCCAGTTGCAGTTGGGCATTGGGACCAAACACAATCCCATTGGGATTCAGCAAGAATAGATTGGTAGCCCCATTGGCTTTCAGGGTGCCGAGGATTTCCGATGCTTGCGTCCCCGTGACCCGGGCGATCGCGTTTTGCACATCGGCCGAGGTGTTAAACCAAGCGGTGAACCCCTCCGGCACCGAAAAGCGCTCGAAGCTGTGAAACAAGTTGCCGCCCGATCGCGTGCCCCCATGAATTTGCAAGGTTTGCCCATTGGTCTGGACTTGGGAGGGTTGGGGCAAGGTGTTGTCCGGGGCGATCGGAGCGGTTTGGGCAACCACCGCCCCACAGAGGCCCCACCAACCCAAACCACTTAACACCAACAGTTTTTGAATATTCACAGTCGATCGCCGCCGCTCCCAACGCATGAGCGGTCTGTCTGGGTTATACCAACTCGATCGCCCACACCAAACCAGACCCCGGACACCTGGCCATGGAAATTAACGCCCGGTCTGAGCCTGAAGTGGCCTCCAGGTGGTGGAGAGCGGGACGACCAACCGATACTTTTTCGCTAGCCCCTCATGCCCTAGCACCTCAACCTCATGCCCTAGCGCTTCAGGGCCCGCTGCATATCCCGCTCATCTTGCTTGCGTTTGAGATCTTCGCGCTTGTCGTGCAGTTTCTTGCCCCGTGCCAAGCCGATCGACACCTTCACCCAGCCACCTTTCAAGTACATACGCAGGGGCACTAGAGTCAGGCCTTGGCGATCGACCTCACCCACCAGTTTGCGAATCTCCGCCTTGTGTAGCAGCAGTTTTCGCGTTCGCCGGGGATCGTGGTTAAAATAGCTGCCCGTCGTGTCGTGGGGCGAAATATGCACATTCAGCAACATCGCCTCACCGTTGCGAATGAGCGCAAAGCCATCCCGCAGGTTAACCTTGCCGGCCCGAATGGATTTCACCTCCGTGCCCTTGAGTTCAACCCCGGCTTCGTAGGTCGCCAAAATCTCGTACTCGTAGCGGGCTTGGCGGTTGTCTGCAACGATTTTGTGTCCACTCTTGTTGTCAGCCACGCTGCCCCTCCTGCCCCACACAGTCCAACAATTTAAACAACTCAAAATTCAGCGTCTCGGGCTTGGGCTGCGGCAATCGATTCGATCACCCCACACCAAACGCCAGCAAACCCAAGCGAGAAGCCCATTCTAACCTCGACTGGCCAGACCCTGCCGATCGCCTGTGGATTGTTCCCGATCGCCGCCATCGAGGTGAAATGTAATCAATTGCGATCGATCCCTGAAGCTGATCCTCACGGCAAGCGATCGCTCCAAAACCGCCAAATCCCTTGTCTGGGAATGTTTCGAGTCAATTTGACCATTGAGAACTGTGAACATTCTCCAGGAAGTATTCTGAACTACTTGACGCTCCCCAAGCAAAACCGTAGCATTAGATACAGAAATGAATCGTTCATCTTCTCCAGCCAAGAGCTGACGGACTGCTCGTAACCACAAGTGTCGTTACCACAAGTGTCGTTACCAACAGAAACCGGGCGATCGGCTCAGGGAAGACGGAAGTAGGGCAAACCGCCCAAGCGCTAAGCCCGAAGGAACGCGCCTCAGTCAGATCACCAGTTGCATCGTCTGGAGGCGATCCTAACCATGAAACTTATCTATCGAGGCACTCGATACGAGTCCACAGCAGTTCCGCTACCAACCGTTGAAACGGGTGAAACCGGCCGATATCGCGGTCTAGAGATCCACTTCCGCCGTGCGGAATGGGTTCCTACCCAGCCGGTTCATGAGCTGACCTACCGGGGCGTGCCCTACACCACTGGACAAGGCGATCGCTTTGCGGTCCCTTCCCTCCAGCCCGCCCCGCACGCCGTTAATGTTCCGACCAGTCAACCCTTCACCCCCGGTGCTGTTATGTCCACTCAATCCATCTCCGCTCGTGCCCGCGCTCAAATGACCTCCCGCCATCAACAAGTGGTTGCCCGCGAGCAAATGGCGCTCGATCGGGTCGCTGCGGATTTGGGCTTGGGTCATGTGTCGAGCTGTCTGAGCCGGATTCAAGGCAAACTGCAACACGACATCGCCATATCCTGCGAGCCTAGCGCTGTCAGCATGAGCTAATACCAATTTCGGGAATTGACGCTACTCAAGATTCTGGCCTGACAAGAATTTCAGCGCAGGATTTGTAGCATTAGCAATCGAAACTGGTGTGGCAACCACTTGAGCGGAGGTCGATCGCCCTGGATCAACTGCCCTGTAACCCATGCAGCAGTGACAACCCAGGCGATCGCGCCCATTCTGATACCCATTCCGGTAGTTGCTCAGGGTTCATACCCATCACAGGGTTACTGAACCAGGGTTGCTGAACCGCAGGCATTGACCCTGATTTGGGTCTAAGCATTGACCCTGATTTGGGTCATACTTTCCATCTCATTCCATCGTTTCAGTGAGCGTTAGCTACGCGCCTCTATTCCCCAGGATCTGTATCTGTGATCCCAAGGATTGGGGGCGCGTTTTATCGTCAGGGGGCCGATCAACAACCAACGACCCTCGTTGACCAAATCAAGTGTTAGCCAATCCAGCAGGGCAGACCATCAAGAGTTAGTAAGACTTTCGGGAGCGATCGCCCCTGCTATTCAGAACCGCAAGCCACCGGGTACACTCAAACAGCAATCTGTAAGCATTAGTCCAAGGAAGCTTCGTATGACGCGCGCCATCATGGAAACCGCCAAAGGCACAATCACAATCGAACTCTTCGAGACTGACGCGCCTAATACCGTCAAAAATTTTGTGGATCTCTCGGAAAAGGGATTCTACGACGGCTTGACCTTCCACCGCGTGATTCCCAACTTCGTAATCCAAGGCGGTTGTCCCAACGGTGACGGTCGCGGCGGCCCGGGCTACACCATTAAGTGTGAAATCAACCCCAACAAGCATATGGCCGGGACCCTGTCGATGGCCCACGCGGGTCGCGACACGGGCGGCAGCCAATTCTTCATTTGCCATTCGCCGCAGCCCCACCTCGACGGCGTGCATACGGTGTTTGGTCAAACCCAAGATCTGGATGCGGTCAATGCGATCCGTCCCAATGACAAAATTCTGTCTGTCAAAATCGAGCGCTAGATTTCCATCGGAAACCGGAGATCCACAATGGACAGGATGCATCCGGGTAGGGGCGTACGGCCGTACGCCCCTACAGGGTTGACGGGTTTCGATCGACCCTGATTGGGATGATTTTGGCCAAATCAACCGTTAAGTTGAAGCCAGTAGGTTGGGTTGAGGCACGAAACCCAACGCCAGCCAAGTTTGCTTTGCATTGATCCTGTTGGGTTTCGCATAGCTCAACTCAACCTACTAGTGCTATTAGTGCAACTGCTTTAATTCACTGAGTTGATCATTCTTCGGAGCTTGATTTGTCGAAACTTCAGGCTCTATCAACCCAGCTTATTAGCCTAGTTGCGCTACTGGTTACAGGATTAGGATTGCGATAGGCGCTTGACTTGGCTGTCGGCCAGGATTTGGTGGGCCTCGGTCAGAATGTGCAGGATGCGATCGGGATGGGGACTCTTGGCTAGGCAAGGTCGCAAGTCCAGCTCCGACAACTGATCACCCCGCTTGCCTGGGAACCAGTGATCCCCAAAACCCAGCAGGTTGTAGCGCATCTTGCCATAGGCCACCAAGTCAAAGGCTTTCACCAAGTTCCAAAGCCAAACGATCGTCCGCACGCTGATATTTCCGGGCACTTCTTCGGGCGATGGTAGGCCCTGTTCCCAAGTCCGCAACCATGCCCGCCCTTCACCCAGGCCAAATTCCCGATCGAATGCTTCCATGGCGGCCTGTTCGAGGCGCTGTCGAATGGTTGGTAGATAGTCCGCAGCGCGATCGAGTAAGTCTAACGTTTTCAGATGCTCGTCAAAATCGCTGGGCCGCGCGGCTCCCAGGCTCAGGGTATGCACTTGCGGATGGCTTAAGCAAAACAAGTTGTTGAACACCATCGGACTGAGGGGCTGGCAGAGTTCCGCCAACTTGGGTGACGGTTCATAGAGCAGCCCCCCTTTGTTGGAAGGGCTGATGATAAACACGCCCATGTCTAGCTGGTTTGCCGCCTCGATCGCCGCCCAATTGGTTTGGTTGATGTAGTACCAGTGCAAGTTGACGTAATCAAACTGGTTTGATCGCACCGCCTCCACAATCACGTCGCGCGGGCCATGGGTCGAAAAGCCCACAAAACGCACCCGACCGGCGGCTTGCCACTGGCGCACACGATCGAGACAGCCCCCGGGCCGCAGTGTCCATTCCAAATGCTCGCGCGTGTTGATGCCATGGATGCCCAGCAGATCCACATAGTCGAGCTTCAGGTGGCCCATGGATTGCTCAAACTGCCGCTCAAACTCCGTTGGGTCGGCGCTGGGGCCCACCTTGGTTTGCACAATCAGTTGCTCCCGGGGGTATTGGGGCAAAACCCAGCCCAGTTGCATCTCGGAGGAACCGTAGCCGCGCGCTGTTTCGATGTGGTTGATGCCCAGGGACAGGGCGCGATCGATCGTTGCGGCCAGGTTTTCTTGACCCGGCGCTTGAATTTGGTCGGGGGGTAAATCTTGCCAAGCTTGCTGGTAACGCATACCGCCGCAAGAAAACACCGGCATGGACAACTCGGTGCGCCCAAATCTTCGGTACAGCATTGGTCTTCAGTGGGGGGGGAATGCGTTATGACAGGAGGGGACTGGCCCGGCCAGCCCGTTTCCACGCTACCAGATCTGGCCTGATCCCGCTGGACGGTTGCTCGGCCGGGGTTTAAGGGACTCGATCGCCCACCGTTGAAGGGAAGCGATAGGATTAAGTCATGCTTAAAAAGACAAACCCATAAACTGCCTGCCGCCCTAGGCGCACACCCCATAGGAGCCTCATGGATATTACGGAACTCAGCGAACTCGAAAGTTCAGTCCAAGATTTGATTTCCGCCGCAAAAGTAGAACTGGAAGCAAAGCGCTTAGAAAAACAGCGAGACGAATACTATCAGCACGCCCTTTCAGAAATTGAAACCCGGCTGAAGTCCGTCCTAGACCAGGTGCAAACCGCCCTGAGAACCCTGCCGGCCGATGAATTTGGCGACAGCATAACCCGCCGCAAACTGGAGGAGAAGGAAGCTGATATTTCCCAGCAATTGGCTGATGCGCCCCGATTGGCCTCAGAAGCAGCTGATCGCCAGTTGATTTTGCAGGAAGAGCGGCTAATTGAAGATCGCCTGCTCGATCAAACCAATCGCTGGCGACAGGAGTTGAAAGAAGACTTGCTGGATATGATCCGCGAGCAGCAGGATTTCTACAGTGCCACCGATGCTTCTGTGGCGATTCGGGGCTATATGCTCGATCTCAAGGCGATCGATGCCCTAGGCGATGTGCTCGAAGCTTTGATGGATCAAATCAATCAACACAGCGAAGAAGGCCCGGTGGCCAAGCGACGGGGCACCGACGAGCAAACGCTGATGTTCATCTATGAAAAGGCGATGCAAAATCGGGCTAGGGTGGAGCGCAGTCCCGACGTGCGGCCCCAAACCCGCCATCGATCGTCCGAGCGCCGTCCGAATCCCTACGCTGATTTGACGGGCAAAGTGGTGGTGTTTGGGGGACACGATCGCTTAGAGTCTGCCGTCCGCAACCGGCTGCGTGATTCTAAGGTGGAGCTGATTTGGTGTACGGCCCAGGCTGGCTTGAACATGGCCCAGCAAGGGGAAAGTCATATTTCCAGCTCTGATTTGGTGATTATCGTGACGGGCTATGCCAGCCATTCCCTCACGGAAAAGGCAATTCAGTCGGCTAAGAAAATGGGTATCGCCCCGGAAATGGTGAACACCACGGGCATGACCAAGTTGCTAGAGACGATCGAGTTTGGTCTGAAGGCCAAGCTGCTCGCTAAGCGATTGGGTGGGTAGGTCACCCCATTCCGGGTCAACCCGGGCCGTAGTTCCCTGAGTCGGCCGACCGCTGGTGGGCCGGCCTACCCACGAGGGTCTGTGGGGGCCAATGCATAGACATCGGGCGATCGACCGAGGGCAAATTGGATCGATCGGCCGATCGTCTTGCTGGACAAGGTTAAAAACAGCAGCAAGGCCACCAAGGCCAAACCCGCTGCAATTTCAAACAGCACCCGGTAGCCCAAGGCATCGGACACGGTTCCCAGGCCCGGCCCCGAAATGGCAATGCCCAGGTCAAACCCCAACAGTACCAGGGAAAAGCTGCGGCCCCGTTCCTCAGCAGGGACGCGATCGGACACTAAGGCCACCATGGTCGGAATCAGCAGCCCTGCGCCCAGACCTTCCAACAGAGCCGCCAGCACAAATCCCTCCACGGACTCAGCCCGCGACAACAAGCCCATGGCGGCCACATAACAGACCAAGCTGAGGGTGATGAAGGAGCCGCGACCCAGGCGATCGGACTGACGGCCAGACAGAAACCGGGCCCCAAAACTGGCCACCGCCGCGGCCGAGTAAAACAATCCGGGAATCAAGTTGACGCGACTTTCCACAATCAGCAACGGCACAAAGGTGCTGAGAGTGCCAAAGACTAGGCCGATCGCTAACATCACCAGAGCCGGGGTACGCAGGTGCGGGGCGGCCAGCTTGCCCCAAAAGCGATCGTCCCGGGGGTGGTCGGCCGTGGCGATCGGTTCCGGTGGGCGAGACTGTTCGCGAATGAAGGTCATGCCCAACACGGCTCCCATACCAAAGAGGGCCGCCATCGCGAAGGTGGGGAAAAAGCCAAAGCTGGTTTGTAAATAGCTGCCCAAGGCGGGGCCGATCGCCACGCCCACCGGTTGGGTCAGAGTCATGTAGCCGATCAGTTCACCCTTGCGATCGGGCGGTGAAAGATCCACCACCAGAGCACTGTAGCCCGTGGTGAAGGCAGCAATGCTCAAGCCGTGAAACACGCGCACCAGCATCAGCAGGGGAATTGATGAGGCCAGGGTATAGCCGATCGGGGCAATCATGGCGACGGCCGCGCCAATCAGCAAGACCGATCGCCGACCGCGTCGATCAGCCATTTGACCCAACTGTGGCCGCGACAGCAACAGTCCGATCGCAAACGAACCCATCACCAAGCCCACTTGGCTGTCATTGCCCCCCACATGGCGCACGTACAAAGACAGCACAGGCAGTTGGGAGGCCATACTGCACCAAAACAACAGCGCCGCGCCCGCCAAGCACAATAGATTCCGCCGGTATTCTGCCGGCAGCGATCGAAACAGCGATAACACGACAGCCTCAAGCGTCTACACGCTGACGAATAAGATCTGTCATTCTAAAGAAGTTTTGGTAGTGCCCACCAGGTTAAGATCTGTCATTCTAAAGAAGTTTTGGTAGTGCCCACCAGGTCTCTCACCCATTCAGTTCATCATTTGGGTAAGGAGAGTGGTTGCCAAGACACTGACTAGAAGGTGATCTCGTCCATGACTGTGGTGGTTATGCCTGTCACTGGTCTACCACCCTACAGTCTTAATCGGCTCAATCAGTGCAAATTTGCCGATCGCTATGGGTACTGAAATTGTCGATCGCCCGCGATCGCCCACATTTTTCCCCCTTCCCAATCTTGGGTAATCAACGGTTTTTCGGGGTTGTTGAAATTAGTCGATCGATAGGCGGGAAACTGGCCCCAATCAACCTTTTGACCGTTGCGCTCAACCGTTGGAAGCGCCGCGCCGCGATGGGTGACGGCTAGGCGATCGCCCCGGGAATCACGGAAAGTCACCGTTTTACCGGTCAGTTCCCAGCGCGACCGCCCCAACACGGACCGCTTGAAGGATGCAAAATCCCCGTCATTTTCCGGTTCGCCCACTTCCATCGCCCAGCCGGTGATCGCCTCGGGCGGGGTCGATCGCTCGGGTCGCGCCACCCACAGCCGATCGCTCGGGTAGCGTTTTTGCAGTTCGGCTGTTTGGCTCGCGTCGATCGCCGGTAAGGACAAGCCGATCGGGTGAATCGCCACCCAGGTGGTTTCAAAGCGCCAAAACAGCACCGGCCGGCCCGCTGAGTCGATCGCCGTTTCCGCCACCACCGACGCGGGCAAACTCCACTGGAACGGCGCGCCCCCATCGTTTAGCCACAGCAGCAGGGGCCCAAACTGCCCGATCGCCTCGTGGGTTTGCTCCTGGTGGTGGGTGGAAATTTTGCCGGGGTTCACGCCGGAGCTGGCGACCAGGTAATCGACCCCGCGCCGATCGTTTTGGGCGAGGAATTTGAAGCCGTTCACATCCGTGCCAGAGCCTTGGGCCAGGCTGCCAAATTGGAACGATCGCCCAAAATAGAGGGTTTCGTAATAGAGCGGTCGATCGCGCGCGCCGGGTCGCCAATGTTCGTAGGTCGGTTTGCCCGCCTGGATTTCCTGGGGCCGATCAAACTGTTTGCGGGCGATCGCCACGGCCGCGGCCGGCGGTCGGTAGCCACTGGTCAAGGCATGCACAACATCGGGATCAGCGTCAGGGTCGGGGGCGATCGCCTCACTAAAATAGAGACTCATCAACTTGCTGGCCAGGGAAGCTCGGGGCGCATTGCCCTTGCTGGCATCCCGTTTGGTGGGGCCGCCGAAGCCGCCGCGCCAATATTTCAGCGCTCCCGTGATGCTCAACCAATCGAGGGCACTCTTGGCCAGGGCGCGCATTTCCGGCTCCGGCCCAAAGTCGTAGAGATTCAGCCAAGCGGTGAAGGTGTGGCCCCAGTAGGTTTCCGAGTCCCACTCGCCCTGGCCGATTTTGTAGAGGTTGTGGGCAAAACTGCGGAGCCGATCGCGGTAAATCACCGCTGTGTCCCGGTTGCCCGCCTCCATCGCAAACAAATAGACCGCTACCTCGCGCATCGATCGCAAATTATCCGTGTTGCGGCAATCGACCCAGGTGATGCAGTTGTCGCGGGACTGGTTCCAAAAGGGCTGCGGCGTAAGAAAAAATTGCTTGAGCGGATCTTGGCGCGTCCAAACCGCCGCCGCTTGCTTCATCCGATCGCGGTAGCTCGGCTCCAGATAGCGACCAAAGTAGAAGTATTTGCGGACTTGTCCCTTGAGGGTGAAGGCGGGGTAGAGATCAATCCCGAAGGTGTGTTCGGTGCTGCTGGGAATCGGGTCGGGCTGCTGCAAAAAGCCGATCGCCCGATCGCGATTGCCCGCCAAAAAATCCAGCATCGCCTTGGGATAGGACTTTTTTTCGTTCTCGAAATAGCCGTTGCCGTAGCTCTTGGGGTTGGCAAATTGGGCGATTAGCTCGCGGCCGCGTTGCTGGTAGGTGGCTTCCCAGTCTGCGGGCCAGGGATTAGCCCCATCGGCCGGGGCGATCGCCTCTTTGGCAATCTCGTTGGGGCTTACGGGGCCGGTCGTCACTGGGGCGGCGATCGGGGTCGATCGCGGTGAGTTGAGATCGCCCGCCTGCACCGTGCAACCCAGGGCGATCGCCCCCAAGGCCAAGGCCCAAACCCCCTTGCTGAGATGGCCGCGCACTGTAATTGCTCCTGATAAGCTGAAGGGCCTGTCGTCTTTTCCGCAAGGCAAGCTACAACGATTGATCTGCCCCGCCCCAATCGTTGTAACAAGGGGCTTAAGCCCCTTGCTGCCCTACGATCGCATCACGGTGCAATCAGCATTTCAGGCGATAGGACGACAAACTTAAACATCCTGATTGACTCTCAGACCCATGACCGATCGCCCGTCCGTTGCCATCCTAGCGCCCACCCCTCGCGGCTTGCGGCTGGCCCGCCAAATCCAAGCGGGCATCCCCGAGGCGATCGCCTGGACGAAACCGGGGGCGATCGGCGCGGGCGATCGGCCAGCCCAAACGGAGATCTACCAAGACTTTGGGGCCTGCGTCGCCGATCGCTGGGCCGCCGGTCAGCCGATCGTCTTTATCTTGGCCGTGGGGGCCGCCGTCCGGGCGATCGCGCCCCATCTGCAAGACAAGCGCACCGATCCGCCCGTGGTGGTGGTGGACGAAACGGGTCGCCATGTGGTGAGCTTGGCCGGTGGGCACATTGGCGGGGCCGATGCGTTGGCGCGGCAGGTGGCGGGCCTGTTGGGCGTGGAGCCGATCATCACCAGTGCCTCGGAAGGCCAAGGGCTACCGGCGATCGACCTACTGGGTGAGCCTTACGGTTGGCGGCGCGGCCAGGGCGATTGGTTGGGTGTGGCCAGCGCGATCGCCCGGTTCGAGACCGTGGGCGTGGTGCAGACCTGTGGCTGGACGCTCTGGATCGAGGAGCTGGCGGGGTTTCACCCGTTCGTGCTGCTGTCGGAGGCGGATCTAGAGGACTTGTCACCCCAGGTGCGGGCGATCGTTTGGATTAGCGATCGCCCCTTGCCGCCTTTGTCGGTTCCCGCCGTGGCTTGGCATCCGCGCACAATTTGGGTGGGCATCGGTTGTGAGCGGCACACGCCCCTGGAGCAACTGGCGGCGGCCTTGGCGATGGTGATTGAGCAGCGGGAGTTGGCCCCGGAGGCGATCGCCGGCCTCGCGTCGATCGACCTAAAAGCCGATGAAGTGGGCTTGCTGGCCCTAGCCGATCGCTTAGATCTGCCCACCCGTTGGTTTACGGCGGCGCAATTGGCCCCGATCGCCGTGCCCAACCCGTCGGAGGTGGTGCGATCGGAAGTGGGCACACCTTCCGTGGCCGAAGCGGCGGCCCGACTGGCAGCGGGTGGGGCTGAATTACTCACCGAAAAACAGGTGTTTCGCGCCCCAACCGGTGGCAACGGCGCTTGCACGATCGCCCTGGCCCGCAGCGATCGGGAATATACGCCCAAACCCGGCAAGCTGTGGCTGATCGGCACAGGCCCCGGCGCGTTGGATCAAATTACGCCAGCCGTCCGCGCCACCCTCAGCCGATGCGACGCGGTAATCGGCTATCAGCTCTATTTGGATTTGTTAGCCCCCTTGTTGCATCCAGGGCAAATCATTGAAGGCAGCCCGATCACCCGGGAAAAACAGCGGGCCGAACGGGCGATCGACCTGGCCGAGCGGGGACTAACGGTGGCCGTGGTCTCCTCCGGTGATTGCGGCATCTACGCCATGGCCGGGTTGGTGTTGGAATGTTTGGTGGCGCGGGGCTGGGATGGCCAAGCACCCGAGGTGGAAGTCCTGCCAGGAATCACGGCCCTGCAAGCGGCAGCGGCCCGGGTCGGTGCGCCCTTGATGCACGATTTTTGTGCGATTTCCCTGTCGGATTTGCTCACGCCCTGGCCGGTGATTGTGCAGCGGTTGCAGGCGGCGGCGATCGGCGATTTCGTCGTGGCGCTCTACAATCCCCGATCGCAAACCCGCCAAACCCAAATCGAAACGGCCTTCGAGATTCTGCGGGAACATCGATCGCCCGACACGCCCGTGGTGCTGGCCCGATCGCTGCACCGGCCCGATGAGCAAATAACGATCGCAACCCTCAACACCGTTGATCTCGGGGCGATCGATATGTTGACCGTCGTGCTGATTGGTAATGCCAGCACGTTTGCCCATGGCGATCGGGTGATTACGCCGCGTGGCTATGCCGTTCGCACCCCACCGTCTAGCTTGTCTATGAGCTAATCGAAAAAGCCACCTTAACAGGACGGGGCTTATACCCGTTTTTTGAGTCATGTCGTCTTCCGATCCTCAAACCGCCCAGGGGACTGATGCCACACCCGCAACGGGATGCAAGGGCGCTAGTTCTTTAAGTTCTTTATCTGAAAGTTCTTTATCTAAAAGCTTTGTGCCCGATCGCCCCCTTGCGGATTGGCCGTTGGTGGTGCGGGCGCTGGACTTTGCGGCCCACAAGCACCGAAACCAGCGCCGCAAAGATCGCGCCCGATCGCCCTACATCAACCACCCGATCGATGTCCTCACGGCCCTGGTGTTGGAAGCCGGGATTACCGATAGCCCCTTATTGGCGGCGGCCCTGTTGCACGACACTCTGGAAGACACCGACACGACCGCCCAGGAATTGATCGAGGTCTTTGGGGATGAGATTGCGGCCATTGTGGCGGAAGTGACAGACGACAAGCG
The DNA here is from genome assembly GCA_004292515.1 of Oscillatoriales cyanobacterium. GTDB lineage: Bacteria > Cyanobacteriota > Cyanobacteriia > CACIAM-69d > CACIAM-69d > CACIAM-69d. The sequence goes on from RDXB01000035.1 coordinate 108,981, forward strand.
CTTGCCCAAGGCTGAACGCAAGCGGTTGCAAATTGCCCATGGCCCGACCTTGAGCGATCGGGCCAAGCTGGTGAAGCTAGCCGACAAGCTCTGCAATTTGCGCGATGTTCACCAATCGCCTCCAGTCCACTGGTCGATCGAACGGCGGCGCGCCTATTTTGACTGGGCCGAGAAGGTGGTCACGGCCCTGGGCGCTACCCATCCGGTGCTCACCCATGCCCTTGAGACCGTGTTGGCGATCGGACGGGCCGATCTCGATCGCGACCGGGTTCAAGGGGCCGCGCGGCGGATTTATTGGGCAGGGCCGTTGTTTTCGGTGGGCGAGCGGTGGTTTAACCAAGTCCTGAGCGATCGCTTACAGGCAGCGGGCTACCAGGTGTTTTTGCCCCAGGCAGAATGTGCCAGATTGACGGAAACGGCGGCCATTTTCGATCGCTGTCGATCGGGTTTGCAACAGGCCGATGGGGTGATTGCGGTGCTGGATGGAGCCGATGCGGACTCGGGTACTTGCTGGGAATGTGGCTACGCCTTTGCCCAAAAGCTGCCGATCGTGGCGATTCGGACGGATTTTCGAGCGTCGGGCGATTCCGGTGGCTTTAACGCCATGTTGTTGGCTTCGGCCCAGGCGGTAGTGACCTTGGCCGACCCAGCGGCGGAGTTGCCGGCCAACCTCGATCGCTTGGGTCAAGATCTACTGTTTGCCCTCAGCATGATCGGCCTCGATCCCCTGAAGGAACCGATCGCCAATGCTCCGACAGCCGCTATCTATCCAGGATAAGGACGGGGTAAGCCACCGGGCGATCGCCCCTCTGGATTGGTTTCTCTCAGGTTCTGCTTGCCCTAGGTTCTCAGTTATGTCTGATTTGATTTGTCTGATTCGGTCGATCGCTGCTGTCAGTGCCACCGCGATTGTGGGTTGGGGCGCGATCGCCCAGGCCGAAACCACCCTCGATCGCCCTACATTGGGAGGCTGGGCAGCACAACGCCCAGTAACCAGTGCTGAACCCTGGTTTGGGAAAATTGTCGGTCGCTATCCGGGGCAGATTTTTAACGGCGATTCCCCCGTGCCCGGTACAACGGAGTTTACCCAAGGGCGAGACGGGCAAATTGCGGGCCGCTACGAAATGATTGAATCAACGGGGCCAGCCTTGGGCACAATCACGAATTGCCAAGCCCTGGCCGATCGCACCCTGCGTTGTACTTGGCAAGATAAGTATGGTGAAGGGCTGTTTGAGGCAACGTTTGCTGAGGATTTCAACAGCTTTGAAGGATTTTGGCGTACACCCGATTCTCTCCAGAGATTTGTGTGGAATGGGGCCAGAGTAACGGGCGATCGCTAAATTGCCGATCACCCATCATTTTTCGGAACCAAGCTGAAACGGCCGATTTTCCATGCTCCCATTATCGTAACAAGGGGCTTAAGCCCCTTGCTGCCACACGATCCGCCAGGTGCGTTCGCGGCAGTAAGAGTTCAGTTTGCGTAATCATCAAAGGAGAGTGTCAGTTATTCCATCTTGCCCTGTTCATTCAACATATATCTAGCTCGCTGGTCTGATCCATCCAAGCCAAAGTCTATGACTAAAACAGGGCGACAACGATTAGAAATAAGTTGTGCGTAGCTACGCATCAAAACTGGTGAACTAAGAAACTCAAGTGAACGATTTAGTTGTGAAGGAGTATTGGGAAGAACTATGTCATAGACCCTAGAAAAGACTTCGCCCTGAGAATTTCGTTGGGCTTCATAGCCTCGCTCTGCGCTGGTGAGACGCTGTACTTGCACAGGTCTAATACCGTGGCGGTTAGTGATATTAGCACGGACTTCCTGAATCACTGATCGACATTCGCTTTCAACGTCAGCGTAGGCTGGATCGACAATGAAAGCCCCCAGAACTATGACCATAGGTAGAACACGTAGCGCTGCACGGCCCCCAAGGTATACGCCCCGAAAGCGTAAACGAGGAATTAGTGCGAATTCTCTTTGAATCATGATGCAATGAATTTGTGTGAGATATTTAAAATCTGTCCCAAACACACCAGCCACCCAAGGATTAACGAGATCGCCCCGCTGCCCTAATTTTGATTATAAATGCGTGATCGTTGTTATGTAAAACGCACCGACACCGCTAAATTATGACGGAGCCGGTGCGTTCGCATTGGATAGATTTCGGCAAGATTTGAGCTTGACGAACGATTTTGATCACCAATCCTAGCAACTAGCCGATCGCCTTAAGGATTTCATCATCGGTCGAAAAATCGATCTCGGGGCGATCGCTGCCCTGTTTCAGATAGTCAGTTTCAAACGCATCTTTCAGCCCCGAAATCAAGTCATATTCTGGTTGCCAACCCAGCTCGTCCTTAGCTTTTTGGTTGCTAGCAAAAAAGTGCTGAACCCGCATGGGGAAGGCTTTGCGCTTGCCAAAATCAAACGCTTTGGGATCGTAGTGCACAATTTTTAGAGCGGCTGGATCTTTGCCCGCCGCCGCTGCACAGGCCCGCGCCAAACCATCGAAGGTGACAAAGCGATCGCCCGAAATATTGTAGATTTGCCCGATCGATTTTGGATTGCCCGCCGCCGCCACCATTGCTTTAGCCAAGTCGGAAACGTGACCCAGTTGGGTGATATGCAAACCATTGCCGGGAATGGGGACGGGGCGATCGTTCACAATCCGATCAAAGAACCAAGATTCCAAGGGATTGTAGTTCAGCGGCCCATAGATATAGGTGGGGCGAAACGAGGTAAACGGCTCGTCATGATGGGACAAATATTGCTCGGTTTCGTATTTGCCTTTGTGCCGACTGTTGGGATCAACGGGGTCAGATTCGCTTAAGGGCGGCTGGTCGGTTTTCAAATACACTCCGGCCGAACTCATGTAGAGAAAATGCTCGGTTTTGCCGCGCAACACTTCCACCAAAGGTTGGGTGTCACTCAGTTCACGACCGTTATTGTCAAACACCCATTCAAAATGCCGATTGGCTAGCTTGGATTTCAGATCATCTGCCTGGGTGCGATCGCACTGAATCACTTCCAAACCTTCCACGGGCGACGGCTTGCGACCCCGGTTCAGCAACGTGACTTGATGGCCTTGTTCTACCAACAGTCGCGTCAAATAAACCCCAATAAATCGCGTGCCACCCATCACCAATACGTGCATGATCGCTGCTCCTATGCTTGTCTTGGGGCAATTCTATCGGTAATCCGGGTGCGGCCTAGGCCGGATCGGTGTTGTGGGCATAGACCGGGCAGCAACCATCGGGGGCGACCCGCCGATCGGCTAGGGGTGAGGCGGGATTGCGGCAATGTTGCCCGCGATAGAACTGACAGGTTTGGCAACAGAGCAGATCGGCCGTGTCCAGCCAAGCGTTGTGGCGATCGAGGGCTTCCCGAGGCGACAGGCCACGCAACACCAAGTCAGAACCTTGCCAGCGCACTTCCACCAAGCCCGTTTCCGCAAAAGCTTTCCAGCGCGGACTATGGGCGATCGCATCGGGAAGATGGATCGTTGCGCCCTCGTCGCTGCTGCTCAGTTCGGCTTCGTAGCGCTCGATCGGGGCGGCCGGTTGGGCAAAGCTCTCACCGATCGGCAGTTCCAAGGGCGCGCCGGCCTTGGGGCAATGAATTTGGTAGCGGCTGTTCAGCTCATCCAGGCTGGCCAACTCCGCCAGGCGATCGACCCCCCCATGCACCAACACCACATGCTGGGGCCGCAGGTTGTGGATCAGTTGCAGGGTGCCCAGCCCGTCGGAATGCTCCGATAGCTCGTAGGTGTCATGGAGCAGCCGATCGCCCTCGGTGGCGCTGCGGGGCAACTCATCACCGGGCCGCCCACCCGCCGCCGCCTGCAACAACACCAGCCAACGGCCTTTTTGGCAAAAGCGATCGCTCAGTTGGCCGATCGGCGCGTCGTCATCCACCAAAAACAGCCCCGGCACGGTGGATTCGGGCAAGGGTAGCGACCGATCCTCCGGCAAGCGCCGCACCAGAGGCCGCACCCGATCGTCCCAGAACAGATTTTGATGGCGGGCAAAATTTTGCACCGAGTCGGGCAGCCGATCGAGAATCGACAGGTACGCATCGCAGCCGGCCGCCACGTTGCGATCGACCCAAATCGTAAATTCGCGCCCGGTGAAGTAGTGGTGGCTGCGCAACAGCATCAACAGCTCTTGGCCCAACCCCAACAGCGGCACGGGCAACAGCACTGATCGACCCTGGGCTAATGCTTGACTAACCCGATCGGCTAGGTCGTTTTCTTGGCGGCGACGGCGCGATCGCCGGGCCGAACCATAGCTCCCTTCCACGATCAGCACGTCCGGCTCCAGGCCGCGCACTTCCGTCAGGGGCATCCCCTCCACCAGTCGCCCGTTGGAGAGGAAAAAATCACCGCTATAAACCACGCTATATTCACGCGATCGCCCGGTGCGATCGCTCGGCCGTTGGTAGCGCAGCAGCGTCAGGGCCGCCCCCGGCAAGTGGCCCGAGGGAAACAGCTCCACGGTCAAGTTGTCGGCCAAAGCCACGGGCGATCGCCAGGGGAGGGCCTGGCAAAACAGCGGGATTGATGCCAACGGCCGATCGAGCCAGTTGGTGGGCAATAACTGCGCCGTTTCCCCACTAGCCAAAATCGGCAAGCCAGGGAAGCGATCGTGCAGCGCCAGCAACCCCCGGGCATGGTCGCGATGGGCATGGCTACAAATGGCCCAGTCGGCCGGCAGCTTCGGCCGCGACGGCGGCCCGAAGCGAGCGCTCGGAGTGGCAGGATTGACCCAGGGGGCATCCTCCAGCACCGAGAGATTTCGCAGGCCGCAGTCCAGCATGACCCGATGGTTTCCCAGCCGCACCACCAAGCACAGGCCTTCGCCCCCGTGGCCCACGGCATAGGGCAAGCACTCTAGTTCGGTCACAAGTCCTTAAATCCTTGAGCCGATCGCCCCCGAACTGGAGCGATCGCACTTCCCTAGTGAGCCGAGCCGTTACCGTGATAGTTGTCCGTGTCGTAGAAGCCATTGCGCGTGCCAAAAAACAGGCAAGCCACCACGAAAACACCGGTCAACACCGCCAAGATCAATTTGACATCCATACCAGTTGCGATCTCCCAGGGAGTCGTTCGAGCTGCTAAACAATGGGGGCTATTGCCACCGGAAAACGCCAGACCCTAAAGCTGACAGGGATTTGGCAACTTTAGGTCTTCCTTCTACCGTATCCAGACCCCTGGCGGCTGTCAAATGCCCGAGCCAATGGTGATGCGGGATCAACCAGTGTCTGATTCAAGGAACAACCTACAACGCAACTTCTTCGATCGCCTCCAGAATTTGATCCCAGGTTTGATCCCGGCTTTGATCCCAGGACTGTTCCTGCCAGACCAACTCCGGGAAGCCAATCACCTTCGATCGCTGGCAACGACTGGCAAAGGCACAGGTCTGACAAGCGCGATCGCCCACCGGCACCTGGGCCAAAGACTCGCCGCGCCCGTGCACCACCAAGGCCCGATCGATTTGGGCGATCGCCTCGGTCAATTGCCCTTGGATTTGGCGATGCCAGCGATCGCTATAGGCAAATGTTTCTTCATGGAGGGTGGCGAATGTTTCTTCATGGAGGGTGGCGGTTGTCTCGGTTGTCTCAGCGGGATTACTCGCCGACGCACCAAAAACTGGTCGCACAAACCAATAGCTCATCGACAACCGATCGGGCGGCAAATCGATCGTTTCCGCCAGCAGATACAAATACAAACGGGTTTGCCAATCCCGTGCCAGTCGATCGCGTGGCACCGGTTGCGCGTAGGTTTTCCAGTCAAAAATTTGGGCCCGATCGCCCTTCACCGCCAACAGGTCATAGACCACCGTAATTGGGCGATCGCCCGCAATCCAAGTGCGCCGATGTTCCGCATCCAGTTGCCAGGGGTGGTCAGTTGCCGTGCGATCGAGCCACTGAGTCAACGCAGTCAAGGTGGTCGCGATCGCCTGCTGGAGGTCGCGATCGTCCAGGGCGGCGCTATGGTCTAGGTGGGTTGGGGGAACGGCTGCGATCTCGGGTGTGCCCAGGCGATCGGGGATTGAGACTTGGGCGATCGCTTGCTGCATCAGCCAGTGAAACTGACTCCCCCACCCCATCCGCTCCTGTTGAATTGGATTAGCAGGCAACAACAATCCTTCTAAATATTTGTATTGAAATTGCCTGGGACAAGTTTGCCAACTATTCAAAATTCCCTGAGAAAAGGGTTGCACCATCCTCTCCTGCTAATCACACTTCGCTGATCGCGCTTGGGAGCTACTAAAAGGCTGTTTTGAGGAATTAAATTCGATCCCTTTTGATCCCTCACTGACCCCATTATATCGACACAGCCAAGGGGCTTAAGCCCCTTGCTTTCACAATACTAGGTGATTAGCTCAGTCCCTCAAGCCACTTTTCAGAAAGCTGCTTTGAAAGTCCAGTGATCACAATCAATTCATACCCAGCGATTCATGCCCAGCGATTCATGCCCAGCGATCGCCCCCCATCCAGTCGATCAGCCTGGTGGATTCACCCCATTCAGTCTGACTGCTCGGGGTACTTATTTGGCCGAACAGTAGGTGTTGACTTCCTGCACTAACTTCTTTTCACTGTTAGCCGCCGATTCACCCGTTTTGCTAGCAGCAGCCACATCCGCTTGCAATTGCTTCAATTTCTTAGGCGTTTCTGGCGTGGGCTTCTTGTTTTTCTCAATTTCTGTCAGCGCTGTCCCCACTGAAGCTGAAGCCTCACTCAAATCATTGTAGATTTTGACAAAGCGCCCCTGGAAGCCTTTGAGCTTTTCATCTGCCAATTCCACTGCACTAATCTCCTTCGACAAACCACCCAAATCGGTGGAGAGTTTTCTCATGGCAGGGGCATCCATCCCTTTAATACTTTCGCTAATTTGTTGCCCCTTGTTTACGACCGTAATCAGCTTGTTGCATTGAGCCACTTTACCTTCGCCGCAACCAACCAACAAAACAGCCAGCACCGTAGAAGCAACACCCAAACGAGCGGGGCTGATAGATTTGGCAATGCGATCGAACTGGGTTGAAATCATGGATTGTTAAATTCCTCAAAACTCAGGCAACGCTCAATCAATCCTTAGTGAAGGAACTGCACCCGGAAAGGGCGAGTTAGGTTGCATCACCGGGGTTGGCGCTGATGATTCTTGCGTTGGATGCAAGATCATTTCTAGCGATCGGGGCGTGCTGATAGCCTATTCTATGCTCGTTCTTGATTGCAACTTTGCCCCCTCATGACCCTCGATGCAGACTTTGCGCCCCAATTGCGCCGCGCCGCCGATCGCCTGTTCTCCCTGATCGATCGCTTCAGTGAAGCACAGGTGTTGGTGGTGGGCGACCTGACCCTCGATGAATTTTTGACGGGGTATGTGGAGCGCATTTCCCGGGAAGCCCCCGTGCCCATCATTCGCCACGAGCGCACCCGCCAAGTGCCCGGCGGCGGGGCTAATGCGGTCTATAACCTGGCCAAACTGGGGGCAAAAGTACAGGTAGCCGGGTTTGTGGGGGACGATGTGCAGGGGCTGGCGATGCGTCAAATCTTTGAGGCAGCAGGCATTGACACCACGGGGGCACTGGTGGAGGCGGCGCGACCCACGGTGACAAAGACGCGGATTTCAGCCCATTCACGCCAGTCCGTCACCCAACAGATTGTCCGGTTCGATCGCAAGTCTGACGATCCTCCCACGGCGGCCGACTGCGATCGTCTGGCGGCGTTTGTGGCCGATCGCGCTCCCCGGGCCCAGGCGGTGGTTTGCTCGGACTATGGCGATGGGGTGTTTTCCAGCGGTGTGATCCAAGCAGCCCTAACCGGACAGCCCGTGATCGTCGATGCCCAAAAGGATCTGACCCGCTACCGGGGAGCCACTTGGTTCACGCCCAACCTGCCGGAAGCGGAACGGGAAGCGGGCTTTGGGATCACCAATCAAGAGAGTCTGCTGAAGGCGGGGGCAACGCTGCTGGCCAAAACCGAGGCGGAGTATGTGTTGATCACCTGTGGTGAGTCGGGGATGAGCTTGTTTGGGCGATCGGGCGAAATTTCCCACATTCCCGCCTTCAACCGGGCAGAGGTGTTTGATGTGACCGGCGCGGGCGACACGGTGGTGGCGGCCCTGACCTTGGGCTATGTGTTGGGAGCCACACCTTGGGAAGCGGCGGTGCTGGGCAACTTGGCTGCCAGCCTAGTGGTGCGCCACATCGGCACGGCCACCACCAGCCGGGATGAAATGAAACGGGCCTTGAAAGCTATGCTCGATCGCCATGATGGTGCTGACTTCACCTAGCCCAAACCTGCCTAGGCTGTTAAACCAATAGCTACCAGACAAGGGGCTTAAGCCCCTTGTTCGCGCATAGTTCCAACACAAACACAGTTCCAACACAAAAGAACCAGAGTTTTGGCAATTTGATAACAACTTCTTAGCCCTCTACTCCCATAGTAGCTAATACTTGACAAGTAGCTAAAGATACTTTCAAAAACCTTTTAGGTATCAGTACTTTCTGCCCTACGGATCATCTGTTCAACCTCCTGAGTAGCATTCAGACGCACAAGCTGCATTTCTGGGTGCTGTCTTTTAAAAACTCGAAAAACTTCATCTGCAAATGCTTGTCCGACTGCATCTACTCCAGCAAAATCAAAGACCACCACCTTAAATTTGTCAACACCAGCCAGTAATCGTTTTGCTTGGGAGCGTGAAACTAACTTTTCATTCCCGTATTGGGCAAGACGAACCGGTACTACCGTTTTCGTAAAAGCATAGTCATCGCCCGACGAAAAACCATCAAATACCTGCTTAGAAGTTCTCGAAATATTATTATTTAGCTTCATAGAAACTGTCGTCCCAGATTGAAAATCACCTTCTTCTAAGATCCAATCTTCTGCCTTGCTGAACTGATGTGAAAAATAGACACTTCCAGACAGAATCGCAAATTCATCAAACATCCGTGACGTAAAAAAGATTCCTTGACCAGTGTGACGTTCTGGGTCAGTCGTCAACTTACCCTTTGCTAATTCAAGGACTGCGTGGCGCTCGTCATGCAGATACAGCTCTCTCTGAATCTTTTTAAAAATCCCTTCTCCATTATCAAGAATGATGATTTGGGTATCGATCGCTGTTCTTTCCAATTGAACAATGATCGTTTGACCAGATGAGTGATCTATAGCGTTATTAAACATTTCGGTAAACCCATAAACCCAAATGTCTCTAACATTATCTGGTAGATCATTGATCAAAGGTCTGATGTCTGAATTCCAAACGATATCTTCTGCAAGATTGCTATTTAAATCATAGACTTTTATCCATTGAGCTTGTGGATGAAGTTGATATTTCCTGTTCCTTGTAGAACCTGTAACTACAAGTGCTTTTTGCTCAACCAGGTGTTGAATATGTTTATTGATTGCTTGTCTGCTGATGCTAAATTCTTGAGCTGCCAAAGTCGCTACATCACTTGGATATTTTTCAACATTTTCCAAGATGAATTGGCGAATCTGCTCACCCCGCTTTCGAACTTGTGACATTGCTCTTCAAGCCTTGTTTGTCGATCTTGCGTGGATGTATTGTCAACTTGAATATGCTTAATTGTCAACTTATCATGTCAACTCATCACAAAACATAGGTTAATCTGATGCCTTACATTGGTCAAAGCAATACAGGATGCAGGCCTTATGCGTTTCGACATCGACTGGACTACAACGCTCAATACAGCTCTAGCCCTGTGATTGTTGATGGTTGGTTCCTGTCTGGTAGGTTTTGTTTGTTGATCTTGACCTGCGACCCCTGACCTGAATTCACCCACCATGACTGACTCGATCGCCCGTTCCCCTCGCCGCATCATCATCACGGGTGGTGCGGGCTTCATTGGTTCCAACTTTGTCCGCCATTGGTGCGATCGCTATCCGGGCGATCGGGTGGTGGTGCTCGATGCCCTGACCTACGCGGGCAACCGGGCCACGTTGGCGGATTTGGAAGCGGCCGATCGCCTGCGGTTTGTCCAAGGCGACATCACCGATCGCGCTTTGATCGATCAGCTCCTAGGCGAAGAACAAATCGACACGATCGCCCACTTCGCCGCCGAATCCCACGTCGATCGCTCCATTCTCGGCCCCGGCGCATTTGTGCAAACCAACGTGGTCGGCACTTTCACCCTGCTAGAAGCCTTCCGCCAACATTGGCTGGCAGCAGACAAGCCGGCCGATTGGCGCTTTTTGCACGTCTCCACCGATGAGGTCTACGGCTCCCTGGGCGAAGACGATCCCGCCTTCAGCGAAACCACGCCCTACGCACCCAACAGCCCCTATTCCGCCTCCAAGGCCGGCAGCGACCACCTAGCCCGCGCCTACTTCCACACCTACGGGATGCCGACGATCATCACCAACTGCTCCAACAATTACGGCCCCTACCATTTCCCGGAAAAGCTGATCCCCTTGATGTGCATCAACATCCTGCTGGGCAAGCCGCTGCCGGTCTATGGCGATGGGCAAAACATCCGCGACTGGCTCTATGTGGAAGATCACTGCAGCGGGATCGATGTGGCGATCCACAAGGGCCAACCGGGCGAGGCCTACAACATTGGCGGCAACAATGAGGTGCGGAATTTAGATCTCGTGAAGTTGCTGTGCCAGTTGATGGATGAGCTGGCCCCGCAGCATGGCTGGAGCTTGCCAACCCAGCCGAGCAGCAGCCTGATTACCTTCGTGACCGATCGCCCCGGCCACGATCGCCGCTATGCGATTAATGCCGAAAAAATCCGCATCGAGCTGGGTTGGGAACCGTCGGTGACGGTCGAGGAGGGCCTGCGCCGCACGGTGACTTGGTATCTCACGAACCGGGCCTGGTGGGAACCGCTGCTGTCGGCCGATTACCAAACCTATTACCAGAAGATGTACGATCGCCGCCCGGAAGCAGTGAGCTAGGAATGGTCTAGGAGTGAGCTAGGAGTGGGCTAGGGGGCGATCTCGCCTTTAACCCCAACACCATCTGGATCGGTTAGCTTGATAGGCGAGTTGTCCGACCACCCATCCCGGATTTTGTGCTGATGGCGATCGCTCCGAAGCCTGTCCTGACCCGACCCACTGCCCCCCGCTTGCGATCGCTGCCCCAGACCTACGGTGCAATCAGCGTGGCCTTGGGGGGCTGGGCGGGGTTGTTGTTGTGGCGAGGGTTGCGGCCCGTGGTTTGGCTGGGCGGCGCGATCGCCACGGGGATCATGCTGGGCTGGTGGGTGCTGGAGGTGCGGCGGCTGCCGTTGCCGCAGGTCAGTGAGGATTTGCTGGATACAGCGGGGTTAGATCAACAGCTCGTGGCCCTAGAACCGCTGGCCGGTCAGTCGGCAACCGCCCAGCGCCTTTGGGCAACGGTGGTGCAAGAGATGCGATCGCTGCGGATGGCGGCGGCGGATATTGCCCAGCGGGACTCGTCGTTGGTGCCAGATTTGTATGAGGCGATCGTCACGGGATTGGGACTGGCCGAGCAGGCCATGAAAGCCACCGCTGCGATCGAAACGGTGCAAACGGCCGCCTACCGCGATCGGGCACGCAGCCAACAGCAAGAGGCGATCGGTCGTTTAAATGCCGCTTGCACAGCCATGACCGAATTGCGGGATAGCCTGGTCTTGGGGGAAATTGCCACCCAAGATGGGCGATCGTCCCTGCCAGCCCGCTTGAGTCTAATCGTGGAAGAGAATCGGGCAGCCCTCCAACGACAATCCAGCTCGTGATTGGGATAGTAATTGGGATGGTGCTGGGATGGTGACTGGGATAGTGATTTGGATGCATTGCAATTGATTGGGACATCGACTTTAGGATTGTTGAGGCAAGCCCATGCTGTTCAAACACCGCCGACTACCCAAGCGAAAATTCAAGCGACAAGTGTGGTCAATTGTTTTTGCAATTAGTGCTTGTATCACGGTTTTAACGGCCTGTTTGGGCGGTGGTATTTCGGAAGCCAAAAGCTTTGATGACGCGGTGAATATTCTGAGCAGTCAGGTGATGCCCAAAATCACCGTTCAGGATGAATTGATCAGTGATGCGGCGGCCGCTCGCTATTCCGTGGAAGGCATTGCTGACCCGCTGCCGGACTTGGCAGATTTTCCGATTTTTGCGGCTAAACCCGCCGGTAATGCTGAGATTTATGTGGAGATTTTTGGCTCCACTGAAAAGTCGAATGCCGAACGCACCGATAGCCGTTGGCTCGTGGATGTGGCAGAAGGGTTCAACCAAAAAAATGTGGCGATCGGAGGCAAACCCGTACGCATAGGGATACGGCGCATTGATTCCGGTGCGGGGATGCGTTTGCTAGGGGCGGGTCAAGCCAAACCAGCCGCCTATTCGCCTTCTAATGATCTGTGGTTGGCGCTGCTCCAGGAAAGTGGTGTGGCCTTTGAGCCAGTGGCCGATCGCCTAGTGCCCAACTCGATCGGCTTTGTGTTGCGGGGTGAGGTTTATCAACAACTAGCCGCTGCCGGCCCCGTCACGTTCGACAGTATTTTGAATGCGATCACGGCGGGTAAAATCACGATCGGCTATCCCAATCCCTACCGCAGTTCCACAGCACTCAATCTGATGTATGCGCTGTTTTGGCGCGCCGCAGGACGCAATCAAGCGGGTGGATTGCTGACCGAGCAAGATATTCGATCGCAACAGGTCGCGTCAGTTTTTGAGCAGTTTCAAAAACAAGTGCTGATCGCCACCAATACGTCACCGGAATTGCAGGATATTTTCTTGCGAGATAAATCGACCTTGCAAGCTTTCCCACTGGAATATCAAAACTACCAAACCATCCAAAAGATGCCCGGGTTTGAGCAAACCAAATTTGTGCCGCTGGGCTTGCCCCACACCAATCCGTTGGTGAGTTTTGCTTGGACAACCCCTGACCAAAAAGCTGCCCTCAAGGCCTTTGCCGAATTTGCTCGATCGCCCGAAATGCAAAAGCTAGCGACAGCAACGGGCTTTGTGGAAACGGACTACACCAAAGCGGGCAAATTTCCCCCCCTCAACCCTTCCGGCAAGATTCTGAAAGCGATCCAAGCCCAATGGAAACGGGGCAAAGATGTGGGTAAAACGGTCTATTTAATGACGGTGGTGGATACGAGCGGCTCGATGGATGGTGAACCGATCAAGGCAGTTCAAGCCGGATTAAAGGCCGCCACCACCCAGATTAATGCGGGCAATCAAGTGGGGCTGGTGACCTTTAGTGATCAGGTGGTGCGAAGGCTGGCTCTGGCCCCGTTCGATCGCTTGCAACATCAGAAATTTTTGGCGGCGATCGAAAGTCTGCGCGCCGATGGTGGAACGGCTATGTACGACGGGTTAATGGTGGCGCTCAACGAGTTGGTTGCCAAAAAGAAAGCTGATCCCAATGGTCGTTTTTACGTGATTGTCTTAAGCGACGGGGATTCTAATACGGGCTTTAGTTTGTCGGATGTGCAAAGCCTCATTGCCCAAAGTGGAATTCGGGTTTATCCGATCGCCTATGGAGATGTGGATAAAAATCAATTGGAAGCGATCGCAGCCCTGCGGGAATCGACTGTACAAACGGGCGATCCCAAAACCGTTCGTGACCTGCTCAAGGGGCTATTTGAAACCAATCTCTAGGCGACTAATCTCTAGGCAAAGTAGAGGACAAACCAACCACATGCAATCGATCGACTGGGCGTTTTTCAGAACCCTTACCGTGGGGTTGGGTGGTTTTGGGTTAGCCGGCCTGGTTATTGGCTGGATGATGCCCACGATGCGAGTGGCGATCGTAGTCGATCGCGCATTTTGTGCGCCTAATCAATGGCAATCGACAACAGCAACCTACCGCGATCGCTACCAAGCCCACCAACAAAAGGCGATCAAAATTGAGCGCGTAATTTTAGTCGGCGACTTAGGCGAAGAACGCTTGCCCCAGTTACCCACACCGGAGGACTTCGCCAAGATTGCTACCTTTGGGCGATCAAACCGTGCTGCCCTGGCTAAATGGCAACAAAGTCAACCACAATCCCCTGACTTGCAAGGTATCCGCATTCAGATGTTGGGCTGTGGCGAAGGTACTCAATCAACACCACAGTAAGGTGGCAAACCTTGGTGGAGTTTGGGGCAGTTTGGGCGGGAGCTGGGTGGCTAGCAAGGTTGCCAAAACCACCAACCCAACTAGGTGTTGTTTAGTTGTTTAGGAGTTGTTCAGGGCAGCGGCGGGCGGTGTGGCCCAGGTGGGCAGCAACTGGGAGGCGCGATCGAGAGAAAATTCGGTGATGGCTTCCCAAGCTGTGCCCAAGGCCACTTGCATCAATCGGGTTGGTTCCAAATCATCTTTCACCAACTCCCAAAGTCGCTGCATTTCTGCGCCATGAATCCGATCGTCTTCGACCAAGGCCAACAGCAGCCGCTGACGTAACAATTGCCCCTCATCAGACATCAGATAGCGCAGACCCAAGCCCGCCGTGGGCACCAGATCAAAACTCGAATCCGATCGGGCGATCGCCAACATATTCTCCAGTCGCTGCCATTGAAATTTTCCATCTTCAAACAGCACTTCAATCAAGCGGCGGCGCAGTTGTGGCGACTCACCCATCAGCAGCCGCCGAGCCACATAGGGATAGGCAATTTCGAGAATTTTAAAGGCGGGATTGAGGCTCAGGGCCAAACCTTCTTGGGTAACGAGCGATCGAATAATCAGCGCAAATTTAGCGGGCACGCGGAAGGGATAGTCATACATCAACTCCGAAAAGCGATCGGTGATGGTTTTGAAGTTAAAACTGCCCACATCTTTCCCGATCGCCTCGCCCAACACCGATTCCAAAGCCGGAACGATCGGTCGAATATCCGTACCCTTTGCTAAGAACCCAAGCTGTACGAAGTCATCAGCCAATTCGTCGTACTTGCGATTGAGCAGATGAACAACCGAATCAACGATCGTTTCTTTGGTGATCTCGTCCAGTTGATCCATCATGCCAAAGTCGATGTAAGCCATACGCCCATCACGCATCGCAAACAAATTTCCAGGGTGGGGATCCGCATGGAAAAAGCCAAACTCCAACAGTTGCCGCAACCCCGAAGTCACCCCAATTCCGATGAGGGAATCGCGATCGAGACCTGCTTCTCGCACCGAGTCTGTATTGGTAAGTTTCAGACCATCAATCCACTCCAGAGTCAACACCCGATGGCTGCTATAGTCCCAGTAAATCGTGGGAATTTTGACCGTTGGATCATTCCGAAAATTATCAGCAAAGCGCTCGGCGTTTCTCCCTTCATTTTGATAGTCGATTTCTTCAAAGAGCTTGCTGCCAAACTCATCCACAATCAAGGTGAGATCGTGACCCAAGTTCAGCGGCAACCAAGGAGCCAACCCCCCCGCCAACCAGCGAATCAGATAGAGATCCAGCGTCAAGGTCGGCAGCAGGTTGGGCCGCTGCACCTTGACGGCAACGGCTTCTCCGGTGTGCAGTTGCGCTTGATACACCTGCCCTAAACTAGCTGCGGCGATCGGCTCTGGCGAAATCTCGCGAAACACATCTCGCAGGGAACAGTCAAGATCAGTTTCAATGATGCTAAAGGCCAGCTCCGTCGAAAATGGCGGAAGCTGGTCTTGGAGTTTTTCCAGTTCTGCTAAATAGTCAACCCGTACCAAATCTGGCCGAGTAGATAGGGCTTGACCAACTTTAATAAAGGTTGGGCCGAGATGAATCAAAATGTTGCGTAATTGCTCGGCGCGCTTACCCACCTCGCTGGCACGCTCGCCCAGCAGGTAGTCGCCCAGGCAACCCAACACAAATGATGTACTAAACCAAACCACTTGGAGCAGACGCAACATCGCCAACCAAGGCCGCCAGCCATAGAAACGGGCGATCGCCTGGGAGTCGTAGCAACGAGCGCGATTGCTGGTGACACCAGCGCGTAAATCTTCTAATAAAACTGAAGTGCCGTTCACGCGAGCAGCCTCAAGCAAGCTAGAGCCGGTCTTATTCTAGCTTTACCACCCGTATAGAAAACTACAAAAATCGAAAAACAAATGGAGGGTTTTCGTAATAACTCTCCATTTTTATCCTGGGTTGTCTTGGGCTGTCCTGGGTTGTCTTGGGCTTCGTCGGTGGTGACTGATCGCGCTGCGGGCGGGTCAGTCTTGCCCAGCGCGGGGCTGAAAAGGCGGATTTTCCTTTCTCCAGCCGTCGTAACAAGGGGCTTAGAGGCTATCATCAATTAGCCTGAAACCCTGATTCCACCGTCAACAGATCGTGGGGCGGCAAGGGGCTTAAGCCCCTTGTTACGACGATTGAGGCGTAGAAAATCGACGATTTCAGACTCATGACGGGTAATGACAACACCCCCTAAGCCCCTTGCTGATCCCCGATTTCATAGCGGTTTCATTGGGGTTTTGGGTCTATGCGCTGACAGTTCCCTAGTCCACCGATGCGGGTTCCGGCAAGACCGAGATGGGAAACATCAGCGTTTCGAGCTTGCTCAGGGCCGCTTCGAGATCGTCGTTGACAATTTGCCGATCGAACTCCGCCGCCGCTGCTACTTCTTCGCGGGCGCGGCTCAACCGTCGTTCGATCGCCGCCTCCGCATCCTGCCCGCGCGATCGCAATCGTCGCTCCAACTCATCCAGTGAAGGCGGCAACACAAACACCCGCAACGCCTCGGGGAAGGTGTTTTTCACTTGGCGTGCCCCTTCGAGTTCAATTTCCAGCAAGACATGCTCGCCGCGATCGAGCCGTTCCACAATTGTCTGACGCGGCGTGCCATAGCAATTGCCCGCAAACTCCGCCCACTCCAGCAGGTCGCCCGCTTCCACCATGGCCGCAAAGCGATCGCGCGACACAAAAAAATAATCTTGTCCGTCAATTTCGCCTTCACGGGGCGATCGCGTCGTTGCTGACACCGAAAGATACAAATTGGGATGCCGCTCGCGCAGCAATTTGACCAGTGTGCCCTTGCCCACACCGCTGGGGCCCGTCAATACCGTGAGTGTTCCCTGTGCCATCTGCTGATTCACTGCGGCAAAACCGACTGGAGTATCTTGGCTGATTAGGCGCTGATCTGCAACGGGGCGATCGCGACAACCGTTGCCGAGTAACAGTCGCCTATGAGCAATCACTAACTATCAATCATCAATTCATGTTCATAAACCAAGCCAGCCTTTACCTTGCTGAGTAAGTGCAGCAATCTATCAATCTATAGGGTGGGCAGATTCAGCGAAGTAGAGGCTGTAGTGATGTAAGGAAATTAATGGGCTGGTCTGATAGTTCAGCTAGTGGATTGGGTTGAGCTACGTGGCGCTTAAGTGGCGCTTAATATGATCCATGGAGACTTCAAATACAGGCTTCAAATACAGGCTCAAAATATGGGCTTCAACAATACAGCTCTTCCCTAATTTAATCAGCACAGTGGGTTGTCGGGCGGGCAGTGCCCACTGCATAACTACTTCACAGTAGCTGCCACCTGATGTACCAATCGCTTTGGGTCAAGGCTGTATCCGATTTATTTCCTTAACTTAACCGATTGTCTTAAGTTTTAACCCCTTACCTTAACCACCAAAAAATTGGGGTGGAGGCAGTCTTGCCGTGGCAAGGGTCGTTGCCAGCGCGACCAACTGGATGCCGACTAGTGATGACTAGTTACCGATCACCGGAGGCGATCAATCACTAGGTTCTGTGGACATTTAGCATCGTGGAATAAGCACCACGATTCCCAATTAAATGCTGACTGATGGTATGACTCGATTGGAATCCACTGAGGTTGATTAAATCAAGTTAATTAATCCTAGGGAATTGATCCTGAGTCATCCATACATTGGCATTGAGGGTAAATCAAACGTCAACAGAGCCTAGTCTAAATCAGGCTTGATTGCGAGATTTTCAGTCATTTTCTATCTGCCTAGATCTGACATTGACAACTCACAATCTTCTCGCAGGCAAAATCGTCGGATGAGCAGAATATTCCGACTGGGCTTGGGCGCGATCGCCCTAGTCACTGCGAGACTCTTTGCCAACAACTAGGCGATTGGCAACCGTTTCTGGCTGGATTGCTGATAGCACCACATGGCCGGAATCGGAAATAATCACCGCCCTTGTCCGCCGCCCATAGGTGGCATCGACAAGCTGCCCACGCTCCTTCGCATCTGTCACCAATCGGCGAATCGGTGCTGAGTCGGGACTCACGATCGCAATAATCCGATTGGCGGCCACGATGTTACCGAAGCCGACGTTAATCAACTGAATATCCATGGTTAATTTCCCTGTATCGCTGAACAAGACCAAGCAGAGGATTGCGATCGCACAGCACTGTGACTAGAGACCAGCACTTGTCACCTTATCCTTCAATCTTGGCTTGTTGTTTTGATTTTGAGCGTAGTGCAGCTAGTAACCAATTGCCAAGGTCATTTTCACAGAAAATTTGGTTATTGGCCTGCAAAATCCTGTTCTAGATGGAATTAATAACCTTGAGTCTTTTTACTTGGAAAAATTATGAAGTGCCATTAGTTTTTTGTGCTTCATCGTCTCCATTAGCGAATTTCGACGAAAATCCGATTAAATGCGCGAATTTGCCAGAAAACATGATTAAGCTGTTGAAAATCATCGTTTATACAGGGCAAATTATCTGAACCCTGCCAAAATGATCCCATTAGCCAAAATTCAAAAGTGGCCGTGTGGGGGATTGTGAGCTGCCATGTCCGACGCGCTCCAATTAATTCAGCAATCAAATGTTGCAGAATCCAATGATGGGTCACAATCCAAGCGCCGCGATCGTCCGTGATATCACTAGCAGCGTCGTTATGGATGTTACCAGTTGTCTCAGGGGCCGACGGCAACGACTGGGTGATCACCCTCTTCAAAAAATCTCGGGCCCGCGATCGCCCCGCTGCCAGACTTTCGGCCTCTGGAATCGGAATCCACTCCCAGGAACGCTCTAGTTGCTGACACAGTTCGGGAAACTGTTCCTGTGCTTCTGACCAAGTGAGTCCTTGAAGGATTCCATTATCAAACTCGCATAGGTTTTGGTCAGGAATGATGGGTGGTTGATCAATTTGGGACTCAACTACGCCATACGCCGCCGATCGCACGAGTTCAGCCGTTCGATAGGCCCGACGCTGGGGGCTACTGTAAATGTGATCGGGTTGCCATCCCAACTGCTGGGCTAAGGCGCATCCAAGTGCTTGGGCCTGCCGTTCCCCTCGATCGGTTAGCTCGTCGTCGGCGCGGCCCATCATCCGCCCTTCACAATTCCCGATCGATTCGGCATGACGAATAAATAGGAGTTTCAGCATTGATAGGCAATTTGTTCGCCAATCGACCATTCCTGGGCGATCGCGGCTTAACTGAGCTTCTACAATGCTTTTACAATACGTTGAGGCCTGCCCAGAGGGTGCTGCCTGCCCGTAACCCGAGATGTGCGATCGGTTTTTGATCTCCGCCGCCGTTGCGGGGTCAGCAGCAGTCCCCGGGTTGCCTCGGAACTGCCGCCCAAGAGCCAAGAGCCGATGCTACTAAAGTCCACCACCCGCCACATTCGCATCTTTGCCGCCGAGTTGGTTGGCAACGACATTGCCCCCAGCGAGTCGAAGCTGACGCTTGATATCGATCCTGACAACGAATTTCTCTGGAATGCCGAGGCATTGCAGCAGGTCTATCGCAAGTTTGACGAACTCGTTGCCCAGTCGGCTGGCCAAGATTTGACTGAATACAACCTGCGGCGCATCGGTTCTGATTTAGAACACTTTGTTCGATCGCTCCTGCAAAATGGCACGATCGCTTACAACCTCGAATCGCGCGCCGTGAACTACAGCATGGGGTTGCCCCAAGTCAGCGCTGAATAGCACCTAGCCAGCCTCATCCATCCCAAACAACTCAACCCTTGGAGC
Source organism: Oscillatoriales cyanobacterium (assembly GCA_004292515.1). GTDB lineage: Bacteria > Cyanobacteriota > Cyanobacteriia > CACIAM-69d > CACIAM-69d > CACIAM-69d. Next base: position 128,825 of record RDXB01000035.1, read on the forward strand.
TGTCTCGATCGCGCTCCCAAGGGTTTTGTTGTGATGTAGACCGTTCAAGAAATTGGCGCAATATCGGCGATCGTTACTCATTTTGGGGGGTAAACCCAGAGCGATCGCTCCCCCTGGGCAAACCCCTAGCCCCAAGTCCACCCCGGGCCGTTAGGGTTCTGATTCTGCCCCCATTTGCCCCCAATGATCTTGGGGAATAAAAGTGCGATCGGTGGGCAACGGAGCCACAAACTCAGTCAACAGGAATTCACCAGCTTGCATTTGGGCCTTGAGGATTTCGGCCACTTGGCGCGACAGGGCCAGGCTAGTTAGGGGAGCCGTGCGCACCAGCTTGCCATCCACCTCGATTTTCCCTGATTTCAGTTGGGCATAGTTGACCGAACCAAAGGTGGGCCGCACCCGACGCGGAATCGAAAAATCGACGATCGGGGCCACAATATCCTGGTCACGCACCGCGCACCGCTCCACCACCACCGCATCCAGCACCGGCAACGGCACGCCCACTCCCAACATCAGCGACGGCCCATAGCCCTTGAAGTAGCACCCGCGAATCCATTGGGGCTGCATGGCTTTGGCATCTCCCACCAGGGCCAAGGTGGCAGCAGGGCCCACGGGCGTTTGGTTCGGCAGGCGCTTTTGTAATGGGAAATGCTGCGTACCTTCCCAGGCAATGTAGCCCTGGCTGCCCGCAATCCAGACCCGGCTGCCAATTCCCACTAGGCGCAGTTCTGGATCGTTCAGCAGGGGCGACAGTGCGCCGCCACTGGCATAAACCGCATTCCCGAGGTTGGGTTGCAGCGGCCCCAAGTAGGTGCTGAGGGCCCGATCGCCCCCATTCACACCCACGATGAAGTTTTGGTAGAGGTTGCGCGGGTTGTAGAGATAGAACTGGTTGATGCTGTCGCGGGTGATCACCGTTTCTAGGGAGGCCCGAGGGTAGCAGTCCGTGACATGACCGATCGCCCGCAAGGGAACGGGTTTGCCCGCTACCAAGTCTTCGATCACATGGCCGCCGCCGCGATCGCGCCCCTCTTCGGTTGCCTCACCGTCGGCAAATTCCACAGGATGGCTGGCTCCCAAGTAGAGATCCACAGCCCCAAAGCCAGCATAGGCCGGTACGCCATCGATCCAGCAACGGCGGATCTTCATGGGCGGGTCAGTCTGGCCCAAATTGAGGAAAGCCCCGGAAGCTTCCATCGGCTCAAAAGTACCTGTGGCGATCACGTCCACCTGTTTGGCGGCGGCGCTCACCCCCAGTTCGGCAACCTTGGCTTTTAGCTCTTCGGCAGTCCAAACGGTGGCTTTGCCGGTGCGGAGTTTGTCGTTAATTTCGGCGATCGAACGCATGGGTTGTGGCGGCGAAGGGGTCGGTAGAAGCGGCACAGACAAAAACTACGGTTTCTCGATCGAGTTTTAGTTGTATTTGGGTAAACAGTTTTGCTAGGATTCAAACCAGCACAATGCTGGCACAATCTTGCCCGTTGCTGGACTAGGGGCCACACGATGCGCGACCTGCTTCGCGCCCGATCGCCCCGCACTTTTGGGTGAGAAGATCTGTAGTTATGGGTTTAGACGATCCGCTCGTCTCTTCAGCCCATTTCGCCAACTAACGATGCAGTGGAAACCGGCAGCCGATCGCCCGATGTTGACCAAAATCCACTGTCCTGTTTCCGGCCCGATCGACACCGCTTTCCCCACCCTGCCCATGTTGCTGCCTAATTGGAGTTCTCGCTCGGCTACTGACTCTGGCTTCACCCCAACCAGCGCCCCAGCCTTCGATCTCAGTCACGCTCAGACCCCTGTAATCCCTCACGACCACCCTCACTGCGACTGGCCCACCCCTGAGGCCAATCGCACGGGTGAAACTCCCATTACCCCGTCGCAAGCTGAAGCCAAGTTCCTGTACTTTGCCTATGGGTCTTGCATGTGCCCCGTGGACTTGCAGCGGACGATCGGTGAGCCAGCGTATCCCTACGCGATCGGGCCGGCGATTTTAGAGGGTTATCGGTTGGGATTTAATTGGCGATCGCCTCGACGGGATTGCGGTGTATTGGATGTGGTTCCCGATGGGCGATCGCACGTTTTTGGCGTGCTCTATGCATTACCTTGGCGGGTGAGCGATCGGCTCGATGAGCGTGAAGATGTGCCCAGCGGTGGCTATCGCCAGGAACTGATTTCCGTGAGCTGCCAAGGCCAACAGTACAACTCCGTTCGTACCTATGTGGTTGTTGAAAAATTACCGACGGAATTAGCCCCCAACGATTGGTATTTCAACGTGGTGTTGCGGGGAGCCACCACCTGCGGCCTGCCAGAAGATTATTGCTGGGGCTTGTTTCAACACATGGTGCATTTACAACGCCAACAACAGCACCAACAACAGCACCAACAACAGCACCAACAGCCAAGCTCTTACAGTCTCGATCGCCGAGCCAGCTAACCCGTTAGAGGATGTCTAAAAAGTATCTTTCTGCCCAAACCAAGCACCAATAGTCGTGGCAGCAAGGGGCTTAGAGGGTGTCATCATTTCCTGTAATGAGTCTGAAATCCTTGATCTTTCATGCCTCAATGGTCGTAACAAGGAGCTGAGGGCCTGTCATCCAATGATCTTGATTGGGGCTGGAACAACCCATTTTCCTAGCCCAAACGCCCTAGACAATTGGCTTAAGCCCCTTGCCCCTCACGATCTGCTCACGGCAGCATCAGGGTTTCAGGGACTTGATGACAGACTTTAAGTTGTGCGCGGGTCAGTTTTCCACAGCACCATAAATGCACCGCTGCTGTTGGTAAGCTTCACCAAACTGAAGAAAAACGAAACGCCGCCCGCATTTTTAGCTTCATACAAAGGGGAACCCCCATAGGCCGGTTCGACGGCATTGACCGTAAATCCTAACTTCTGGGACAAGATTGGTTCGATGTAGTCAAGAAATGCAGCACTAGCCGACATTTGCGGAATCGCGAGGGATGCAAAGGCTCCGCGATCGACCAGAATTTGTCCGTCCTCGCCCACAAAATTGCCATAGACACTTTCGGGAATCGTTTCAGGAATACTAGCCATAAATTCCTGCAAAGTAGCCTGATCATTCGTGCCACTTTCTAACAGTTTCGCCAGCACTTCTTTGCTAAGTTCATCCACCAACCCTTTACCGCTGCCAGTGCCGTCGCCACCCGTACTATTCACAGGCGGTGGTGCTGCGTCTGGCGTGGGAGCAGGTTCAGGCTTGTCGGGTTGCTCGGGGCGATCGGGTTGCTCGGCCTTGGGTTTGGGGCGCGGGGCTGCCGCTGGGGTCGATCGCTGGGGTCGGGTGGCTTTCGGTTTAGCGGTCTTGGGTTTGGCGGCTTTTGGTTTGGCGGTCTTGGGTTTAGCAGCTTTTGGTTTGGCGGCTTTCGGCTTTGCGGGTTTGGGTGGCGCAGCGGCCAGTTGCGACACCTTAATCACTTCCTTGGGGGCGGGTTTTTCCTGGGTTGATGAATTGGGTGTTGGCAAAACCAAAATCAACGCATGAAGCCCGATCGCCGCCAGCAAAAGGGGACGCTTCCAGAGATTGAGAACCTGGGGGATTGATCGCAGCGATCGCTCAATTAATTTCCATTGAACCGCCGACCAAGGCAGTGAGGCGAGCTTGAGATTCATAGCAGTCAAAAGATGAATAACCTTGTGCAACCGGAATTGTCAATGGAAGCGATCGCCCTAGCCTACGGTTCCTGCCAAGTAGGACTGGGTGAGCTGGTGTTGGGGTTCCGAAAACAGTTTGGTGGTCTTTTGAAATTCCACCAATTCACCCAAATACATAAACGCCGCATAGTCTGAAAACCGCGCTGCCTGCTGCAAACTGTGGGTGACAATCAAAATGGTTACTTGGGATTTCAGTTGCCGCATCAGCTCTTCAATATGGGCTGTTGACATCGGATCGAGCGCCGATGTGGGTTCATCAAACAAAATCAAATCGGGATTTGTAACCAAAGCCCGCGCAATACAAAGCCGCTGCTGTTGTCCACCAGATAAATTAAAGGCTGGCTCCTTCAGGCGATCTTTCACTTCATTCCAGAGGGCAGCCGATTTCAGGGCCGACTCTACGCGATCGTCGATTTCACTCGCCTTTGTATTGCCTTGAACCCGCAGACCATAGGCCACATTTTCATAGACCGACTTGGGAAATGGATTCGGCTTTTGGAAAACCATGCCGATTCGCATCCGCACTTCGATCGGGTCAATGGTTGTATCAAGGATATTGTGCTGGCGATCGAGTAAAATTTCGCCGGTATATCGATTATTGGGATACAGATCATGCATCCGGTTAAAGCAGCGCAGTAGCGTTGTTTTGCCACAGCCCGAGGGTCCCATTAAGGCTGTGATCTGCTGCTCAGGAATCGCGAAATTAATATCCTTTAAAACCTGGGCGCGATCGTAGTAAAAATTCAGCGCTCTGATCTCAGCCTTATAGCTCAAACCCACATCCATTCCGTTAGTTTCCAGTCCAGCGTGGTTCACCATTTGATCCCCCGGCGAAGTTGGTATCGTAAGTAAATGGCAATACCATTCATCAGCAAAGTCATGCTCATCAATACCGTGCCGGCCGCCGCCGCATTAATCTGAAATTCGGGGTTCGGCCGTGAAACCCAGTTAAACATTTGAATCGGCATCACTGTGAAGGGTGAACTCAGCCATTGCCAGGAAATAAAGGGTGGCTTTGATTGAATGGGTGAGTCAGGCAAGAAGGCAATAAAGGTTAGGGCACCGATCGTAATTAAGCTAGAAGTTTCCCCGATCGCCCGCGATAAACCAATAATGGTTCCAGTCATAATCCCACCCACGGAATAGGGCAGAGCATGATGCCACACCACTTGCCATCGGGTCGCCCCTACCGCGTAGGCTGCCTCACGAATGGTTTGGGGAATCGATCGCAACGACTCACGAGTCGTCACAATCACAATCGGCAAAATCAACAGGGCCAGGGTCAAACCAGCCGTGATCACACTACGACCGAGTTTGAACTCATAAACAAACACCCCAAGCGCTAACAAGCCATAAATAATGGAAGGCACACCCGCCAGGTTCGTGACATTCACTTCAATGAATTCCAAAAACCAATTTTTGCGAGCATATTCTTCTAAATAAATGCCAGCCGCCACGCCCAAGGGCACAGCAATTAAGGCAGTTACAGAAATCACCAATAGACTGCCGACCCAAGCCGCCAAAATACCGGCATTTTCTGGTCGGCGACTGGGAAATGAAGTGAAAAACTCGATCGTACTCAAGCGCGGCCAACCACTCATCGCCATATTCACGATCAATGCCGTCAGGGTCAGCAGGGCAACCAGAATGGCGAGCAAGCCAACAACCGCAAAGCCCAGGTTAAATAACTTACGCCGATGCAGTTGCCGACCTAAAATAGGATCGGTTAATTCAGAAAAACGGGCAGTTAACATTAATAATGCTCTCGATAGCGTTTGGTCAGAAAATGACCCATAACATTCAGAGCCAGGGTCATCAAAACCAGGGTTAATCCAGCAGCAAAAATGGTTTGGTATTGTAGGGTTCCGTGGGGCAAATCACCCATACTGACCTGCACAATGTAGGCGGTGATTGTCGCCGATTGTTCAAAGGGATTAAAGGTCAAAGTAGGTTGCAACCCAGCGGCGATCGTGACGATCATCGTTTCCCCCAGGGCGCGGGATGTGCCGAGAATATAGGCAGACATTACCCCAGAAATGGCTGCTGGAAAAACCACTTTCAGGGCTGTTTGAATCTTGGTTGCTCCCATGGCGTAGGAGCCTTCGCGCAAGTGATTGGGCACGGCGCGCATCGCATCTTCACTAATTGAACTAATCAGGGGAATAATTGCTAATCCCATCACCATGCCCGCACTGATCATGTTGAAACCCGGTAGCCAGGGCAACACCTGTTGTAACAGCGGCGTAACCACCAACAAGGCGAAGTAGCCGTAGACCACACTGGGTACACCGGCCAACAATTCCAAGGAGGGCTTCAGAATTTCACGCACCGTAGCAGGTGCAAATTCACTGGAATAGATGGCGATCGCTGTGCCCAAGGGAATCGCGATCGTCAAGGCCACAAAAGTCGTGGTCAAAGTGCCCGAGAGCAGGGGCCAAATTCCATATTGGGGATCACCAAACAAGGGAGTCCAGCGAGTCCCTGTGATAAATTTCCAAAGGGAAACCTGCCGAAAAAATTGCAAGGATTCACCCAATAGGACGTACAGAATCCCGACAATCACGGCAATGGAAGACAGGGCCGCTAGCAATAACAACAGCTCGATCGCCCGCTCAAAATATTGCTGTTGAACACGCGATCGCCGCCGGGCTTCAGAATCGTTGAAGTCAGGAAAATCCATAGAGGTCATACTCAGTCAGACCAGCGATCGACCTCCAAGGCTGACCGCTGATCTGTGTCTACAGTTAGAAGATGTTTGAAGCGCCAAAGCTGATACTTTTGCTACTCCACTGATCAGTGATCACAAGGGGCTTAAGCCCCTTGCTGCGATGACTATTGGTACTTAGTTTGTACCTCGGGATACTGCTCAGGTATCTCCTTTACGTGGGAAATGATCAGCTTGTCCTAAGCTCCAAGCTGAACCGGTCTTTACAGTCCAGACCGCAGGGGTTTGCGACCCACTTCCCGCTGGTTCAAACGCTGAGTAGCTGCACGATAGTCCGCATCCGGTAGGGAAATGTAATCCACTTCCTTGACTAGGCGCGCTGCATTCTTCAGATAGAATTCTGCAAACTCACGTACTTCTGGGCGATCGAGCGCCGACTTTTTAACGTAGATATAAACCGGGCGAGACAGGGGCTTATAGGTTCCGTCATTCACCGTGGCAAATGAGGGCATCACAGCACCCTTACCCGCATCAATCGACACCGCCTTCACGCGACTTTTATTCAAGTCGTAGTAAGCAAAGCCAAAGTAGCCTAGGGCATTTTGATCGCGCGACACACCCTGCACCAAAACGTTATCGTCTTCGCTGGGTGTGTAGTCCGTACGGCTCTTGGTGTCCTTACCCAAGATCGCTTCATTGAAGTAATCAAATGTGCCCGAATCAGCACCCGGGCCAAAGAGGGTCAACTTGGCATCGGGCCAGCTCGGGCGAATTTGATTCCACTTGGTGATCTTGCCTTCAGAAGCCGCTTCCCACATCATTTTCAGCTCGGCTGTGGTGATGTTGGTCGCCCAAGTGTTTTTGGGGTTCACCACAATCGTTAGGGCATCGTAGGCTACGGGCAATTCTACATATTCAATGCCCTTTGCGGCACAAGCTTGCTGCTCACTTTCTTTGATCGGTCGCGAAGCATTGCTGATGTCTAATTCACCATTGCAGAACTTCTTGAAACCACCGCCGGTTCCCGAAATTCCAACCGTAACGCGCACTGCTCCCCGCTTGGCCGCTTGGAATTCTTCGGCAACGGCTTCCGTAATTGGAAAGACCGTGCTTGATCCATCGACTGCGATCGTATTGTTCTGGGACTGAGCAGCCGGAGTACCCCAGTTAGCAATCAATATTAAAGCTGTCAAAGCGCCGGTCAGAATCGCGCTTCGACGACGCATCTTTGCAGAAAACATAAGCTCCTCACTCCAGCACCATTACTTTGATGGAATCACTTTGATAGAACCACTAGCAACCAGCCTTAGACCCACAGAACTTTGGTTGCTAGTTTGACTTGAGCAGTTCGATTCCCCAATCCACCAAGGACAAGGGTGTGCCTCTCCATTGGCTGACTCATTATTTAGGAGGTCGGTTATCTTCAGCCTTTCATTTTCTTAAGATTAAGTAAACAAATCATTAAAACTACTGAAACTGTTCTAGACCTCGGCAAATATCGATGGTCTTACAGTCTTTACCTCAAACGATTGGTGCATCAGATCGTAGATGCTGTGAAGCTGTTATTTGGTGGGCAATGCCCACCCTACAGGCTATTGAAACTGTTCTAGACCTCAGCAAATATCGATGGTCTTAATTTGGACTTTGACAGAGGTTAATTATTTCTTAATCGCAATTTTAGTCGGTGGGCATTACCCACTCTACAGGCTATTAAAACTGTTCCAGACCTCAGCAAGTGTCGATGGTCTTAATTTGGGTATGGTCTTAATTTGGGCTTTGACAGAGGTTAATTATTTCTTAATCGCAATTAGCGATCGCCAAACGCTGCCATTGATTGCCTCTTTCATGTCTCCTAGGGGTTTCTTAAGGTCAGCTTAAAGAGAGGTAATCCCTATTCTTAAAGCTCCTTGCCGACAATCAACGGTGTATATCGCATCCACAACAATGGGCGCGGCAAATCGCAGCGTCATTTTTTCGCTTTAGGGCGGTTATGTCTCAGGTTTTTGATTTGTTAGTGAAAGGCGGCCCCGTCATGTGGCCCCTATTAGGAATGTCGATCGCCACGGCTGCTGTTGCCCTTGAACGCGCCGTCTTTTGGGTCAGCTTGATGGCCCAAGAAGATCGGATTGTGCACGACGTATTAGCCGCCTCGAAATACAGCCTTGATGATGCGGCTGACACGGCCCAGCAAGCCCAAGCATTACCGATCGGGCGGTTTTTGGTGGCTCCCTTGATGCTGACTCAGCCCACACCAGAAACCTTTAGCCTGGCCCTAGAAACGGCGGCGGAGCGAGAGTTCATCAAAATGCGGCGGGGCGATAAGTTGCTCGAAACCATTGTGGCCGTTGCGCCGCTGCTCGGGTTGCTCGGAACCGTCACGGGTCTGATCATGACCTTTGATAACCTCAACATCGGGGGCGGCGGTGACACAAAGGCGGCCACGGCGGCGGCGGCGGGGATTGGGGAAGCGCTGCTCACGACGGCCTTTGGCATGATCGTTGCGATTATGGCCTTGCTGGTCTTTCGGGTGATGCTGGTGTTGCAGTCTCAGCAAATTGACTACTTCACGGAAGTGGGCAGCCGCCTGGAGCTGATTTACCGGCAAGTTTGGTATGAACCGCTGCTGTCGAAGCCGGAAATGCAGGGCATGGGCGGTCGATCGCCTGCTAACAATGCCATGTTCACGGCCGATCGCCATAACTCACGAATTGCCCATGTCGATCGCCCCTATTCCCTGACCGATGAGGATTCTGAGGAAACCGAGTTGGTGTGATTGTGATCCGACACAACGACCCGAGACAACGACCCGACACAACGACCCGACACAACGACCCAACACCACTCGATTTAGGAATCAATCATGCGGCTGAAAGCAAGGCGATCGCCAGACCAACTGCCGGAAATCAACTTAGTGCCGATGATGGACGTGTTGATGACGGTGTTGACCTTCTTTATTTTGGTGTCGATGACGCTGACGGGCACGCAAACGCCCAACGTCCAGCTACCCAAAGCCAAAACGGGTGCAGTTGCCACGGTTCCGGCCGATCCGTTACTGGTGGGTCTCGACAAAAGCAAGCAAGTATTGCTCAGTGAAAAGCCAATTGATCGCGCTGCCTTAACCCAAGCGGTGGCTGAATATTTTGCCAAGCGGCCCGATGGCATGGTGGTGCTAAAGGCTGATCGATCGCTGCCGTTTCGATCGATTGAAGAGGTTTTGGAGCTGCTGAAGGATGTGGGGGGCGATCGAGTCGGCCTCTCCTTCGAGCAGGGCTAGACCCAGTTAATGGTTGTAGAGGCAGATTTCCAACTATGGGCCTCAACTTCAGGAGAAGTAGCAGTTTTGTAGGTTGGGTTGAGGCACAAAACCCAACACCAGCAAGCTTTGCATAGATCATGTTGGGTTTCGCAAACTCAACCCAACCGACTAGGGCAGCCGCCTTAATTCGCTAGACTTCAAAATTACTAAGCTCTTGATTTGTACGGGTTTTGAAATTTGAATGTTCGGCATTTTAGGGATATCGCACCACTACTAGCTATCCACAAAAACCAATTATCAAAAAAATACGAAAATTAATCATCAGACCACCCATAACAGCACCCAACTCATCAATCCCAAATTATCAGCAAGAGACCCTAAACTATGAGGCGACGCACCGGATATGCCAACGAAAAACCACCGGAAATCAACCTCGTGCCCATGCTCGATGTGTTGATGACGGTGCTAACTTTCTTCATCATTTTGTCGATGGTGTTGGGCAGCCAGAGCACCGTTGAAGTGAGCATTCCCAGCCAAGGAGAGGATGCAGATGCAGCCGATCGTTCCCCGCCGCCACCCCCTTTACTGATCGAGCTGGATCGCAACGGCAACCCCTCCGTGATTGGCCAAGCCATCCCGATCGCCCAACTGAAATCCGATGTGCAAAATTACCTAAAAAACCCCAAAGGCGTGGTCTTAATTCAACCCAATCCTGACCTGTCCTACGAGAAGGTTTTGCAACTGATTGGTGATCTGCGCGAAATCGGCAAAGACCGAATCACGCTGGCAGTTGGTCAGGATGTTTCTAAAGCAGCCCTCACCCCCAAAACCGGGGACAAAGCAGCAGTGGAAGAGACGGCCGCAGATTCGGAAGTAACCGCAGCAGCCGACCAAAACAAAGCAGACCCCAGCAAACCTGAAGCAGAAGCCACAACCAGCTCGGAACCATCGGCCGATGCAGCTACGGGGGCTGAGGACACGGGCGCTGAGGACACGGGCGATGGCCCTGGCTTGGATTAGGGCGATCGAGACGCTGTACGGGATGCACAAATTTTGCGATAGGCTAGAGGGCGGCCGTTTTGCTCAAGTTAGGTTGTTTTATTAAGTCGGTGGCGAGTTGTGCAATCGCCCTCCCACTTGCCCAAACAACCGCAAAACAGCCAACCCCCGAGAGAAGCACCAACTCAAGCACGGACAAAAGCACGGACATCATGGCTTACGAACTTCCCGCTCTGCCGTACGATTACACTGCCCTGGAACCCTGCATCACCCAGAGCACCCTGGAGTTCCACCACGACAAGCACCACGCCGCCTACGTCAACAACTTCAACAGCGCCGTTCAAGGCACTGACCTCGACGCAATGGCGATCGAAGACGTAATCAAGGCCGTTGCGGGCGACGCTGCCAAGGCTGGCATCTTCAACAATGCTGCCCAAGCCTGGAACCACAGCTTCTATTGGAACTGCATGAAGCCCAACGGTGGCGGCCAACCCACCGGCGCGCTGCTCGACAAAATTGTGGCTGACTTCGGCAGCTTCGATGAGTTTGTCACCCAGTTCAAAGCGGCCGGTGCCACCCAGTTCGGCAGCGGCTGGGCTTGGCTGGTGCTGGACAACGGCGCACTGAAGATCGTCAAAACCGGCAACGCCGAAAACCCGATGACCGCCGGCCAAACTCCCTTGCTGACGATGGATGTGTGGGAGCACGCCTACTATCTGGACTACCAAAACCGTCGTCCCGACTACATCAGCGACTTTGTGAACAAGCTGATCAACTGGGATTTCGTGGCGGCTAACTTCGCCAACGCCTAGGATTCGGTTGGCTCGATCGCTTCAGTCCGAGCCTGACTGACCCTAAGCCTTGATCCTGAAAATTCCCCGTCCGTGGCGATCGCTCCTGCGACCCATGGGCGGGGAATTCTTATGGAAATTAATGAGAATTCAGGGGAATTTTCCTGAAATGCTAGCGTGGGGACGGTTTGGGATGGAGTGCGGTCAGTCAGCGGTTGGCAGGGTGAACCTTCGATCGCCGACTGCATCGATTCTGCAATCCCATCATCCATAGTCAACAATCAATCGAGGTGAACCATGGCGGCAGTACGCAGTGTAGACGGTGATCCCAACGGTGCATGGGAAGACGTGAGCTGGGCAGACATGAGCAGCGAAGAACAGGAACTGTGGGGCATCGTCGGTTGGGACGCAGATAGCTGGGAAGAAGAAACCGATCCGCCGGAAGCGGATGATTCGGACTGGGGAGATTTGGGCAGCGAAGTGCAAGACGCACTGACGAAGCTCGGCTACACCCAAGCTCTGTGGGACGAAGAATAGAAGTATCAAGGCGTTGACAGGGGCGATCGCCGGGTCAACGGTCATACTGGGTGTTGAATCAACCCTGTTTCAATGCCCATGACTCCTGTAAGCGATCGCCCCTTACCCCCCGGTGAACTTGGCCTGCCTTGGATTGGCGAGACGATCAGTTTTTTGCGCGATCGCACCTTCGCCAAACAGCACCATGAACGCTGGGGCCCCGTCTTCAAGACCAGCTTGTTTGGTCAGCCCACCGTCTTTTTGAAAGGGGCTGAGTCGAACCGCTGGGCCTTTGGCCAGGAAAACAAAACCCTGGTGTCCCAATGGCCCAAGAGTGTGGAGTTGCTGTTGGGGCCGGCTTCTCTGTCGAATCAGGTGGGGGATGCTCACAAACAGCGCCGCCGGTTGATGGCCAAGGCCTTTGGGGCGCGGGTGCTGGCGGGTTATTTGGACAAAATGGACGCGATCGCCCGGCAATACTGCGATCGCTGGGAACAGTTGGGCGAGTTTGCCTGGTATCCCGAGCTGCGGGACTACACCCTCGACACGGCCTGCAAGTTTTTGGTGAATCTCGATCGCGGTTCCGAAAACTCACTGGGGCAATGGTTTGAGCGATGGTGCGAAGGGCTGTTTTCAATCCCGATCAATCTGCCCTGGACGGCCTTTGGCAAAGCTTGGCAAGCGCGGCAGCAAATTTTGGTGGAAATCGATCGATTGATTACCGATCGCCAACAAATGACAGAAGCGGCGGCGGCCGAAATTGGTGATGCGCTCTCATTGCTGTTGACGGCCCAGGATGAAGAGGGCAACCGCCTACCACCTGCCGAACTCCAGGATCAAATTTTGGTGCTGCTGTTTGCGGGCCATGAAACCCTTACCTCATCGCTCACTTCCTTTGCCCTGTTGGTGGCCCAGCATCCGGCCGTGCTCGATCGCCTGCGGGCCGAGCAAGCCGCTTTCGAGTTCGATCGGCCCTTGACCATGGCCGACCTCGACAGCATGACCTATCTAGACTGGACGTTGCGGGAAGTGTTGCGGCTGATCCCGCCCGTGGGGGGTGGATTCCGCCGGACGATCGCCCCCACGGAATATGGCGGCTATCAGATCCCCGCCGGGTGGTCAGTGCTCTACCAAATCAACCGCACCCACGAAGATCCCAGCCTCTACGACCAGCCTCAGCAGTTCGATCCCGATCGCTGGAATCCCGATCGCACCGACAGCCAAAATCAACTTTTTGGCTACATTCCCTTTGGCGGCGGCCCTCGGGAATGTTTGGGCAAGGAGTTTGCCCGCCTGGAGTTGCGCTTGCTGGCCGCAAGGTTGATCCAGCGCTACGATTGGCAACTGTTGCCCGATCAAGATCTCAGCCTGCGCCTCGTGCCCACGCCGCGCCCGCGTGATGGGTTGCGCGTCCGGTTTCAACGCCGCTGATCCCCGTTGGCTATGCCGTAGACAAGGGGCTTAGGAGGTGTCGTCATTTTGCGAGGTGATGCTGAAACGGTTAATTTTCCATACCCCAATCGTCGTAACAAGGGGCTTAAGCCCCTTGCTGCCCAACGATCCGCTCACAGTGGAATCAGGGTTTTGGGTGATTTGATGAAAGGCTCTAAGCCTCTTGCTCCCACAGGATCTCATAACAGTAGAATTAGGGTTTTGGGTAATTTGACGATCTCTCATCAGCCCCCTGCCTTTAATGATTCCGTGGTGACAACACACACCATCTTGACGCTTGAACCATGCCAAATCATTGGAGTCAGGGGCTACGGCGATCGAGTCGAATTCTGCGCGCCCTGGTCACGACCTACTATGCCTATATGCTCGAATATCGGGCAGAGTTGCTGTTTTGGATTTTCTCGGGAACACTGCCATTTATTTTGATGGGAGCTTGGATTGAAGCGGCCCAAACAGGTCGATTTGGTTTCTCATCTCAGCAGTTCGCCCAATACTATTTGGCAGCTTTTGTGGCGCGTCAAATGAATTTTATTTGGGTCATCTGGGAATTTGAAAAGGAGGTGAATCAAGGACTACTATCGCCGCGCTTATTACAACCGATCGACCCCGCTTGGCATCACTTCATCTCCCATGTCACGGAACGGATGGTGCGGTTGCCCATGGTTGCGATTCTGGTGGGGATCTTTTTTGCCCTTTACCCCAGTTCGTTTTGGATTCCTAGCCTGGGGCAGGTGTTGGGCTTCGCAGTGGCCGTTAGTTTAGCGTTTTGTCTACGATTCCTAATTCAATATACCTTTGCGATGGCAGCATTTTGGCTTGAAAAAGCCGTGGCGATCGAGAATGTTTGGTTCTTTTTATATCTATTAGGATCGGGAATTTTAGCGCCCTTGGAAGTTTTTCCACTAGAGGTGCGATCGGCGATCGAATGGACACCCTTCCCTTACCTAATTCATTTTCCAGCCACGCTCCTGATGGGTCTGCCAGTGAATTGGGGCAAGGCGTTGTTAGTGTTGGGCCTCTGGAGTGGAGCATTTTGGGTGCTGAATCGCTGGCTTTGGCGCAAAGGCTTACGGCGCTATTCGGGCATGGGTGCTTAGAGGATGTCTGAAAAGTTAAACCTGAAAAGTTAAATCTGAAAAGTCAGAGTTGACACTCTAGATGCCCCATCGATCGACGCAGATAAGGGGATTGAGCATCTTGCCCCCACAACTATTGGTGCTTGGCGAGGGCCAAAAGATACTTTTCAGGTATCTCTTTTCAGACATCGGTAGTGCCGTAATTCAGTAATGATGAACGGGTGAAAGCCTTGCAGTGTAAGCAGTCTTTTTCCAAAAAACATCACCTCACAGGCACTACCCAGACATCCTCTTATATCAATTTTTTAAATTGACACTACTCAAGATTCTTGCCTGACAAAGGTTACAGCGCAGGATTTTTAGCATTAGTAATCGAAACTAGTATTAGAGATTAAACCCGACTCAACCATGACCCATTCCACCCTCCCAAGCTTGATCAACGCGATCGAGCAGCCCTTCAGTGGTGACCAATCCCGGGCGATCGCCCTGTTTCATTTGGCCTTTCCCGTGGCCAACCTGGCGGACACCAAAGCGTTTTACGTCGATGGGTTGGGCTGCCAAGCGGGGCGCGAAGGGCCTAACTCCCTGATTCTGGATCTGTGGGGCCATCAAATCGTGGCCCACGTCAGCCCCGAGGCCTGCCAACCCCAAAAGGGCATCTATCCGCGCCACTTTGGGTTGGTGTTTGCCCACCTGGCCGACTGGCAAGCCCTGGTCGATCGCGCCACGAATCGGGGTCTGACCTTTGATCAGCCGCCCCGCCAGCGGTTTGTGGGCGAGCGCCTAGAACATTACACCGCCTTCTTGGCAGACCCGTTCCACAACCTGCTGGAGTTTAAGCACTACGTCCACCAGGAAGCGATCTTTGGGGCGGTGGACGATCGGCGAGTGGGCGATCGCTAGGCAGGATGGCGATCGCACCCCGGGCCACCGATTCGCAGCAAGCTAGACTAGATCATGATCAACCTGATCAACCCGTCCATCCGTCAACTCTTTGCAGCATGATGCGCTTTCTTCGCCCCGACTCTTCGCGCCGCCCTCGGACTCAATCGCGCCAGCGACGACGGGCGATCGCCACAGCGGTAATGTTGTTGAATCTGTTGACGATGGCGACAACAGCTGTAGCCCAAAGCCCAGCCACCGACCCGGCCACGGCCCCAACCGCCCCAACCGCCCAGTCTTCTCCCCCGCGATCCATTTCGCCGCGCCAGGGTCGCACCCTGACCTACGGCGATTTGATCGAAAAGCTAGAGGCCGGTCAGGTGCGCCGGATTGACCTATTTCCCTCGGAGCAACTGGCGCGGGTTTTTCTGAAGCAAAATGGTCGGGCCGGCTCGCCCTACGAGGTGACGCTGTTTGATCGCAACCCCGAACTGATCGAAATGGCCCGCGCCAAGGGGGTGGAACTGGCGGTGCAGGAGTCGGTCGATCGCACCGCCGCCTTGAGTTTGATCGCCAACTTACTGTTTGTGGGTTTGGTGATTGCCCTGTTGGTCAGCATTGTGCGGCGCACGGCCAACGCTTCGGGCCAGGCGATGAACTTTGGCAAGTCCCGCGCCAAGTTCCAGATGGAAGCCAAAACCGGCGTGACCTTCACCGATGTGGCCGGGGTCGAGGAAGCCAAGGAAGAACTGCAAGAGGTGGTCACCTTCCTGAAGCAGCCGGAACGGTTCACGGCGATCGGGGCCAAAATCCCGCGCGGCGTGTTGCTGGTGGGGCCACCGGGTACTGGGAAAACCCTGCTGGCCAAGGCGATCGCTGGGGAAGCGGGCGTGCCATTTTTCAGCATGTCCGGCTCAGAATTTGTGGAGATGTTTGTGGGTGTGGGCGCGTCTCGGGTGCGGGATCTGTTCCGCAAAGCCAAGGAAAGCGCCCCCTGCATTGTGTTTATTGATGAAATCGATGCGGTGGGTCGCCAGCGCGGTGCGGGCATTGGCGGTGGCAACGATGAGCGTGAACAAACCCTCAACCAACTGCTGACGGAGATGGACGGGTTTGAGGGCAACTCCGGCGTGATCGTGATTGCGGCCACCAACCGCCCGGATGTGCTGGACTCGGCCCTGATGCGACCTGGCCGGTTCGATCGCCAAATCACCGTTGATTTGCCCAGCTACAGTGGCCGGCTGGCGATTTTGCAAGTCCATGCCCGCACCAAAAAGCTGGATGAATCGGTGGTGCTAGAAACGATCGCCCAGCGCACACCGGGGTTTGCGGGGGCCGACTTGGCGAACTTGCTGAACGAAGCGGCGATCCTGACGGCCCGGCGGCGCAAAACCGAAATGAGTCTCGCAGAAATTGATGATGCGATCGACCGGATCACAATCGGTCTGAAACTCGCACCCCTGCTCGACAGCAAGAAAAAACGCCTGATTGCCTACCACGAGGTGGGCCATGCCCTGCTGATGACCCTGCTGGAACATTCCGACCCCCTAAATAAGGTGACGATCGTGCCGCGATCGGGCGGGATTGGCGGCTTTGCCCAGCAGGTGTTCAACGAAGAAATGGTCGATAGCGGCCTCTACACCCGAGCTTGGATTCTCGATCGAATCGTGATGACCCTTGGCGGCCGGGCCGCCGAGCAAGAAGTATTTGGGGCCGCAGAAGTCACCGTCGGAGCCAGCAACGATCTCAAAGTGGTGAGTACCCTAGCCCGCGAAATGGTTACTCGGTATGGGATGTCAAACCTGGGAACCCTGGCCCTTGAGAGTCAATCGGGCGAGGTGTTTCTGGGTCGGGGCTGGATGTCGCAGCCGGAATATTCCGAGGAGGTGGCCGCCCAAATCGATCGCACCGTGCGCGAAATTGCCAACACCTGCTACGAAAAAGCCCGCCATATCCTGCGTGAGAACCGCGAATTGGTCGATCAACTAGTCGATCAACTCCTCGAAGAAGAAATTATCGAAGGCGAAACCTTCCGCAAGATCGTGCGCGAATCGGTGCCCATCCCTGACAAGGACTATCCCGAAGATCGGGTGTCTCGCAATACGCCGATCGGGGTGGCCGCTGCCACGGGGGCCTGAGCAATTCAGCGATCGCGCGGCTGCCTTAAACCCCCATCTCTTGCCGTTTTACCGTTTCTGCTGGGAATGACCGATGAGTGCCGAGATGACTACTGATCTACCCAGTCCGCTGCCCGATCGCCCCGCCGAGGCCCCTGCCATCCAGATTGGCAACTACCAAGCCGTCAGTTTGCCCCGGGAGTTTCAAATCCAACCCCTGTCTACCGGCACGATTTATCGGTTTGCGGGGGCCGGGATGCCCGCCAGCAGCATCAGCGAATCGATGGTAACCACGGTGACGGACTACATCGCCCAGTGGGAGCATGTGGTGTCACCCAGCGAGCGATCGGCCACCATGTCTTTTCGGGAAGTGTGGCAAGAGGCGGCGGATTATTTTGAGGCGATCGAGGGCATCGAAACGGGCCTCCGGGGTTAATCAACAGTGATTGATTTCCTGTCATTTCCTCACATTCTCTGAAAAACGCGAATCCATCCTAGGGGCTGTCATACACTGAACAGATGCTGCT
>RDXB01000024.1 GCA_004292515.1 Oscillatoriales cyanobacterium
CCGACGCTACGAGCATTGGTGATGGGGGACGAATTGCGGTTTGGGCCGATGGGCTGACTTGGTTTGGCGGCTCGATCGCAGCCCGGGGCGGCCCCTTGGGTGGCAATGGTGGCTTTGTAGAAGTTTCGGGTAAACAGGATTTGGTGGTACGGGGAACGGCGGATCTCAGCGCACCCCAAGGGGCGATCGGGACACTGCTGCTCGATCCACGCGACATCATCATCGCCGCCACCCCAACCGGGGCCCAAGACGAGCAGTTGTCCCCCGGTGTGCCCTCGGGTCAGGCGGAGGGGCAAATTTTGAGCGCCGATGTGGATACGCTCTCGGCTTCACTGGACTTCACCCTCTCGGAAAATAGCCTAGAGAGCTTGTCCAGCACCGCCAACATTGTGCTGGAAGCCCAGCGAGATATTTTGCTGCAAAACCTACCGGACAACGTGCTAGATCTGCCCACCAATGCAGGGGGTTCGGTGCGGTTCCAGGCTGGACGCAATATTCAGGCGGCTGACCTAACGGATTTGCTCAGTACCCGAGGGGGCAACCTCACTTTGCAGGCGGGTGGCTCCCTGACGGTCGGCCCGGCCTCCACCAGTAGCGGGGCGATCGCCTTCACCGCCGCCAACAGCGCCACCACCGGCAACCTCAACACGGCGGGCGGCAACCTGAGCATTGCGGGCGGCAACCTGAGCATTGCGGCGGGCGGCAACCTGACCACCGGCTCCCTCACCACCAACGGCGGCAATCTCAGCCTCACCAGCACTACCGGGGCGATCGTGGCAAGCACGATCCAAGCTAGCGGTGTCCCAGCCAGCAGTGTCCCAGCCAGCAGTGCCCAAGCCGGTGGTTTTGTCACCCTAAACGGGAATGCCGGCGTAACGGTGAATGGCAATCTCGAAGCGATCGGCTCCAACAGCTCCGGCGGCGGCATCACGATCACCAGTACCGGCCCGATCGCCCTCAACGGCAACCTCAGCAGCAATGCCCCCACCGTGGGTCGCGGCGGGGATGTCACCGTCACCAGCACCGGCAACAGCGTCAATATCAGCGGCTCGATCGCCAGCAACGGCAACGTAGGCGGCAACATTACCCTCTCGGCCCTACAGGCGATCGCTGTGGGTGGCTTGAATGCTAGTGGCACATCCAACGCGGCCGGCAACGTAACCCTCATCAGTCAGCTTGGCCCTCTCACCGCCGGCAACATCAACGCCACCGGCAGCACCCAGGGCGGCACATTACAAGCCCGCAGCAGCAGTGGCATGACCCTTGGGACGATCGACCTCAGTGGCAGCACCAACAATGGCGGCAACGCAACCCTCACCAGCACAGGCGACATTCAAATCGGCAGCCTGAATACCCAAGGCAGTACGAGTGGAACTGGGGGATCTGTTACCGTCACCGCCACGCGCTTTTTCCGGGCGATCGGGACATTGATCGATCGCACCGGCCAGCTCGTCAGCATTGCCACGGGCGGCGGCACGGGCGGCAATGGCGTGGTGATCACCCACGGCGGCGGCAGTCAAGATCCGCGCGTCCCCCTCGTTGTCGGTCAAGCCCCCGGCAGCAACGGCAACGGTCTCGCAGGCGGCATCAGCACCGGCAACAGCACAATCAGCAGTGGCTCATTTGATGGCCCCTTTACCCAAGGGAATATTCAGCTAATTACCACACCGCTGCCCAGTCCCACACCGTCACCTAGCCCCACACCGTTACCTAGCCCTACACCATCCCCCAGCCCCACACCATCCCCCAGCCCCACACCGTCACCTAGCCCTACACCATCCCCCAGCCCTGCACCATCTCCCAGTCCCACACCGTCACCTAGCCCTGCACCATCCCCCAGCCCAAACCCCACACCATCTGATGATCGCCAATTCGAGCGATCAGACGAATCAGAGCGCATCGTGCAGCAATGGCCCGTGGGAGATGCCAGGAACAATGCCCTAGACATCGGAGCGATCGAACGCAACAGTCGCCGGGTGATTGTGGCGGATCTGGATGGCGATCGCCCCGATCGGGCCGTCGCCGAAATCGATCGGCTCTATACAACCCTCACCAATGCCCACCTCGGACGCGCCCTCAGCGCTGAATCCGTTGTCCTGCCCGATTTGCAAACCCGCCTCACCCAGCTCCAGCGCAAAACCGGCCAGAAACCCGCCATTCTCTACACCTTTGCTCGGCCCGAACAGCTTGATGTGGTGTTGGTTGTGCCCGACGCGCCACCAATTTATCGCACGGTGCGCGACGCTCCCCGCCATCGAGTGCTGGATACAGTCAACGATTTACGCGCTGCCATCACCAGCCCCGTCGCCCGCATCACCAACAGCTACCGTCCACCGGCCGAACAACTGTATCGCTGGATTGTGGGGCCCGTGGCCGAAGAGTTGGTCAAACACAACATCAACACGATCGCCTTCTCCATGGATCGCGGGATGCGATCGCTCCCTGTGTCGGTGCTGCACGATGGCCAACAGTTTTTGATCGAACGCTACAGCATGGGGCTGATTCCCAGCATCAACCTGACCGATACCGAATTCACCTCCATCCAATCAGCTCCAGTCTTGAGCTTTGGCGCATCGGAGTTTAGCGACCTGCCGCCCTTGCCCGCCGTCCCGATCGAATTGGCCACAATCAATCAGCTCGTCACGGCTGACAAAGCTTTCCTGAATGAGGACTTTAATCTCGACAACCTGAAGCGGCAGCGGCGGGCCAATCCATTCCCCGTGCTGCACTTTGCTACCCACGCCGACTTCCGACCCGGTGTGCCAGGCAATTCCTTCGTGCGCCTGTGGGATCGCCGCCTAGCCATGACCGAACTGCGCCAACTGGGATTGAGCGATCCGCCCGTGGAGCTGTTGGTGTTGAGTGCTTGCCGCACAGCGATCGGGGATGAAACCGCCGAGTTGGGCTTTGCGGGATTCGCCGTCGAAGCGGGCGTGAAGTCGGTGATGGCCAGCCTTTGGTATGTCAGCGATGAAGGCACTTTGGGGTTGATGGCCAGTTTCTATGATGCCCTGCGATCGGCTCCCATCAAGGCCGAAGCCCTGCGCCGTGCTCAACTGGCCATGTTGCGGGGCGAAACCCGCGCAGAAAATGGTCGCTTGGTGTTTCCCGGTGGCAGCACGCCCTTGCCGGCCGAGCTGGGTGAGTCGGCCAGTTTTTCGTTGAGCCATCCCTACTACTGGGCCAGCTTCACGGCGATCGGTAGTCCCTGGTAAGTAGCCATGCTCAACAGCCGGGAATACACTGATACCAATTCAGACTCACATCCCTGGCGCTTAGCCAACACCCCGTGCATCCTCACGTCAGAGGCACTACCACAACTACCATGTCTGATCACAAAGCCCTCTTCACGGTGATTGTCACTGCGCTGGGGATAGCACTAGTGCCATTGGCGGCGCACAGCGAACTATCGATCGCCCCAGCGACTGATGGCATCGGAACCACGGTTCAACAACAGGGCGATCGCTACGACATCGGCGGCGGCACTCGCGCCGGTAACAATCTCTTTCACAGCTTTCAGCGGCTGGGACTCTCTTCCCAAGAAATTGCTAACTTTCTCGCCACGCCCGATTTAACTGTGATCGTGGGGCGCGTCACGGGTGGCAATCCTTCGGTGATTGACGGGCTGATTCGCATCTCG
>RDXB01000025.1 GCA_004292515.1 Oscillatoriales cyanobacterium
CAGCCGAGGCGGGTTAATCCGCTCAAAGTAAAAGTGAAGGGGGAGGGACTTGAAGCCTCCCATGTCTATAAATGACTATACTTTTGCCAGCTATTAGAGCCACATTCAATATTAGTAGTAGACCAATTTGAGGAACTTTTTACACTCTGTGAGGATAAAGACCATCGGCAAGCATTCATCGAAAAGTTGTTAAATATTGCCGAGCGGCGGAAAGTTGTAATCACGATGCGGGCTGACTTTTTGGGAGAGTGTACCTTCTACCCCGAACTGAGAAAGCGGATTGAGACCCGACAAAAATTGGTTGGGCCGATGGCACCTGCGGAACTGATTACAGCCATGAAGATGCAGGCAGATAGTGCGGGACTGCGCTTTGAATCTGGCTTGAGCCACTCGATTCTCAATGACGTGGAAGGGGAGCCTGGGGCGATGCCGCTGCTGCAATATGCGTTGCAGGAACTGTGGAAGCGACGGCGGGGGCGGTGGTTGTGCGATGAGGAGTACCAGGCGATTGGCAGAGTCGAAAAGGCGATCGCTAAGACTGCCGATGATTTCTACAATAGCTTGTCAGTGGCCGAGCAAGAGCAAGTCCGGAATATTTTCTTGCGCTTAACTCGCTTGGATGCGAGTGCTGTAGCAGGGGAGAAGCGACGGGACACGCGCCGAAGAGTGGAGTTAGAGGATTTGGTGCCAACAGGCGATGAGTTAGCCGCGACAAGGAAGTTGGTGCAGCAGTTGTCGGGTGAAGGGGTGCGGCTGGTAGTTACCAGTCGTAACGAAGCGACGGGAAAGGAAGAGGTGGAAGTGGCTCATGAAGCTTTAATCCGCTACTGGCCGGCGTTGCAAAATTGGTTGAATCAGAATCGCAGTGACTTGCAACTGCGGGAAACTATTAATCAGGCGGCAGAGGATTGGCAAAGCCATAAGGAGCAGCCAGACAAAGAGAGCTATTTAGTACATCAGGGGGGAAGATTAGAAGATGCTGAGGTGCTGTTGAAGCATCCCAAATTTGTGCATCTTAACCAATTTGAGGCTGAGTATGTCAAGGCTTGTGTCCAGTTGCGCGATCGCATTCGCAAGCTTGAGGAACAACGCAGAAAGCGTATACTCATGGCGGCTGTGAGCGCCGCTTTTATCTTGGGTGGATTTGCCATTTTTGCTGGATTTAAGTGGCGCGAAGCTGAAATTGCGCAAATTCAGGGTTTTTTAGAATCTGCTGAAGCCAGCTTGGCTTCCAATCAAACATTGGATGCAAGGATAGGCAGTTTACAGGCTGCCAAAGTACTCAAGCACTCATTCTGGCAAAAACTTTGGCCAAAGGCTGGGTTAAGGAATCAAGTGCTAGGCAAGCTGTCCCATACAATTTATGCAGGGCAGGAACTGAACCGTTTAGAAAGCAATCAAAGGCAAATTTATACTACAGCTTTCAGCCCGGATGGTAAGACTATAGCTAGCAGTGGATCTGAAAGCGTATTTAGCTCGGTGTCAACGATCGTCCTGTGGGACACTAAAGGCAAGAAGTTGGCCGATTTCAAAACGAATCAAGGCAAGGTCAAGAGCATGGCATTCAGTCCGGATGGCAAGCTCCTAGTCACTGCTGGAGAAGAAGGCACCGCCAGCCTGTGGAACACAAAAGGCAAGAAGTTGCACGTTCTCCAAGGGCATCAAGGCAAAGTGAATAGCGCTATGTTCAGCCCGGATGGCAAGCTCATAGTCACTGCTGGAAAAGACGGCACCGCCCGCCTGTGGAACACAAAAGGCAAGCAGTTGGCCGTTCTCCAAGGGCATCAAGGCGAGGTCAAGAGCGCCCTGTTCAGCCTGGATGGCAAGGTTCTAGTCACTGCTGGAAAAGACAACACCGCCCGTCTGTGGGACACAAAAGGCAAGCCGTTGGGCATTCTCAAAGAGCATCAAGGTGAGGTTAATAGCGTGGCGTTAAGCCCGAATGGCAAGCTTTTCGTCACTGCGGGAGACGAGGGCTTCATTCATGTGTGGGACACTTCCAGTGAACGATCGACCGACCGCAAACAGCATAAAGGTGAGGTCTATACCGTGGCGTTCAGTCCGGATGGCAAGCTTTTCGTCAGTGGTGGGCAAGACAACAAAGCCAACCTGTGGCAAACCCCCCGCCTGTGGGACACAAAAGGCAAGCTGTTTGTCACTCTCTATGGGCATAAAGGTGATATCAATAACGTGGTGTTCAGCCCGGACGGCAAGCTCCTAGCCACTGCTGGATTAGACGACACCACCCGTCTGTGGGACACTACAGGCAAGCAGTTGGCTGTTCTCAAAGGACATCAAGGTGAGGACAATAGCACCATGTTCAGCCCGAATGGCAAGCTTTTAGTCACTGCTGGATTAGACGACACCGCCCGTCTGTGGGACACTACAGGCAAGCAGTTTGTCATTCTCAAAGGACATCAAGGTAATGTCTATGATGCAAAGTTCAGCCCGGATGGCAAGCTCATACTCACTGCGGGAGACGACGGCACCGCCCGTCTGTGGAACACTACAGGCAAGCAGACCGTTCTCAAAGGGCATCAAGGTAATGTCTATGATGCGGAGTTTAGTGAGGATGGCAAGCTCATAGTTACTGCGGGAGCAGACGGCACCGCCCGTCTGTGGGACACCTCTGGCAAGCCGTTGACTGTCCTCCAAGGGCATCAAGGTAATGTCAAAAACGTGGCGTTCAGCCCGGATGGCAAGCTCATAGTCACGGCGGGAGCAGATGGCACCGCCCGTCTGTGGGACATAAAAGGCAATCCGTTGCACGTTCTCAAAGGGCATCAAGGTAATGTCTATGATGCTGAGTTTAGTGGGGATGGCAAGCTCCTAGTCACGGCGGGAGCAGATGGCACCGCCCGTCTGTGGGACATAAAAGGCAAGCCGTTGGCTGTCCTCAAAGGGCATCAAGGTAATGTCTATGATGCGGAGTTTAGTGGGGATGGCAAGCTCCTAGTCACTGCGGGAGCAGACGGTACCGCCCGTCTGTGGGACATAAAAGGCAATCCGTTGCACGTTCTCAAAGGGCATCTAGGCCAAGTTGGGGGTGCCGAATTTAGTGCCGATGGCAAGCTCATAGTCACTGCGGGAGCAGATGGCACCGCCCGTCTGTGGGACATAAAAGGCAATCCGTTGCACGTTCTCAAAGGGCATCTAGGAAAGCTCTTGGGTGGGGAGTTTAGCCCGGATGGCAAGCTCATAGTTACTGCTGGAGAAGACGGTACCGCCCGTCTGTGGGACACTTCCGGCAAGCAGTTAGCCGTTCTCCAAGGGTATCAAGGCCCAGTCCATAATGCCAGGTTCAGCCCCGATGGCAAGCAGCTAGTCACTGCTGGAGGAGACGGCACCGCTCGCCTGTGGAAAATCGGAGAAATGGATGAACTCGTAGCAATGAACTGCGATTGGGTGCGTGACTATCTGAAGAACCTCCCTGCCGACGATCTCAGTAAGAGCGATCGCCATCTTTGTGATGATATTGGCACTGCTAGTAGTTCAACAAAAAATTAGGGAGCTTCAGACCGAAACCAGGATACAAGGCTCCGCTCTGTTAAACCTACCCAAAATTACCAAAGTCTAGACTTAGCTGGACATTAGAAATTTTGGTGTTAACTTCCTGATTCATCGTAGTCTCAAGATG
>RDXB01000087.1 GCA_004292515.1 Oscillatoriales cyanobacterium
ATCGAGATCTAAATGGTGCTCGTGGGATTTTCCTGCGGGCATTGGTTGATACGCCTTGGTTGAGACAATCTCTCAACTTATGCATTTGTTAGCTTCCCGCAGGGTTTGCTAGCGAAAAAGTATCGGTTCTATGACAAAGCGTACGTCTCCCAGCAATTTTCATCACTGGGAAGAGGCGGTCGATCTGCGTGAGTTGGTGGTGGATAAGCGATCGGGCAAACGAGCCACGGCCGCGAAGTCCCGCCGTCGCAATCGTCGCTATGAAAATCGGCTCTTGAGCAGTCAATTGCGCCACACGGCCGATTTTGAGCAGGATTTTGAGCAGTTGGATAATCTGTAGGTTTCATTGAAGAAATATTGAGACAAGAATATTGAGACAAGGCCGACTCAGTAGTTAATCAGATTGAGTCATCTGGCAAGAAAACAGACTCAAAAAAGCGAGTTCGATCGCCCGGCTCGCCATCCATCGGTAAAAGTACCCAACAACCTCCTAGAATCAGAAGCGGCGACCATTCACGCCAGCGCTGCAAAAACGCCACAACTTTTCTGTGGTGGGGGTTTTGGGCGCGTTGCTTAGGTTTTAAGGGGTTCAGATTATGGCTTTTGCGTCGATCGTGCGTGCTTTGCAGCGGTCTCCCTTGACGGAGGAGTTCTTAGGACGGCTCGATCGCGATCGCCAATTGATCTTTACCGGCGCGGCCCAGTTGCCCAAGGCCTTCACCATTTCGGCCTTGGCCCAGTCCCGGGGGCGATCGCTGCTGGTGGTGACGGCCACCCTCGAAGAAGCCAGCCGCTGGGCCGCCCAAATGGAAGAGATGGGCTTTGGGGCGCTGCACTTTTATCCCACCTCGGAAGCCTCGCCCTACGAACCTTTTGACCCAGAACAGGAAACCCTCTGGGGTCA
Source organism: Oscillatoriales cyanobacterium (assembly GCA_004292515.1). Classification (GTDB taxonomy): domain Bacteria; phylum Cyanobacteriota; class Cyanobacteriia; order CACIAM-69d; family CACIAM-69d; genus CACIAM-69d. Next base: position 905 of record RDXB01000087.1, read on the forward strand.
GTTGCAGGTGTTGGCGGATTTGCGGGGGCGATCGCTCCACAGCGACCCCAAGCCGATCGTGATCGTCGCCACCGAGCGCGCCCTGCAACCGCACTTGCCCCCCGTGGCGGCCTTCGATCCCTATTGCATCAACTTGGAACCCGGCGCGGAGTCGGACTTAGGCGATTTGGGTCGCAAGCTGGCGCGGCTGGGCTATGAGCGGGTGTCGCTGGTGGAAACGGAGGGCCAGTGGAGCCAACGGGGCGACATCATCGATGTGTTTCCGGTGTCGTCGGAGTTGCCGGTGCGGTTGGAGTGGTTTGGCGACCAGTTGGAGCGGATTCGGGAGTTTGACCCGGCCAATCAGCGATCGCTCGATCCGGTGGCGCGGGTGGTGCTGACTCCGACGGATTTTGGGCTGATCGTCCGGGCAGCCTTGGGTTGGGAGCCAGAACCCAACCGGGACGAACCGGAGGCGGAAGCGGAGTTGCGATCGGACGCGGAAGGGGTGCGGCGGCTGTTGGGGCGGGCCTTTGAGCAGCCGGCTTGCTTGCTGGACTACCTGCCCGAGGGGACGATCGTGGCGATCGATGAGATCGACCATTGCGGCGGCCATGCCGATCGCTGGGTGGAGCAGGTGGGCGAGCATTGGGCGATCGTCAATCAACATCTGGACAGCTTGCCTCACGGGGAACCCCTGCGCCCAATCCATCGCAACTTTAGCGAGGTGTTGGCGGCGATTGATCGGTTCGATCGCTTCTTCCTCAGTGAGCTGGCCACGGAGGTGGTGTCGCCCCTGATTGCCAACCCACCCCGGCCGATTAATTTGGCTTCCCGACCCGTGCCGCCCACGCCGCACCAGTTCAGCAAGTTGGCGGATTTCATTCGCGGCGAGGTCGATCGCAAATTCACGATTTGGTTGCTGTCGGCCCAGCCCAGCCGCTCCGTGGCCCTGCTGCAAGAGCACGATTGCCCAGCGCAGTTTGTGCCCAGCCCGCGCGATTTCCAGGCGATCGGTCGGCTCCAGGGTAACCACACCCCCGTGGCGGTCAAATATTCCGGTTTGGCGGAACTGGAAGGCTTTGTGCTGCCCACCTATCGGATCACGGTGCTGACCGATCGGGAGTTTTTTGGCCAACACGCCCTGGCCACACCCGGCTATGTACGCAAACGCCGCCGCGCCACTTCTAAACAGGTTGACCCAAACAAGCTTTCGCCCGGTGATTATGTGGTGCATCGTAACCACGGAATTGGGCGGTTTTTAAAGCTGGAAAAAATCGTTTTTGACAACCAAACCCGCGAATATTTGGTATTGCAATACGCCGATGGACTATTGCGGGTGGCGGCCGACCAGGTGGGTAGCCTATCGCGCTATCGTCGCACCCAAGATAGCCCGCCTGAATTGCACCGGATGACCGGCAAAACCTGGGAAAAAACGAAAGCAAAAGTCCGCAAAACAATCAAGAAAGTAGCGGTGGACTTGCTGCAACTCTATGCGGCGCGATCGGAACAACGCGGCGAAGCCCTGCCGCCCGATATGCCTTGGCAACAGGAGCTAGAGGATTCCTTTGCCTATCAACCCACGCCGGATCAACTCAAGGCAACCCAGGATGTGAAACGGGATATGGAGAGCGATCGCCCGATGGATCGCTTGGTCTGCGGTGATGTGGGTTTTGGCAAAACGGAAGTGGCCGTGCGCGCGATCTTCAAAGCCGTTACCGCCGGGAAACAATGCGCGTTGCTGGCTCCCACCACGATTTTGACCCAACAGCATTACCACACTCTCAAAGAACGCTTTGCCCCCTACCCGATTCAAATTGGGCTGATGAATCGGTTTCGATCGCCTCAGGAACGGAAAGAAATTCAAAAACGCCTAGCCACGGGGGAATTAGATATTGTAGTGGGCACCCATGCCCTGTTAAGTAAATCCACCCAATTTAGAGATTTAGGCCTGTTGGTGGTTGATGAAGAACAGCGATTTGGTGTGAATCAAAAGGAGAAAATCAAAGCCCTCAAAACCCAAGTGGATGTGCTGACCCTCAGCGCCACGCCAATTCCCCGAACGCTCTATATGGCCCTGTCGGGGATTCGGGAAATGAGCCTAATTACCACGCCGCCGCCCAACCGCCGCCCGATTCAAACTCACTTGGCTCCCTACGACCCGGAAGCGGTGCGATCGGCCGTTCGGCAGGAACTCGATCGGGGTGGGCAAATTTTCTACGTTGTCCCTCGGGTAGAAGGTATTGAAAAGGTGGCGACGCAACTAGTGGAACTGGTTCCCAGCCTGCGAATTGCGATCGCCCACGGGCAAATGGACGAGGGCGAATTGGAAGCCACGATGCTGTCTTTCGGGAGTGGCGAAGCGGATATTTTGGTCTGTACGACGATTGTGGAATCGGGCTTGGATATTCCCCGCGTCAACACCATTTTGATTGAAGATGCGGAAAAATTCGGACTTTCTCAGCTCTACCAATTGCGCGGCCGTGTCGGTCGAGCTGGGGTGCAAGCCCATGCTTGGTTGTTCTATAATCGCCGAGGATTACTATCAGAATCTGCCCGCAAACGACTACGCGCCATCCAAGAATTTACCCAACTGGGATCGGGCTATCAGTTAGCCATGCGCGACATGGAAATTCGCGGCGTGGGTAATTTGTTGGGAGCCGAACAATCGGGACAAATGGAAGCGATCGGCTTTGATCTCTATATGGAGATGTTGCAAGAGGCGATTGATGAAATCCGCGGCCAAGAAATTCCACAGGTGGACGACACCCAAATCGATTTGCACCTGACGGCCTTTATCCCCAACGATTACATTTCCGACCTGGAACAGAAGATGAGCGCCTATCGATCGGTCGCCGCCGCTAGCACCAAACGCGAACTCACAGAAATCGCCGCCGACTGGAGCGATCGCTACGGCCCGATTCCGCCCGCTTGTTTGCAACTTTTGCGGGTGATGGAACTGAAACAAACGGCTAAAAAACTCGGTTTTTCTCGCATTCGGATCGAGAATAAGCAGCACGTTATTCTCGAAACGCCCATGGAAGAACCCGCTTGGAAACTATTGGCAGAAAATCTGCCGGATCATCTGCGATCGCGCTTTGTCTATATGCCCAAAAAGGTGATGGTGCGTGGTTTGGGCGTGGTCAAACCGGAACAGCAACTCGACAATCTAATCGATTGGCTCAGTCGAATGCAGGGTGCATTACCCGAAGCCACCCTCAAGGCTTCCTAGGAAGGTATCTGAACAGCCAAAACACAAGTGGTAAGTCTATACATAATGCTTGGCGATCGCCTGATCGACTTTTGGCACGTCGCGCCCTTAGTCAGTGGGTGGCAATCGCCGTTCTGGTCGGAACTGTGCTGATGCAAAGCCGCGACTTTTGCTAATTTGATTATGGTGCGGGTTGATCATGGTGCGGGCCGCTCTGTTTGGTGGATTGGTCAGCCGTGATTCCACCGTGACGAGATCGTGGGGAGTGAGAGGCTTTGGCTCCTTGTGAGGATGATTGGGGCGAGGACAATTAACTGCTGCAGCTTGCTTCTCGGAAATGGCGATAGTCCCTAGGCCAGGGCGGCAACTTCTTCTGTTTAACTCGGGCCGATCGGGCAGGACAGACAGAACAAAGAACAAACAGAACAAAGAACAGACAGAACAAAGAACAGACAGAACAAATGCGCTGCCGCAAGTTGAGCTACCCGATCGCCTCAAAACGCCCTGACAGCTGAATAGGATCGATGTTGTTGACAAATCCCAGCACCACGCCCCCGCCACGGATCAAGGTGCCTGGGGTGTTTCGCAGGTTGCCCACCTCCAAGGCGATCGCCCCGGCCGTCAACCCACCGCTCAGACCAATCACGTCTTCGCCACTGAAGTCGGTGAGGATGTCAACCAAAGCGGGGTTGTTGTCGGAGGTGGCGGGGTTGAGAATGAACCGATCGACTCCGGGGCCGCCGGTCAACACATCCACGCCCCGATCTCCACTGAGCCAGTCGTTGCCCTCGCCCCCCAGCAAACTATCGTCGCCCTGGCCGCCAAACAGACTGTCATCCCCGGCTTCCCCAAACAGTGTGTCGCTGCCCAGGTTGCCAAACAGCCGATCGGAATCATCGCCCCCTTCGAGCCGATCGCCATCTCGTCCACCCGACAAAAAATCACTGCCCCCGCGCCCCGACAGGGTATCGATCCCTTGGTTGCCTGACAGGGTATCGGGGCGGTTGGTGCCGATCAGCACGTCGTTGCCGCTAAAGGTTTGGGCGATCGCCCCATCAATCCAGCTTGCAAAGGCCGATAGGCGCGTTGCCGCAAAAATCTCACCGTAGCTGGTGTCGTTGCGTCCTGTCGGATCAGCGCCATTGGCTTCAGGCACGAATGCATAGGACACCACACCCGCCACTTGTCCGTTCAACAGCAAAGGGCCGCCGGAGTCGCCGCTGCTGGATCCCACCTCGCGATCGGTGCCTAGGTCGTTGATCCGAAAGTCGCGGCCCAATCCATCGTTGGCCGATCGCCCGCTATCGAAGTCGTAGGCCAGTTGTGTGCCGGGTTTAACATCCACTCCCGAATCGCGATTGAACACATCCCCTAGGGCATCGATTCGATTAGTGCCCGATCGCCGAGTGGCGGGGAATGTGCCCGTGAGTTCCCCTTGGCTGCCGATACCCGGTTGACCGTAGCCCACCAGGGTGGCGATCTGACCAACCTCATCACTGCCACGGTAGATGTCGTAGCGATCGGCAGTATCCGGGGCCGTGCGCTCCAACCAAAGGATCGCCACGTCGTTGTTGGAGTCAGGATCGTTGCTGTTCCAGTTGGGATTCACGATCACTTGCCGCACCTTGGCGGACACCCGGCCCTCGGGCAGATCAAAAAACACGGTGTAGCGATCGGGATTGCGTTGGGCGCTGACACAGTGGGCCGCCGTGATGATGTGCTGGCCCGAAAGCAATAAAGTACCCGTACAGCCAATGTTGCCATCGCGGCCATAACCCACAACGCCGTCGAGGCCCTGGCCCGTATCTGAGGCAAAGCGTGGATCGTCGGCATTGCTCGAAGCAACGGCAATTCGGGGTCGGCGCGCTGCCCGATCGCGCACAACATCGCGCACAACGGGGTTGACCTCGCTCAGTTGACCAAAATCGCTAAAGTCACTAGCCCTACTTGCCTCACTCCCTTCGATCGCATCGAGCATCGGTTCTGGGTTTCGAGCGATCGCCATAGTAAAACCTGCATCACAACAGTAGAGGTCGCGCTAGCCACCACCGTCTGAACCGGCGCTAGCCTACACCCCCGGACTGCGATGGCGGGCGATCGGTTTCCGGAAGACTCAGTAAATTGAACGAGTCATGGGGCTAGGGTCATGGGGCTAGTTACGGGGCTAGGATGCCGAGCGATCGCCGATCGCGGTTGCAGCATCGTGCCCTGGGGTAGTGGTTTCCGGGGCGATCGCCGCCGTCAGCGGTTGATAGAACCCCGCCACAATCGCAATCATCAACCACCAAAGAGTACTCACCTGCGGGCGATACCACACCGTATCCACCAAGCCGTGGGCCAGCATCCCCGCAATGGTAGCCAGAGCCGCCAACAGCCAATAGCCTTGCTGCGTTTGGCTTTGGCGCAACCGCTCGATCGCCCGCCAGCCTTGATAGATCACAGTTCCGACCAGCCAAGCAAAGCAGCTAAAGCCAATGATGCCCGTTTCTAGCATCACCTCTAGCCACACGGAATAGGCACTGAGGGCGCTGAACTTCGGTTTTTGGTAGAGCGGATAGATTTTGTTAAAAACCACATTGCCGGGCCCGATCCCTAAAATCGGGTGATCTTGGATCATCCGAATTACCGATTGCCAGACGTTAATGCGGAAGTTATTGCTGCTGTCGCCCCGGCCGCCAAAGATGCTCATCACCCGATCTCGCAGGGGTTCCACGACTCCCAGGGCCAGCACCAACACCAACGTGCCCGCACCCAACACCCCCGGCAACGCCCAGCGCCGCCAAAAGGGCGAAAACCGCACCGACAGCCAATGCAACAGCAACAGACTCAACACGGCCCCTTCCACCACCAAACCGATCCAGCCGCCACGACTAAAAGTCAGCACCAAACAGGCCCCGTTGAGGCCCAGCAACACCACAGCCAAGGCCTTTTGCAACCAACTCTTCCAGGCCAGCAGGGCCGCCACGCTTAGGGGAATGGCGGGTTCCAAATACCCCGCCAGCAGGTTGGGGTTGCCCAAATAGCTATAGACGCGGGTGGTTTTGGCCAGGGGCGACTCGGGATCAACCCAAGTGGCCAACGCATCGGCTCCAAAAATCCATTGGCGCATCCCATACACACTGGTGGCCAAGGCAGCGAGTAAATACACGGTAATCACGATCGCCCGGCCGCGATCGTGGCGAGTCACCCGGGCCAGCACAAAGAAAAACAGCAGGTATAACACCAGCTTTGTCCAACCCGCAAAGGCCGCCGCCTTCATTGGTGAAAGGGCCACCGCCACTGTGGCGATCGCCCCGTAAAGCAACACCAGCAAATGAATCGGCGTGAAAATGCCCGCACTGGGATTGGCGGCATTGTCGGCGGCAGCCGGGCGATCGCTCAGGCTCAACAGGGCCCAAAAAGCCGCCGCCGCAAACAGCAACACCCCAATCAGCGAGGTTTCCACAAAGGGACCCAAGCCATAGACCAGTGCCGCCAGGATTGCCAGCAGCGTTTCGCCCCACCGCAGCAGCCAACTGCTCGATCGCCAAGTGCCCAGCGCCCCGATCCAGCGGCCCACCCAACTGGTCTGCCGCCATTGGGCCAGGGCGGCTCCCGACAGGCTGAGGGTCTGACCCAACAAATCCCAGGTATTCATGATGGTGAGCGGTTAAGACCAAGCCGGGTGATTCATAAGAGCATTCATCACCCTGACCCCACGCAATTGGTTAGTGGTGGGCAAATGGCCGCGCGGGGCGGTCAAGTTCCAGGTGAATTCGCCTGGCCAGCGCGTCCAGTGGTTGCCTTGTTTCCAGTTAATTTTGGGCCAGAACTTTTCCCAGTCGCGCCCCACGCCCAGCCAGATTTCACGCTGGATCGAGAACCCAAATTTCTCTTCGGAGTAGGTGCGCCAAAGGGCATCAATTGCCTGTAAATCGACCGTTGGAAAACGACCAACCTCGGTGAAGTAGAGCCACTTGCGCTTGGCGGCTTCGGGCCCGGCTAATTCACAGAGCTTTTGGATCGTGAGGCGATCGGCTCCGTCAAAGTCTTCGGCAATCAGGGCTGCTTGAATGGGCTGGTAATCGACCTTGCAGTCGCTGGGCAACTCCACCAACCCGTCGGGATAGTAGCCTTCGAGGAAGTTGCGGGCTTGGGGCAAGGGCGAGCGGGCCAGGAGCTGGCAGAGGCGGCCCAACAGCGGATCGATCGTATCGATGGTCAGGGGTTGGGGCGATCGGTCTTTGGCTAAGTCAATGAGCAGGATCACGCCGTCGTCGATCGCCGCCAACTCCGGCAGGGCTACAAGCTGCTTTTTTAAGTTGCCGCTTTGGAGGGCAGCAACCAAGGAATCCAGAGGCGTTGATGGCTCGATGACAGCGGACGCAGAAAAATCGCTCATGCCAACCTATACAAAACCAGCGTTTTCAAGAAAGGGAGTTCAAAGGATCGATCGGCGAGACTTGGACAGTATCGGGCACACCGGGGGCCAACAGGATACACAAGCCGCGATTGACAAGTCGCGATCTATGGTACTTGGTTTGGGTTGCCTTGGTTGGGGCCTTAGGCATATCCATGCTCGGCTAAAAACTCGGGGGTAATGGATTCTGCGCGGTGCAGTCCCGAGGCAGCAGACCCCGATCGCAGCATTTTTTCGACGTATTTGCCCAGAATGTCGCCCTCTAGATTCACGGGCGCACCGGGTTGTAAGTCTTGCAAATTGGTGTGGCTGTAGGTGTGGGGAATGACGGCAACGGCAAACCAGCGCCCATCGTCGGAGCAGTCGGCCACGGTCAGGCTGATGCCGTTGATGGCGATGCTGCCTTTGGGCACGATGTAGCGAGCGACCCGATCGCTGGCTTGAAAGCTCAGTTCCCAAGAAGTGGCGGTGGCGATCGCCGATTCAAACCAGCCCACCCCATCGATGTGACCGGTGACGAAGTGGCCGCCAATTTTGCTGCCCACGCGCAGGGAGGGTTCCAAGTTCACCCGGTCAGCGCTGCCGAGGGTGGTGCGATCGAGCGTTTCTGGGGAGACCGTGGCCTCAAACCCCTGGGCCAAAATCCGCTCCACGGTCAAACACACGCCATCCACCGCCACACTGTCGCCGAGGGCCAGTTCCGGCACAATCGCCCCGGCCGTGACGAGATCGCAGGTAATGGCCAAGCGATCGGGCCCCAGTCGCTCCAAGTTTCCTAGCCCTTGCACCAATCCAGTAAACACACGGCCCCCTATTGACTGCCAACCCCTAGAACCGCAATCGCTGGCGGTGATTGGCCACCGACAACACTAGCCCGATCCCGACAAAATTAGTCAGCATGGCCGATCGCCCATAACTCAGCCAAGGGAGCGGAATGCCTGTAATTGGCGCTAACCCGATCGTCATGCCAATGTTGATCGCAATCTGAAACACCAACATTCCCAGCACACCGATCGCGATCGCCGAGCCAAAGTTATCTTTTGCCGATTGGGCGATCGACACCAGGCGCAAGCAAATCAGCCAAAACCCAATCAACACCGCGATCGACCCCACAAACCCCCACTCTTCCCCGATCGCCGCAAAGATAAAGTCCGTGTCCTGTTCCGGGATGAAATTCAACTGGGTTTGTGTGCCCTTAAACAGCCCTTGGCCCCACAGTTCCCCCGCCCCGATCGCAATCCGCGACTGAATCAAGTGGTAACCACCACCCATCGGATCTTGGTCAGGATTCAAAAACATCGTGATCCGCGCCTTTTGGTAATCCTTCAGCAGATCCCAAAAAATCTTGCCCAAGCCCCCTGACACCAAGTTGGCCACCATGGCCCCCAAGGCTCCAAAAATTCGCCAGGGCAAGCTACTCCACCCCGCAAAGGCCATCAACCCCACCCAAGCCAGCCAAGCGGGCGCATAAACGTTAAAGAGCACGGCCGAGATAATGGGCGAAATCAACAGCGCCAACCACCCCGGATTGGCATTGCCCCAATACAACATGCTCATGGACACCGAGCCTAGCACCAGGGTCGATCCCAAGCTGGGCTGCAAAAACACCAAGGCCGCCGGTACTGCCGCAATGCCCAAAATTTGGAACATGCGGGGCAGGGTGTTGACGCTTTCTTGGTTGATGGCGCTGGCGAGGGTGATGATCAAGCCCACCTTGGCAAATTCTGACGGCTGAATGTTGAAGCTGCCAATCGTCAGCCAACGTTCAGCCCCGAGGGCCGTCGTCCCAAACAGCATCACGGCGATCAGCAGCAGGTTAATCCCGCCATAGATCCACCAGCGCCAGCGCTCCACTTCCTCGTAGCGCGATCGCGCCAGCCAAAGGGCAATCACCAGGCCAATTCCCCCCATCACCAAATGCTGAATCCAGTTCGTTCCTCCAGAACTCAACTCCACACTGCGAATCGCAATGCTGCCACCGATCGTCATGGCTGTCACCAAAAACAGCAGCAGCCAATCAATATCCGCCCAGGGTTGAATCCACGATTTGAAATTCCAGCGACTGGGGGAGCGGAACATGGAAGAAGCCATCAGACGGAAAGGGTGAGGATGAGTTAGGAGTGGAAGCAGTACCCGGCGATCGCCCCAATGGCAACCCTAGCTGAGGGCCATCACAGACACCCGCGCCGCCACCGCCTGGGCGATCGCCGTCAGGGCTTGGGCAGAGGCCGACTCCGGAGCCGACACCACGATCGGCACACCCTGATCACCCCCGTCCCGCACCGGCATTTCCAGCGGCACGCAGCCCAACAACGGCACTTCTAACTCTTCCGCCGTCTTTTTGCCGCCACCCGAACCAAAAAGGTCGTATTGGCGATCGGGCAAATCCGGCGGAATGAAATAGCTCATGTTCTCCACAATGCCCAGTACCGGCACATTGAGCTGCTGGAACATCTTCAAGCCCCGTCGCGCATCAATCAGCGACACCGTTTGCGGCGTTGTCACGATTACCACACCGGCCATGGGCACCGATTGGGCCAGAGTCAGTTGGGCATCGCCCGTCCCCGGCGGCATATCCACAATCAAATAATCCAGATCACCCCAATCGGCCTGATACAAAAATTGGCGAATAATCCCATTCAGCATCGGCCCACGCCAAATCACGGGCTGGTCGGGATCAATCAAAAAGCCCATCGACACCATCTTCACGCCGTGGTTCTCGGCAGGTTCCAAGATATCTTGGCCCGGGGCGGCTCCGGGGCGGACATTCACCTGGGCATCGGTTAGCCCCATCATCGTGGGGCCGTTGGGGCCATAGATATCCGCATCGATTAGCCCAACCCGCGCGCCCGACTGGGCCAGGGCAACGGCCACATTAACGGCCACGGTGCTTTTGCCCACGCCGCCCTTGCCGCTGGAGACCGCCAAAATGTTTTTTACCCCCGCAATCCCGGCGCGATCGGGCAGGGATTTTTGCTGAGGCGTTTCGGCCGTCACCTCCACCTCCACGGATTCGACACCGGGCAAGGTTTTTACCGCGCGTTTGCAATCATCAACAATAAATTCCCGCAGCGGACAGGCGGGAGTCGTCAGCACGAGGGTGAACCGCACTGCACCGCCTTGGATGCTGACGTTCCGGATCATGTTCAGCTCCACGAGGCTTTTGCGCAGCTCGGGATCTTCAACCGGGCGCAAGATATCGAGGATGGCTTCGGGACTGAGGGCGGTAGCAGTCATGGGAAAGTCGGGATGAAACAGCGTTGGATAAGGGTTCAGAAACAACCCGAGGGTTGATGGTTGTGAAAGCTGAGGATTTTAGAGCTGAGGAGATGAAGCGTTAAGGGATTGATTTGCAAGTGTTTGTACTCACGGAAATCTTACCGTTTGCGGGTTGCGGTCGATCGCGAACCGGGGCAACCCTCAGAAACCCATTCACCAGACTTCAGCGGTGTTGGTGGTAGGGCGATTTTTGAAGGGCGATCGAGGGTTCAGATTATTTGCAGAATTGTTAAATTCTACGACTAGGCGATCGGACTTTTGGAGACCTCCGGTACGCTATAGGGTCAATAGCAACCCTGGCGCTGGTTTGTAGTGATTGGGAGTCCCACACCACCAAACTGCAACATCGATCGGGCCAACTTTGGACTCGCCGATCCACCGTCGCCGTTATTAATACCCTCGGCCCTATGACCGCATTTGCAACTCCCGCCAAGTCTTCGATCGTTCATCCCGAGGCGAATGGCCAAGCGCAACCCGTAGCGGTCAGTGCTCCACCCGCTGACTCCCGTGAGCGCGTTGGTCAGTGGATGCGTCAAATTCAAGATGAGATTTGCCAGGGTCTTGCAGCGGCTGACGGTGCCGGTCAGTTTCGCCAAGATGCCTGGGAGCGGCCCGAGGGTGGCGGCGGCCGATCGCGCGTAATCTCCAACGGTGATGTGTTTGAGCAAGGTGGTGTGAACTTCTCAGAGGTTTGGGGCAGCCAGCTCCCGCCTTCGATTTTGACCCAGCGCCCAGAAGCCGCCGGCCACGGGTTCTACGCCACCGGGACTTCCATGGTGCTGCACCCCCAAAATCCCTACATCCCCACGGTGCACCTCAACTATCGCTACTTTGAAGCGGGCCCCGTGTGGTGGTTTGGTGGCGGCATTGACCTGACTCCCTACTATCCCTTCGTGGAAGACGTGGTGCATTTCCACCAAACCTTGAAGAATGCTTGCGATCGCCACCAAGCAGACTATTACGACACCTTCAAGCTCTGGTGCGATGAATATTTCTACCTCAAGCACCGGGATGAAACCCGGGGTGTGGGTGGCATTTTCTTTGACTACCAAGACGGCACGGGCGCGCTCTACCGGGGCCCCGACCCGCATGGCCCCGCCGCCGCCCACAGCCAGCAAGTTGGTCAGCCACCCCAGCGCAGTTGGGAAGATCTGTTCGGCTTTGTGCAAGACTGTGGTCGTGCCTTTTTGCCGGCCTACGTCCCGATCATCGATCGCCGTCGCAATCAAGACTATGGCGATCGAGAGCGCAACTTCCAGCTCTACCGTCGCGGGCGGTACGTTGAGTTCAATTTGGTCTACGATCGCGGTACAATCTTTGGCTTGCAGACCAATGGTCGCACCGAATCAATTCTGATGTCGCTGCCTCCCTTGGTGCGTTGGGAATATGGCTATCAACCAGAACCCAACACCCGCGAGGCTAATCTGTATGACATCTTCCTCAAGCCCCAAGATTGGTTAAACGCGCCTCCCCAAGTGACGAACTTCGCGTAGGGGCCTGTGCTGGCCGAGTGCTAACCACCCCCTTGGTCGTCAGGAGTGCCGTGATACAATCCGAAGGAGACTTACCTGTCGAGCGCTGCTTCCGGTTCTGCGGTGCCTAGACTCAACGTGAGAGGTTTTGGCAACCGATGCATGGCCTCTCCGTCCCTCAGGGGTGTTGAACCTGGATGATGCATAACCGTTGGGTTAAAACCGTCAGCTACGCCGCGATCCCTGATCGAGCATCGATCGCGGCGTATCGATCGATTGCCAGCCCCCTTCTTAGTCCCCCCAAGAGCTAACGATCCATCATGGAGCAAAACACCCACACGACCCAAGATGGCACGACGGTAATCATTCTCAAGCCTGAAGGACGACTCGACATTACGACGGCTTGGCAGTTTCGTTTAAAGCTGCAAGAGTGTATCTCTAAGCTCAGTCCCCACATTGTCGTCAACCTCAGTGAGGTCAACTTCATCGACAGTTCTGGCCTCACGTCCCTGGTAGCGGGTATGCGTGACGCTGATAAAGAGAAGGGCAGCTTTCGTCTCTGTCAGGTTCACCCCGAAGCCAAGTTGGTGTTTGAGGTGACGATGATGGATTCTGTATTTGAAATTTTTGACAGTGAAGAGCAGGCCCTTGAAGGCTCATCCCGGACGGTCGCTAGCTAATATCCCCAGCTAATATTCCCAGATCAATTCCTAGATCAATAACGTCCACCAGATCACCAGCGTCTATCACCAACGTCCAAAGGACTAACACCCCAGCGATCGCGGCTCCATTGCCGATTGCTGGGGTGTTTTTTGGTGGCTTGGCTGCTCGATGGGCGATCGTTTGATTGATTAATAGCTTGCTTGGGCGGCGGCTGGTCTGAATTTCGGGACTGATGCTGCTTACGCGATCGCACCCACTAAAGTCATCACAGTCATCGCGCCCGCCCTCAACTGATACCGAACTAATACCGAACTAATACCGAACCAAACACCGTCGGGAAACCACCATCGGTATTGCAATAGAAAATCGCTAAGCTTTCGGGTTCCGAGGAGACCAGCTTAGCGATTCCCGCCACATCTCAATGGTGGGGAGGAGGGGTGATGCACGGGACTAACTGACTAACACGAATCGAGCGACAGGCGATACCGATGCATGATCACTGGTCGGTTGCTCGCCCACTCATCCCCGCACGACCGTACCAGGTTGTACCCCTTGGGAGGGTCACCCCAATCGATCGGTAATTGCTTGGTTATTGATTCAGTGCTGCCGATGCGATCGCCCGGGCGCTCAGGCGGCTAGGAACCAGTGGTTTGTGCGCCCAACAACTGCTTCAGTTTAGCCAGCTCACCTGCCCAGCGCGGATCGGGCTGGGCTGAGGCGGCGCTGCTTTCGGCAACCACAGCACCACCGGTGCTGCGACGGTTGTTGCCACCGCCGCCACCGCCGCCGCTCTTTTTGCCACCGCCACCGCTCCGCCGGCTGGCCTTGGGGGCGCTGCTGGGAACAACTTCACCCGCTTCGGGGGCTTCGTCGTCACCTTTACCCTTGCGGGGCATGGCTTTTTCGATCTTCAGGGTGGTGTCCTTGAAGGTGGAGCCGTTGAATTGCTCAATGATCTGGTCTGCAAGCTCATCAGTGGGAACGGTCACGAAGGCGAACCCGCGACATTTACCCGTTTTGCGATCGACAATGACTTTGGTGGAAGTCAGGTCGCCCGTGACGGCAAAGACAGCTTCAAGCTCTTTGCGATCGACTTCTTTGGGCAGGTTGCCAACATACAGGCGAATGGACATGACGGAATCCCTCTGATGGTTTGCAGCAAGCGCTACGAGAACTCAGCGCTAGGTGATGGGGCGGAAGGGTTGGCAGTTGCCAAGGCTATCGAGAACATCTCGATGGGACGAGCAGGTTACGGGAACTTGCTAGATCTGATGTCAATGGCAGCTTGCGTTGGGCGACCGTCCACTGGACTGCAAGCACTGGACTGCAAGCTGCTGATGAAAGGCTGTTTGATAACGGTGTGATATCAAAATGGATGGTGTGGCTCGATTGACAAGACTCGACTGAAAAGCGAGGAGCCATCGGCAGTCATGAACGGTCGAGCGCTAGCCTCTAGCCATCCGAAACCGCAAGACCTATGTGTTTTCGATGAGGATGTGTTGCTGTTGTGGGTGCTGCAATTGCCGGAGCATCAACACTCAGAACAGCCCTGACATTATCGGCGATAGTATCGATCGAGCGGCGGGTTTGCTGGCATAAAAGTCTATCATGCGCTCCTGCAAATTGGGACAAGATCTGGAGACTGACCAACCGAGTGGAGGCGTTTTCAGGAATCTTGACCGTCCTCTGGTCAAGGGGCGTTCGGCGTGTGGTGGGAATGGTGTGCTGTGGCGACGAGGTCGCCTGTGGGGTGACTGCGCTTTCTGCTCACGACGCGGGCTGAGAGGCGGGCGGTGGGACAGTGAGAGCGAGCCAAACCCGCTCCCTGTGTTTGCTCTTACCTGTGTTTGCTCTTAGGGGATGTCTGAAAAGTCAAAGTTGATACTCTAGATGCCCCCGCGATCGACTTAGGCGATGACCAGTGGCGATGACCAGTGGCGATGACCAGTACTGGCCCCAAAGGGTATTGACCCAAAAGAGTATTGACCCCAAAAAGCCAGATTGGCCCCAAAGGGTACTGACCCAAAAAAGCCAGATTGGCCCAAAAAAAGCCAGCCGTTGGGGCGGCTGGCCGTGCTTGCTGTGTTGGGAGAATACCAATTAAAACCGTGCTGGGCATGTCATTGACATTGCAATTCATTTGCGCTGTCGGCAGTTGCTTCAGTTGTTCCGCCCAAGCAGACGAAGGGAGAGTTGCTACTGGGCGGGAGTTCCAAAGTGACTGCTAGACAAGAGTCCAAGCTTAGGCTAATCAGCCTCCTGTAACGAAATGTAACACTAAGTACGCTGGCCTGTAAATCTGTGGGTTGAAAGTGGATTGAGGTTGAAAGTGGCTTGAAACTGTGGGGCTTTGCGATCGCGATTGTTCGCGATGGACTTAGAGGGCGGCCTGATCGCTTGATCGCGGGGGGGTTATGCAGTGGGGCGCGATCGCGATCGGCGGGCAGGCTGGGGGCGACTGGGGCGATCGAAGTGCCAGTGACGGCGTAGGTAAAGGCGCTCTAGGGTGCGGCAATCGTGGGTGATGGCGGCGCGTTCCCGTCGATAGCAGGCTCGCAGGCTGTTGGCGATCGATAGGGCGATCAGGGCGACGGTCAGGCCGGTGGCGGTGGAAACGAGGGCTTCACTGAGACCAAGGTTGATGCCGCTGGTTTTGCTGCCTTGAGACCAGGAGTCCCAATCGAGACCAGTAAAGGCGCGCATCAGCCCCGTAACGGTTCCTAGCAAGCCCAGCAAGGGGGCGAGGCCGGTAACGCTTTGAAGCAGGGTGTCAAACCGGCGTAGGTGGGGTAGCTCGGCTTGGGTGGCGGCTTGCAGGGCGAGGCGAAAGGCGATCGGGTGGGGCCGATCGAGTTCGAGGGCGGCCAGGCAAATCCGGGCGATCGGCAGGCGATCGGCATGGGGTTGCAAGCGAGCAAGGGTCGATCGCGGATCACGGGCATAGAGATCCAAAATGGGCGGCATCAGGGCCAAGCGATCGCGCCGCAACTGCCGCCAAAACGCCAGCCGCTCGATCGCCACCGTGATTGTGGCGATCGACCCCACCAGCAACGGCACCATCACTGGCCCACCGGCTGCCAAAATCGGCCAAATTGCCACCCCGTTTCCTCCCGATTGCTGGTGCTGTCCATTGTCCTGTGCGGGCATCGAATCAGCCAAGGGTAGGGCAGTCACATGGCAAAGGAGGCAGGTTTGCAGTCTGCCTCCTGGGGAATGGTTGGTTGGGTCGCGTTGTGGGCTGACTCGATCACAGCATCTCAGGTGATTTTTCCGGCCCCAACCGCCGTAACAAGGGGCTTAAGCCCCTTGCTGCCCCACGATCCGCTAACGGTGGAATCAAGGTTTTGGGCGATTCGACGACAAGCCCTAAGCCCCTTGCTGCCCCACGATCCGCTAACTGCCCCACGATCCGCTAACGGCAGAGTCGGGCGATCGGCAACTTGACGACAGGCCTAGGACTCTTGAGACTCCAGCTCGGCGATCGCCAACAGGGTCTTCAGCACCGAATCGGGATTGAGGCTGATTGAGTCGATCCCCTCCTTCACCAAGAATTGGGCAAACTCGGGGTAGTCACTGGGTGCTTGACCGCAGATGCCAATCTTGCGGCCATTGGCCTTGGCGGTCTTGATTGCCAGGCTCACCATTCGTTTCACCGCTGGGCAGCGTTCGTCGAACAGGTGCGCCACCAAGGCCGAGTCGCGATCGAGACCCAAGGTGAGTTGCGTCAGGTCATTGGAGCCGATCGAGAAGCCATCGAACACCTCGCTAAAGGCATCCCCGGCAATCACGTTGCTCGGCAGCTCGCACATCACGTAGACTTGCAGGCCGTTTTCGCCCCGCTTCAGGCCGTTGTCGGCCATCACCTCCAGCACCCGCATCCCCTCTTCCGGCGTGCGGCAGAACGGAATCATCGGGATCACGTTGGTCAAGCCCATGTCGTCGCGCACCCGTTTCAGCGCTTGGCATTCCAGGGCAAAGGCGGCCCGAAACTTTGGATCGTAGTAGCGGGATGCGCCGCGCCAGCCGATCATCGGGTTTTCTTCGACTGGTTCAAACTGCCGCCCGCCGAGCAGGTTGGCATATTCGTTGGTCTTGAAGTCCGACATCCGCACAATTACGGGCTTGGGATAGAAAGCCGCCGCGATCGTGCCCACCCCTTGGGCCAGCTTGTCTACGTAATATTGCGGGCGATCGGCCTGATAGAGCTGTGTCAGCTCGGCCACCTGTTTGCGAACTGCCTTGTCTGCCAGCTTGTCGAAATGGATCAGGGCCAAGGGGTGGACTTGGATGTGGTTGGCAATGATGAACTCCAGCCGCGCCAAGCCCACGCCGTCACAGGGCATCGCCGCCAAGCTGAGGGCTTCTTCGGGGTTGCCCACATTCATCAGGATTTGGGTCTTGGGTCGCGGCAGGTTGCCCAGGTGGGTTTTCTTGACCTCAAAGGGCACGAGGCCGCCGTAGACTTTGCCTTCGTCGCCTTCGCAGCAGGAGACCGTCACCGATTGGCCCGTTTCCATGGCCCCGGTGGCGTTGCCGCAACCGACGATCGCCGGGATGCCCATTTCCCGGGCAATGATCGCCGCGTGGCAAGTCCGACCGCCTTGGTTGGTGACGATCGCGCTGGCCTTTTTCATGATCGGTTCCCAATCCGGGTCGGTGCGATTGGTCACCAGCACATCGCCCGCCGCAAACTCATCGATCCGCTGCACATCCAAAATCACGCGCGCCGGGCCGCAACCCACTTTTTCGCCGACGCTGCGGCCGGTGATCAGCACGGGGGGCCGCTGTTCTGGTGGTTGAGTGATCAGGTAGTTTTCGATCGTGTTGCCGCTGCGTTGGGACTGCACCGTTTCCGGGCGGGCCTGCACGATAAACAGGTCGCCGGTTTGCCCATCCTTGGCCCACTCAATGTCCATCGGGGTGGGCATTCCGCGCACTTGGGAATAGTGATCTTCAATCACCGTGGCCCAGCGAGCGAGCTGCATAATGTCGGCATCGTCGATCGCATAACGATGGCGATCAGCCTGGGCTACCGGCACGTTCTTGGTCGGTTTGGTGCTGCCGGGGGCATAGATCATCTTGATCTCTTTTGTGCCCAGGCGCTTGCTGAGGATCGGCCGCTTGCCGTCGGCCAGGGTCGGTTTAAACACCACGTATTCATCGGGGTTGACCGCTCCTTGCACCACGTTTTCACCCAAGCCATAGGCCGCCGTCACCAACACCACATCGCGGAAGCCGGTTTCTGTGTCTAGGGTAAAGATCACGCCGGAGCTATCCAGATCGGAGCGCACCATTTTTTGCACACCGACGGACAGGGCCACTTCAAAGTGATCAAAGCCCTTCAGTTGGCGATAGGAAATGGCGCGATCGGTGAAAATCGAGGCAAAGCAGCGCTTACAGGCTTCTAGCACCGCGCCCATGCCGTGGACGTTCAGATAGGTTTCCTGTTGGCCCGCAAAGCTGGCATCGGGCAGGTCTTCGGCGGTGGCACTCGATCGCACCGCCACATCTACATCAGACCCGTATTGGGCGCATAAATCTTGGTAAGCCCGGGCGATCGCCTCTTGCAAGTCGAGTGGAAAAGCTGCGTGCAAAATCAAGTTGCGCGCCCGTTGACCACAGCGCCGCAAGCTCTCCCCGTTATCCACATCCAACTGCTCAAAAATCGTCCGCAATTTGGGTTCTAGACCGGCAACTTGCATGAAATGACGATAGGCAAACGCCGTGGTTGCAAATCCATTGGGAACGTTCACCCCTTTGGGCATGAGCTGCTGAATCATTTCCCCGAGGGATGCGTTTTTGCCGCCCACCAAGGGTAAATCAACAATGCCGACTTGATCGAACCACAGAACCAATGCCTGGTTGCGATCGGCGATCGCTTTCGAGTGCGAAATGGATAAGGTGTTGGTCATTGTTCAGCCCTCAATGAAACCCTGATCAAGATGAGTCAATGGAACGATGATCTGAGGCTGGATTTTGCTGTTCGATTTGATGATTTGATGCCTAAACAGGCTCAGATCAGTGCTGCTGTTGCCATGAATCGCTTGTTCCTCTAGTGATCGATGCCGATTGCCCAAGATTGGCTGTGGTCACGATCTCAATAGACGATTCCTGCCTGCGCGATCGCCTCTGGGGTGGCGAGAGATAACCTTGAGCTGCTTCCATCACGCCCTTCATGTCAATTTGCCCCTCTCAGGTAATGCCTGACGAACTGCTCATATTAAGAAAAGAACATTAAGAAATTGATCCCCAGCTATGAACAGTGGGAAATTAACGATTGGCAGGTTGATCTAGCATGAAAATTGATGCAAATGGGTGGCAACTCCGTTGAGCTACTTTGATCCTGCGCTAAGTCAATCGGGTTCTGCAAGATCGGTTACAAAGTGACAGTTGAGATTCCAAAGTAAAGAATTTAGTCTAGATGGGATGTTGTTGCCAAAATACAGGATGATTGGACTAGTAAAATCGCTGACAATTTAGTGTGACTCTGAAGAGTTTCTTCAAGTTTCTTGAAGATTGTTTTCGAGTTGCTAGGAGTCAAGGTTGATGGATACTTCGTCTGGTTTGGTCACAACCTTCGATCAATCCTGCGTTGATCGCGCTTGCCCGATTCAGGTGGTGCTAGATGCGATCGGTCACAAATGGTCGATTCTGATTCTGCGATTGCTGTTTGAGCGTGCCCATCGTCCCAGTGAGCTGATGGCTCTGTTGCCGGGCATCAGCAGCAAAACCCTGACCCAACGGTTGCGTGGTCTCGAACGTCATGGGTTGATCGTGCGGCGGGTGTTTCCAGAAGTGCCACCCCATGTGGAATACGAGCTGACGGCTAAGGGCTACGAGGTGGAGCCGGTGATGCAGGCTCTGGCCCGCCTGGGCAGCCGCTGGATCGATCGCGACCCTTGTGCTTGTATGGTCGCAACCCTGGCAATTCTGTAGGGTTGATCAACAGTTGATGAATCGCAAATGATGAATCGCAGTTGATGAATCGCAGATTTGCCCCTTGCGAGGAGTCACAGCCCTGAGACGCGGTGAAACGAAGTTGGACTGGCGAAGTTGGACTCGCGAAGTTGGACTAGTGGATAACGAATCAAGCGAATAAACAGTTGTGACTGAATCGGTGAGGGAGGATGGTTTGCGGCCGCCGACGTTGCACGAGCCTGTCAATGTGTCTTTGGGCTTGGATGCAGTACTCGCAGATTTGCCCAGCTACGATTGCACGATCGAAGCGTCAGTCACGGGGTTGGCCTTGGCGGATTGGCTGGCTCGCTATCCGCGCGTACCCGGTGTGATTGTGAGGGATGGGGGGCAACTGCGGGGGGCGATCGCGCGGCAACAATTGCTGGAGTTTGTGATTCGTCCCTATGGCCCCGCCATTTTGGAGCAACCGGTGAGCGCGCTCTGGGGCTATCTGGAGCGCGACTGTTTGGTGTTGCGATCGCAGGTGCCGATCGTCCAGGCCATGCAGCGATCGGTGATGCGGTCGATCGCCTTGCTGACCGATCCGATTGTGGTGCAATATCCCGAGGGCGATCGGCTGCTGGATATGCGATCGCTGATTGTGGCAGATTGGCAAATTCGCGGCATCGAAACCCAAGCCCGCTATGAGCGGATGCAACTTCAGGCAATCCAAAACGACAAGATGGCCAGCCTGGGACGGTTGGTCGATGGGGTCGCGCACCAAATTCTCGACCCGGTGGGGTTTATTTGGGGCAACCTCAGCCACCTCGGTATCTATGGCGAGCAACTGTTGGCCCTGGTGGATGCCTATCGAGACTGGGCACTTACCCAAAACCAGTGGCCCCCAGAGGCGATCGCCGATTTGGAAGAAGACATTGATCTGGTGTTTTTGCGGGAGGATTTGCCGCAGTTATTGGGCAGTCTCCGCAGTGGAGCCGAGCGACTGAAGGCGATCGTTGGCAGTTTGCAAAATTTCTGCCATCTGGATGAGGTTTACCCCAAGCCGGTGGATTTGCACGATCGCCTCAATAGCATTGTGTTGTTGTTGCAAAGTCGGCTGACGGTGCAAATCGAGTTTGTTCGCAACTATGGCCCCTTGCCGCCGGTGGTTTGCTATGGCAGCCAGATCGATCGGGCCCTGATGGCCCTGTTGGTGAATGCGGTGGATGCGCTGGTCGATCGCGCCACCCGGGCCAAAGTCCATGCGATCGCTCTGAACCCTAGCGAACAGCCCCAAATTGTGATTGAAACGTGCGTGGAGCTTGACCCGGCCGATCATCAGTCTTGGGCCACGATTGTGATTGCTGATAATGGCCCGGGCCTGCGCCCCAAACAACGGCAACAGATTTTGGCGGGGTTTAGTGCCGATCGCCAAACCGTCAAAGAAACGGGACTAACAGCCACCTATCACATTGCCACGCGCCACGGTGGTCACCTAGATTTGCTCGATCGGCCTGGCGGCGGCTTGGCGGTGGTGTTGCGTCTGCCCCTGGTGTGAACCCAACACCTGGTGTAAACCCAACACATCTCGCGAGACGGGCCCAACTCAGCCCCGTGCGGTATGGTTTGCTGCTTAAATCCGCACTGTCATCAACCGCAAAATCCCGATGATGCTCGATTTTGTCAGTCTTGCGGAGCGGTGTTGGTTCCCAAACTGCGCGATCGCTATCATCCGGTGCGCCCCGTGGGCCAGGGGGGATTTGGCCGCAGCTATTTGGCGATCGACTGCGATCGACTGGATCGCCCCTGCATCATCAAGCAATTTTCGCCCCAGGGTAGCAACATCGCCTTGGGTGCAGCCACCGTCACCCAAGACGGCATCCAAGAAAAATACGCGCAATTTTTTGCTGAAGAGGCCAAGCGCCTGTCGGAGTTGGGCGAACATCCCCAAATTCCTGCCCTTTATGCCTACTTTGCCGAGGGTGGGCGGCTCTATTTGGTGCAGCAACTGATTGAAGGCGAAACCCTGGCCCAGCAGGTGGATCGATCGGGCCCACTGAGTGTGGCGGCCGTGCGATCGCTGCTGGTGGATCTGTTGCCGGTGTTGGCCTTTGTGCACCACAACAACGTGATTCACCGCGACATCAAACCCGATAACATCGTGCTGCCATCTCTGGGGGCCAAGCCGGTGCTGATCGACTTTGGGGTGGCCAAGCAACTGACGGGGGAACTGGCCACCCGGGGCGGCACCAGGGTGGGCACGGAGGGCTATGCGCCCCTCGAACAACTACGCAGCGGCCATGCCTATCCCGCCAGTGATCTCTACAGTTTGGCGGCGACGGCTCTGTTTGCCCTGACCGGTTGTGCGCCGGAATCGCTGTTTGATCCGTTGGCTAACTGCTGGGGGTGGCGCGATCGCCTACAGGCGGCGGGCCAAGAGATTGAGACGATCGATCCGGTGTTGGGGCAGGTGCTCGATCGCTTACTCGCTGATCGGGTCAGTGCCCGCTATGGCAGTGCGGCGGAGGTGTTGCGCGTGTTGGCCGGCGAGACGGTCGATCGCCCCGAGGGGATCGACTTCGGGGACGGTGCGGCCTGCACCACCGACCCAGACCCAGCGATCGATCTCGACCTGGCGGGCTGTAAATGGCGACCTGCCACCACGATCGCCGCCCACAGCGATCGGATCTGCGCCCTGGCCTTTAGCCCCGATGGCCGGTGGCTGGCCAGCGGTGGGGGCGATCGGCAACTGCGGCTCTGGGACTGGCGCTCCGGGCAGTTACACCGGGATTTGGCCGGCCATGGGGGGCGGATTTCGGCCCTGCAATTTAGCCCCGATGGCCAGGCAGTGATCTCGGCCAGCAGCGATCGCACCCTTCGTGTTTGGTCTCTCACGGACGACGGCCCCAGCCATTGCCTCAAACATCACCAGGACTGGGTGGGGGCGATCGCCCTGGCCCCCGACGGCCAAACCCTGGCCAGCAGCGGTGACGATGGGCGGATCGTGCTCTGGGATTGGCAGCAGGGCCAGTTACAAGCCAGCTACAAAGCCAGCCCCCGACCGATCGGGGCGATCGCCTGGAGCCAAGACGGAGCCGTGCTGATCGGCGGTGGCCGAGATGGGACGATCGGCTTTTGGGACGCGCGATCGGGCCAACTGCTCACCACCGTCCACCAGCATTTGGGCCGGATCTGTGCCCTACAAGTCACGCCCGACGGTCAATGGCTGGTCAGCGCCGGAGAAGATAAAACGATTAAGCTCTGGCGACTCGATCACGGCCAGCCGATCGATGACAAACCCCAGCAAGTGTTGCGCGACAGCACCGAAGCCATCTTTGGCCTAGCGATCGCCCCCCAGGGAGGCCTCTTGGTCTCGGGCGGCGAAGATCACACCGTCCAGATTTGGCACTTAACCGACTACAGCTTGCTGCAAGTGCTGAAGGGCCACAGTTGGTGGGTGAATGCCGTGGCGATCGCCCCCGATGGTGTCACCCTGGCCAGCGGCAGTGGCGATCGCACCATTCAGATTTGGCAGTTGGCCTAGCCATCGATCGCCCTCAGCCCAATCCCCAAACCCGCCTTAGCCCAAACGCCGCAAGGGTTTTAGTCACGGGACTTTCAGCAAGTTCCGTAGCCAAACCCCTTACACTAATGGCTAGTCTGGCGAGCCCGTACCCTGGGCCGTCGATCGCCGTTATTGCCCACCATGCCATAACGCAATTCAGCCCAAGCAGGACGATCGATGAGGAGAACCGAGCATGGCCACTGAGCAAGAGCTAGACCTGAATCCGGCTCAGGGAATTTCTCGGCGGGAATTGCGCGATTTGGTGCGCGAACAACTGCGCGTCCTGCTCGAGCAAAACAACCTGACCGGAGCCAAAGCATTACTGGTGCCGGTCAAGGCCCCCGACATTGCCGAGGCGATCGAAGGGTTGCCCGAAACCATGCAAGCCCTTGCCTTTCGGCTGCTACCCAAGGACGATGCCGCCGAAGTCTACGAGCACCTCGACTCCAGCGTCCAACAACTGCTGGTCGAAGACTTTAAGCGCCAAGAAGTGATTGATATTGTCGATAAAATGTCGCCGGACGATCGGGCCAAACTCTTTGATGAGTTACCCGCCAAGCTCGTGCGGCGGATTGTCGATCAACTCAGTCCATCCGAGCGAGAAGCCACCGCCTTGCTCTTGGGCTACGAAGCCAGCACCGCCGGCCGGATCATGACCCCCAAATACATTTCCCTGAAAGAGGAAATGACCGTGGACGATGCCTTGGCCCGGATTCGCCGCCTCGCGGACACAACAGAGACGATCTATTACCTCTACGTCACCGACAACACCCGTTGTTTGACCGGCATCGTGTCCCTACGGGATATCGTCACCTCCCATCCACAACAGTTAGTGAGCGAGCTAGTGACCCGTGATGTGGTCAGCGTCACCACCGACGAAGATCAAGAGGAAGTGGCCCGGATCATTCAGCGCTACGACTTTTTGGCCGTGCCCGTGGTCGATCGCGAAAAGCGCCTGGTCGGGATCGTCACCGTCGATGACGTAATCGACATCATCGAAGAAGAAACCACCAAAGACATCTACGCCCTCGGCGGGGTGCAGGCCGGCGATGACGATTATTTTCAAACCAATTTGATCGTGGTGGCCCAGCGGCGAGTGGTCTGGCTGCTGGTGTTGTTGGGAACCAATGCGGTGACGGGGGCGATTATTCGTGGCCAGGACGATATCCTCAAGCAGGTGGTGTCTTTGGCTTCCTTCATTCCGCTGTTGATTGGTACGGGCGGGAATGTGGGCGCACAATCCTCCACGGTGGTGATTCGCGGGCTAAATATTGACCAGATTCGATCGGGCCCCTTGCGCGTGATTCGGCGGGAAGCAGTGGCCGGATCGCTGTTGGGCTTGATGTTGGGCACGATGGTTTGCCTTGGGGCCTTGCTGTTTCACTACCCGCCGGCCGTGGCCATTTCGGTGGGGGTGAGTTTAACGGCTATTTCCACCTTGGCGGCCACGGCGGGGTCAGTGTTGCCGTTTTTGTTCCAGAGCTTGGGTTTTGATCCGGCTCTGATGTCGGCTCCGTTCATCACCACGGCGGTGGATATGTTGGGGGTGTTGACCTATTTCACGGTGGCGCGGTTTATGTTGGCGCATTTTGGCAAGATCTAGAGCAAGCTCTAGATCTGCCAGTAGTCGCGCGGCAGGCTGGCCGATGGGGTACGCGGCGATCGAGGCGCTGGATCGCGATTTTGCGTGAATCCAGATCGGGGATTGAGCAATTTTTGCTACCGTTCAAGACAATCCCCTCGGAAAATTCCTCGGAATCTATCGCGCCATGCTGGATCGTCCTCGCATCACCCACGTTATCTACGATCTCGACGGTTTGTTGCTGGATACGGAATCGATTAATGAGGCGGTGAACCGGGCGATCGTCGATCGCTACGGTTGTGTCTACGATCCGGCCGTGCGCGGTCAGATTGCGGGGCGTGATGCTCACACCTCATCGGTAATTTTGGTGGAATCGTTGGGGTTGCCGATCAGCCCGGAAGCGATGCTGGAGCAGCGACGGCAGTTGGTGGCCCAGTGGCGACCGATCGCCCAGCCGATGCCTGGTGCGGTGGAGCTGACCCAGCATTTACATCGCTGTGGTGTCCCCCAGGCGATCGCCACCAGCTCCAGTCGGGGGCCCTTTGCCTGGAAGGCGGCTCCCCACCAGGCTTGGTTCCAAATTTTTGAATGTACGGTGCTGAGTGATGATCCGGGAGTGCGCCAGGCCAAACCCGCGCCGGATCTGTTTTTGGAAGCGGCGCGCCGGTTGGGGGCCAGTCCCGATCGCTGTCTGGTGTTTGAAGATGCACCGGCCGGGGTGGCGGCGGCTCGGGCGGCGGGCATGACGGTGATTGCGGTTCCCGATCCGATCCTGGAGCGATCGGCGCTGGTGGGAGCGGCGGCAATTTTGCCCTCCTTGGCAGATTTTGATCCGGTGGCTTGGGGCCTACCCGATCGCTCGGCCGCCGTGCTGGCCTGCTAGGGGGTTAATCAACAGTGATTGATTTCCTGTCATTTCCTCACATTCTCTGAAAAACGCGAATCCATCCTAGGGGCTGTCATACACTGAACAGATGCTTCAAGCTCAACAACCAACAACGCACCGCATTAGCTCGCCATGCTGGTGTTGCGCGTCATGCTTGGAATTGGGGTTTGGGACTGACTAGAGACATCCTTGACCATAACCAATCAAATCCTGAGGGAAAGATTAAATTCCCATCGTCCATTGATTTGCACAAGTGGTTAGTCGCCTTGGTCAAGTCTGAACACCCTTGGTATTACGAAGTCTCCAAAAGCTCACCCCAAAATGCTTTACGCCATTTACGGGTGGCTTGGGATCGGTGCTTCAAAAAGACTTCAGGCGCTCCTAAATTCAAGAAAAAG
>RDXB01000026.1 GCA_004292515.1 Oscillatoriales cyanobacterium
GCCTCTTGCTGGTGGGGATAGGGAGTCATTTGCAACCGGGGCGTGAGTTCCAATGCCTCAAAGGCTTTGGCTTCGTCTTGGAATTCGATCGCCTCAGCCCGCAGCCGCTCCACCAGCGGCCGGTATTGGTGCGCTGGAATCCGAAATTTTTCGATCCGATCGTCCCAAACCGCAAACTCAATCCAACTGCGACCCTTGGGCGGTGGATGCAGAATCAGCGTTCCGCGATCGAACGTCAGGATCGGCGATCGAGCCATGATCAAGAGCTGCTTACGGGTTTGATAGAACAGGATTGGAATCGAAGCAATCTTAGCCCGGTTTGGGAGAGTCCCCTATGGTGGCGTGGCGACGGACATTAGCAACAATCATGGCGATTGGTTTAACCGCAGCCAGCGGGGGAGCAGCCCAGGGCCGATCGCCCCAGGGATTGCCACCCGGCGCGATCGCCCAGACCACCACCGATCCCGACGGGCTGATCCAACGGGCCAATGAGCTGTTCTATCGCCAAGACCAATACGCCGAAGCCGCCCGGCTCTATCAACAGGCGATCGCCAACGGGGGCCAAAACCGCCTGGACGCGATCGGCCCCCTAGCCCAATGTCTGATGCTGCTGGGCAAAGATACCGAAGCGATCCCCCTCCTGAAGCGCTTTGCCAATGGGGAGGTGGGCAACGAAACCTGGCTCAGTCGCTTGGCCCTGGCGGAATATCGCACGGGGCAATATGCCTCGGCTGAACAACATCTGTTGCGAGTGATCGCCTCCTGGGAAGCCAGACGCAGCAACCCCGAACTAACCGATATTCAACGGGTCACGCTCCTGGAGCAGCAGAGTTATGCCTACCGCCAACTGCTACGCACCCTGATCACTCAAGGCAAAACCGACGCAGCCCTCGAGTGGGCCGAGCGGGGGCGATCCCGATCGCTTGTGGAAGTGCTGATGCAACAGGCAACTCGCCAGCAAGCGGCAACTCCCTTATCGGTGGCACAAATTCGGCAAGTGGCCAAGCAACTGAACGCGACGATCGTCACCTACTCCGTCTTGAGCAAAACGCCCAAAATCATTGGGGATGAGTTTGAAGACGATCCAACCGTGGCGATTTGGGCCGTGCAACCCAGCGGGGCGATCGCCTTTAAACAGGTGGAAGCCAGCGCCGTCGCGGGCCAGTCGATCACCGAAATTGTGCTGGCGGCCCGCAGCGCCATGACCTCCGCCACCGCCCTGGTCAACCCCACCACGGAGTTAAAACGTCTCTACCAACTGTTGATCGCCCCGATCGCCCCCCAACTGCCCCGCGATCCCCAGCAGCGGGTCATTTTTGTGACCCAAGGGGCAATCAACCTCGTGCCGCTAGCGGCCCTGCAAGCACCCAATGGGGATTACCTGATCCAACGCCACACGATCGCCACTGCCCCCTCAATTCAAGTCTTGGCCCTAGCCGAACAGCGCCGCCAAACCCAAGCCGTCGCCACAGGCCCGGGCCTGGTCGTCGGCAACCCAGTGCTGATGCCGGAAATTCCCAACGGCCCCAGCGGTCACCGTGAGCGCCTATCCCCCCTCCCCGGCGCAGAAACGGAGGCCCAGGCGATCGCCCAATTACTGGGAGTGCGCCCCCTGCTGACCGACGCAGCCACCAAGCCCGCCATCCTGTCCCAAATCACCAACCAGCGAATTTTGCACTTTGCCACCCACGGCGTACTGGACTTGGATGCCAACTTGAACGAGTTTGGCCGGCCCCGCGATCCGAATGCCCCCAAAGCTCGTCAAGGCGGTGTGATTGTCACCCCCGGTTCCGTGATTATTGGCGGCAACGTGACGGTCAATGGCCGAAATGCCAACTTGGCCCTGGCCGGCGAAGGGGTGGTGCAGCCCGCTATGCCGGGATTGCTGGCCCTTGCGCCCACTCGGGGGGATGACGGCCTGTTGCGGGCGGCGGACATTGCCACCATGCGGCTAAGTGCCCAGTTGGTGGTGTTGAGTGCTTGCAACACGGGGCGGGGCCGAATCACGGGCGATGGGGTGATGGGATTGGCGCGATCGTTTCTGGTTGCGGGTGTGCCAACGGTCGTCGCTTCCCTGTGGAAAGTGCCCGACGAGGCCACCAAAACCCTGATGGTGGCTTTCTATCAAGCCCTGCCGACCCAGCGCGATCGCGCCAGTGCCCTGCGCCAAGCAATGCTGGAAACCCTGAAGACCCACCCGAACCCGCGTGACTGGTCAGCCTTCATCACGATCGGCGCACCGTGACCCTGTGGGTAATATCCTGTTGATTAACCCTAGAAGCATCGTTGGGCAGTGGGTAAAGTGTAAGAGTTGGGCTGGCCATTACTGACCCATTCGATCGCCTCTACCTCGGCCTGCCAGTCATTGTCTGCACCATCCACCGACTCGATCGACATGGGTTGATCTCGACGATCAAAAACCCCCATCCCGTCGGGCGCAATAACCGGCTCATTAATCATCTGTCCCCGTCGCTCCAGCAAACTACCTTGAGACTTAATGGCGTATCGAACCGTCACATTCTGCACAGGCTGTCCCGTTTCATTCCTCACCTGCCCCATCAGATGCACAATACGCCGCCGGGAGTTCGGCGCGTTGTTGGCATCATTGGCCAATCGACAGGAGGCTAAGGTCACTTTCCCCGCGCTGCCATTAGCCGGATTCGCAGAATTGGGTGCTGAGGGATTTGGAGCGTTGCTCGGCACGGCATTACTGGGAGCGGCGGGAGTTTTGCCACACCAGGGGGTCAAATCCTGACGGTTGCCATTGGCATCTACGAAATAACAAAGGGGATTGGTGTCGCGGTTTTGGGCCATCGCCGGCCAACTGTTCCAGCCAAGCAGGGCGATCGTTCCCACTGTTCCGATCGCTCCCACCATTTGGCTTAAACGGAACTCGAACATAAAACCACCTTCCCATCAGGAAACTTATACCCTGACTTATTTTCGGTCATTGGCGATCAAATTCCTAGAACAGTTAAGTGTTTTTTGAATGTCTTCTATTTGGATGTTTTTTATTTGAATGTTTTTTATTTGAATGTCTTTTAGATGTTTGTTAAGGGATATCTAGAATGTCAAAGTTGATACTCTGAATGCCCGTCACTGTAGACAAGGGGCTTGGAGCTTGTCGTCAAATCCCCAAAACCCTAATGCTGCCGTTAGCAAAGCGCGGGGGGCAAGGGGCTTAGGGGTTGTCCTCAAATCCCCGAAACTCTGATTCTTCATCCTCCCAACCGATTGACCGTGGGGGCAGAGTCTTCCCTCCCAGCCCCTGCGATCCAAGATATGCCCAGAATTTGGATGGGTTTGTAGCGATCGCTCGGGTCAGGGCTGGGAGACTCAACCCCTACAGCAATGGAATTGATCACAGGCTCTACGCCCCTTGTGACGACAATTGAGGCATGGAAAATCGATGATTTCAGACCCATTGCGGGAAATGATGACAAGTCCTAGTGGCGCAACTGCTCTAATTCACTGGGTTAATTGTGCGAAATCAATCGTGTTAGACAAGGGGCTTAGGGCGTGTCATCAGATGCCATTGATGGCAGATGAAACAGTGATGTTCCGTGCCCCAGTCGTCGTAACAAGGGGCTTAAGCCCCTCTAATGATCGAGTAACGAAACCAATCAAAATCAGCTTGCCGCACTACTAGGAGGAGTTGTCCCTGACTGGGTGCTGCTGGGGCGATCGATGGGCCGTGCCCCAATCTCTGAAGACACTTGCCAGACATCTGTCCAGACATCCTCCTAGAATAAGCACATTACGTTTTATTACTCTGCTGCTACTGCCTTGGTGTTGTCCCTGTCTTTGCCCGCCATGCCGATCGCACCCGTGAGTTCGATCGCCCAACCCGCCATTCATGCCGAAACCCTGGAGTTGTTGGAATGGCCGCGCCTGTGTCAGCAGCTCGCCACCTTTGCGGCCACCAAGCTGGGGGCGATCGTGGCGCGTCAGTTGCCGATTCCGGGCGATCGCGCCACTAGTGAAACCCTCTTGGCCCAAACTCGCGAGGCCTGGGAGCTGGAACGCAGCGCCACCGGGGGTCTGAACTTTGGCGGCATTGCGGATATTGGCTCGGCGCTCGATCGGGCGACGCGGGGCGGCGTGTTGGCTGGCGAGGAACTGTTGGACGTGGCCACCACCCTGTCTGGGGCGCGCAACCTGCGACGGGCGATCGACCAGCGGGAAGATTTGCCGGCCCTGGCGGCCCTCGTCGAGGAGCTGCGGACTTATCCCGAGCTGGAGCAGGAGATTCACTACTGCATCGATGAGCGGGGCGATGTGACCGATCGGGCCAGCCCCAAGTTGGCGGAGATTCGCGAAAAGCTGCGGGCCGGCCGCGACTGGATTTACCAAAAGCTGCACAACATCATGCAGCAGCATTCCAACGCGATTCAGGAACCGAACATTAGTCAACGGGGCGATCGGTTCGTGATTCCCGTGAAGGCCAGCCACAAAGACGTGATTCGCGGCATTGTCCACGACACCTCCTCCACGGGCGCGACGCTCTACGTGGAACCCCACACGATTACGGAACAAAACAACCGCCTGCGCCAAGGGCAACGACAGGAGGCGATCGAGTCGGAAATCGTCCGGCGCAAGCTCAGTGAACAGATTGCCGAAGTGGCTCCGGATCTGGAGCGGCTGTTGGCGGTGGCGACGGAGCTGGACTTGGCCGCCGCCCGCGCTCGCTATTCCTTTTGGATTGAGGGCAATGGGCCGCGTTTTATTGAATCGGGCGAAACCCTGACCCTGCGACAGTTGCGCCACCCGTTGTTGGTGTGGCAGCAGAAACACGAACAGGGCCGGGACGTGATCCCCATCGATGTGCGGGTGGATCCGTCGATTCGGGTGGTGGCGATCACAGGGCCCAACACGGGCGGCAAAACCGTGACGCTGAAAACCCTGGGCTTGGCGGCGTTGATGGCCAAGGCGGGGCTGTTTGTGCCCGCGCGGGAACCGGTGGAGTTGCCGTGGTTCAGTCAGGTGTTGGCGGATATTGGCGATGAACAGTCGATCGAGCAGAACCTTTCAACCTTCTCGGGCCACATCCGCCGGATCGTTCGTATCCTGGATGCCCTCCAACCCGATCGCCCCGGCCCCACCCCAGACCCATCGCCAGACAAGGGGCTTAAGCCCCTTGCCCCCGACGATTCGGATGCTAACGAGGATTTGGACGGTGATGAGGCGAACGGGTTGGGTGCGATCGCGATCGA
>RDXB01000027.1 GCA_004292515.1 Oscillatoriales cyanobacterium
CAAATCCAACAGGCCTTGGGAGGGGTGCTCGTGCTGACCATCCCCCGCATTCAGCACGCTCACGCCCGACTTGAGCCGATCCATTTCCGCCGCGATCGACTGGGGCACCCCGGCCTGCTTGTGCCGGATCACCATAATGTCCGTGCCCATCGCCAAATAGGTCTTGGCTGTGTCTAGGATGGTTTCCCCCTTGGTGAGGGATGACGATCCCGGCGCAAAGTTCAAAATATCCGCCGACAACCGCTTGGCCGCCAGCTCAAAACTGCTGCGGGTGCGGGTTGAAGGCTCAAAAAATAAGTTCGTTACTACCTGTCCCTGGAGCGTCGGGACTTTCTTGGTGCGACGGGACAACACCTCCCGAAAGCTTGCAGCGGTGGTTAATACGGTGTCGTAGTCGTCGCGCGAGAACTCTGCCAGCGATAAGACATGGCGGTGCGTCCAGCTTGCAGTGGTCATGGGGCGGTGGGGAAACGATCGGCCAGCAATCCATTGAAGCGCAAAGCAGCGCAAAAGGGAGCGGCCGCCGAGCAGAGTTGCGGGGGCGATCGGTTTTGCCCTGAATTTTGCCCTGAATACGGATCGGGCGATCGCCCCTGCGAAGAACCAATTTAGAAAGTTTTCCAATCGGGCGGCGCGATCGCCAGCGGCCTGCGAGAGTGAGTCCAGGTTGCATCACCCGCTCGGGTCGCCCTGGCGATCGCTCCTGAAGTTTCGCGATCGTCCCTTAGCCCTCAACTACTCAGTGTTTCCTGTCGGGGAGTTTCATCATGGTTCGTCGCTCGCCCACCACCCGCCGTTCGGTTGTTCGCCAATGGGCGTTACTCGGGATTTTGGGATTGGCCCTGTTGCCGGGCCTCGCCGCCTGTGGCACGGGGGCGGATCCTTCAGCCCAAGCAGCGGCGATCGACACCGCAGCGGAAACCGATGCAAGGGGCTGATTGCCCAGTCGGTGAAACTGCCGCGCGATCGCGCCCTGGAAGCGGCCGTGGGGCGCGTGTTGATCCAAGCCACGGCCAGCAATGGCGAAACCTTTGACCTGCGGCACTACCGCTTCAGCCTAGACACCAGCCGCCGGGAATCAACGATCGATCTGCGGCTGAACCCAGAAACCCGCCGCCGGTTCCAATCCCTGTCTAGTTGTGAGCAGTTGACCCTGTTTGGATCGGTGCAAGCCACCCTGACCCGCAACCGCCACTGGCCGATCGATCGGGTGATCTTTACCGACAACGGCCAGCGCCTCGACTGGTAGTTTCTAAATGACCGCATGACCCAACCGGCCCTAGCCGATCGCCCCGATCGTTGGGTGGAGATTATTGGGGCCGCTGGACGATCACTTCGCGGATGCGTTGCTTGCGATCGGGATCGATCGCCACCAAGCGCACATAGCAATCCAGGTTTTCCGCTAAACAGATTTCTAGCTTGCCGATCGCCTCGGTTTCTTGGTGCGGTTCCGCCGTGCCGTAGCATTGCCAGGAGTTAGCGTTGTAGTGGCGCTTGTCGGCCACCTCAATGCCTAGCCGATAGCCATTATTCACAATCGGCACGAGCTGCGATCGAATCGTCGGCCCCAAAGGTTGCACCAACTTTGGCCGCTGGCCACTGCGATATTCCAACTTGGCTTCTAAGTCGGGATTGCCACTCAAGGGCGGCAACTCCGGCTCCAGCTTTGGCCGGGGCACACTGCTGATTTTCGGTTCCGGGGCGATCGGCTGGGTGTGAGTGTGAGTGGCCACGGCCGGTTCAGGGGCAGAAGGCTGGGGTTCCGCACTGTAGGGGCGCGATCGCCCTTGCAGCCCATTGGTTTCCACCTGGCCGTTACCATTTTGGGCTGGGCCCACAGCGGCTCGATCGCTTGCCTCAATCGTTTGACCGTGGGTTTGACCGTGGATTTCGTGGGTTTGACCGTGGGGCTGATTTTGAGGCTGATTGTGGGGCTGATTGTGGGGATTGTAGGCCGCCGCCAAATGCAGCTCCCGAATTCGATCTTGCTCGTTCACCAAGGCCTGCCCGATCGCCTCCAGTTGCTCCAGCGTCGGGCGTGGTTCCGCAAACTGGGGCAGCGCCTCCCTAGACTTCAGCAACCGATTCGACACCTGCGCCAACCCCGTATCTTGGATGAATTGCCGCACCAAATCGTCATAAACCCGCGACTTCATTGCCCCAAAGAAGTCCACAGACTGGCCGGGAAACTGGTCTACCAAGCTGCCCACGGCGCGATCGGGCAGCCCCAGCCCCTCAAACATGCCGCGCACCACCTCTAGCCGCTCCGCCACCGTCGGCTCCCAATAGAACTTTTCCATCCGCCCATCGCGGGTCAAGGGCGCATAGAGCGTGCCAAAGTCATTGCCCGTGACGATGATCGGAATCCGGCGCACCGGCTCACTGTCGTAGCTACCGGGAAGCTGCACATTGGTCGGGTTATCGGCAATGTTCATCAGGGTGGCGTTCACCAATTGGGTGTTCACCGTGTATTGGGTTAGGCGATCGAACCGGCCCGCCCCCGCGTCAATGTCATTAATCAACAGCACGCACATCCGCCCGCGCACCTTCACCATTTCTGAAGCTTCCCGGTAGCGCAGCCGCAGCAACCGGGCCGGGTCACCCGCGTCGGGGCTTTCCAGCTCACCGCCAGAAATATGCACCGCGTCGATGCCCATCTGCTCAAACACAAGGTTGCACTGGAAGGTTTTGCCCTCACCCTTTTTGCCATGAATGCCCAAAATCAGCGGCACGGGCACGCGGGGCAGGTTCAAGAAGTTCTTGACCACATGCACGGCAACTTTTTCGGTGAAGCGGGGCGAAACGTAGTAGGACATGATCGCAACGGAGACAACAAATTAGGTCGCGGCTCCCAACCAACGGGGGTGATGAACAGAATCGATTAATCCTGTTGATTAATCGCGCTGACTAGTCCTGCTGACTAATCTTGTTGACTGATCCTATTGATCCAGTTGATCCAGTCCGTTGATCCAGCCCGTTGGTGGGGTGGCCGGCGCGCCATCGGCAATTATCGCTGATCGCGTCCCCCTGCAAGGCCACTGACCGCCAACTGACCGCCCGACCCGACTGGTTTCGGATCGCCTTGCGATATCCTATGGTGGGAAGCCTTGGACTTTAGCAACGCGGGATCGCAGCCGAATGGATTCTAAATACCGGCGAATTTTGTTAAAACTCAGCGGTGAGGCGCTGATGGGAGACCTGCCCTACGGCATCGATCCAGAAATTGTGCATGGTATTGCCCGCGAAATTTCCGAAGTGATGGCCACGGGTGTGCAATTGGCGATCGTGGTGGGCGGCGGCAACATCTTTCGGGGTGTGAAAGCAGCGGCCGGCGGCATGGATCGCGCCACGGGGGACTACATCGGCATGATCGCCACCGTGATGAATGCCATGACCTTGCAAGATGCCCTCGAACGCCAAGGAGTGCCCACACGGGTACAAACGGCGATCGCCATGCAAGAGGTGGCCGAGCCTTACATTCGCCGTCGGGCCATTCGGCATCTAGAAAAAGGCCGCGTGGTGATCTTCGGGGCCGGCTCTGGCAACCCGTTTTTCACAACCGACACAACGGCGGCGTTGCGGGCAGCAGAAATCGATGCCAATGTGATTTTCAAGGCCACCAAGGTCGATGGTATTTACGATTCCGACCCCAAACACAACCCCGAGGCCAAGCGCTACAACAGCCTCAATTACAGTCATGTCCTCACGCAGGATTTGCGCGTGATGGACAGCACCGCGATCGCCCTGTGTAAGGAAAATGACATTCCGATCGTGGTGTTCGATCTGACCGTTCGCGGCAACATCCACCGAGCGGTCATGGGAGAATCCGTTGGTACGATTGTGGGAGGACTTTGTGAAGTTAGCTGAAGTTGATAGCAACATGCAAAAGAGCGTCGAAGCAACCCTTCGTGCGTTCAACACATTACGAACGGGGCGGGCAAACACGTCCCTGCTCGATCGAATCGTTGTGGAATATTACGGCTCGCCCACGCCGCTGAAATCCCTGGCCAGCATCAACACGCCCGATGCCAGCACGATCGCCATTCAGCCGTTCGATCGCAGCACCCTCACTGCGATCGAAAAAGCCATTTCGATGGATGAAGATATCGGTCTGACCCCCAACAATGACGGTTCGGTGATTCGGTTGAATATTCCGCCGCTGACCTCCGATCGCCGTAAGGAATTGGTGAAAGTTGCTTCCAAATACGCGGAAGAAGGGAAAGTCGCCATTCGGAATGTGCGCCGAGAAGCGATCGATGCAATTCGCAAGCAAGAGAAGAGCGCCGAAATTTCTGAAGATGAATCGCGCGATTTGCAAGACAAGGTGCAGAAAGCTACCGATAAATTCATCTCCAAAATTGACAGC
>RDXB01000088.1 GCA_004292515.1 Oscillatoriales cyanobacterium
AGCAGCATCTGTTCAGTGTATGACAGCCCCTAGGATGGATTCGCGTTTTTCAGAGAATGTGAGGAAATGACAGGAAATCAATCACTGTTGATTAACCTTCGGCGGCGATAGGTGATGTCTCCTCTAGAACAACGGGAGCCACGCTGGTGCAATTGCGACCCATCCAGTGGGCTGCCCCCGCTCGCCAGTCCCAGGGCAGCACCTATACGGGAACACTGAATCGGGTTCAGCAGGCTTTCTTTTTCGAGCACAATCGGTTCGCCCGAAACCTACGCGAACTCAACGCAGGGTTTCCTAGCGAAACTGACTACTTCCGCTATAGCTCGTCTGGCAATCGGCGGCGTGTGGTGAACCTGGCACAAGCCAAAGTGCCTGACCTGCGTAGCTTTAAAGGAATCGTAGAACTGGATTCGCGTGGATTTCCTGTCTCAAGACTTTGCATTACCCGAGCACCGGGAATGTCGGCGGAATCCGCTGATCGATTGGCAAATGATATCAACCGGCCTTGTGGGCGCTGACAGGGGTGATGCCAAGTTAGGCCAACGGTGTGACACCAAAGCGGTAGCCCTTGCCATAGACGCTATAGATCATGGGTGGCTCTCCCACGGCTTCGATTTTGCGGCGCAGCAACCGAATTTGGGCGGCTAGGGCGTTGCTGCTGGGGCGATCGCCCACGGGCCAAAGGTGCGCGGAGATTTGCTCATGGGTCAAAACCTGACCGGGGTGACGCATCAAATAGGCCAGCAGACAGGTTTCTTTGTCGGACAGTTCGATCGACCGATCGCCCCGGTAGGCTAGTTGGTTGTCGCAATCGAGAGACAAGTCATCCCAGCGTAGGTAGTCGCCCCTTGTGGGGTCGGGGTTGGTGTCTCCTTCCCCGCTGGCTCTGGGCCGACGCAAGAGGGCGCGCACCCGAGCCAGCAACTCCCGCAGCTCAAAGGGTTTAACCAAATAGTCATCGGCTCCCGCATCCAGACCCGACACGCGATCGTCGATCGTGTCTTTAGCGGTCAGAAACAGCACCGGCACGGTTTGACCCCCTTGGCGCAATTGTTGGCAGAGGTCAACACCACTCAGCTCTGGCAACATCCAATCCAAAATCAATAGGTCGTAGGTGGTTCCAGTTGCCAGTTCGTAGCCCGATCGCCCATCGGCCGCCGTATCGACGCAATAGCCCTCGCGTACCAGCAACCGACTCAAGGGGTCGGATAGCTCGCGCTCGTCATCTACCAACAGGATTTTGGCAGGCTCAATCGGACTGGTGCGATCGGACTGGCGATCCGAGTGGCGATCCATAACTTGGCTCCAGTTGCTCCCTTCTGAAAAAACGTGCTAGCTTGAACGGTAATTACAGGTCTAGTCCGCCATCACTACGGTTGATCTTAAGGCTGTTGTCTGCGGTCTGCCCGCGATCGACACATTCAAGGTTTGACTCGATGGCCCAGTGTGATTAAGACCCTTTGAATAAAGCAGGAGGTGATGCCCGTGGGTAGTAGTAGTAGTAGTCTGTCTCAGGGTTTTCAAGTTGGAGGATGCTGGCTGCGTACCGGGCTGGTTGCCTAGGTAGCGTTCCCTCTGTATCAAGGGGTCACGTCACTCGACAGGGCTGCTTTAGAGCAATCCCCGGCAGTTGAGTTTCAATTTGACTAACCCGCTAGACCGCTCCCATCCCGTCCGGGGTGGGAGCGGATAGTTTTTGGGGGCTGGTGGTGCAAGGTTGGCAAGGCCGATTGCCCCTACGCATCACCGCGATCGCGCATCAGCCAAAAGCCCGCAAACTTCTCTTCATCGGGGTTGGCTTGCACCGCCAAGAAATGCACACCGTGCGCCGATCGTTTGTTGGCCTCAAAGGTTTGCCCCTCGGTTTTCTGGGCGGCGGTGGGCAGGTTCGACAGGACCCAAGCATCGCCAATACCGGTTTCCAAAACGATTCGATCGGGAAACTCATCGCGGTTCATTGACAGGCTCGATGGCTTTGCCTGCTGCTCGATTCGCACAAAGCCCATTTCCAATCCCGACATCCAGGCGGCGATC
The DNA here is from genome assembly GCA_004292515.1 of Oscillatoriales cyanobacterium. Classification (GTDB taxonomy): domain Bacteria; phylum Cyanobacteriota; class Cyanobacteriia; order CACIAM-69d; family CACIAM-69d; genus CACIAM-69d. Next base: position 2,035 of record RDXB01000088.1, read on the forward strand.
GCCGTGGCCCGTTGCGAAAAAATCAGCAGACCCGGGATGGGCGTGTCGGGTGCCAAGTCCACCATCGACAAAGGGAAGCTCTCACCAAAATCGATCGACCATTCGGGTAAATCGGCAAAGGCTGAGGCTTCCAGCGCCACAAAGGCCCATTTTTGACCCAACAGAGCATCGGGCAAGGGCTGGGCGGCTGGCGGCGGCATAAACACCCCGGAGCCTTGGGCCGTGGCTTGGTAGCCCGGTTCGTTGGGATAGACCGTTTCGAGCCGATCGGCCAGCCAATCCTTGAGGGCGTGGGTGCGGTGGCTGAGGGCACAGGGCAAGCCGGTGTCTTGGCAGCCTTTGACGATCATATTTTTCATGGCCTGCCGAAAGAACCGCACCCGGCTGGGGGCTTGGCCGGCCTTGGCGATCGCGGTTTCCAGAGCCTTATTCAGCGTGATCGAGTTCACTTCACTGTTTGAGCAATATTCGCTGTAGCGAAACAGCGATCGCCAATCGGTGGTGGAGTCCGTCGGACTTTCACAAATCAGAATTTCCCAGACCTTTTTTTGGTCAGCATCTAAGATTGGACGCGAGTAAAAATCGAGTTCCCAGATAACGGCCATTGCTATATAACGTTTGCCCGACGGCTTCTCTAAGGCGAGTTGAATCATGGGATGGGTGGGGGCGTGCGTCATGGGTGGGCGATCACACTCACTCCCCCAACAATTCCAAACCGTTTCAACTGTACCGTTGGGCGTTGCGTTGTTGGCGGCCGGTTCGATCCTGATTGTCCGGCCGCGCTTACGACTCGGGCCGCGATCATGAGAGCCAAGACGCTCAGGGAGGATCGTCATGTTGCCCGAAACCCTGGTTCTGCCGTTAGCAGATCGTAGGGGGCAAGGGGCTTAAGCCCCTTGTCTGCCAGGGTTGTGGGTTCTTGGGCTGGTCGTGATGCTCTAGGCGGCGGTCAGGGTGGCCAAGGCGCGGGCCGTGGCGGCCAAGGCTTGGTCGATTTCCTCGGCGCTGACCACTAGCGGCGGCACGTAGCGCACCACCTGCGGCCCAGCAGGAACCAACAGCAAGCCGTCGCCCATGGCTGACTTGACCACATCGATCGAACTGAAGCCCGCATCTGCCTTAAGGGCCAAGCCGTTAATCAGACCCCAGCCCCGCACTTCGTCAATCAGGTTGGAATATTGGGCGGCTAACTGGTTTAGACCGGCGCGCAGTTGTTCGCCCCGATCGCGCACATTCTCCAAAAAGCCCGGCGCGCCCACGGTTTGACACACAGCCAATGCCACCCCGCAAGCAAAGGGATTGCCGCCGTAGGTGCTGGCATGGTCGCCTGGCTCAAACACATTGCACTTGGCCTTGCACATCAGCGCCCCGATCGGGATGCCGCCGCCCAAGCCCTTGGCGGAAGTGAAGACATCCGGCTCGATGCCCAGGTTTTCATAGCCCCAGGTTTTGCCCGTGCGGCCCACGCCCACTTGCACTTCGTCGAGGATTAACAGGATGCCGCGATCGTCACAAATTTCCCGCACCCGTTGGAAGTAAGCCTGATCGCCCGGCCGCACACCGCCTTCCCCTTGCAGGGCTTCCAGCATGATTGCTGCCACCCGTGGCCCATCGGTTTCTAGGCGGGCGATCGTCGCTTCCAGGGCGGCGATGTCGTTGTAGGGAATATATTCAAAGCCCGGAACCAGGGGGCTGAAGTTCTTTTGATATTTCGGCTGGCCCGTGGCGGTGATCGTGGCCAGGGTGCGGCCGTGGAAGCTGGCCTGGGCGGTCAAGATCACCGGCTCGTCAATGTCCAGCACCGTGTGGGCATATTTGCGGGCCAGCTTGATCGCGCCTTCGTTGGCCTCCGCGCCGGAGTTGCAGAAAAAGGCGCGATCGGCACAGGAGTTGGCCACCAGCCAAGCGGCCAAGGCTCCTTGCTCGGGGATGTAGTAGAGGTTGGAAACGTGGTGCAGTTTTTGGATCTGTTGGGTGACGGCATGGGTCATCACCGGGTGGGCATGACCGAGGGTGCAGGTGGCAATGCCGGCCACAAAGTCGAGGTAGCTGCGGCCCTCGGTGTCCCAAACGCGGCAACCCTCGCCTCGCTCCAGGGCGATCGCAAAGCGGCCGTAGGTTTTCATCACGGCTGCGTCAAACGCATCGGTTGTGAAGACGGCGGGGGCGATCGATGTGGATTCGGCGAGGGCTTGGGGACTCACGATGGTTTCTCCTAGGGACAATGGCTCCCCTGGGTGAAGCTGTGGGGGGCGGGTTGGGTTGATTGTAAAGGAGGAATCGAAGGGCTTGCTAGATCGGCCACCACCGGAGTAATCGATTTTGTTGCCAAATCGTGACCTAACCTGCCTTGGGGGGAGCGATCGCCCTGCCCAAGGTGAATCGATCGAAGGGTTCAGCGGGGCGATCGGGCTGGCGCGAATCCACTCGGTAGCTCGTCACCGTGCCGGTGGTCGTGTCCAAAATACTGAAGGCAGAGACTTGATTACTGGCGAGGTAGGGCAGGGGGTCGCCGGTTTGGGGGTCGCGATCGGGCTGCAGGTTTGGGGCGATCGGTTCTAGGCCGTTTGGATCGCCCTGCGCCACATAATCCGCACTTTCAAAACCACTGCCGACGGGTGGCAAACCGGGCCGACGGCGATCGCCCCAAGCGGCCCCGTAGCTGTTGCCCACATTCGAGGTTTCCAGGTAGTGGGTGTGGCCGTTTTGGAACCGATTCCATAGGTGCGAATGGCCATAGAGCACCAAATCCACCCCGGCCGATTCCCACAGGGGCGCGAGGTGTTGGGCGATCCAGTCTCGATCGCGCGGGTAGCGGTACTGCACAGCGGTGACTTGGCCCGCGAGGCCTTGCTCGATCGCCTGCACAGGGTCGGTAAAGGGCGGCACGCTGTTATCGCCCAGAGTGTGGGGCGGATGGTGCAACATCACCACCCGATAGCGGGCTTGCTGGAATGCGGGGCTAGCCAGTTCTGCTTCTAGCCATTGGGATTGCGGGCTACCGGGGGCGATTGCCTCAAAAATATGTTGACCCCAACCCCAGGATTGAGGGTCGGCCGGTTGCCCTTCCCGAAAACGCCCGGCCCGATCGCTTGTCAAACTCGGCGATCGCCAAGCCTGGGCCACCGACAGCACCACCAACCGCACGTCCCCCAGCGTCACGGCGTAGTAATGGCGATCGGCCTCGGCTAGCGGGGTCAAAATCTGGTCGTAGGTGATCGTATTAAAAGCGTGATCGGCTAACTCCGACGCACTCAAGGGGCGATCGCCCGCCAACTGTGCAGCCGCCCATCGGGGAATCGGATCATTAAATTCCCCATTCAAATCAGCAGCGCGCCCAAACCGGCCCATCACCTCATGATTCCCGAGGGCAGTGAACAGCGGCGCGTGCTGAATCAGCGGGCCGCCTCGATAGGTTACGCCGTGGAGCGATCGCGCCGCTCGCCCTTGCAAACAGGGGAAAAACGCCCCACCGGCCGCGTCGTCAAACCACTCGGAAGCGCGATCGGGCACGTTCACCAAATCCCCCGCCAGTAGAACCGCATCCACTGTGCCAACGGTTTCCGCCACCTTTTGCAGATTGGCCGCCACCATTGGTTTCAGTTGGTGATCAGAAGTCAGCAGCAGTTTCAACGGCTGCCCCGCTGGTGGCAAGGGAGCCAGGGTATAGGTTTGGCTCTCTACTTGCCGATCGCCCCAAGCGCTGACCACGCGATAGGGCAACCGCTGACCCGGCGTGAGGCCCGAGACGATCGCCTGATGCCGCCAAATCGGCCGTGCCCACAATGTAGCTCCCGTCGGTTGGCGATCCGCAACGGCGGGCGGCAGGTGCGATCGCCCATCTTCACGGGTGCGGCTGAGGCGGGTGCTAGTGGCGGCGACCTGATGCTGAAGTCGATCGCCCCACAGCACCCAGTGGCGATCGCCCGCAAACTCCGTGAACCAAACCACCTGCACCGAGTCTGGCCCCGGCCGTTGCAAAAACGGATCGGTGAGCAGTTGGGGAACCTCAACCGGGCGGGCAACAGCGGCGATCGAGCTGGTTTCCGAAGACATAACCCAATTTCCTATCCCAAACCAGCAAGCCACCAGAGCGATCGCCCAGACCAGCAAGCTACCAGTTTTCGCCCTTGACCGAAGCGATCGCGCCTTGTCCCAGCTTTGCACCATCATGTTCCACAATTCAGATCGGGCCTTGCTATGGCCGATCTAACAGATGAAGACTAAGGCCTGGGTAAGGACGGGCTAAGGTGACTCGGTCGATCCCGTCGAGGTGGCCGGGGCGATCGGCTCCCCATCGAATAGAGAGATGGGCAAATGACCATACATCGCATTAAACCCCTCAGCTAGTTGCGACTGGCAGGCCACCAAAACCCCGCGACTGTCACCCTCGTAAGGCTCCGCGTAAAAGAGCCGGGAATTCGTGTTGCACTTGATATAAACCGGGGTGGTGGGGCCGATGCTGCCGCGCTGATCCGGTTCTGGCGGCACTTCTAGCCCTAGCCCTGTCCCGTAGGCCTGCACGGCGGTCAAAGCGATCGCGATCGAATCAGCGCAGACCCCAAAGATCACACAATCAGACTCGGCCACAACCGATCGCAGGGCTGATCGAATAATCGATTGCTGGGCAGCCGACAGATCTGGCGCTTGGTCCAAACAGTTAAAGATGGCCAGCACCTTTTGGGCTTCAAGGACTGACAAGGGGGCAATGGCCGAATGAGATGGATTAGGCATAGGACTCATAACCGATCACGACCATTTTTTAGAGAAATTTCGGAGCCGTTACGCAAACCAACCGACTTGCTGCGACTGAACTACAACGTCCGTGGGTAGCATGGCCAAGGATGATCAAAATGACCAGGGATGATCAAAGGGGCAATCAGAGCAATGCCAGGGGAGCAGTCTACGGCGGAAACCCACCCGATTTCAGACCTGCCGGATTGCGGCTCTGCGTCGGTTGCTGGAATCGAACTCCATCGGTGGGATCTGGTCATCCGGCGATTCTGGCTAATAGACCTCTTGCGCGAATCCGCTAGAAGCCCTCATCCCCCAACCCCTTCTCCCAATCGGGGCGAAGGGGAGCCAGAAATCAGGGTTTTCAGCGATCTCATGGTCGGTTTCCCAGTCCCTCTTCCAAGTCGGGAGAGGGATTTAGAGTGAGGGTCTGGATTGATGCAAGAGGTCTAATGGATGGGTCGGGCGGCCTCGCACCCCCCGCAACACCCGCCGACCCCGCACCCTTGCTCTTCACCTTAGCCTAAATTGCCGTTTCAACTGGGCGGCGGCCGGGGGATGCCACGCGGTGCTGGATTGGGGGCAAAATATAGCGTCTGATGCCTGAAACCTGCAAACTAGCCAGATCAACCACTCGTTGCACCACCGGCACTGAACAAACTGTTCGCAAACCTGAGTTTGCAAGTCTGAGTATGATTGTGGTAGTTAGCCTAGATAGATATCGACAACTTGTAATTAGTTCAATCTTTCAGGGCTGGGTTGCCGAAATAGCATTTTGAGGGTGGCTATCCCTACTTAGGCTCAGACGCTGTCAAAAAAAGAACACTGATTTTACTAATAGAAGGGGCTTATCAAATGATTGGAGTGACCAGTTGTACAAAAATTCATAGATGAATGGTTTACGACTAGATTCCTCTAATCATGCTTGGTCTCGGTACTGTCCCCAGCGGACTAGCGCACTTGATCAGTCATCTCCCAATCCTTTGTGACGGTTGTTGATCTGGTAGCTGCCTCAGCGGCAATTTACCTGAAACGTAGCGATCGATACACGTGGTTAATCATTAGCAACCGTTACAAGATTCGGCAGTGGTTGCTCAGTAACGGTTTCCTTTTTAACTGCGAAAACCCGCGAATCTCAGTCCACATCAGCGATTAACCCGATCGCTTTCCGGTGGTCTGTCGAACTTAGACAACAATTTCAAAAAAAACTCTAAATCACTGGAACTTTTTGGCATTTAGAGGCAACAATAGAGTCAAGAGTAGTGGAGAGATGTGTCACCGCTGCGGAGACCCGGTAAATTCGTTTGCCGGATCTCTGCATTTTTTTTGGCCGATTTTCTGGGCTGGCCTGGTGACCCGTACCCCCCTGGGGCGATCAACCCACCTTAGGGGATGTCTGAAAAGCCAAAATTGATACTCTAGATGCCCCCGCGATCGACGCAGATAAGGGGCTTGAGCATCTTGCCCTCACGATTATTGGTGCTTGGTTCGGGCCTCAAGATACTTCTCAGACATCCTCTTAGAACCCCAAAGAATTGATCTCTGACTTTGAGTAATTTTGAGCAACTCTGAGCTGAACGGGCGATCGCTGGAGTTATTCCACGGGCGATCGCCCCACACTCCAGTTTTGTTGGGTCGGTTAGCACCGGACTGGTTAGCGTCGGGCTTGCTAGCACTGGACTTGGTAACGCTGGACTTGGTAACGCTAGGCACATTGCCGCCCCATCGGGTCAAGGCAGAATGGTCAATTCGACAGGTTGCTTGCCCGTCGTTCCCCTCTGGTGAGATAGTGTAGGGGCTAACTCGGGGGGTCATAGTCTGCTTGCAGCTATGACGCGCGCTCTACACCCCGAACCTTAGCTGCTCATTGAGATCGCGGCGCGCGCCGATCGCCTTCCCCAATCACCCTTCTCCAGTCGAACGAGTTCGAGCAAGTATGGCTGTCGCTACCCAATCCCTCGACGAACTGTCTATTAATGCCATTCGCTTTTTGGCGATCGATGCCGTTCAGAAAGCGAACTCGGGTCACCCCGGTCTGCCGATGGGCGCGGCTCCCATGGCCTATGTGCTGTGGAATCAGTTCCTGCGATTCAATCCCAAGAATCCGAACTGGTTTAACCGCGATCGCTTCGTGCTCTCGGCCGGCCACGGCTGCATGCTGCAATACGCTTTGCTGCATCTGACGGGCTATGACAGTGTCACCATCGAAGATATCAAGAACTTCCGTCAGTGGGGATCGCGCACGCCCGGCCACCCCGAGAACTTTGAGACCCCCGGGATCGAAGTCACCACGGGCCCTCTGGGTCAGGGGATTTGTAATGCTGTGGGTTTGGCGGCTGCGGAAGCCCACCTGGCTGCCAAGTTCAATAAGCCCAATGCCAAGATTGTTGATCACTACACCTACGTGATCCTCGGCGACGGCTGCAACATGGAAGGCGTGTCGGGCGAAGCTTGCTCCTTGGCTGGCCACTGGGGCTTGGGCAAGCTGATTGCGCTCTACGACGACAACCACATCTCGATCGACGGTAATACGGATATTTCCTTTACCGAAGATGTCAGCAAGCGGTTTGAAGCTTACGGCTGGCACACGATCCATGTGACTAACGGTAATACTGACTTGGCCGCCATTGCCAAGGCGATCGAGGAAGCGAAGGCCGTCACCGATAAGCCGACGCTGATTAAAGTCACCACCACGATCGGCTATGGTTCGCCGAACAAGTCGAACACGGCTGGCGTTCACGGTGCGGCTCTCGGCCCCGATGAAGTGAAGCTGACCCGCGAAAGCTTGGGCTGGAGCTACGGCGAGTTTGAAGTACCCGCTGAAGTGGCCGAGGGCTGGACGAAGAAGGCGATCGAAACCGGTGCCAGTCTGGAAGCCGAGTGGGACAGCATCTTCGCTCAATACAAGACCCAGTATGCGGCTGAAGCTGCTGAGTTTGAGCGGTTGCTGCGGGGCGAGCTGCCCCAAGGTTGGGATGCGGGCCTGCCCACCTACACCCCCGCCGACAAGGCCGTGGCAACCCGTAAGCATTCGGAAATTTCCTTGAATGCGATCGCCCCCAAGCTGCCCGAACTGATCGGCGGTTCGGCAGACTTGACCCACTCCAACCTGACCGAACTGAAGTGCTCCGGCGACTTCCAAAAGGGCGCTTACGAAAACCGTAACGTTCGTTTTGGGGTGCGCGAGCACGGTATGGCCGCCATCTGCAACGGCATCGCCCTGCACAACTCGGGATTGATTCCCTACTGCGCCACCTTCCTGGTGTTCGCAGATTACATGCGCGGTGCGATGCGCCTGTCGGCATTGGCAGAAGCCGGTGTGATCTACGTGTTGACCCACGACTCGATCGCCCTGGGTGAAGATGGCCCCACCCACCAACCCGTGGAAACGATCGCCTCCCTGCGAATCATCCCCAACCTGCTGACCCTGCGCCCCGCCGACGGCACGGAAACCTCTGGTGCCTACAAGGTCGCCGTGGCAAATCGCAAGCGCCCCAGCGCCCTAGCCCTGACTCGCCAAAACCTGCCCAACCTGGCTGGTTCCAGCGCTGACAAGGTGGCCCAAGGTGCTTACGTGATCGCTGATTGCGAAGGTACGCCCGAACTGATCCTGATTGGGACGGGTTCGGAAGTGAGCCTCTGTGTTGCTGCCGCCGAACAACTGACCGCCGCTGGTCGCAAGGTGCGCGTGGTGTCGATGCCCTGCACGGAACTGTTTGACGAGCAAAGCGCTGAATACAAAGAATCAGTGCTGCCTGCTGCCGTCACCAAGCGGTTGTCGGTGGAAGCTGGTACGACCTTCGGCTGGGCCCGCTACGTGGGTTCGGCAGGTGACTCGATCGGGGTAGATACCTTCGGCGCTTCGGCTCCCGGTGGCATCCTGATGGAGAAATTCGGCTTCACCGTCGAAAATGTGTTGGACAAGGCTAAGGCTCTACTGGGCTAATTCCCCATCCGTATCCCAGACCTAGTTGCTGGTGCTGTGGGGTACTGGATGTTTTGTTGCCAGCTCACTAGTCACCCTGTTGGGTACACCATTTCGTAAACAAAAATCGGGTTAGTCCTTGGGGCTAGCCCGATTTTGTCAATTTGGCCTAGTCAGTAGGGCATGGAACATCGGCCATTGCCACCCCCCAGTCTGTTGTCTTGTGACCTGTTCGATGGTGCGATCCGGTGTTTGCGTGATTTCACGGCCCTGGTCGATTTAAGATGCATAGGACACCCATAGCGCTGATGTTGTGGCGCTGATATTTTTTTTGGAAGCAAGGACGGCGATCGTGAGTCAAGTGCGAGTCATTTCGGATGCCGAATTTGAAAGCAACGTGCTACAGGTGGTGGAAACTCCTGTGCTGGCTTACTTCTGGGCCAGTTGGTGTGGCCCCTGTCGGCTGATGAGTCCGAGTGTGGAATGGGCGGCCAATACGTGGGGCGATCGGCTAGTGATCGTCAAGTTGGAAATTGATCCCAACCCCAACAGCGTCAAACTTTGCCAAGTGGAAGGCGTGCCAGCTCTACGGTTGTTCCAAGATGGCAAAGAAATTGCGGCCAGCGAAGGTGCGCTGACCAAAGCCAAGCTAGAAGACTTTCTATCACCCTTTGTGGGTGAATCAATCGGCTAGTGCTAGTGCTTTCTGAGATGACCTATCAGGATCAGCCATGAGATTTGCCGATCGCCTCCGGCCGCTACAGTTCAACGTGTTTGCCGAAATGGATCGCGCCAAGGCCGCAGCGGTGGGCGATCGTTCGATCGTGGACTTGTCCCTGGGGTCGGTGGATTTGCCCACACCGCCCCATGTGTTGGCGGCGATCGCCTCGGCGTTGGATGACCCGAGCACCCACGGCTACCAACTGTTTCGCAACACGGCCGACTTTCGGCAAGCAGTGGCCGATCGCTACGAACGGACTTTTGGCGTGGCGGTTGACCCTGAAACGGAAGTGCTGGCGTTGATTGGGTCTCAGGAGGGCACTGCCCACTTACCCCTGGCGGTGTTAAATCCGGGTGATGTGGCTCTGTTGGGCGACCCGGGCTATCCCTCCCACTATGGCGGTGTGCATTTGGCTGGTGGTGAGGTTTACCCAATGCCCCTGCTGGCAAAAAACGACTATCTACCGCAGTTTGCGGCCATCCCCGAGCCGATCGTCCAGCGATCGCGGTTGATGGTGCTCAACTATCCCCACAACCCGACCACGGCCGTCGCGACCCTCGACTTTTTTCGGGAAGCGGTGGCCTTTTGTCATCGCCATGACATGGTGTTGGCGCATGACTTTGCCTACGACGGCATGGCCTTTAGCGATCGCCCCCAGCCGTCGGTGTTGCAGGCTGACCCGGCCAAAGAATGCGCGATCGAGTTTTTTACCCTATCCAAAGCCTTCAACATGGGTGGGTTTCGGGTGGGCTACGCGATCGGCAACCGTGAGCTAATCGCCGCCCTCAAGAGTGTGAAAGCCGCCGTGGATTTCAACCAATATCAGGGCATCTTGCGCGGGGCGATCGCCGCCATGACGGGTTCTCAAGCAGACGTGCAGGAGCGGTTAGCCATTTTCCGCGATCGGCGTGATGCCTTCGTCAGCGCCATGAATCGGGTGGGCTGGCCCCTGCAGACCCCCCAAGCCACCATGTTTGCATGGGCCCAGTTGCCCGCCCCCTGGCAAACCCGCTCACTAGACTTCTGCCAAAAACTGGTGGCGGCCACCGGCATTGCAGTGTCTCCCGGTGTAGGGTTTGGCCCTTCCGGTGAAGGCTACGTGCGATTTGCGCTGGTGCAGTCGCCGCCAGAGCTGGCCAAGTCTGTCGATCGAATTGCCACTTTTCTGGAGCAATTTCCAGCCGTCTGATCAGCCTCCTCAGGAGCGGGTTACTGCTGTGGCCGATTGATTCGTATGGCTACCAAGGATTGCTGAAGGTGCGGATGGGGCGACCGTTGATGTTTGACTGTGGCTCGGAGGTATCCGGCTCGGGGGCGGCGGCGGGCGCTGGCTGGCTGGGGGCGGCCGGTGCCGAGTTGGGCACAGTGTTGTAACCCGCATTCAGGGGTGCATTCGGGGACGCGCTCGATCCACCGGGCTGGCCGTAGAGGCCGGCGGTGGGGATTTTCGGCACAGTCCCGCCAGGATTGATCCCTGGATTGATCCCTGGATTGAAACCTGCACCCGCCCCCGGAATTGACCCTGGAATTGACCCTGGCAAACCGTAGCCCGCGCCATAGCCAGGGACTGCGCCAGGGTTGTAGCCACTCCCGATCGGTTGGGTGGGATTGGCCGTGGCTGGGGCGGTGGTGCTGGCGGGCATGGTGCTGGCGGGAGTGCCGGATGCGGCGGTGGTCGGCTCTGCGCCGGGGTTGCCCTCAGTGTTATTCAGGTAGAGGCGATCGAGGGCGGCCTGTAAGGGACTGACAGCTTGTGCAGCGCCACCAGTGGTGCTTGTTCCCCCCAAGCGATCGCCACTGCTGCTGTTATTGAGAAACTGGCTGAATTGGCTGAACTGGGTATCGGGCAGGGCAGGTCGATCGCTCCCCTGAGCCGGGTTGGCCGGTGCGCCCTCACCGCGCGATCGCCCCCCGGCTGGACTCGATCCGGTCAGGTTCAACAGTTTCATAATGTCCGATAACGCCTGCTGGCTGGCGTTGTCGTCATTTCCAGCACTATCCTTATCCTTATTGTTATTGCCTTGGTTCTTGGCATTTTTATTGCCCGGTTTGGCGGCTGGAACTACCAGTTCAGTAGCCAGCACATTCGATGAGTCAATATCAGCCGCGACGGAATCAGCGTCGGGCTGTGATTCCAGCAGCGACAGCCAATCCACGCGATCGCCATCTTGGTTGCCCACATCCCCCGCGTTGGGACTTTTCCAAAATTTCCAAGCACCCAAAGTGGCCAGCGAGATCACCAAAGCGGGCATCCAGATAAACGGCTCACCCAGCCAGCGCAGGTTCTTGAGCACTAGGGTCAGGCTAAAGGTGGCGCGGAGGGCCCGTTGCCAAGTGGCGAGGCGGCCGTGCGATCGATTCTGGCCGGGCTTGGAAGGTGGGGTGGGGTGGCTACTGGTCATGGCGCGTGGAGATGAGGAAATCGAGGTAATGGCAGAAGGTAGCGAATGAAGCGAGGTGCTGCACCCATGCGCATTCAGTGGTGGATCGTCACTTGAAGGGGATCGGGGATCGCGGAAAGTTGGTCAGTCAATCCAGCTAATGACTCTGATGGTTAATGACTCTACCGATCATTATGGGCCGCAAATTTCCGGCTAGACTGTGAATTTTAGATCGTACCTTGTGCGATCGATCACCTCGAACAGCTCGCAATGGATGACGGCCCAGCCACCTGGAGCGGCTGGGCCATCCCGATCCACTAAGAGCGATCGTACTGGCCCCAACCTAGACCAATTGCTCTCCCCCGTTGCGCGCCGGGGCCGGAGTTGGTTTAGGGTGACTGGGAAGAGGGACGTGGTTGGGCTTGGCATGAACGGACTGTTGAGTTGGCTGGCAGCGCGATCGCGGGATGCAAAGTTTTGTGGGGGACTGAGCATCGCCATGACGGTGTTTTACGGTGTGCAGTCTGTCTTATGGGCCACCCGCGCTGACAACTTGGTGCAGGACGATGTGCGCCAGCACGTATTTTGGGCGTTTCGGTTTGTGGATGAGGGGCTGTTTCCCCAGGACTGGATTGCCGACTATTACCAATCCGTTGCCCCAATCGGCTATCAAGCGGTCTATTGGCTGGCGGCCAAGCTGGGGATCGATCCCCTGTGGTTCAGCAAGTTGTTGCCGGTGGGACTGGGCTTGCTGACCACGGTGCTGGCTTGGCGAGTGATGATCCGTTTGCTGCCGGTGCCGGGTGTCGCTTGGCTGGGTTGTGCGCTGCTGAACCAAGCCCTGTGGCTCGAAGATGATTTGGTGTCGGCCACGCCTCGGGCCTTTGCTGCCCCGTTGATGTTGGCGATCGTGCTGGGGATGTTGGAGCGATCGCCCCTTTGGTGTTTTGGGGTGATCGTGCTCAGTGGCTTGTTTTATCCGATGGTGGCAGTGTTGGCGGCGGCGGCCTTGGCGGTGGGTTTGCTGCGGCGCTGGTGGATCGCTCGGCAAGGGGGGCCAACGCTCGATCGACGGGATTGGGCCTTGGCGATCGGCGGGATTTGCTGTGCGATCGGGGTGCTGTTGCCGGAGGTGCTGTCGTCGAGTCCGTTTGGCCCGGTGATTAGTCTCGCCCAAGCCCAGGCCTTACCCGAGTTTAATGTGGTCGGTCAGGATTACGGGCGATCGTTTTTCTTTCACCCCAATCCGCTGATTTATTGGCTATTTGGGCCGCGCAGTGGGTTTTTATCGATTGGATTTCTGCCACCTGTGACGATTGCGGCCCTAAGTTTGCCCTGGATGTTACGCCGAGCCGATCGCTTCTATTTAAGTCAATCTTTATCGGCCCGAATTGCCACCCTAGGCGATTGGCTGTGGGGCGGATTGGGATTATTTCTATTAGCCCATGCCACCCTGTTTCGGTTGTATTTACCCAACCGCTATGGCTACGTGCCGTTGCGGGTAGTGTTGCCCCTTGCCGCAGCTCTAGTCTTGGGTTTATGGCTCGATCGCGCCTATCGCCGTGGGCAACGATGTGCATCTGAAAAGTCCTCGGCCCGTAACCAGCGATCGCCCTTTTGGATCGCCACCTTATCGGTGTTGTGCCTCTCGATCGTTGTGCCGATGATGCCGAACCTTGCCGTCTCAGCCCAACTGCAAATGGAAGGTCGGATGGGTGCTCTCTACGAGTTTTTGCAAAAACAGCCCAAAGATACGCTGACAGTTTCTCTGTCCAAAGAAGCGGACTTTATTCCCATTTTGGCGCGGCGATCGGTCTTATCCAGTCGAGAATTTGCCCTGCCCTATCATTGGGGCTACTATCGCGTTTTGCGCGAGCGAATTGAAGATACCATTCGTGCTCAATACAGTGATGATCTTGCGGAGGTGAAGGCATTTTTGCAAAAATATGGCGTAGATTTTTGGTTACTGGAGCCTTGGTCGCTCACAGCCGATGACTTGCAAGATAATGTGTGGCTCCAGCAGTTTCAGCCCCTGATTCAAACCCTGGAAATAGAACTGAAGCAGGGGCGATCGCCAGTTTTACTCCAGACCATTGCCCCCTGCTCTGTTCTGGAAAACAAACGGCTACAGCTTTTAGATGCCCAATGTATTCTGCGCTTATCAAGTGGCGCTTGAATGATCTATCTATCAGGAGTTTCTGAGTCTCTATGGATCGAAATTTTGGGTTTAAGAATTTTGGGTTTAAAAACTTTGGGCTTAAGAATTTCGGGCTTGGGCATGACGCGATCGCCCAGTGTGATCGCTGGGGAGCGGGTCTACTGCTGGCGATCGTGCTGTTTGTCGTCACTTGGTGTGGAGATGGGGGCCAAGTTGCCCTCGCTTCTATCCATCGCTATCCCCTCGACAATGGGCAATCCCTCTGTCGATCGCTGCAATCCCTGCGCGATCGCTCCGATATGGGTTGGCAACTGGTGCTATTTGCCCCTGTTCAAAACGACCAACCACCCCAAGCTAATTTTCGGCTCAGGGTGGTTGGTTTTCCCACAATTCACATTGATCGATCGCGCCCATTAGTCATCGCAGGTGTAGCCGGGGCGATCGGACAAATTTCAGATACATTCCCCTTCGGCGAAACAGCTTTGAATACTGGCGAATATGATGTCACTGAAGTTATCAATCGTGTCGGTCAATGGGGATTTTTGAGCTTACTCGTCCCCACCGATCGCAACGAACCCTCAGAGATTTTGTTACCGTCCTTCGCATTGCAAGAGTGGCAAGCGATGCATGATCAAGGCTGTTAGGAATCAGCAATTAAACAATTGCCAAAACCACTACCAACAGTCACCACATCAGGCCGCCGAAGGCTTCTCCATCACCGCACGACCCATCTTGCGCGGTTGAATCACGCCATAGCCACCGTGATTGCGCTCATAGATCACATTCACTTC
>RDXB01000036.1 GCA_004292515.1 Oscillatoriales cyanobacterium
AGGATTTTGAGGGAGACCAAAAAATCTTGGCCTGTGCGGAAACGTTCCACCATTGGGTGGCGATCGAAGCCTTTGAACAAGCTGCTTCATTCATTTACATCACCATTCCTGAGCTAGGTCGAGAGCGACTGAACAACTATCTGCGCGATAGGGGACATTCTGATTATCTGCTCAACTGTCTAGAGCAGCTTGCAGATCATCTACCATTGGCAATGGAAGCGCGTCGAGTCGGCTCAATTGGAGTTTGCTACTACTACAGGGGTGACTACGAACAAGCCATTCAGTACTTGTAGAAAACCCATGCTTTGTATGACGTTCTATCCACAGAGATGAATGATTGTCTTGCAGCAGATCATGATGCTCAAACTCAGGATCAAGACTATCGAAATGATGCTTGGTCTTGGATGATGTGGGCATATATCTACTGCGGTAATCTGCTAGATGCTGAAGTTTGCTTCAAGAAAATTGAGCATTTCTGTGATGACGATTATGAGAAAGAAGCTGAGTTACACGCTCATGGTGCTTTGATTTGGCTGCGAATGATTGAACGGAATTACTCAGAAATTGATCGACTTCCTGAGCGACTTGCATGGGTTGATTCCATTCCCGAGGCAGGACTAAAATCAAAAGCTTCTGGCTCCTTCAATCCTCTGCGGATTATTCTTTCTCTAAAATCTAGTTTCTCTCTTGTCAAAGTAGCGAAGCAACTGGAAGGAGATTTTGAAAGTGATCAATCTCACCAAGTTGATCAAGTTTTTGAGGAAATCCAGATCCAGAAAAAAGGGTATCAAGATTGCTTGAACACCTACAGTTCTGCTATCATGACAGCCGCAACTTTTCACTTGTGCTGTCACTGGGGAGATTTTGAGCAAGCCAGCTTAGAATTGACTGAGATTCAGTCAGCCGCAACAACTATCAAGAGTGCCACTTTGGATTTTCTGGCTCTGAAATCGCGCGGTGTTTTGGCTTACTATCGGTCAGATTTTGCCGAAGCACTCATGGTTTTCTCGAAATGTGTTGAAGTGGCAACGGCTGGACAACTGAAAGTCTATGCTCCCCTGGCTCACTATTACCTAGCCAAGACTCATCAGGCGCTTTTTAACCAGACCCAGAGCAACTACCATTTCCAAGAGGCGATCGACTGGCTCACCAAAATGGGTGCAACTCGCCGGATTGAGCAAGTACAACGGGCGATGCAAGATCCGGTTCAGGGGCTAGACATGATTTGGTAGCGTTGGGCTGGGTTGCAATAGACGGCTCCTAATTCTCTGGTTTGGGTTGGCGACTGACGCGATCGAGCCAAATTTGTGCCTGTTGATCTAGCGGTGGCAGGTAGGGATAGATCGAGCCGGTTTGGAACAGCTGATCGAGTCGGTAGCCTGCCTGGGTGAGCTGTTGCCGCAGGGTGTCGTTGGGCCGAAATAGGATTAGGTCGCGATCGGCCGGTATGGTTGGCATCGTGCCGGGCCGCAGGAATTGCACCATGGTTTCCGGCGGCAACTGATAGCTCAGGGAAAACACGCGCGGCATCGCATCCTGAGCCGCAATCCAGGGGGCTGGCTGCACCGCGATCGCCTGGGCCACTGCCCCGATCGCGTAGCTGCCCTGTTTGCTCCACCAGGTGGGCGACTGGGCGATCGTGAGGCTTGATCCCACGGAACCCAACAGCACCAACAGCAGCGCCCCCACCCCGATCCAGGGCCTAGGCGACTGGCCGGGGTTGAGCCGGAGCGATCGGGCCAAAGATCCCGCCACCATCACCTGCAACCCTAGGTAACAAGGCCCCAAGTAGCGGATGATCGCCGATCGAAATCCCCCTTGACTCAAATCCAGCAACACCAACATGGCCCCTTGCGATCCCATCAGCCCCAGCAGCAGCGATCGGGCCAGGGGTGATTCCCGCGTGATGAGATTCCAGCCGCTGACCGCCACCAGCACCGCCACTAGGGCGATCGACCCTTGGGCCGCGATCGGATTCGCCAAAATTTGTCCCGTTGGTTCCCCATCAATGAACGGGCGCGCCAAATTTAGCCACCAGTTTTGGAGCAGCACACCGAAGGCTACGGGCTGGGCCGTAAAGCCATTGGTGCGGGAAATGGTGGCCAGGTTTTGCAAGGTGGCGATCGCCCAGGGCAAAAACGCCAGCCCCGCCGCGCCACTGCTGATCCATAAACCCAGCCAAGCCGATCGCCCCGCCCGCGATCGCCACAGCCACCAAAGGGCCGCCAAGCCATAGCCCCCCGTCACCACCACCGAAAACAGATGGGTATAGAGCAGCAGGGTCAGGCCGATCGCCCACAGGGCCCAATCGCGCGGCCGATTTCGTTGTAGGGCGCGGGCCAACAGCCAACCGGCCAGGGCCAGCAACCCCGACCACAACCCGTATTCCCGCACCTCTTGGGCATAGAGCAAATTAAAGGGCGACAATGCCGCGATCGCCGCCGCGATCCAGCCAGCCAAGCTGCTGCCAAACAGTTGGGCGGCCAAGGCCCCGGCCGCCGGAATGGCCAACAAACTCAGCAGGGCCGTTAATAAACGCCGCAACCCAACGGTGTTGGGCAGGCCCAGCCCGCCCGCGAGTTCTTCCCACCAACGGGCCAACAGGTAGTAGAGCGGCGGATGTTGCGGATCGTCTTGGGCGAGCGATCGCACCGTGTCGATCACCGATCGAGCCGGGTTCGGTTGCTGAAATTGGGCTTGCAGCTCGACCACGGTGCGGGGCTGATTGTCATACAGCCGATCGGTCACTTCCGCGAGGGTGTAGCCCGCCACCCGAAAGGAGCTAAACACCTCATCGCCCCAATAGACCTGCCGATCGAGGTGGCCAAACCGCAGCACAACGCCCAAGCCGATCGCCAAGGCCAGCGCCCACCGCAGCCAGGGTTGCCGGCCGCTCCACCCAACCCGATCGCCCATGCCTACAGACCCACGCGGACGATCGCCCGGACGATCGCCGCCCGTTGCTCAGGGTCGTAGCCCCACTTGTCCAAAAAGTCCGCAAGGGGGCCGGTTTGCTCGGTGGCGGCCTGATGCAGTTGGCTCAGATAGTCGCGCACGGGCTGCGGCCCCAGGTTGGATTGGGCCAACCGTTGCAACATCCGGGCCGATCGCTGGTTGGTTTGGCGCGATCGCTCGGCCATGGTTGCATCCCCCGCGCGATCATGGGTCACTTCCATGGCCGCCGACATGGCCAAGTTTTTGATCATCAGCTCCAACACCGTGTCCGGCGACTGGGCCAAGCCCGCTACCAAGTCCGTTGAGGGTCGATCGGCGGCCGACCCATCCCCCGTGAGATATGCCACAAAAAATCCCCTTGCGCCTGCGATGGTGGCGACCAATGGTGCAACTGCTGCCGCGAATTGTTGGTCACTCAGTTCACCCCGTTCTAGGCGATCGAGCCAATCTTGGGTCAGGGCGATCGCCCCTTCAAAGGTGACCGGCTGCGGCAGAGGCTCTGGCCAAGACTCCGCGTTTAGCGCTGGCTGTGGTTGCGCGATCGATTCATGGGCCCCATTACTCACCAGTTGTCACCTTCCCGTCGTGGGTTCAGAACCGTTCCTAGAATAGACGGTGGACTGACTGCCAGGACGATTTGCCGTCATGGTTAATCAACAGGATTGAGCCAATGTTCGATCATCTCTCACTAGGTGTGACTGACTTTGCAGCGAGCGTGGCATTTTATGATGCGGTGCTCGATCCCTTGGGGGTGCGACGTTGGTTTGTCATGGATCAGGCGGCGGTGGCGGCCTACCAAGATGCGGGTGGTGAGTCGTTCTGGCTGTATGGCAACAGCACGCTGCAAATTCCGCTGATTATGATTGAGCCGACCGATCGGTTTCATGTGGCCTTTCGGGCCGTCAATCGCCTCGCGGTCAATCGGTTTTATCAGGCGGCGATCGCCCAGGGTGGCCAAGATGCGGGAATGCCGGGCTTGCGGCCCCAATATCACCCGCACTACTATGCCGCCTACGTGTTAGACCCCGATGGCTACAAAATTGAGGCGGTTTGCCACCAACCGGGCTAGTGCAGCAGCCCGCCGATATCCTGTCGATCGACGACCCATCCCACACCGATGTTTTTGTTTTTGTCCAAGCTGATTCCGCTGTTTTTCTATCCCTTGGGTCTGGCCTGCCTGTTGCTGGTGGCGGCCCTGGGGTTGTTGGCCCTGCGGCGGTTGCGCTGGGCCATGGTGACGATCGCCCTGGCCTTGGTGGTGTTGTGGACAGCGGCCAACGGTTGGGTGGCCGTGGCGATCGCCCGATCGCTCGAATCCCAAGCCCTGGTGCTCCAGGCCAAGACCGGCGGCTCGGCCACAGAACTGCCCACGGCCGATGCGATCGTCGTCTTGGGTGGTGGGATTAAATCCACAGAGCCGCCGCGCCCTTGGCTGGACTTGGCCGATGAGGGCGATCGCACGCTCTATGGTGTGAAGCTCTACCGCGATCGCCAGGCCCCCAAACTGATCTTTAGTGGCGGACGGATTGAGTGGCGCGGCGGAGGCAGCAAGTCCGAGGCCGCCGAAATGGTCGAACTGGCTGGGGCGATGGGCGTACCCAACGAAGATATGCTGCGTGATGACACCTCCCTGAACACCCGCGAGAACGCCGTGAACGTGAAAGCGATCATGGATCGGGAGCGGATCAACCGGATTTTGCTGGTCACGTCGGCGATGCATATGCCCCGATCGCTGGCCATTTTCCAAAAGCTGGGAATTCAGGCGATCGCCGCCCCGACAGATTTTTTGTTCAGCGATCGCGACGCAGCCGATCGTCAACGCTCCATCCAGGCGATCGCCCTTAATTTGCTGCCCGACGCGGATAATCTGCGCGTCACCACCCGAGCCATCAAAGAATATGTGGGCATTTTGGCCTATTGGCTGCGTGGGTGGCTGTAGGGTGGTGGGGGCGATCGGGAATAGACAATCAGGCGATCGCCGATGCCTGGGCCACCCCTCATTCACGGCTCACAACGCCGCAAGGGGGGAATTGGCAGCGATCGCCATCGCCACAGTCAAGAAATGTAAAGTACACTCAGGGGACTCTCGGCCCAGTGTCCGCAGGATAGGCAAGATTTAGCCCCCATCCATCCTTGACTCTGTGCCCTGAGAGACAATAAGTAAATATACGGATTTAAAGAACGAGAGGATCACCCTCCCTATGGAACCTTGGATCACCCTATCCGATCGCGAATTGCAAATTGTGGAATTGGTGGCTTCGGGGCTAACCAATCAAGAAATTGCCGAAAAACTGGAAATCAGCAAACGAACTGTTGATAATCACATCAGTAATATTTTGACGAAAACCAAAACTGACAATCGCGTTTCTTTGGTGCGTTGGGCCTTGCAATGGGGCAAAGTTTGCTTAGACCAAGTCAATTGCTGCACGCTACCCCGCTTGACATCCGTAGAAAGCGATTCAGACCCAATGCCGTAAATCTCCAATGCCGTAAATCGACTTATTGCATGAGTCGCTATTGCATGGGTCGCTATTGCATGAGTAATTCAATAGCGACCCATGAACTTAGGTGAGCAATCCCTTGCGCCAACGGGAAAATACCACGCGCGATCGCTTCAACCCCAAGCGCACCCAAGCCCAAATGCTCGGTAAATCAGGATACTTGCGGACGAAAAACCACAGGGCCGCACCATTGAGCCAAATCCCCTGCCGATCGAAGAATGCTGCCAATTCTGAACCAGTCGGGGTGGCGGCGAGGCTGGGTGATAGTTCTAGGGTGGCAGGCAGGCGATCGGGTTCAAAGTGGCGATCGTAGCGTGCATTGGCCCAAGCTGGTTCGCCGCCTTGGTTGTAGGTTTTGGCTTCGGCATGGCCAAAACCAACGTTGTAGGTCAATGAAGCCCTGGGCACTAAGTGTAATTTGCCCTGGGCGAGGGCGGCCAAGGTGGTGCTGATCACCCAATCGGTCTTGTGATTTTTCTCTAACCAAAATTGATTGATGGCGGTCATTTTGGTTTGAGCGGCGATCGGGATTTTGTAGAATGCGCCAAAGGGATTGAACTGGGGAGATTGATGCACCAAATCGATCGCCTGCCATCGATCAGCCCAAACAGCCCAACCGCAGCTGAACACCCGCTGGGACACCACAAAATCGGCCTGAATGGTCGTTTGAATTTCCCGATAAAACGCTTCGGGGAAATTGGAATAGGCACTAATCGAAAAAATCTCGGGGCGATCGCGGTAGGCTGCCAACAGCCGACTCATGCAATCAAAAAAGTTGGGATTGGGCACAATATCATCTTCGAGATACACCAGGGAATCGTGTTGGCTCAGAACCTCCGTTAGCCCCGTGATGATGTTGCGATCGCAGCCCAAATTTTGCGATCGCGTGATGAATTTCACCGCCACGCGATCGCCCGTCCCCTCCGCAAATTGTCGCAGCAGCGCCATGCAGGTTTCGATCGGCAACTCATCGGCCACCGATCGCGCCCCATCCACCAGTGCAATGATCTGGGTGGGTAGCTGCGATTGTTGTTTTAGCCCCTCCAGCACCTGCACCAGCAAATCTGGCCGCGTGAATACCGGCAACACCAAGGGCGGCAAAGGATCAGGTAGGGGAATCTCAGCGATCGAGCGGGGCAAGGGCCGGGACAAGGAGTGGGGCAAATCAGATGGGTGGGGCATAGACCGGGATTGATGATCAGCTTCAGCTTTCACCACTATCGGCAATCGCCCCGTCAGCTCGGGATTGGTCTTGGACAATTGCGACTCACCCAAGCTGCCCACCCAAAAAGGAGCCGATCGCGCGATCGACTCCCAACAGACAGTGAGGACAGAAAAACCATTGGGCGATCGGGCGGCTGGTTTCACCCAGGCTGGTTTCGTTCAAGCTGGTTTTACCTAGACAGCCGATCGCCCCGAGTGACCGCCCCAAGGTCTAGAAGTTAAACTCAGTGCGGACAACACCCAAGATCGCCGTGTTGTTGTCGTTGCCTGTATCGGCATTGAACACCGCAATCACACCCGGCGTGACCGAAATAAAGTCATTTACCGCCCAGCGATAGAGGGCTTCCACATGAATCGGCGTTTCGTCATCGTCTTCTACGCCATCCGCACTAATGACCGTCGGCGGTTGACCCACCAGCAACGAAGCTAGGTTGCCCTCTTTACCCAAGTCGGGGAAGACAAAGCCCACCGCCCAGTTCAACACATCAATGCTGTCATTGCTTTGGGCATCTTCCGCTTTCGTGTAGCCCACCCAGCTATTGATGCCAAACTTCGGCGAGAACAGATAGTGCGCCTGCAAGCCCACGCTGTTGCTGATGGCGGAGTTGTCGCCAAAGGGGTTGATCGTTCTAGATGTGCCAGTGCCGCCCAGGATCGCGAGATCCTCGTCAGCATACTGATAGTCATCATTGGAATAGTAGCTGTGGGCAAAGAACAGGCTAGCCCCAAAGCGACTGTCACTGCTCTTATAGTTGAGGCTAGCGCTGGCGCTGTAGCTACCACTAAAGAGGCCGCTGCCATCTCCCGGATCGGCCGCATTGCCAGCCATGTAGGCCGCACCAATCGACCAGTTATCGTTGGGACTCCAAACCAACCCCAGCCCAGCATCGGCCGGCTGGCGCAACACGGGCGGCCGATCGCCAAACCGTGACAGGGCCCCAGACCCATCGCCGTAGAGGAAGGGGTTGTTGGTTGCGTGGATATCGTCGAGATCCAAGCCCGTTGTGCCCACCAGGGCTTCTAGTTTTTCCCCGATCGGGAAGCGATAGCCCAAATAGGTCAAACCAATTTGGTTGCTGTTGCCGTCACCGTAGCTGAGGGAACCCAAGCCCGTCACATCGTTCAGCGGGTTTTGGACGTTGTTGGCTTCCAAACGGGTGGTCAGCGCATCTTTGCCGGTGAAGCTGGTGTTAAAAATCAACCGCACCCGACTGCTGAGGGTGACATTTTCAGCATTGCTATCGCTGTCATCTCCCGTCAGCGTCCCTCCTTGCAAACCCATGATCACGTTGCCCGTGAGGGTAGTGGTGGTCGAAAATTGGGTTTTTTCCAGGTAGGAAATTCGGCCTTCTAGGGTGTCTACCCGACCGCGCAGGGCTGCCAACTCGGTTTTGAACATATCCTGCAATTTCTTCAGGACTTCCAAATCGGCTTTAGTGGCGTAGTCGGCCACGTTGGTGATCAGCAATTCTTGGATGCGATCGAGGCAGGCATTCAACCCAGCCGCGAACTCATAGCGGGTCATGGCCCGGTTGCCCTTGTAGGTGCCGTCGGGATAACCGGCGATGCAACCGTAGCGCTCCACCAATGATTGCAGGGCTTGGAAGGCCCAATCAGTGGGTTGCACGTCCGAAAGCTGCGATACCGAGGTGACTTGGTCGGTGCTGCTGGCCCGGCGGCCGCGACCTTCTCGGCCATATTGGTTGAGGTCGTCAATCAGCTCGCTGGTGGTGCTGAGATTTGCATGATCGACATGATCAATCGCGCTGGGCGAGTCGGGATCAATGGACTGAGCTAGGGCAGGGGCTGCGGGCAAGGCTGCCAATAGGGCCATGGTGGCGATCGAACTGAGCTGCGATCGCGATAACCAATGCAAATGAGACATCTTGCTAAAACCTCACACGAAAGACATCACACCACTGCGAGATTGATCAGACGGCCAACAACCAACACAAGCCGGCTGCAACCTAGGGGATCGCCGCCTTGCTGGGGGTCGCCAACCGCACGCCGAATGATTGACCACAAATCAGAAAGATAATGACTCTCAATCTGCTTTGTGAAGGAATGATTAAGCGTCGATGAATCCGCTTCAAGCGACATTCTAGCGAATCGCCCCCCAAATCACCGATAATTTTTATAGGGATTTATTGACGATCTCTCTCAATATAGTCTCAATTCGGTCTCGATCTGCAATCTCGATCCCAGCCCGATCCAGATTTGATCCCAGCCCGATCCGGACTTGATCCAAGCCCGATCCAGAATTTGCAAAAAGCGGCTACGGAGGCGGCAGGGGGCAACATCAGGGACTGGCAATGCTGCGCGCACCCCAGTCAGCGCTCAGAAACGCGGCGTGATCGCCCTTGGTGCAACCCTACGGCGATCGAAATTTCTCGCCATCTCGCCGGTCGATTGAGTTAATCTAAAGACATGCGACTCTGAGCGATCCCTCAACAGTCGATCGAACCCCCGTCAAGGAGCCTTCGATTAATGGACTATATCGAAAAGGTGCTGGAAAAGCTTAAACAATGGGCACAAAAAGTCATTGAAGCCTTGCTGGGCCCCCAAAGCCAGCCCGAGGCTGAGCCAATTCCAGTGCCGGTAGACGACCGAGCCTACCGTCGTCGCTAGGTCTGTTGTCACCAGCGCAGGTCACATTCGATATGAAGGTTTACAGAACAAGGGGCCTAGTGCCCCTTGTTTATGCTCGTTTATGACATTGGGCTAGTTTCAATTACTCGTTAAGACATCACTAAGACATCGCTCGTGAAAATTTTAATTTTGCACGGTCCCAATCTGAATCTGTTGGGGCAGCGAGAGCCGAGTGTTTATGGAACCCTCACGCTGTCGGAAATTAACGAGCGGCTAGAGGCGGATGCGGCAGAGCTGCAAGTGGCGATCGAATGCCGCCAGTCCAACCATGAAGGCACGCTGATCGACTGGATGCATGAAGCGATGGGGCAGTTTGATGGGCTGGTGATCAACCCCGGCGGCTACACCCACACCAGCGTGGCGATGCGGGATGCGATCGCGGGGACGGCCCTGCCCACGGTGGAAGTACACCTGAGCAATATTCACAAGCGCGAGGCCTTTCGCCACCATTCCTACATTGCCCCCGTGGCGATCGGGCAAATCTCGGGTTTTGGCCCCGAGAGCTATCGCCTGGGGTTGCGGGCTTTGGTGACGCATTTGAGCGTTGCTTCCCGCTGATGCTGGTTTTAGGTTGTTAGCTTCAGGGACGATCGTCATTCCCCAGGAGCAAGCCAAAACGGTTGATTTTCCTTAACCCCATCATCAGCCCCATCACCAACCCCATCATCGTGACAAAGGGCTAAAGCTCTTTGCTCCCTACGAGATCGGCAGGCTGCAATCAGGGTTTCAGCGGATTGGACGATCCACTGCTAGGCAATTGCTAGGCAATTTCCACGCGATCGCGCCCCTTCAACTTGGCACAATGGAGGGCGGCATCAGCGGCCTGCAAGATGTCATTGCTGGTTGTGCCGCACTGGGGAAAGACTGCAACGCCCACCGATGCTGTGATGGATTGCAGATGTTGGCCGTTGTGGTTGAATCCCAAACGTGTGATGGTCTTGCGGATTAACTCGGCCTTGAGTCGTGTTTCTTCTAGTGAAAGCTCAGGAAAAATAACTGCAAATTCTTCGCCACCATAGCGACAAATGACCCCAGAATTCTGGAGTTGATCTTGTAATGCTTGGGCAACTTGTTTTAGTACAAAGTCCCCTGCATCGTGACCATAGTTGTCATTGATGGATCGGAAGCGATCGAGATCCAACATCACAACTCCAATCTTGCCCTGATTGCGATTGGCACGGGCAATTTCGCGGGTGAGCACCTCTCCGAGATGACAACGGTTAAAGAGTCCTGTTAGCGCATCATGGGTACTTTGGTTTTGGAGCGTTTCGCGCAGCTTAAGATTCGCGATCGCCAATGCAATTTGCTCAGAAACTGTTTGGGCAAGCTGTTGTTTATTTTCGGGTAAACAATCCGAGTTCTGAGTGCTCAAGTGGAGTAGACCCAGGGTTTCACCTTGAGCAATCATGGGGATACATAAGGTGGCTCCGATCGCTGCATTCAAGTGGCTATGCTGGCAGCGCAAACCCGGTCGATGGGGGCCCACCCAGTGGAGACGACCGCGCCGCAGTCCCCAGCAGGCATGGGAGTGGAATTCGAGATCCGAGTGTAACTCAGTGCCCCACGTCACGGCATTTTCGATCGCGTTGTGTGAATCAGCACTTAAAAAAAGACCACCCGAACAGTTAGGAAACAAGGGTTCTAACAAGCTGGCAATTGTTTTACAGGCTTCATCGAGGCTCAGGCAAGCTTGCAGGAAATCACTGATTTCGCTGAGATCGAGCATATCCTGATGACGCTGCTTGAGATCAATTAAACGATCTTCAAGCTGTTGATTAAGCTGCTGGAGTTCAATCTTCGATTGCTTGATTGGAGTCATGTCCCGAAATGTGATCGCAAAGCCATCCCCAAGCTTGACTGCGATTGTTTCAAACCACCGATCAACACCATCTGGGTTGTAGTAAAACTCGCCCTGGTAAGGACTGTTGGATTCTACAACGTCCACACAAATTGCAAATAGATCTTGCTCTTGATTACTAAACAGCTTAAATAACAGATTTTGATCCGTGAGATGCTCAATCGATCGCCCAATAATCTGACTAGCAGCCGGGTTGCTGATGAATCCTTCAAAGTTAGTAATTTTACCCTGTCTATTGCGAATTGATCGGAAGGCCATAATGCCGTCTAGGGAGCTGTTGAGAACACTCCGCAACTGCATTTGCGAGTCCCTGAGTGCCTTTTGCATCGTGACGGTCTCAGTCAAATTCAAATGACTGCCCACCATCCGAATCACCTGTCCTGACTCATCCTTGAGGTGAATTGCCCGAGAGAGAACATGGACGATCGAGCCATCTTTATGTCGGAAGCGCTGCATGGCTTCAAAGCGATCGATGAGGCCGCTGTTGTAGTCCCGAACTAACTGCAACGCCGCAGTGGCATCTTCTTCCAAAATGACCGATTGCCACATATCCAGGCTGTTGGGCAGCTCATGATCGGCATAACCCAACATGGCTTTCCATTGGGGCGAGAAATAAACTTCCTCCGTGATCCAATCCCAATCCCATACTCCCTCTGAGGATGCTTGAATGACAAGTTCTAACTGTTGTTTAGCAGACTCCAAAGCCAACTCAGCACGCTTGCGATCGCTAATATCACGAACCATCACAAGCACATGATTTGCTTGAAAGGGAACAATTCGCGCTTCCTCATAGTAAGTGATTCCATTCTCAACAAATTCATACTCTTGCTGCTGAATTGAATTGGTTGCTAAAGCCAGTTGAGACAGTTGAATTCGCTCTTGTGCGATCGGTTCGGGCATGATATCCGTCACCATAGAACCACTAATCTCTTGCTGTAGATCACCATTAGGGTATAGGCAATGAACTGTACCTTCATTCATCACTTCAAGCTGCAGTCCGTCATAGCGCATCCGCACCAAAAAATCAGGAATTGCGGCAATCAGTGCGCGATTGGTAGCCTCACTTTGCCGGAGAATCTCCTCAGATTCCTTGCGGCTCGTAATGTTTAAATGACAACCAACAATTCGGAGAGGCTTACCCACTGAATCCCACTCAATCACTTGAGCAGAACATTGCACCCAAACAGTCGAGCCATCTTTATGACAATAACGAACTTCATCGCAGTAGGGGATCGCGCCATGACTTGTGATATGGAGATTTAGCCTTTCAAGCGCTCCTGATAAATCCTCTGGAAAGATGAGCGATTGCCAAGTAGTGGCATCATTGGGCAGCTCGTCATCCTGATAGCCAAACATTTGTTTATAAATCGGACTCATATATGCCCGATCATGGGCAATATCCCAGTCCCAATAGCCTGCTTCTAGAATTTCTAACAGCTTTTCAAATAGCTTTAACTCGCGCTCCACTTGCTCTGCTCTATACAGGCTCCTTTCGGCATTCTTCTGGATGCTGATATCTTGTGCAACGTAATAGAATCGGGGTCGCTGGTTTTCAGAAATACCTAGAAAGTTGACCGTAACCAACAGCCAAGGAGCCTGATCGTTGATCAAATGTTCATATTCAAAAGATACAGGCTGTCCAGTTGTTTGACTCAATAAATAGTGCTCGATCCACTGTTGTAAGTAGTGAGCAGGAACACCGATCGCACTAGCCCAATGACCTGAGAATTCTTCCTCACGAGTTCCAAAAAACTGTAAGGTAGCAGGGTTTTGCGTCAGGTGAAAAATATCATTGTTTGCCACTTCGACAACGCCCATCATCAAGGGGGAAGCTTCATAGAAGATTTTGAGGGTTGCTGCCTGCTCCATCACTTGATTCTCAACAGCAAGGCGATCGCCAATTCCCCGCAAAATTCCACAGCACTTGGTAATGTTTCCTTGGGCATCAAAAATTGGCGAAATGGTGATCTCTACATCCACCTCAGTCCCATTTTTGTGTAGCCGTCTAGTTGGGTAGTTTTGAAGATCATTTCCTTGGAGAGTATTGGTCAAGATAAGGCTAATTTCTTGAGGCCGGCTCAACGGCTCCAAAACAGAAATAGACTGACCAAGAATCTCCGATGCGGTATAGCCCAACAAGGTTTCGGCCGCTCGATTCCAACTAATAATGCAGCCTTCTTTAGAAACACCAATCATGGCATCGCCAGCATTTTCAACGATTTCAGCCAATTGCTGTAAGGTCTGATTTGCTTGCTCTAGCTGAATGGTTCGCTCAACGACCTGCTGCTCAAGGCTGGCTTTGCTGGCTCGGAGTTCTTCAATTAAGGTTGCTTGATGCAAACCGATGCCAACTTGCACAGCCAAATGCTGAAGTCCCTCAATTTCAACCTCTTCCCAAACTCTAGGTGCTTGGCAATGATGGGCAATGAGCAATCCCCATAGTTGACTGCCATTGAGAATGGGTACAGTGAGGGTTGAGCGGACTTGAAGCCCTTGCAAAAAACTGCGATAGCAGGGTGTGATGTGGGCTATTTCAATATCTGAAGTGGCAGAGTACCAATCCTCTTGAATCTTGCTGAGGTCGCAGGATGCAAAGCATTTGTCTTGGATGATTCGATCGCGTAGAGACCAACAAGGATCATTGATCGCTTCCACCACAACCCTGCCAGCATCATCGCCAACCTCGGGTGGGTTTAGGTGATAGAGCAGCACGCGATCGCATTGCAAGAGCTGCTGAACTTCATCCGCCGTAGTTTGCAGAATGGTTTCTAGGTCAATCTCTTGCCGAATCCGCAAAGCCACCATCGCAATTAGCCGATCCCAAACTAATCGGTGCTGATGGTGATGACATGAGCTTCCAGGTTCAAGCGCTTCTGCTAACGGGCAACTATACAATGCATTTTCTCTGGGATCCATAGGACTGACCTATTCATTCAAAAATGAACCGGATTCAAATGTTCTATTAATAGTTTTAGACCCAATATACGAGTATTTAACTTTGACCAACCCCACTGTTAAGCATTACAGGAAGTCAAAAGACAAAGTTCATCTGTTCCTAGGAAGATGTCTGAAAAGTCGAAATTGATACTCCATATGCCCCAGCGATATATGCCCCAGCGATATATGCCCCAGCGATCGACGCAGGCAAGGGGCTTGAGCATCCTGCTTCCACAACCAATAGTGCTTGGTTCATGCCAAAAGAGACGTTCTAGACATCCTCTAACTGATTTTTTGCAAACGCCCTTTCAAAGCTTTACCTGGCGTGAATTTTGGACAGTGTTCACCCATAAACTCAGTGTCACGCTCCACTGCCCACCCACAGATCCCAGACGAATACCAAATATCCACCCGCGAGTGGCCACCCGTACCCCAGACCAGGCTAGCACCGCTTCCAGGGTGAGTCTTCCATCTGTTCAGATTGCCCTCAAAATTCAGCAAGTTGCGACTTTAGCAACATCAAAGTTGTAAAATAGCGCCTCAAGACCGGCCTCAACGGTTGATAGAGTCGAACCCTTAGGTACATTGCCCATGACCGCCACAACCCCCGCGCCCGTGACCCTGCCCGCTTTTTGCGAGGGCATTCAATACTTTGGTGAACCGAGACCGGAATTCGCGACCCTCGGTGTAACACCAGCAGTCAACGCGGAGACGGGGGCGATCGCCAATTCCAGCGACTTAGCTGCCGTGTTCCAAGCCCTGCTGGTCGCCGATGCCCTGCGCTATTTGACCCTACAAGTGACTGCCAGCAAGGAATCGGGTCACCCCGGTGGCTATGCCAGCGCGGCCGATGTGATGGCGGCGCTGACCATGTTGGGCTACAAGAACTTCACCACCGAAGTGGGCCACCATGCGCCCGGCTTTTACTCGCAGGTGTTCTTGGATCGATCGCTCGAAGCGATGGGCATCACGACGGTGCAGCAACTGCGCGATCGATTCCGCGAAACCCACGGACTGCTCGGCCACCTGTCGGGGCAAATCCCTGGTCTGCTGGCCCCCGCCGGCCCCCTCGGCCAGGGTCAGCACTTCGCCATGGCCGGAGCCAAGCTGTTTCCCGGCACGCTCTTCCCCGTGACGATCGGGGACGGTGGCCTGGGCGAACCCTACATCATGAGCAGCTTTGGCCACTTCAACACCGCTTATCCGCAGGCCACCAACTTCCTGCCGATCTTGGTTTGGAACGGCTACAGCCAAGAGCACCACAGCATGGTCTCCACCAAATCCAATGCCGCCATGGAAGCCTATTGGCGCGGCAATGGCTTTGAAGAGGTGATTTTGGTGGATGCCAAGGCCTTTGATGATGCCGATCAACCGGGCGATTACGTTGATAGCACTCAGTTCTCCTTTGCCCAACGCATGGCCTTCACCCAAGCGATTCTGGAAGCCACCGACCAGGCGGCCAAGCTGGCCCTGGGCGGCAAGCTGACGGTGCTGATCGTCAAGCAACTGAAGGGCGCGGGTGTTCACAAGCGCGGCGCACAATCTCACAACCTCTACCCCGGTGACAACCTAGAACGGGATTACATTGTGGCGGCCCTGAAGGAACGGGCCCTGTCGCCGGAAGCCTGGCAACTGGTGCGCACCAACTGCGAGCGATCGGGCGGTGGCCCCGGCGCACAGGTGGCCGTCACCGAAAGCGTCCGACCCCTGGCGGATTTGGGCAAGCTCAACCTGGTGGAATTTCCCGCTGGCGAGAAGAAAGTTTCGACCACGGCCATGGGCGATCTCGTCGTCCAAGTGGGCAAAGCCGATCCCGATTTCATCGTCACCAACGCCGACGGGAACGCCGCCTCGGGGATCAACAACATCAACGTGGGGCTGAAAATCGTCCACCCGACCACCGACGCGACCTACTTCCAACAACCCGATGGTCAGGTTTACGAACCCCTGAACGAAGATGCCTGCGCCGGTTTGGCGGTGGGTCAAGCGCTGTTTGGGGCGCGATCGCTCTGGTGTTCCTACGAGTCGTTCGCGATCAATGGTCTACCGATTTGGCAAACCGTCACCCAAGCCATGGCCGAACTGCGCCGCCCCGCCCCTGCCACGGTCTGCCTGTTCACGGCGGGCGCGCTGGAGCAAGGCCGCAACGGCTGGACGCACCAACGCCCAGAAATCGAAAACTACTTCGCGGCGATGATGCGCAACGGCAACATCTTCCCGCTGTTCCCCTGCGATGCGAACAGCACCCAGGTTTGCTACGACTGGGCGCTGGCTCAGGTGAACAAGGGGATCACGATTACGGTCAGCAAGTCGCCGCTGCCGATCGTCTCGACCTTTGAGCAAACGCGCCAAGCCTTGCGGGATGGCGGTTTTGTGCTGCAAGAAACGCCCGGTGAAAAAACCGTGGTCTTGGCGGTGATTGGCGACATGACCCTGACTCCGGCGATCGCAGCGGCGGAACAACTGGCGGCCCAGGGCATCGGCTCGCGGATCGTGTCGGTAATCAGCCCCCGTCGCCTGTACCGATCGACCGATGTGGCGGTGGAAATGTGCTCAGAACCCGATGCGCACTTTGTAGATGACGCAACGTTCGATCGGCTGTTCGGTGGTGATGCGTTGTTGGGTGTG
Source organism: Oscillatoriales cyanobacterium (assembly GCA_004292515.1). Classification (GTDB taxonomy): domain Bacteria; phylum Cyanobacteriota; class Cyanobacteriia; order CACIAM-69d; family CACIAM-69d; genus CACIAM-69d. The sequence continues at coordinate 16,753 of RDXB01000036.1, forward strand.
ACCGGCGGCACGAGCGCCATGCTGGAGCCGATCGTCCTCCGCAGCACGGCCCCGCGCGATGTGTTCGCCTGGAAACGCGGCGAAACGACGGCTACCGCTGGCCAACTGATGGGCCTCAACGGTCTGACGGCGGAAAACCTGGTGAAACGGGCGATCGCGCTGCTGGGCTAGGGCTGTGACGCTTCCAGGGCGATCGTTGCAGTAAAAGTCCTATAGATGGGGGTATTATCTCGCAACTGCGGGGTAATACCCCTTATACCGAAGCTAGACTGCAACTGCTTAATAACACTCTGCTGAAGGAGTTATCCTGCACTTGCGGTCTAATACATAGTTGGGCTGCTTGAGGGCGCAAAAGAATAGAATATGTGGCTGAGTCGAGCCAATAACACTGGAGAAAGAACAATGGTCAACCCGCAGATGGTCATGTACGAAGAGGAGTTCAATCAGATCCAGAACGTCGTGGATCGCCTAGTCAAGGACGCGAACGCCAAAGTTGGCTTCATTGTCGACAAGAATGGCCAGCTCATCGCTGCCGGTGGCGACGTGGACAACCTGGACACCACCTCTCTGGCTTCGCTGACCGCCGGCAATATCGCAGCGACCGGCGGCATGGCGAAGCTGCTCAAGGAAAACGAGTTCGCCACCCAGTTCCACGAAGGCGAGAGGGCGAATATCCACATGCAGCTCGTGGGCAACCGAGTAATCCTGGTCATCATCTTCGATTTGAAGTCGTCGCTTGGGCTCGTCCGCCTCCGGGTGCGCAAGGCGAGCGAAGAACTGAACCACATCTTCGAGGCACTGCTGCGAAAAGTTCAGGAGCCGGGCACAGACTCACCATTCGCCGAGATCACCGATGAGGATATCGACAATTTATTCAATGACTGATCGACGGTCGACTCCGAGGCTGGGGCGTTTCGGTCATCCGTCCGAGCGAATCGCCGAACACTGCGGTGAACCGGATGCTGATGCCGCGTCAGCTTGAAACTACATTCCAGGTCGTAACCAGCGGCATTAGTGCCGGTTACCTTGCACGGCCCCGCGCGATGTGTTTGCCTGGAAGCGCGGCGAAACGACGGCGATCGCTGGCCAACTGATGGGCCTGAACGGTCTGACGGCTGAGAACCTGGTGAAACGGGCGATCATCTGCCCCTGGAGGTTGTCAAAACCATCTTGACGGCTTTATGCCACAATTGGCATATTGGGAATATGAACCCACCTCTAAAGCCCGTTGAATGGGTTGGCAGTGCCCTAGAAGATGTCAAAGCCTTCCCGGAAGATGTACGGCTAGTTGTTGGCTATGCTCTCTATCTAGCCCAGTGTGGTGAAAAACATCCTTCAGCAAAACCATTGAAAGGGTTTAAAGGTGCGGGTGTTTTAGAAGTTGTTGATGACTTTGATGGTGATACCTATCGAGCAATCTATACGATTCGGTTAGCCGGAGTGGTATACGTCCTACATGCCTTTCAGAAAAAATCAAAGCATGGGATTGCAACACCTCAACAAGAGATCAAGTTAATCGAAAAGAGACTACAACGCGCCAAAGAACATTATTTAAATCACTATCAGTAGTCCTTGAGAGAGGAAAGTATCATGTCAAAAGTAGAGATCCAATCAGGTAGTGGAAATGTTTTTGCAGACTTGAATCTTGAGAATCCAACTGAATTATTAGTCAAAGCAGAATTAGCACGTCAAATTCAACATCTCATTGAGCATCAACAGATGACTCAGGCGATCGCGGCTGAAATTTTAGGTATTGATCAACCCAAAGTCTCAGCCCTCATGAATGGCAAGTTGTCAGGATTTTCTATTCCTCGACTCTTCCGTTTTCTAAACGCACTGGGCCAGGATGTGGAGATCATCGTGAGGGAAAAGCCGCTGGCTCATGCCAAGGCTTCAACATCCGTCCGCACGATGCGCCGCCGATCATTGGCCTCAGCACGGCTCCGCGCAATATGGGAACGCAACCAAGCAGCGGCTGTCCCTCGACAATTGCGACAATTAAGCGAGAACAATGACAGAACAAGCGATCGTGATTCAGCAACAGAATCTGTGATTCAGGGACTCTAACTGTTGCGCGGATTCTCTGTGCAATGCCGAATGATTTTGGCAGGGACACCGCCCACAATGTAGCCATCGGGCACATCTTTGGTGACTACCGCACCGGAAGCAACCACCACGCTATCGCCGATCGCTACGCCGGGGTTGATAATCGCCCCGCCGCCGATCCAAACGTTATTGCCGATCGCGATCGACCTACCAAATTCCTGACCTGATCGCCGCAAGTCTGGGTCAGTTGGGTGAGTTGCCGTCAGCAGACTCACTCGGGGGCCAATCAGGCAATCATCACCAATACTGACTTCGCAAACATCAAGAATAATTAGATCAAAATTGGCGTAAAAATTCTTGCCTAAATGGATGTTATAGCCATAGTCACATTTAAAGTTTGGCTCGATGTAAACATCCTCTACAACGCTTCCCAGTAATTCTTGGAGGATGCGTAGTCTCAGATCAAGTTCGTCTTCTGTAGCGGCGTTGTAGCGGCGACAAAGCTTGCGAGCCTTGAACCGTTCTTGCAGCAGAGATGGATCGAGCGCTCGATATAATTCACCAGCCAACATTTTGCTTTTTTCAGAGCGATCGCCCATTGAATTGACCTGCGATAGAGCTAACCCGATCGCATTCCAATTTAGCGCAGGTCTTCAGGGATGGTTTAGAGATCGGCAATGTCGTCAGCAGAACTGGGCAGCGACGCACCACAGCGCCGACAATAGCTAGCATCAGGATCGTGAAAAATTAACCCGCAGCGATCGCAAGCATTGCGGATTTTGTCGTTAGTATTCACGAAGCTTTTGATTAGATCACTAATTTGCCAGGGAATCACCGCAATTCCCGACAAAATCATCAGCACTGTCACCAATTTTCCCGCCTTAGAAACCGGCGTAATGTCGCCATAGCCCACCGTTGTCATCGTCACCACAGCAAAGTAGAAGGCATCTAGAAAGTTCTCGATCACCTCAGAATTTTTGGGATGTTCGACTTGGTAAATCAGCCCTGAGTAGATGAAGACGATCGAAAACAGGGTGAACAAAATGCGGGTGATGATTAGCCGATCGTCTGCGGCCAGCCACTGGGGAATATAGCGGCGATCGAGAAATCGCACTAAGCGCAACACCCGAAACCAGCGCAACAACCGCAAAAATCGTACATCCCAAACCCCCAACAGTAGCGGGGCAATTGCGATCGCATCAATCACCGAATAAAGACTAAAAATGTAGCGAAGTTTTTGCTCTGCACACCAGAAGCGCACCGCATATTCCACTGCAAAAACAGCAGCGAGGGCACGATTACCTAGGGTGAGCCATGCGCGCAAATCATCATTAATCGGAAAGGTTTCAATAACGAAGGTAACTGCTGACAATAAAATCGAAACAGCAATAATTCCATTAACCCAGCGACTGGCCGGAGTTTCTAACCCATCGAGGATGACCGAAGCGCGTTGTTGGAGTGAGCTTAGGTGCGAGGGTGACTCGATCGCCGTCATAGGCTTAGGCTGCGGTAGCTGGGAAACGACTCAGAATCGATTAGCATGGTTGTGCTCTGGGTCAGGCCTGACCAGAGTGCTGCCGGGATAAATAGCAGTTGCCAGCCGATCGTGACCTATGAAAATTAACCCCTATGAAAATTAACCTCGATTCACAGGATCAAGAGATTCGTATCGAGATCGTGCCGCTGATTGATGTCATTTTTTGTATTTTGACGTTTTTCATCTTGGCGGCGATCGGCTTGACTCGCCAGCAGGCGATCGGGGTGGACTTGCCCCAAGCCAGCACCGGGCAAACCCAAATGCGCAAGCTGGCCATGGTGACACTCAGCCCCAGCGGACAGTTGTATTTTCAACAGTCACCCGTCACCAAGGACATGTTGATCGTACAGCTCCAAGCGTTTAAGCAAGCCCAGCCGGACGGCATGATTGTGCTTTATGCCTCCCAGTCCGCTTTTTACAGCAATGTGGTGGCGGTGCTGGATTTGTTGCGATCGGTTGGGGGCGATCGCGTGGCCCTGGCAACCTTGCCGAGCGGTGCCAACCCAGCCCAGGACTCGCCCGATCAGTTCAACCCCTTGGATTCAGGGAGTGGCTTTCCCAGTAATAGTTTGCCTAATAACGGTCTGCCCAATAACGGTCTGCCCAATAACAGCTTCCCCAGTAATGGCTTTCCAGGCAGCGATCCCGGCGGTGGCGTAAACCCTGGCCTGGGTAATCCTGGCACAGGCAACCCCAATCAGCCCTACCAAATTCCCGGCCAAGCCCCAGCACCCAACTCATCGGGCGATCGCGCTCCGGCTGTTCCCTAAGAGGATGTCTGAAAAGCCAAAGTTGATACTCTGTATGCCCCATCGATCGACGGAGACAAGGGGCTTAAGCCCCTTGCTGCCACGACTATTGGCACTTGGCAAGTGCTTCAAGACACTTTTCAGACATCCTCTAAGCTGTTCCCTGCAATGCCCTGATGGGTCGATCCTGCTGGGGGCAGCGGGCCAATGCCCGATTGACTCTGAAGTGATCAATCCGAAAATTGGTATGATTTTCCCTGCCATTTTTTCTGACAACCGTTAAAAATTTGCGCCATCGATCGTGACGGATCAATGACCCAGATTATGGGTTGCCAGCTTCGCTCAATGCGGCTGCTTGTTCGGCCATGTTCGCGACCCATTGCCCCTCACCGTTAGTTTCATGTCTGCCAATTCTGCCTCGTTTGATCGTGCGATTCCGGTTGATCAAATTGCCTATAACGAACAGGGACTCGTCCCTGCCATTGCCCAAGACTATCTAGATGGCACGGTGTTGATGATGGCTTGGATGAATGCCGAGTCACTTCAAAAAACCCTCGAAAGTGGCGAAGCTTGGTACTGGAGCCGATCGCGCCAAGAACTGTGGCACAAAGGAGCAACTTCCGGGCATATTCAAAAGCTGAAAAGCATCCGCTACGACTGCGACAGCGATGCAATTTTGATGAGTATTGAACAGGTGGGTGATATTGCCTGCCATACGGGCGAGCGGAGTTGTTTCCATCAAATGGATGGGGCAGTTTCAGCCCCACCGGCTGATACCTTGTCACAGGTTTTTCAGACGATCGAACATCGCAAGCACTTTCCAAAACCGGAATCCTATACCTGCAAGCTATTTGAGGGCGGCGATAACAAGATCCTCAAGAAAATTGGCGAGGAATCCGCTGAAGTGGTGATGGCTTGCAAAGACAACAGCCCCGAAGATATTGCCTCCGAAGTTGCTGATTTGCTCTATCACACCCTAGTGGCCATGTCCTATCACGGGGTTGATGTGAAAGCCGTCTATCGCAAGTTGCAAGAGCGTCGGGGATAAGCTCTTTCCAGAATCAGCCGTTTATTTGAATTACAAGCAACTATGGACGATCAAACGAGTCACGCAGTCACAATTTTGGGCTGTGGTTATGTGGGCAAAGCTGTGGCGTGCCAATGGCGATCGGCTGGCCTAACAGTCACGGCCACCACCACAACGCCCGATCGCCTGGCCGAGCTGGCTGACTTGTGCGATCGTCCCCTGTGCTTGCGGGCCAATGATCCCACGGCCCTGAAAGCTGCCTTGGTTGGCCAATCTGTCTTGCTGGTGTCGTTGGCTCCCCGACGCAGCGGCATCTATCGGGAAACCTATCTGGAATCGGCCCAAACTTTGGCGGCAGTTTTGCCGACCTTGCCCGATCTGCGGCAGGTGATTTACACCGGCAGCTACAGCGTCTATGGCGACTACGGGGGCAAGTGGATCGACGAAACAGCCCCCACCAATCCCTCCGCTGAAAACAGCCAAATTCTGTTAGAAACTGAGCAATATTTGCAATCAGTGGCGCGTCCTGACCTGGCGGTTTGCATTTTCCGATTGGGTGGAATTTGTGGCCCGGGGCGAGAGATTGCCGATATTTTCCGATCGGCTAGCGGCGGCACGCGGCCCGGCACCGGTCAAGATTGGAGCAATTGGATTCACCTGGATGACATTGTGGGGGCGATCGATTTTGCGCGCGATCGCAGCCTTGATGGGCTGTATAACTTGGTGCACGATCGCCCCATGATGCAAAAAGAATTGCTTGACCAAGCCTTTCAGGTGCGCGGCTGGGCTGGCGTGACCTGGAATCCTAATGAGTCTGCCAATCGATCGTTTAATGCGCGGGTTTCCAATCAAAAACTCAGGGACGCAGGCTATCAATTTCGCTACGATTCGCCACCCTTCAACTAGTAGCGCGTCAAGCTTATTTTGATAGGTTAAATCAAATGACTGTTGCCATCCCCAAATCGTTAAACAGCAAGGGGCTTAAGCCCCTTGTTACGACGACTAACTTCGCGACTTTGACCCAGTAAATTAAAGCAGCCGTGCTACTAGGTTGATGACGCATGAAATGTAGGGGCAGGTTCAAAACCTGCCCTCCCAGAATTGATCGTTAAATTGACTAGAGTTTGGTCACTATTGGTCGAGATCGCCCGCGATCGCCCCAGTCGATCGCCGGGCCATCACCGCATAAAACGGATCGCCGCCCCCCAAACCCATCATCTGCAAAAAGCCCGGTAGCGACGATCGCTCAATCACATATTGGGGCTTTTCAAAGCCAGGAACGTTGTTGACATGGATGCTGTTGAAATATTCACAGACCAGTTCCACGCGATCGGTTTCTGATCGATCGCGCCAAGCTGCGATCGCCTTTTGATAAAACATTCGATTGGAAAAACTGAAAATGGCAATGCCCCCGGGTTTTAGGATGCGGTGAATTTCGCTGAAAATTGCTTCGGGATATTGCAAATACTGCACCGAAACCGTGTTCAGCACTGCATCAAAATACTGATCGGTAAACGGCAATTCCAAATCAGTATTCAAATTTTGGGTAATGTAGCGATCGAGCCGCGAGTTTTGCTCCAGCTCGGCCGCATTCATCCCATGACCAACCACCTCTGCAAATTCCAGATCCGGCGGCAGATGGGAAATCCAACTGCTCATCAAATCCAGAATTTTGGTGTTGGGTTGCAGCAGGGTTTGGTAAAGCTGGGTTAGACGATCGATAAACCCTTCATCCACGTGGGTCACGAGACGCGGATCACGATAGAACAGGCGATCGTTGGTGTTATCGAGTTTGGTGCGATCTTCGGGGCGCAGCAGCATGGTCAAGGGAGCGGGTCGCGTAAAAAATCGGTGGGGAATGGTGGGCGATCGAACGGTTGAGCTTGACTTCAGGCAAAAACGATATCCCTCAGAGGATGCCTGAAAAGCCAAAATCGATATTCTGCACGCCCCATTGATCGACGAAGATAAGGGGCTTAAGCCCCTTGCTCCCACGACTATTGGTGCATTGCCCGTGCCAAAAGACACTTTTCAGATATCCTCTCAGCCGCCCGTTAGCCTAGCCGTACTGTAGCGAAAACGGCCCCAAGAGCGGTTGGTCACCCAATCATCACCCCACGCTCCAATCATCACCCTGCGATCTGGATAATTTGGCTGGATAATCTGACCCAGACCCTCGATCCTGATGCACTTGCGCGAGAAGCCCCAAGTTAGGATGAAGCGAGTGGCGGTACGTTATGGGCTATGGCACTTTCGCGGCGGGATTTTCTGGAGCGATCGGGGGCGGCGCTGGTGGGTTGGGGACTAGCGGAGGCGATCGCGCTTCAGCAGGCCACGCGACTGTTGGCCGAGCCGGCCGGCCGTCGCCAAGCCCTCCTGGTGGGCATCAATGCTTATTCATCGGCCTGTGTGGATGGGGCAAACCAGAATGCAGCGTTGACCGGTTGTCTAAATGATGTGGCCTTGTTGCGCGACTTGTTGGTCGATCGCCTGGGCTTTGCAGCGGCAGATGTGCATGTGCTGACCGACACAGCCGCCACCCGATCGCAATGGCAAGCCGCCCTTCAAGAGTTGGCGGACACCACCCGCGCCAGTGATGGGCTGTGGTTGCACTTCAGTGGCTATGGCGGCCAGTTGGCCAGCGACGGCACGGCCTTGCTGGTTCCCGTGGATGGGGAGTTGGTGGCGGCGGCGGCCCAACCGATTCGGGATTGGGCTGAACCCACCCTTCAGGCCTGGCTGCGGGCCTTGCCGACGGAGCGGGCGATCGGCACGATCGATGCGGGGATTGCGCCGATCGCCCCGGGTTGGTTGCCCCAGCGCAGTCGCCCCCAGGCCACGCTGGGCTGTCTGGATCCTGAGGAAGTCCTTTGGCAACAAGCCCTGCGCAAAACGGCCCGATCGCGCGGCTCTGGGGGGCTGTGGTTGCGGGCCACAACACCCGATCGCCAGGCCCTGGAACTGTCCCAAGCAGGCTTCACTGCCGGAGCCTGGACTTATCTACTCGCGCAGCACCTGTGGAATGGCTTGCCCCCAAAAACCCTGTGGTTTGAGCTGGCCCAAGTGGCGGCGGCGGTCGAATCCCAAGTGGGCAAGCAACAACAGCCCATAGGGGAACGCCTGATCAGGTCGGCGATCGATATGCCACGGGGGTTTGATTGGTTGACGATCGCCCAACCCGCAGCCTGTGGCTCGATTGTGGCGATCGACCCACAAGCCAATACCTGGGATGTGGCCCTGGCCGGGTTGCCAGCTATTGTTCTGGAATCGGTGGCGGCTGGGTCTATTCTCGAAACGACTCTTGAACCAAATCTCGAACCAACTCTCAAGCCAACTCTCGAAACGACAGACGCAGATTTACCCCAGTTGGCGCGCGTGGTGTCGAGTCATGGTTGGCGGGCGATCGCGCAACCCCTCAGCCCTGACGAGTTGGCGTGGGTGATCCCCGGACAAGGCCTGCGAGAACGGTGGCGCACCATTCCCCGCAACCTGTCCTTGACGGTGGCGCTTGATCCCACCTTTGAGCGGATTGAGCGGATCGATGCCACCAGCGCCTTTGATGCGATCCCCAACATGACGGTCTTGGCTGCGGGCACCAAGGCGATCGATGTGTGGTTTGGGCGATCGGGCAGTGCGCGTCGGGACAACAAAGCCACAGACCCCAATGCGGCTAGCGGTGGCTATAGGCTGTTTTCAGCGGGTCAGAGTTGGCGATCGAGTGCTGGGGGCGAAGGCGGTGAGGCTCTGAAAGGTGAGGCTCTGAAAACAGTGGTGCAGCGATCGATTCCGCAGCTACAAGCCGCCCTGGCCCGCAAGCTGCTTCGCGCCACCGTCAATCGGGCTGCTGGGTTTCCCTTGCGCTTGTCGCTGGCGGCAGCCGACGCGCCCGATCGCCCGATCGCCCAAATCAGCACCCCAACAGCCATTGCCAGCCCGGTCGTAGCTCCCGTGGCGATCGGCACGCCCACCCTACCCGCTAGCGGTCGGCCCTGTCTCACCCTAGAAAATACGGGCGATCAGCCCCTGTCATTGCTGGTCTTGCAGCTCGATCCCACGGGACACCTGTGGGCCGATACGGCTGCCGATCGACGCTGGCTACAGCCCAACGATCGCCAGTCCCTCAGTTGGGCCAGTCCCGGCGGCCGCGGCATGGGCGCAATTTGGGTGGTGGCCAGTTGGGAGCCGCTCGATCGGGTGCGATCGGTGCTGCCCGTGCCCGAGGAGGGCGATGGATGGTTGCCTCTGAGCCAGCCACTCTCGATCGCCCGCATGTTGCTCGACGAGCTTCACCAACTCAGCAACCTCAGCACAGATCCAGCTCGCCCCACCGCCCCCGACCTCTACGCGCTCCATTGCGGCCGGTGGGCCACCCTGGAGCTAGCCTTTCGGTGGGTCTAGGGTCTGTCGTTAAACCCCCCCCGCGATCGCGATCCACCACCATCGAATTACATAGTCACTATTACGTGGTCGCTATTAAGTGGTCACTATTGATCCAGTTGTGCCACTACAGCCCTTCAGAGTTGCTGTTTTCTCAAGCAGCGCGATCGGCACATTCTCCAGCAGCGCGATCGCCCCTAGTTATTTTTCTGCAAAAGCCCACACACCCGTCCAATGATTGGGCAGGCCCCGGGCCGTCAAAATCTCTAACCGTTCAAGATAAAGCTTGGCTGTTTTGTCATTGGGATTAATGGCCAACACACTATTGAAACAGTCCCAACTAGCCGCTAAATTACCGCTAGCATAGTGATTCCAACCCAGTTCAAAATCGGCTTGTGATCGCTCCTTTAGCTCGCACTCTTCTGCCGGTGCTGCGTCCAAGACTTCATAAATCCGAATGGCTTCATTGCGTCCCTTCACGATCGCACAATCAAGGAACCTAAGCCGATAGGGTGCACTGTGATCTAAAGACAGTTTGGCCGCTTCTGAAATCAAGAGCGACACCCCATAAAACTTGGTCAGCCCTTCTAGGCGAGCCGTTAGGTTAATCGAATCAGAAAGGGCATCTCCCTGCATCCGGTTGGCTTCACCAATCATGCCCACCATGATCCGCCCCATGTGAATCCCTAAGCCAATTTGAATGGGTTTAGCTCCACGATTCATCAGCTCTTGATTGAAATCATGGACGCGATCGAGCTGGGCCAAAGCCGAGGCGATCGCATCATCAGCCCCCTCGGGAAACACTGCCATCACCCCATCGCCAATAAACTTCACCACCAAACCATAGTGGTTGCGAATTTCGGGACTCACCCAGCGCAAATAATCATTGACAAAATCAAAGGTTTCCTTAGGGGTCATCTGCTCTGATCGCGTGGTAAACGATCGAATATCGCTGAACATCACCGCCATATTTTTGCTGACGTGATCGCCCAGTTCCACTTCGGTGATGCTTTTTTTGCGTAGAAATTGCAGATATTCATGGGGCACAAATCGCCCATAGGCATCCAACAAGGCTGCGAGTTGAGCATTGGCATCCACCAATTCTTGCTCACGGGATTTGACCGTTTCCACCATGCTCGAAAACACCCGCGCCAACTTACCCAACTCATCCAAACGCTCAATGACGGGAGTGAGTTGATCGGATTGAAACCGATTCTGCTCAACGGCAGCGGCGGCGGAGGTGACTTTGTTGACTTGCTCGATGTAAATCGCTTGGCGGCGGTTTTCTTCCCGCAGTTGGGCTTCGGCTTCCAGGCGTTTTTTTTGGTTGATGTAGGCTTTGGAGTGGTAGCGAATTCGGGCCACCAATTCCACGCGATCGGGCAGCTTCACCAAATAATCATTAGCTCCTAGCTCAAAGGCCTGGGCTTTGATCACAGGTTCTTCCTTAGAAGACAACACAATCAGCGGAATATTTTGGGTTTCTGCATTGACCGCCCGAAAAAACTTCACCAGCAGCAATCCATCCATCCCCGGCATCATCAAATCTTGCAGGATGGCGGTGGGCTGGCAGTCTCGCGCCATCTTTAAGGCCTGGGTGGGATCGGTGCAGTAGTGGAAGGTGATGTCTGGCTCTGGCGCAAGCATCCGCCGCACAGCCTCGCAGATGGTGGCCTGGTCGTCGATCAACAAAACGGTAATCGGTTCGGTCATAGTTGGCTGCGGGGATGGGCGATGGTTCGCTGAGTTAACGCAGTTGACTTAATAATGCAGGGGCGATCGCGCCAATCGGCAAAACTTGTCGAGCCGCTCCAAGTTCGGCGGCGGCCTTGGGCATGCCATAGACCACACAGGTGGCCTGATCCTGGGCGATGGTGTGCCAACCGCGATCGCGTAGGGTTTTTAGGCCCTGCGCGCCATCGCGGCCCATGCCGGTGAGCACGATCGCCTGACCCGGTTGGGGCCAATGGGTGGCCAGGCTTTCAAACAACACATCCACCGAGGGGCGGTAGGGATAGTGGCGGGGTTCGGCGGTGTAGGAAAGCCGCAAGTTGGCGTTGATCACGAGGTGGTCGTTGGTGCCCGCCAGCAATACTTTGCCCACCTGCAACCGACTACCGGGCTGGGCGATCGCCACAGGCAGCGGCGTGCGATCGTTGAGCCAATCGGCCATGCCCTGGGCAAACTGTTCATCCACATGTTGGGCAATGACGATCGCTGCGCGCAAGGTGGCCGGTAATGCGGCCAAGATCTCCGCCAAGGCTGCCGGGCCCCCCGTGGACGATCCGATCGCGATTAAGGGTGGAGCCGCGCCCAGGCTAGGCACTTCCAGCGATCGCACCCGCTCTGGAGCCGGTTCCGCCGATCGCCCCCGACCGCTGTTTTTGCCCAGTAGTTTGGCGATCGTCGCCACTTTGCTCGTCAAGGCTTGGCCGCTGCTCGGATCACCGTCCACCCCCACCATAGGCGTGTTGACCGCATCGAGGGCTCCATAGCTCATGGCTTGGAAGACTTGGGCCGCATTGCCTTCCACCGTGGCCGTCACCACCAGAATGGCGCAGGGCGACTGGGCCATAATCCGCCGGGTGGCTTCCACGCCATCCATGACCGGCATGATCAAATCCATCAAGATCAAGTCCGGCGGATCGATCGCGCATTGACGCACCGCTTCGGCTCCGTCGTAGGCAATCCAAGCCACGTCATAACTCGGCACGGCCGCAATCACCCGACGGAGGGTTTCCGCTGCCATCCGTACATCGTTCACAATTGCGATTCGCATCTTTTCGCAGCCTTGTTTAGCGCTTGTTTGGCGCTTGGTTATTGCCCTGCCCGACAGAATAGCGCGCTCCGTTCCGATCCGCTGCCCACAAGGGGATTGCCCCTGTACTCTAGAAAGATCCGCATCAACCAATTGCCGATGTTTTGATTGGGATTGGTTCTGAGTTTTGGAATGGTTGCCCATGATTGCTAGCGAGTTGTCTGCCCTGCAAGCCGCGATCGCCCGTGACCCCGATCGGTGGCGGCCCTTGGTCTTTACCAATGGTTGCTTTGATCTGCTCCATGCGGGTCATGTGCGCTACTTGGCGGCGGCGCGGGCCCTGGGGCGATCGCTCGTGGTTGGTCTCAACAGCGATCGCTCCGTGGCGGGGATCAAGCCGCCGGCCCCCGGCTTTCCGCCCCGGCCGATCGTCCCTGAAGATCAGCGGGCAGAAGTTTTGCTGGCTTTGAAATCTGTAGACGCGGTGACGATTTTTGATGATCCCACCGCCACGGCGCTGATCACGGCGCTGCAACCCGATATTTACGTTAAGGGCGGCGACTACCAAATCGACACCCTGCCGGAAGCGCCCGCCGTGGTGGCCGGTGGTGGCCGGATTGAGTTGGTCTCGATCGAAGTGCCCAGCAGCACCAGCGGCTTGGTGCAACGGATTTTGGCCGCGCGCCCCCTGGAGTCGGCCCCATGAGCGCGATCGACGGTCAGTTCCCAGACTTGCCCAGCCTGAGCAGCGCCACCGATCCCTGGCCCGTGGCCCTGCTGAACCAATGGCTGAAGGATTGGGTGGAATCGCAGCCGGCCTTACATCGGGTCTGGACGATCGGCGAGGTTTCCAGCGCCAAACAGTTTCCCAGTGGTCTCTACTTCACCCTGGCTGACCCGGAATCAGAGGCGGCGATCGGCTGTGTGGTGTGGCGCGGCCAGGCCGATCGCCTGGCCACCAGGCCGCAACCGGGTCAGCAAGTAACGGTGCTGGGGGAATTGCAGGTTTGGGCCAAGCGGGGCGAGGTGAAGTTGGTGGTGTGGCAGGTGTTGCCGGCCGGGGAGGGCTTGCAGGCCCTGCGGCTCCAGCAATTGCGCGATCGCCTGGCTGCCGATGGTTTGTTTGATCCTGCGCGTCGCCGTTCCCTGCCCGATCGCCCCCAAATGATCGCCGTAGTTACCTCGCCCCGAGCCGCCGCTTGGGGGGATATTCAACGCACGCTCTTGCAGCGATCGCCCGGGTTGCAGGTGCTGTTGTCGCCGGCCTTGGTACAGGGTGATCAGGCTCCCGCCAGCTTGATCGAGGCGATCGACCGGGTAGTGACCGATGGGCGAGCGGAGGTGCTGATTGTGTCGCGGGGCGGCGGAGCCACCGAAGATTTGTCCTGCTTCAACGATGAGCAACTGGTGCGTTGCTTGGCCGATTGCCCAATTCCCACGATTACCGGCATTGGCCACCAGCGCGATGAATCCCTTTGTGACTTGGTGGCCGACTGGTGCGCCCACACGCCCACGGCAGCGGCCGAGCGAGCCGCGCCCAGCTTGGCGGACTTGCAGGGGATGGTGGCCGATCGCACCCTGGCTTTGAAACTAGCGATGGATCGCTACTTAGGCGATCGGGCAGACCAGATCGCAACGTTGCGCCAACGCCTCGGCCACCAACGCCCTGATCGGCAACTGCAACGGGCCACCGATCGCCAGGCCAGTTTGCAGCAGCGCTTGCTCCAGGCGATCGGCTACCGACTCGATCGCGAACAGCAACGCCAAACGGCCTTGGCCCAAACCCTGCGATCGCTCAACCCGGCCCAGGTGTTGCAGCGGGGCTATGCCCTGGCCCGCGATGCCGATGGGGCGATCGTTCGCCGGGTCGATCAGCTCAAACCGGGCGATCGGCTCACGCTGCAACTAGCGGAAGGTGCGGTACAGGTACAAGTGCAATTTCAAGTCCAAGTTCCCGAGGCCGGGCAGAATTGAGCACCCCAATGCTGCCAACCTGAGATCGGGTTCGATACCGTAGGATCAAGGCCATCAGGCCGGCCGAGATGTTGCTGAACCCTTGCTGAGTTGCCCGATTGCCTCCCATGTTGAACTTGCCTATCCCGTCATCCTTGCCCGCCCGTTCTTGCCGAGGCAATCGCGCCCGATCGCTGGGAAGCTGCTTGCTGCTGGTCTTGGCCTTGACGGGTTGTGCCAATGGGGATGCCACTTCAGCCCTAGAGCGATCGCTGGCTCCCGATCCACAATTGCAAACCAGCCCCAGCGCTAGCCCCAGTGCGATCGCCAGCTCTTCCCCAAGTCCAATCACCAGTGCCAGCCCGCTTGCTAGCCCAACCCCCAGCCCGATCGCAACCCCCAGCCCGATCGCAACCCCCAGCCCGATCGCCTCAACCATCCCCAGCGAGTTACAACCCTACTGGCAAGACTGGACAACCCTGGGCAGCCTAAGCGAACTGAACGCGCCTGATCGCCCCGTGACCCGCCGGCAATTTGCCCGCTGGCTGGTGCAAGCCAACAATCAACTGTTTGCCAATCGCCCGGCCTGGCAGGTGCGATCGGCCACCGCCAGCAGCCCCCCTGCCTTTGCCGATGTGCCCGCCAGCGATCCCGACTTCGCCACCATCCAAGGCCTTGCCGAAGCGGGGATCATTCCCAGCAGCCTCACAGGCAACACCACCGCCAAGGCCTTTGCCCCCAGCGCGCCCCTAACCCGCGAGATCCTGGTGCTGTGGAAAGTGCCGCTGGATTTGCGCCAACCCCTGGCCCCCGCCACGGTGGAAACGGTGCAAAAGGCCTGGGGATTTGTGGACTCGACCAAGGTGGATGCCCAGGCCCTGCGGGCGATCGCTGCCGATCGCACCAATGGCGAACTCTCCAACATTCGGCGGGTGTTTGGCTTCACCACCCTACTGCAACCCAAAAAGCCCGTGACCCAGGCGGAGGCGGCGGCGGCCCTCTGGTACTTTGGCCCCGAAGGTCAGGGAATCACGGCTAAGGACTTGTTGAACCCAACGGCCCAGCCCTCGCCCACGGTCAGCAAGTCCCCGATCGGCAACCGTTGATCCCCATTGAGTGTTAGGGCGTGTCATCAAATGAGCTTGATTGGGGCTGAAACAACCCATTTTCCTAGCCCAACCGCCCTAGGCAATTGGCCCAAGCCCCTTGCCCCTCACGATCAGGTAACGCCAGAATCAGGGTTTTAGGGATTTGATGACAGCCCCTAATCCTCATCAAGGTCGATCAAAACACTGTCGATCAAAGGCAAATGTCAGCTTGGGATCACTGGAAATCACTTGGGATCACTTGAAATTGCTTGGGATCACGAGGATTATCCACAGATCCAGTCCCCCCTTGGCAAGGAGAGAGCGCAGGGATCAGAGTCCGTCGGGCTAATCTTGCAGGCGTTGATTCAGACCCGCCCGCCCGCCGTAGTGAGATCACCAGCCTAAGAAGCTGGGCTGCAAGTTCGTGTTGAGGAGCGAGTCAGTTGGATCGAGCGTTGCGAAACCCAACAGGATGAGTGCAAACTTGGTTGGCGTTAGATTTCACTCTTCAACCCAACTTGCTGATTCAGCTTTTGATTCTTGAATTTCAAGCCAATGATTTCAAGCCAATAATTTAATTTAGCAAGCCGGTTAGGTTGAGCTTTGCGAAACTCAACAAGATCAATGTAAATTTGGTTAGTTTTAAGCTTCATGCCGCAACCCAAGCTGTTAGCTACTACCGATACAGTTAGCCAGTAAATTAACGAGTAAATTAACAAGGGCAGCAAAGACTGTCATTTGCTACCATCTATTGGAATTAGCATTACCATTGCGCTTGTCTTGGAGAAGACCACATCATGGGCAAAACTTACAAGGTGACACTCGTTACTGAGGGTGTAGAAACAGTCATTAACGTTGATGACGATGTATTTATTCTGGATGCAGCCGAAGACCACGGAATTGATCTTCCCTACTCCTGTCGCGCGGGTGCTTGTTCCACTTGTGCTGCGAGAATAACCTCAGGGAAAGTTGACCAAAGTGAGCAATGTTTTCTGGATGATGATCAAATGCGCAGTGGCTATATCTTGACCTGCGTCGCATATCCGCGATCAGATGTTACGGTTGTCACCCACCAGGAAGAAGAGCTGTACTAACAGGATTCCTCGGGTGTGCTATGCCATCGCTAGCGAACCCCTTGGTGTCGGTCATCCCGGCAAGCGATTTGAGGGGTCTTGATCACACAGGTTAGTCATTTCCTGCTGGTCATTTCCTATTCCTTAACAAGACCAGAGAAGAGCAAACAAAAACGAGTCACCAACAAGAGATTGCGGGTGACTCGTTCTTTAGAAATGAATGCGCTTTCATTGCGCTTCAATAGCGCTTTAGTAGCGCTTCAACGGTTGGACTCAAGATAGCGATCGGCTAGATTCCAATTGATATCCTGCGTCACAAACCACGAACTTAGACTTCGTAGGTTTGCTTGCCGCTGAATTTGACCGTAGCGGGTTGGGGGTTTTCGCCAATCCGACGATCTTTCTTGCCATTGTGGTCGCGGCCGGCGTTCACCTTTTCGGGGAACACGCCATCGGCGGGGTGGATGTACTCCTGTTCGCCGTTCGGATAAATCCGATAAACCTTGTAATCTTCAATTTTCGGCTTGAACTTCGAGCGCAGTTGCTTGCCAAGGGCAATGCATTGCTCTTTCCGAGCCAAGAACAACAGGTTTTCACCTGCATTCATGACCGCAGCGCCACCGGTGGGCATTTCAAAAACTTGTTCTTTGGTACTGGTCCAGGTAATGGCGTATTTCTCTTCGACGTTAGCCTTCGAGAGCAAGCCGCCCGTGCTGCCGCCAAATTTTGGCGTTTGGCCAGTGAGGCCGCTGCTGGTTTCAGGTGTAGGATTTTCGGACATCGCTTTTTTGTCTCGCTAGTCTCTAAAAAGTCTTGCGAATTTACGGGAAATCCTAGCACTGGCTTTGTCTTGAGCCATACCTTTGGGGCCAGAACTGTTACAGTTCTTTATTTCCGGTGAGAGTGGATAAGATGCTTGACTGCTAAGGCTCTGGGGCACTAAGGGGACGATCGCCCACCGCTATGCTGGGGGGATGAACCGTCCTAACGCGCGATCGCAAAGGGCTTGTCTAGGGCGATCGACAAACGGCCGAATTCGGTGGAGACGCAAGGGAACCGATGCAGATTTTGATTGTGGAGGATGAAGCAGAAATTGCGGAACTCCTGCGGTTGACGCTCGATCGCGAGGGGTTTACCTGCGGGGTTTGTCACGATGGACTGGAGGCGATCGAACAGTTCTACCGTCTGCAACCGGATTTGGTGATTTTGGATTGGATGCTGCCGGGGATTGACGGTCTAGAAGTCTGTGCGCGCATTCGCCAAAAACCCGGTGATAAAGATCCCTATATTTTGATGCTGACGGCGCGGGGTGAGGAGTTCGATCGCGTGGTGGGTTTGTCCACAGGAGCTGATGATTATGTGGTCAAGCCCTTTAGTCCACGCGAGATGGTGGCGCGGGTGCGGGCGCTGTTGCGGCGGAGTTTGCGTCAGGGTGGCGCGGGCAGTGGGGGCGATCGCGATGCCAGCCCCACCTATGCCACCCAGCATTTCAGTCTGGATAGCGATCGCCGGGTAGCCCGTCGCCAGTTTGAGGCCCAAGGGTCAGAAGAGCTGGATTTAACCACCCTGGAGTTCAATTTGCTGGCCACCTTTTTGAGCTATCCGGGGCGGGTTTGGAGCCGCAGCCAACTGATCGATCGCCTCTGGGGCGATGACTTTTTTGGGGATGAGCGGGTGGTGGATACCCATGTGGCACGGCTGCGGAAGAAAATCGAGCCGGATCCGAGCAATCCGCAGTTTTTGAAAACCGTGATCGGCGCGGGCTACAAGTTTGAAGATTAGGGCTGGTCGTCATTTCTCGATGTGAGGCTGATGAGGCTGAAACGGCTGATGTTCCGTGCCCCAATCGTCGTAACAAGGGGCTTAAGCCCCTTGTCCCCTAAGAGATCGCGATGATCGCGACGGTGGAATAAGGGGTTTGGATGATGTGATGACACGCCCGAGCCTAGGGCTAGATCAACGGGGAAACTGTCGGGACAATCGCTTGACCCGATCGGACACGGGCCAGCGCCACACGTCTTCAAACAGCCAAGCCAAATCCCGTTGGGTGGTCTGGCACAGGGCAATGATCCAGTTATCCACGGCTGCTTGGGTGCTGCGGGCATCGGGGCGATCGCGCACAGCGGCCCACAAGCGACGGGCAAAATCCGGATCATTAGGACTGTAGCGATCGCGAATTTCTAACAGCATGGCGGCCCACAGTTCCGGTGCGCCAATGCAAATTCGTTGCTCGGCGCAGAGGCGGTTGGCAGGGGCTTGACCCGATCGCAGGGTGTTCTGCCAAGTCAGGGTGCGATCGGCTTGATATCGCCACAAGAGTGATCGCAAATCTTGGCGGTAAATTTCAAAGGGCGTACCGTAAACCGATCCCGGCGTAATGTTCAACACATCTAGGGCTTCTAGGCGCATAAAGGCGGCGAAGCCTGTGCGGACAGTTTTATTAGAATCTGGCTCCTGATAATCCAGCTTTTGGGTATAGGTCTTGAGCCAAAAATTGCGACCCAATTCATAAATCGGAAGGGTCTCAATTTCGCCAGTTTTTTGATAGGTTTCGTAGAGAACTTTGAAATAATCAATTTTTAGTTCGATGCCGGTGCTGCCAATGTAGCCACAGCCGCCGCCGCAGGTTTTGGCAACAACGGCTAGGATGCCCCGGCGATCGCGCGTGGTGGCTGGATAGGGTGTGGGTTGGCCCGCCACGGCCTGCTCATAAAATTCATAGGCCCGATCGACCACGGCCAAAATCGGGTCGAGGCGCGATCGCTGCCAATCCCCATCGGGCAACAACCACACCAAATGTTCGCTTGGGTAAGGGTGCAACCGCAATTCCACGCGATCGAACGTCGTGTAGGGAATCGGTTCTGGCAAGGGACTTTGGGCACTGACAGATCGCCCCAAACTGACTGCCAAGACCAGCCCCAAGCACCCAAATTTCAACCCGTCTCTAAACAGCGTCCAAGCGGCGAATCCAGCCATTGAGTGTAAAGCGACTATCGGCAAATTGCTGGGAGGGACAGCGCACGGGCAGCACTTCATGCTTGCAGCGACTATCAAAAAAGACGATCCGATTGTTGAGTGGCTCCACTATGTGGGAGCGATCAGACTCCGTTACCATGGAGCCATTCAGATCGGTTTCATAGAGCCGCAATTCTCCCCCCGAAAACTGCTTGGGTTCCTGATAGAAATAGTAGACATAGGTTAAGACCCGCGTGATTGTTTCCGGGCTGCCAGAATCGTTGTGGATTTTGTAGAAACAGCCATCGTTGTGGGCCGTTAGTTGCATTTCCACTTGACCCGGCGTGAACCGAGGTACTCTCAGTTGCTCCACCACAACCGGCATGATCGCCAAAATTCGCTGGCGCAGCAGTTCGTAAAGATCGGGATAGAGGGTGGCGTACAAAATACTCGATCGCCGATAGTCCGCCGCATTGGTCGTGGTTTTCGATCCCACAAACTGGTCTGCCCGGGTGAGGGCCACCTGCAATGCTGCTTGGTGCTCTTCGGGACTCAAAAACTGGTCGATTTGGTAGACCTGGGGAATCAGCAGCGGGGCCAAGGGTGCAGGCTGGGGGAGATGGGCCGGCCGATCTCCCCGAATCACCGTGGCCGATCGCGCCTGGAGTTCCGCCACCTGGGTTGCAGCCGGTGCGGGCAGTTGCACCAACGGCATCTTGTGGGTCAGCTCCAACACCCGCAAGGCCAAGCTGGCGCGATCGCTCAAGGGCAGCTCCGGCGAGCCTAGGGCTTCGCTGAGAGTAGCCACGGCCCGATCGAGCAGGTCGATCGTGCCTTCGGCCAAGGGTGCGAGACCGGCAACGGAGTTGCCCCAATCATCATCAACGCGATTCACAGGAGTAGGCCGAGAAACAACCAGAACGGCTCGCCCAAACCGGCAAGCTGTTTCTGTCTTATCACGCGGCTGAGGGGAGTGGCATTAGGTCGAGGGCAGCGATCGCAACCGTTCATCCAAGTAGCCGCGATCGGCCAGGCTGTGGAACAGGGGCCCCCGATCGCTCATCTCCACCACGTTCAGCCCCGCCACGGGCAGGGAGAAGCGATCGCGGTAGCGTCCCACATCAATGCCCATCAACACACACAGCAAAATCCGAATCGTCGCCTTGTGGGACACCAACAACACCGAGCCGTTTGGATGCCGCCGCTCCACTTCGTCCAACACCAACGACGCCCGCCGGGCAATATCCACGCCCCGCTCGCCGCCCGTTGGCGCATTCCAAGCCGGATCGGTCAGCCAGCGCACATAGTCATCGTGATAGATCCGATCGACCTCGCGCGGGTGTAACCCTTCCCATTTGCCATAGGCAATTTCTCGCAGACCGTCCCGTAACTGCATCGGCAATCCCGTCGCTTCACAGAGGGGCTTGGCCGTTTGAATCGCTCGCCGCAAGGGACTCGTATAAATGGCTGTCCACTCGATCGCAGTGCCGTAAGTGACCGCAAATTTCTCGGCCATTTCATGTCCTTCTGGGGTCAAACCCGGATCGTTTTCGGGCGTTCCACAATAGCCTCCTGAAGCGCTATAGGCCGTTTGAGCGTGGCGAAGAAAAAACAGTTTGAGAGCCATGAGCAGTGTTGTCAGAGGCGCAGCAGGCGATCGCCTCGATCCTACGACTGAATCGCCACGAAATCGAGCGATCGAAACTAGCGTCCTCGCTCTGCAGACCCGATTTCGCGAGCCTGTATCGCACGGCTATCAGTCCCGATCCAACGGTAGCGGTAGCGCACTGAACTGACGATAAAACGCCACAAAGGCGTCGGCTGGCAAGGGACGACTGATTAAATACCCTTGCATTAAATAGCACTGATGCTCATATAAAAATTGCAGCTCTGATTGCTGTTCTACCCCTTCTGCCACCACGGAAAATCCCAGTTGTTCGGCCATCCGAATAATGGCGATGGTAATCGCGGCATTTTTGGCATTGGTGTGGATATTTTCAACAAAACAACGGTCAATCTTCAAAACATCAAACGAAAAATGTTGGAGATAGCCCAATGACGCATATCCCGTTCCAAAGTCATCGATCGCAATGGAAACCCCCAATTGCTTGAGGGCTTTGAATTGCGTCAAGGTATGTTCCACATCCTCAACCAAGCAGCTTTCCGTCAACTCCAGCGTTAAGCGACTGGGATCAACCTGAAGCTCCTCTAAAATTTGTTTTAGCCAAAGCACAAGTTGATGATCTTGAAGTTGGCGACTGGAAATATTAATTGAGATTTCTAGGGGTGGCAAGCCCGCCGCTTCCCACTGCTGAAGCTGTTGGCAGGCCTGTTGCAAAATCCACTCTCCCAGAGGAATGATGCTGCCAGTCGCTTCGGCAATCGGAACAAATTCAGCCGGAGAAATCATGCCCCGCTGGGGCGAGTTCCATCGCACCAGGGCTTCAACGCCCACAATTTGACCGGTTTTAAGATTGACCTGAGGCTGGTAAACCAGTTGAAATTCGTTGTTTGCTAAGGCGCTCAGAATATGATGATGTTCATCTGGTAGTAAGCGATCGCGATCGTGAGTCAGCTTTTGAATTCGATGCTGCAATATTTCCAGCACCCCAAAGAGTTCGATCGGGTCGAGGACTTGCGAGAGGTTGGTGTCCGTCAAAATTCCTTTGAGCTCCCCCTCATAGTCAATCACCACAATCCGGCGAACTTGATAGTCTTTCATGAGCTGTTGAGCCATTGCCAACGAATCATCAGGATGCACAAAAATCAGGGGATGACTCATCACCTCTTGATCCCTGATCGATCGCATCGGGATTTCCAGTTGTTGGATTTGGACAATATCCCGTTCCGTCAAAATACCAACGGGTTTTTGTACGGCTCCATCGGAACTGACAATCACCACACAGCTAATTCGGTGCTTCGCCATCAGTCCTGCCACGTCAAAAACTGATGTTTCAGGTTGTGTCACCACCATCTAACAGGTCATCACCTCTTGCACCTCACGGAAGCGCAAAAAGTAGCCTAAATGCAAACTTTCTCGCAGGATTGACATGGTCACCAAGCCCAACACTTGTTGTTGACGATCAACAATGGGCAAATGACGAATCTGAGATCGCCGCATCAGGCTATACACCGAAAAAATATCCGTGAACCGTTCTTGATCCAAGGTAATGACGGGATAGGTCATCACCTCTCGAATGGCCGTTTCTGGCCCGGTTGCATCGGACAGCGCTAGGCGAACAATATCGCGCTCGGTCAAAATCCCAATCACGGATGATTGATCTTGAACCAAAACACAGGTATGGGTGATGGATTTTTCATGTCCTGCCACTAACGAAATGGCTTGTTTCAAGGGTGCATCAGGTGGCAAAACCAGTGGGGGCTCGAGAGCAAGTGATGTATCCGTGAGATAGTCAACTTTGAACGAAAATGACATGAAAAATTGCACTCCAGGGTATGGTTCTGGATCCGCTAATATTGCTCACAGCCCTGCCCAATCATGATCCAGAAGACCTTGAGCGCAACAATCGATTCTAAAGATCGATTCGTTTATTGGCTTGTTTGAGCCATGTCTAGTATCCGCACCACGTCTAGTGATGACAATAGTTATATGTTACTGAATTATTCTTCAAAATCGACACCCATGTGAACTGCTGTTCGGAATTCAATTTTGCATTTCCCAGACATAGTTTGATCCAGCGATCGCGCAAACTATTGTCATTTGTGAAAATTTCGCAGAATGACTGCCAAAAAGAGGACTAATGAAGACCATTTCACTGCCAGGTTCAGTGAATCATTCGATGTTCCTCAGCATGCCCGGAAATCCCTAAGCGTCGATCAGGGATAGCGATCGATTACTGCAGATATCGGTTGGTCACGGATTCGGATGCTTGGTTTCTGTCCCATCCATCGCCCCAACAGAGTGCTAGCTGCCGCAAGAATCATGCGCGCACAAGCCCCCTAGTCCCTAAAATGAATAGGCATTTTGGGATGGGCTCCTGAGCATCCCGTCATTCTGAATCGTCATCACCGCCCCACCGCCATGAGTTTCTGGGCAGATAAAATCGCCGCCGACGCACAAGGTCCACAGATCGTTAACGACTCCAAAACGCCATCCGGGCGCGTTCACGTCGGCTCTTTGCGAGGAGTCGTGATTCACGACACGATCTACCGCGCGCTCAAACAGGCCGGCAAACCCGTGAAATTCATTTACGGCGTGGATGACTACGACGCACTCGACACCGTGCCGCGCTACTTGGATCGCGCCCAATTCGAGCGCTATTTGGGTTGGCCCCTCTGCAATGTGCCCTCACCGGACGACACCGCGCCGGGCGATCGCGCCAGTGACTATGCCAAATATTTCATGGGCGAGTTTCTGGATGTGTTCGAGTATTTGGGGGTGCGCCCCGAAATTTATTACCTGCGGGATTTGTATCGATCGGGTCGGCTGAATCCGGCGATCGATCGCTTCCTGCAAAATGCTCATTTGGTGCGCGAAGCCTATAAAGAAGTCAGCAAGGCCGATCGCCCCAGCAACTGGTATCCCTTCCAGGTGATTTGCGAGCATTGCGGCAAAATTGCCACCACCCAAGTTACCGACTATCAAGATGGCAAGGTGTTCTACACCTGCGATCCCAACGCCACGGACTACACCCAAGGCTGCGGCCATTCCGGCTGGGTGTCGCCCTTTGATGGCAATGGCAAACTGCCTTGGAAAGTGGAGTGGGTAGCCAAGTGGGAATTGCTGGGTGTGACGATCGAGCTAGCCGGCAAAGACCACTCCCAAAAAGGTGGATCGCGCGATGTGGCCAATGCGATTTCCCGTAAGGTTTTGGGTCAGCAACCGCCCTTCCATTCGCCCTACGAATTCATTTTGGTCAATGGCACGAAAATGAGTTCTTCCAAGGGGATCGGCTCCAGCGCCCGCGAAATCGCGGATTTGTTGCCGCCCCAGTTGCTGCGCTTCTTGATGTTGCGCACGCCACCCCGCACGGCCATTAACTTTGCGCCGAACTACGAAAGCATCACGCGCGTGTTTCGCGATTACGACAACTTGATCGACAAATATCGTCGGGAAACGATCGCCAATGGAGGCAACCCACCGGAGCTGAATGAAGACTGGATGGCGCTGTTTTATGCTCAGTTAGACGGAGAGATTCAGCCCTATCAACCCTTTGAATTGAGCACGACCATTTCCCTGTTGCAAGTGCCCCATTTGGACGTGGAACAGGAAGTTGCCGATCGGGCGACCGAACCAATGACGGACTATGACTGGCAAATCGCCCGCGAACGGATTACGGCTGCCCAAAAGTGGCTGAATGACTACGCGGATGAAGAAGAAAAGTTGGTGTTGTATTTGGATACGATTCCCGATCGCGCCAATCAACTGTCGCCGGAGCAAACCAATTATGTCGAAGCGCTGCTAAAATCCCTGGCCACGGTTGAGGGTTGGGATGGCGAATCCCTGCAAACAACCCTGTTTGCCACGGCGCGGGAGTTGGATTTAAAAATGCCGGTGGCGTTTTCGGCCATCTACTTCGCCTTTTTGAATAAGGAGCGGGGGCCAAAAGCGGGGCCGCTGCTGTCTTATCTGGATCGGCAAATGGTGCTCGATCGCCTACAAGCGGTGTTGGAGCTAAATCGCACACCCGTCTAACTGAAGTTGGGCTGCCCAGCTCGATGCCAAATGGCGGACGGCTGGTGGCAAATCGCCTGAAACCCTGCTTGCACCATCACGAGATCGTCGGGGGCAAGGGGCCTAAGGCCTGTCATCAATTAGCCTGAAACCCTGATGCTGCTGTTAACAGATCGTGGGGTAGCAAGGGGCTTAAGCCCCTTGTTACGACGATTGAGGCGCAGGAAATCGACGGTTTCAGACTCACTCCGAGAAATGATGAAAGCCCCTAAGTCCCTTGTCTAGTGTGGCTGGGGCATGGGAAATCAACCGCTTTGGGTTGGTGCTCGGAAATGGCGATCGCGCCCAAACCCAGGTTGTCGAGCGACCTGTCAATCGCCCAATGAATCGCCTGATCAACACTTCGATCAGCACCCCGATCAGCACCTCGATCAGCAGCGATCGGGAAAGTTCGGTCGGCAACGCATAATAGAGGTCGTTCCGGGCCCGATTCTTTCTGCTGTTTCGTTGCTGGCGTTCCATGCTCGATCGTTTTTCCCCTGTTTCCCTGGTGCCGTCTGCCGTTGGCTCTCAGGCTCGCTCATCCTCGACTGGCCTGCGGTTGCTAGGGTTGGCGATCGGCTTGGTGCTAGCCAGTTGCAGCGGCTCGGCCGTCGAAACCACCAGCCAGCCCTCAGCCCAAGCCGGGGCGTTGCCGTTGCCTAACGTGCCGCCTGCGGCGATGCTGCCTAGCCCCAGTCCCAGCCCCAGTGATGTGAAATCATTGCTGAAGACTTGGCCGCGCTATGAATCGCCCCAGGCGGGTT
This sequence comes from Oscillatoriales cyanobacterium, assembly GCA_004292515.1. Taxonomy (GTDB): domain Bacteria; phylum Cyanobacteriota; class Cyanobacteriia; order CACIAM-69d; family CACIAM-69d; genus CACIAM-69d. The sequence goes on from RDXB01000036.1 coordinate 42,757, forward strand.
TTGCGGTGGCTTTTCCCGCCAAGCCCCAAGAGGAAACCAGCCGCGTGCCGACGGAAGTGGGGCCGGCGGAGGTGATTTTGCTGCGCTACCAGGATCGGGCGGCCAAGCGCTTTTATCTATTTGCCCACAACCGGTTTCCGGTGCCTGCGGGCGCTGGGTTAAATGTCGATCGCGCCTTGGATGCCAGTCGAGACAGCATCGCGAAGGGCATTGCTGCCAAAGTCGCATCCGAAAAGCCCCTCCAGCAAAGTGGCTACCGCGGCCGGGACTTGGAAATGGTGCGATCGGGCGGGTTTGCAGCTCGGGTGCGGATCTTCTATGCCAATGGCATTTGGTATCGGGCGATCGTGGCCGCTGAAGATGGCAACCTGCAAGCGCCCCAAGTTCGGGCTTTTTTCGAGTCAATTCAACTGATGTCACCCGGCGAAGCTCGTAAGAGCAATCCAGCCCCCCCGCAGCCGTCGCCCCGTCCCTAAGCGCGATCGCTTGTGGCCACAGCCGTCGATGGGACTAGAGACCGATGCCAAAATGGGAGCGAACCGAGCGATCGCGCTGCCGTCCAATCCTGCCGTTGTTCGGGATCAACCATCACTCTCGATCGCCGATGTTGGGCATCCTCTCCCTGCAATGAACTGTGTATGAAGCACGCCGTATGAAGCACGCCAGTTGGACAGCTCCGCAACGGTCTCGACGCGATCGCCTTGCCTGCTTAATTGCCCGCCCGATCGCTCCCGCCATCGCCTTGATCACGATCGGGGTGATGGGTGCTTGGATTGAGGGTTCAGGTTGGGAGCCAGCGATCGCCCAAACCCCTCAACGGGCCGAACCCGCGATTGCCCCCCCGTCGTCTGCACCCAACAGTGCCAGCCCCCAGGCCAAGCCCGCCGCCAAACCCAACCCTGGCAATTGGCAGCGCACGCTGATTTTGTGGGGAGCCGTCGGGGTGGGGGGCTTGGGGGCCTTGGGGGGGGTGATGTGGCTGTTGCGCCAGTCCCTCAATGCGGATCATTTGGACTGGGATCGGGCGGAGTCGATCGATCCTGACTTAAGCGATCCCGGTTTGGGCGATCTCGGTTTGGGCGACCCTGGCTTGGGCGATCCTGGCTTGGGCGACCCTGGCTTGGCTAATCCTGTGAACCATCAGCACCATCAGCCAGTTGCGACCTCACCAGCCCCGATCGGGGAGCCACCAGCCCCAGCAGCAGTCTCCGCCCCCCAACCAGCCAGCTCCCCTGCCCCCAAGCCAGCAACTCGGCGCTTTCCTTGGCAATCATCTGCCCCGCCCCAAACGGAGCCTGCGGAGCCAGACTCGATCGCCCCGCCACCCGCCGCAGCCACCGCGCCACCGGCCCCGCCACCCACCACCTCCCTGGCCTCGGTTGCCTTGCCCAGTCCGGCGGCCCTATCGCCCACCCGGATCATGCAACCCAGTGCGATCGAGCGGGCCATCCAGAATTTACAGAGTGACCAGGCGGCCGATCGGCGCAAGGCCATTTGGGAGTTGGGGCAGCGGGGAGACTCCCGGGCCCTGCGGCCCTTGATGGAGGTGCTGCTGAATGGTGACTCGAAGCAGCGTAGTTTGGCGATCGCAGCCCTGTCAGCCATCAGCTCGCGCGTGCTGGAACCCACTCTGGAAGCCATGAGCCTGGCCCTGCGCGACAGCAACCCCGATGTGCGCACCAACGCGATTCGTGATTTATCCCAGGTGTATGAGCAAGTGACGCGCCTGAGCCAAATGATGGGCATGGCGGCGCGCGATTCCGATCGCCAGGTGCAGGAAACCGCTGCTTGGGCCCTGGGTAAGCTGGAGCAAATTCGCGTGATCGCCGAAACGGTGCAAAGCGGCCAACCCCTGCCCACTCACCAAACCGAGCGCGACGGACTGGCAGAGGGGCTGGCACTTTTAGAGAACAATCGCCCTGTGGAAGCAGCTCCCTTGCTGGAGTCTGCCATTCGCCACAAGCCAAGCGATGCAGATGCACACCTGGCCTTGGCCCAAGCCCTCGAGGCCCGGGGAGCGATCGCCCAGGCATTTTATGAAACCCTGACCGCGCGCGATCTCTATGCTTACCAAGGTCGGCTGGATGCAGCTCAGGCGATCGAACAGGCCTGGCGCGATCGCGGCCTCGATCCCGATCGGGCGGCCTACCACGTTGCCCTGGCCAATCAGCTCATGCAAGAAGCCCAGTGGGAGCAAGCCCAGCAAGAGTTGGATCTGGCCCTGACGAACAATCCCCACCAACCAGATGCCCATTTGTCCCTGGCTAGGTTGCACCGGGCCCAGCACCGATCGATTGAGGCGCTGGCCCATCTTCAGCAGGCCCGCGATCTCTACATTGCGATGGGCGATCGAGTCGCGGCCGATCGCTTGCAATCCCTGCTCTAGGCCGATTTACCCAACGGCCCGACGGCCCAACGGCCGAGGCACGTTGCGGCAATCGGGACGATCGATTTTTCTGGTTGCTCAGGGTTGTGCTGCAACCACCACGGCTGGTTCGAGCAGGCGAATCGACCCGTAATCCGCGTCAATTTCCACGATCGCCCCCACCGGCAGGGTCAGCTTATCGGGAATATGGCCGATCGCCATGCCTTGCCAACTGGGAATCTTCAGCGGCCGAATCCAATCATCGATCGCCCGCTCCAGCGACAGGCTCTCATCGTCTGTCGTTGACCCCTCACAGCGCGTGCATTGGGCAAAAATAAACCCCGCCAAGCGATCCAAAATGCCCGCCAGCTTGAGTTGAGACAACAAGCGATCGACACGGTAAATCCCTTCTTCGACCTCTTCGATCGCCAAAATCACTCCATCCCAATCGGGCAGATAGCGAGACCCAATCGCCGCCGTCAACACCGACAGATTCGCCACCACCAACGGCCCCCGCACCCGTCCTGAGTGAATAGTTCGATGGGCCATGTTCGGTGGATTGAGCAGCAGCGCCGCTTGGCCCGCCACCAGCACCCGTTGCCACGCTTGGGTAGAAAAGGCATTCCAGCTCGAAGCGATCACCGGCCCGTGAAACGTTACCAAGCCCGATCGCACCCAGTAGGCCAGCAGCAGCGTGGTGATATCGCTAAACCCCAGCAGAATTTTGGGGTTCGATCGCGCCAAGTCCCAGTCCAAAAAGGGCAAAAGACGCGCGCAACCCCACCCACCCCGCGCACAGATGATGCCCGCCACCTCAGGGTTGGCAAAGGCCGCGTTGAGATCCGCCGCCCGATCGCGATCACGCCCGGCCAAGTAGCCATCACGATTGAAAATATGCCGTCCCAACACCACCTGAAAACCCTGACGTTGCAGCCATTCGCGCCCCTCTTTCAGGTCTGCCACAGTCACAGGGCCCGCCGGGGCGACCAAGGCGATCGTGTCGCCTCGCTTCAGGGCCCGGGGTCGCAACAATAACGGCAGGGGATCTGCAATTAGACCCGTGGGGCGCGATCGGGATCGACCAACTGCCCGGGCCACCGAGGGCCAGCCAGCCGCGATCGCCATTGCCCCCAACCCCTGCCAGCCATACCGCAAACAAGACCGGCGCGATCGCTTGACTCCTGCCATGGACTCGGCCTCCCAAGGCTCCACGAATGAACCTCACCTAGCCTACCGAATCTCAGGGAAGTAAGATCACCGCGATCGCACCAACGGTTCGAGCAGGTGCAGGTTTCGATTGAGAATCCAGGCAATTGAATGGTGATATCCATTTCGATCACTGCTTTGATCACTGCTCGATTTCTTGAGGCGACAACCAACCTGGAACACCCACAGCCTTTACCTCTCTTAATAAGCAGCCTGTAGGGTAGGCAATGCCCACCGACTAACAGCTTCATCGCATCTGCGATCTGATGTACCAATCATTTGAGATGAAGGCTGCATCTACCTATCTATCTCCAGTAGCGCAACTAGATTAATACACTGTTTTGCTAGTCAGTAGTAGTGCAACCAGACAAATAGACTGGGCAGTTTGCCAGTAACCGAAAAACTGTTCTAACTCACACAGATTTGACCTTTAATTCTTGAATTTTTAAGCCAATGATTTAATCAGGTTTTGCGACTAGATTGCTTGTCGCGTCAACCCACGAAATTGGGATTCGGAATCGGGTGGGCAGAACAGAAATGATTTTGAGAATCTATATCAGCAATGATAGGATCAATTCTCAACTACCACGCATCTCAATATCAATCGCTGTTCTATGAAGCGCATTACTCGCCGATTTTTTTTAGCAGCCAGTTCTGCTGCGGCCGTCACTGCGATCAGTTGTCAGCCAAAATCGGGCACGGGCAATGGCTCCAGTGGTCAACCGGCTGCGGGCGAGGTTTTGCGCCTTTATTCTGGTCGGCACTATGACAGCGACAAAGCAATCTATGAAGCTTTTACTGACAAAACGGGCATCAAAATCGAATACATCGAGGATGAAGCCGACAAGCTAATCGAGCGCATCAAAGCAGAGGGCACTAATAGCCCAGCCGACCTCTTGTTAACTGTGGATGCCGGACGGTTGTGGCGTGCCGATGCGGAGGGACTTTTTCAACCCGTGACTGATCGCCAAGCTCCGGCACTTTATGCGGCTGTGCCAGCAAACCTGCGCCACCCCCAGGGACACTGGTTTGCCCTGTCGAAGCGTGCGCGGGTGGTGATGTACAACAAAAACAAGGTGAAGCTCTCAGAACTGAGTACCTATGAAGATCTGGCCAATGCCAAATGGCGCAATCAAATTTTGGTGCGCAGTTCCAGCAACATCTACAACTTGTCCTTGGGGGGCGAGCTGATTGCGGTGCATGGTGAGGCCAAAACAGAAGAGTGGGCAAGGGGCTTGGTGGCCAACTTTGCCCGGCCTCCAGAAGGGAATGACACGGCTCAAATCATGGCTTGTGCAGCGGGCATTGGCTCGATCGCCCTTGCAAATACTTACTACCTGGTGCGCTTGGCGAAGTCGGCTAAACCAGAAGAGCGGGCAGCCTTTGAAAAAATTGGTGTGTTTTTCCCCAATCAGCAGGGCCAAGGGCCAGACGGCCGCGGATCCCACGTCAACATCAGTGGAATTGGCTTAATTAAAACCTCGCGCAATTCACGGGCGGCGATCGCCTTTATGGAGTATTTGGTCAGTCCGGAAGCACAAGCCATTTTTGCTAAGGGTAATAGCGAATATCCGGTGCTGAAGGGGGCTGCATTAGACCCGGCGCTCGCGGCGTTAGGTCAGTTCAAGGAATCGACGGTGAGCGCGGATGCGTTTGGTCGCAATAATGCGATCGCCCTGAAGCTGTTCGATCGCGCCGGTTGGAAGTAAGTCCCCGTGCGATTGGCCCATGGGGATCGGCGAGGGAGCAGGCTGGGGCTGGGATCACCCATCCATCAGAATTAGGCGCGTTGCAGACCATTGAAAGCCATTGATTAACCCCCTAGTTCCTGGTCAACTAGGGGGGATCTGGCTGGCCTCAACGACCTGAACTCAAATTGCCAATCAATTGACCGTGTTTAAGCCAGCAGTGCATCTAGCTTGCCTTGGCGATCGAGATCGTGAAGATCATCACAGCCGCCAACATGCGCATCATCGATAAAAATTTGCGGCACTGATCGACGGCCATTAGCGCGCTCCGCCATTTTCGATCGCCCCACTTCATCGCCATCCAACACGTACTCGGTGTACTGCACACCTTTGCTGTCGAGTAACCGCTTGGCGCGAATGCAAAAGGGGCAAGTCGTCCACAGATAGATTTCGACGTTGGCAGCCATAGATTCAAGTTCGAGATTGGGACTCGATCGCGGGTGAGTAGATTGATTGCAGGGGTTGTAAAGAATTGTAAGCGTTTTCTGCCCAAAACTCAGGGAGTGTGCATCGAGCAGATCAAAAAACAGGGAGCGGCAAGGCGCGGCTCCCTGCGCTGGCATTGTTGATCTGCCTGTGAACGGCCCGTGACGTGATCAGCCCGTGTTCCGCATCCCGGCGGCAATGCCGTTGATGGTCAGCAAAGCGCCCCGCAACAGCTCGCTCCGGCTGTAGCGCGATCGCGCCATGCCGGTGGCCGTTTGTTGCTTGTGTTGGCGCAACCGCTTCAGCAAGGAGGCTTGCAAGAAACCCAAGGGGACGATCGTGCCGTTGCGCAACTGGACCGATCGTTGCAAGGCCGGGTCGCCATCCAACAGGCGATCGTGCCCCGTAATTTTCAGCACCAAATCCCGCGTGGTCAGGTACTCATGGGAAATTTGCTCAAACAACACCTCAAACCGTTCCCGATTGCCGGGTTGGGTTAGCTCATTGGTGTAGTGGCGGGCGATTTGCAGATCCACCTTTGCCAGGGTCATTTCCACCTTCGAGATCGCCATCTTGAAAAACGGCCATTTGAAGTAGAAATATTGCAGCAGCTTCAGGTGTTCTTCGGGTTCGCGATCGACAAAATCTTGCAGCGCCGTACCCACCCCATACCAAGCGGGCAGCAAGAACCGGCTTTGGGTCCAGCTAAAGACCCAGGGAATAGCCCGCAGGCTGCTGAGGTCTTTTTTGCCCCCTCGGCGGGCCGGACGGGAGGAAATTTGCAGTTGGCTGATTTCCTCGATCGGGGTGACTTCGTGGAAAAAGTCGATGAAATCCGGTTGTTCGTAGATCAGCGATCGATAGTGCTCACGAGATCGGGCTGACAGCTCCTCCACAATTTCATTCCAGGCTCCAATGTCATCAAAGCCCGTTCCCAACAAGCTCGACTGAATCGTGGCCGCCGCCACCTTTTCCAGGTTGTAAAGCGCCAACTCCGGCAGTGAGTATTTAGAAGCCAGCACTTCCCCTTGCTCGGTGATTTTGATCCGGCCTTGGATGCTGCGACCCGGCTGGGCCAAGATCGCTTCGTAGGCAGGGCCGCCGCCCCGACCCACAGACCCGCCGCGCCCGTGGAAAATCTTCAGGGCCACCGCATGGCGATCGGCTACCTCTTGCAGGGCCTTTTGGGCCTTGTGGATTTCCCAGTTGCTGCTGAGGAATCCCGAGTCTTTGTTGCTGTCGGAGTAGCCCAGCATCACCTCTTGCAGGTTGGTGGTGGGAGTGTGGGGACGCATGGTTTCAAAGGTTGCACCAGCTTCGCCCGCTTCTGCTGCGGCTTCCAAGGTGGCATCAAGGCGATCGTATCCACCCGCCAGCAGCGCCCGATAGAGCCGCAGGTTAAACAAGCCCTCCATCACGGCCGGGGCGCATTTCAAGTCCTCAACCGTTTCAAAGAGTGGCACCACCCGCAGCGTGCCGGAACCGGTGGCAGGATCATAGAGACCCGCTTCCTTCGCCAGCAGCAACACTTCCAGCAGGTCGCTGGCGTTGTGGCTCATGCTGATGATGTAGGTTTGGCACACGCCGGGGCCAAACTCGTGTTGCAGTTGGCGCACAATCCGCAGGGTTTCGATCGCCTCGCGGGTTTTGTCCGAAAAGGCCAACTCCGCCGGAATCAGCGGGCGACGGGTCGAGAGTTCCTGCACCAGCCAAGCCGTCCGCTCGGCCTCGTCCATCTCGCGGTAGGGCTTGGGCAGCAGTTGCAAATATTCGGTGATTTCATCGATCGCCGCCGAGTGGCGACCACTTTCCTGGCGAATATCCAAGTGGGCCAAGTTAAACCCAAAGATTTCGACCCGGCAGATCAAATCTTCCAAATCAGAACAAACTAGACCCGTTTGCTGCAAACTACGGCGAATCAGGTTCAGCTCCCCTAGGAATTCTGTGCCCGATCGATAGATGCTGGTCGGGTTGTTTTCAAGCATATCCGAGTGCAGCTCATCCCCTTCATAGAGACGGCGCGATCGGGCCAGGCTGTTAACCAACCGCTGCTCAATGTAAGCCAGTTTCAGGCGATAGGGTTCTTGGCGGAAGCGTACGGCGTATTTTTCGTAAATATCGGGCAAGCGGGCCTGTTCTTGCTCCAAGGACTCCAGTAACTCCGGCAGTACGTCGCTCCAGTGCAACGACAGGCTCAACAAGTTGCTGAGGCTCTTGACCGATTGCAGGTATTTTTTCAGGACTAGATTGCGCTGATAACAAGCCGTCTTCCAGGTTACTTCAGGCGTGACGGCGGGGTTGCCATCGCGATCGGAACCCACCCAAGATCCAAACCGGCAAAAATCAAATCGCGGCGGGGTCAAGCCTGGAAATGCTGACTTGAGGGCGCGATCGAACCGGTGATAGAGCTGTGGAATCACATCAAACAGCACTTCTTCAAAGTAGTGCAGCGCGTAGTCCACCTCATCCAACACCGTCGGCTTGAATTGGTGTAGCTCATCGGTACGCCACCACAGCCGAATCTCTTCCGTCAGCTTTTGGCGCAGGGTGTTGGCTTCGATCGAATTGGTCAGACCCCGTTCGCGCAGATCTTCTTCCACGCGATCCAGTTCTCGCAAAATCTTCACCAGTCGGCGTTGTTTATCGCGAATGGTGTGGCGCACAATTTCCGTCGGGTGCGCCGTAAAGACCAGTTGAATATCCAACTGATCAATCAATTTTTGAATTTGCCGAGGCGGAACATTGAGCTGTTGTAGATAGGGAAACAACCAATAAAAAGTGCCGCAATTGTCGAAGGAGTCTTCGGGTTTGGGGATGCTTTTTTCGAGGACTTTTGCTTCGATGCCGCCCTTCGACTCGGGATTATCAAAAGTCGATCGATCATTAAACAGTCGGGTCGAAATCGGCTGGCTACTGGCCGTTTCATACTGGCGCTGTTGATCGCGTTGCTCGTAATGCTGCTCAACAATATTAATCAGTTGAAAATAAAGGGCAAAGGCTCGCGCAGCTCGAATTGCTGAGTTGAGGTCAAGATTTTCGATCAGCTTCAGCACATCCGCTTCGCAAAAGTCCGCTGCTTGGCCATCGGGTGCGCAGAGGTCTAGCAAGCGATCGAGCAGTGACACCAACTCTTGACCGCATTCCTGCTGCAAAACCTGTCGCCACAGGTCTTCCATCACCTTGAGACGATGCCGCAAAAACAAGTCTGATGCCGAAGCTGCGGCAACTTCTCGATCGAGCGAATGGATGGTCGAACTCATAGAGCGATCGGCTAGCCCGGTAAAGTTGGTCATGCTCCCTAGATTATAGGAAGGCGAGGATCTAGGAACCCATCCCCACAACCCGAGCCTTGGCGGTCACAGCCGGTTTGCTCACGGTGCGGGGGTGGTGAATTTAGCAAGGAACGATGCGTTGATGAACCGAATGATCGATCCACCCTAAGCCCCTGCAACCCGGCCTGGGGTGATTTGCGATCGAGCATTAACCGAGATTGCACCCTCAGGTTGTGAGGCCGCAGGCGCGATTAACACTGGTACGGAGCTGCGATCGTAATTAGGCCCCGGTGGATTGTGCATTTAAACGGCTCCCGAATCGGTATAGCCTTGTACGGTTTCCGGATTCTGGAGCCGAATTAGATCATTGGCCTGGCGTGTTTGGGTGGGATTCAGACTCTTAACGGCCAACAAGTATTGGTTGCGATCGAGCCGATTGCGATAGGCCAGCACATCGCCACCGCTGCTGGTGAGACCCAGACCGCCACCCACCGTCACACTGCCCATTGCGCCACCGATCGCCCCCAACAAGCCCCCCGCCACATGGTTGCCCACGGGACCAACCCATTCCGTAAAGGTTTGCAAGCCCGTAGCGAGGCTAAACCCCACCCCCGCTAGGAACCCAAAGGGCACTGTCCACAGGGCCATTAGCTTAATTTGGCGGCGCGCTTGTTGGCCCGGGTCGATGAACCCAAATTCATCGGCTGTTTTGTAGCCTTTACCGACAATGGCCATTTGCTTGAGATCGAATCCTGCCGCCTCCAATGCCGTGTAAGCAGCTTCTACACCCATGCGATCGCTAAAGACGGCGATTAAATAGTTCATAAATAAAACAAGCTGTGTGACTGGCCTGGTAAAAGTTTAAGGGGGACTTGTACTCAGTCCATCCATGGTCAAAAAAATGGCGGGCGATCCAAACACTCAGATCGCCCGCAGCTAGGCTTGGGGGCCGCTATCTATCCAAATCTGTCCAGTTGAGCTAGTGAGAAAGCCCCAACTGTGCCCCTACTGTGCATCGGGCTGTGCATCGGGCAGACCAGCCGCCACCAGGGATTGATCCAACCCTGCCGAGGCTGCCAACGTCTCCCAAGCCGCCGATCGCGCACCCGAGCGATCGGCTTCGATCACACGATTCACCGCGTCATACCAGATGCCGGCCCGCGCGTAGGCCGTAGCCGCAGCTAAGGGATTGCTGGAGGCGACGGTTGGCACTGCATCTGAGTTGACCCGCTGAATCCAACCGCTGGCAAAGGTGCTACGCGGAGCTTCACCGGCCACGCGATCGCAATCAACCGACAGATACCACTGATAGGACTGACCGATCGCCAAGGCCTGGCCCCGATCGCTCAAGGCAATCTTGACCAATCCACCCTCCTTAGGCAGGGCGATCGTTTGCTCATCTAGATCGGATTCCTGCGCATCGGTCAGGCGGAACCGAGCCGTTTCGCCCGCACCCGCCGGCACATACACCCACAGCGACGGATTTGCGCTCGCCGTCAGGGCCCCTTGCTCACCGGGCACTAGCGGCTTGATGGCCACCGCTGACGAGCCACAGGAGCCACGACGGCCCCCGCTCACCGTATTACGCAGCGTGCGATTACCCCGAGGGGCAAAGCCCGCTTCGCGGCTGGGCAATGGATTAAAGCTAACAATGTTGTCTTCGGAAGCTGAAGCCCCATCTAAGGAACCAGCGGACGGCGTGCCGGCCCAAGCCGAGACGCTGGCGAGTGCGACTACTCCCGCAGTCAGCACCGAAGGCAGAAACAGTTTGAGACCTGTGCGGTTAGGCACCATAGAACATGTACCCCCTATTGGGACTGACGCAAGCAAAAGCAGTAGCTTACTGCAAAGGCTGGATAGTGACTGTCCTAGCGTCTGCTGGTTTTCTGCCCCTGCGACCTCATTGAAGCTGAAGTCCTTCAGAAAACAGTCCTAGAATGTTCCGCCTGTTACTTCGACCATCGTGCAGCAGCTCAGTGGTAAGGCTGGCATGGCGGTCTCAACTGGCGGATAACCCTAGCAAATCAAGCATTGCGTTTATCCAGCCGAAGTTGACCGATGCACCGCACGGCTTTAGTAACCCTAGAACTAGCTACTGCCGATTTCTGAACCGTCCACTAGTGTAGGGCAAGGGAGCAGTGGTCTGGGTGTCTTAGGTAACACCCGATCTGCCAAACACTGATGGCTATGATCAGCCTTCACTGAAACTTCAAGGAAACAGCCCCAAATCCTGAAATATTTCAAAAATAATTTACATAAGCCAATAACCAATCCCTCGCAATCGGCTGATTGGTATCCAGCCCACGGGGTCAATAGTCCTCGCCCCGACAGGTTACTGCTGGCGATCGGCGATCGATGGCGATCAGTAATCGATGATCGGCGATCGATGGCGATCAGTAATCGATGATCGATGATCGGTGATCGGTGATCGGCGATCGGTGATCGGCGATCGGTGGCGATCGATTAACCCATCAAAATCACGCGATCGAGTACGTGAATGATTCCATTAGCGGCTTCGATGTCCGCAGCCACCACGGTGGCGTTTTTGACTTCAAAGGTCGTGCCCACACGCACCGGAATTGGCGCACCTTCTAGGGATTCGAGTTGGGTCATGCCAGCTAAGTCAGCCTGGGTGTATTTACCCGCCACCACGTGGTACTTCAAGATGCGGGCCAGTTGGGGCGGATTTTGCACCAGGGTTTGCACGGTTCCCGGCGGCAACTGCGCAAAGGCCGCATCATTGGGCGCAAACACCGTGAACGGCCCGGGACTCTTGAGGGCTTCGACTAAGCCAGCCACTTTGACCGCCGTGACGAGGGTTTCAAAAGCACCGGCTCCAACGGCAATATCAACGATATCGGGCTGGGGGGTCGAGTCGGTCGTGGTTGAGTCGGTCATGGTTGCTTCGGGCATGGCTGGCTGCAAAAACAGGGGATCGAGTCTGGCATCATCCTATCGCCGATCGTGGAACGGGACGCTGGCTGGGAATTTTGCAGTTTTAATCAGTCCGATTTAACGAGATGGGGAAGGTTGCAGCCGGGAGGCTGGCGATCGAAGCCGCTTAACGGGGCTGGGCGTTGACCAAGGGTTGCAGGCTGGGATCGTACAGCCGCCGGTAGTTCCAATGGTTGCCGAGTACGTTTTCAACATAGCCGCGTGTCTCGCTGAAGGGAATTTGCTCCACGAATCGATCGAGGTCGGCTGTGCCAAATTGCTTGATCCAGCGATTGACGTTGCCCGGCCCGGCATTGTAGGCGGCTACGGCCAACAGGCTGTTGTCGTTATATTCCCGGTGGGTGTAGTCCAAGAACCAAGTGCCGAGCTTGATGTTGTCGGCGGGGTTTTCCAGGCTGTAGTTTTTGAAGCCAATTTTGTCCGCGACCCACTGGCCCGTGGAGGGCAACACCTGCATCAAGCCGACGGCATTGGCGATCGAGCGGATCTCGCGCTCAAAGTGGGATTCCTGGCGAATCAGACCCAGCACCAGAGCTGGGTTCAGATTTTGGGCGATCGCGCCGGGTTCGATCGCTTCCCAGTAGGGTCGGGGGTAGAGCCGCCGCCAGTAGTGCAAATCGCGCCGGGCCGCTGCAAACCGCTCGCGATCGCCCGGTTCTTCCCGCCAGCGCAAGTTGGCCAGGGCAAACAATCCTGCCAGGTAATCCCCATTGGCAACGCGCAGGGCCCCATCGGTATATTGCTGATCAAAGCTGGGTTGGTTGCGATCGCTAAATTCCGTTTGCCAATAGGCGAAGGCGGCTTGGTCTTGGCCCAGTTGATAGAGCGCTTGCAAGGTGGGTGATCCAGCGGGCAAAGGCGCGCGCGGAGCCGGTAGGGTCAAGGCCGGCCGCGCCGATCGCACCGTGGTGAAGTTGCCGACCGGCAGCCCCAACTTGCCCCCCGATCGCCAGGCGTAGTAGGACTCGGGATAGGTGCGGAAGGTTTGTTCATAGGCAGCTTTGGCGGCAGCGCGATCGCCGAGTTGCGTCGCCCACTGACCCGCCCAAAACCCGGCTCGGGGCGCATATTCATGGTCAGGATTGTTATCCAACAAGCCGATCGCCCATTGCTGTGCCGATCGCCAATCCCGTTGCTCGGCGGCTTTTTCGGCCAGTTGCCAGCGCAGATCGCCGGCCGCATCGCTGCTGCCAAACTCCTTAAACAGGCGATCGCGCGGAGTGGCGGCCGGTTGATTTTGGGCCGTCAGGATGCGGACTTTTTCGAGGAGGGCGCG
>RDXB01000089.1 GCA_004292515.1 Oscillatoriales cyanobacterium
GATCGCCTCGGTTGTACAATTAGGGCGCTTTCTGAATCGCGCCACCAAAGCCGTGTCAACCCCCGAAACCGTTCTCGAATCCGCACCCTTCCCGATCGCTGAAATCACCGCCGAAGGCATCAAGCCCGACGAATACGTCGATATTGTGAATCGACTGGGCCGCCACCCCAACAAAGCCGAACTGGGGATGTTTGGCGTGATGTGGTCGGAACACTGCTGCTACAAGAATTCTCGCCCCCTGCTCAGCCAATTTCCCACCAGCGGCCCGCGCATCCTCGTGGGCCCCGGCGAAAACGCTGGCGTGGTGGATCTCGGCGATGGGCTGCACCTGGCCTTCAAGATCGAATCCCACAACCACCCGTCCGCCGTGGAACCCTTCCAGGGGGCGGCGACCGGTGTGGGCGGCATCCTGCGGGACATCTTCACCATGGGGGCCCGCCCGATCGCCATTCTCAATGCCCTGCGGTTTGGCTCCCTGGATGACGCGCGCAACCGCCGCCTGTTTGAAGGGGTGGTGGCCGGTATTTCCCACTACGGCAACTGCGTGGGCGTGCCGACTGTCGGCGGTGAGGTTTATTTTGACCCCGCCTACAGTGGCAACCCGCTGGTGAATGCCATGGCCCTGGGGCTGATGGAAACGCCGGAAATCGTGAAGGCCGGGGCGATCGGGCTGGGCAACCCGGTGCTGTACGTGGGGTCAACCACCGGCCGCGACGGCATGGGTGGGGCCAGCTTTGCCAGTGCGGAGCTAACCGATGAGTCGATGGACGATCGCCCGGCCGTGCAGGTGGGCGATCCGTTCCTCGAAAAATCCCTGATCGAAGCCTGCCTCGAAGCCTTCAAAACCGGCGCAGTGGCGGCGGCCCAGGACATGGGTGCGGCGGGCATCACCTGCTCAACGGCGGAAATGGCGGCCAAGGGCGGCGTGGGCATTGATTTGGATCTCGACAAGATTCCCGTGCGCGAGTCCGGGATGGTTCCCTACGAATATCTGCTGTCGGAATCCCAGGAGCGGATGTTGTTTGTGGCCCACAAGGGCCGCGAACAGGAATTGATCGACATCTTCCACCGCTGGGGTCTGCAAGCGGTGGTGGCCGGGGAAGTGATCGAGGAGTCGATCGTCCGCATCCGGTTCCAAGGCGGGATCGCGGCGGAAATTCCGGCCACGGCTCTGGCGGACAACACCCCGATCTATCGCCGGGAGCTGCTGGCGGAAGCACCGGCCTACGCGCAACAGGCTTGGGCTTGGTCGCCGGACTCGCTGCCCACTTGTTCCGTGGCGGGACTACCCGATCGCCCCTGGAGCGCGGTGCTGCAAAGCCTGCTGGAAACCCCCTCGATCGCCTCAAAATCCTGGGTCTATCGTCAGTACGATCACCAGGTGCAAAACAACACGGTGATCGTCCCCGGTGGGGCCGATGCGGCGGTGGTGCGGCTGCGGCCCCAACTAGCCCAGGACAACGGCGCACCCTTCACCAAGGGCGTGGCGGCCACGGTGGATTGCAACGCCCGCCATGTGTACCTCGATCCCTACCAAGGGGCTTTGGGCGTGGTGGCTGAGGCGGCCCGCAACCTCTCTTGCGTGGGGGCAGAACCGCTGGCCGTGACCGATAACCTCAATTTCGGTAGCCCCGAAAAACCCGTGGGCTATTGGCAACTGGCGAATGCTTGCCGCGGCCTGGCCGATGCCTGCCGGGAACTGGGCACGCCGGTCACGGGCGGCAACGTGTCGCTCTACAACGAAACCCTGGATTCCGAGGGCAAGCCCCAATCGATCTATCCCACACCGGTTGTGGGGATGGTCGGTTTGGTGGAGGACATCGCCACGGTAACGGGCCAGGGCTTCCAGTCGGCCGGCGATCGGATTTATCTGCTGGGGGCAACGGCTCCCGTCACCCTCGGCGCGTCGGATTATTTGGCGGCGATTCACGGCACGATCGCCGGTCGGCCGCCCGTGGTGGAGTTCGATCGGGAACGATCCGTGCAAGCCGCTTGCCGCAACGGAATTCGTCAGGGCTGGATTCGATCGGCCCACGACTGCGCTGAAGGGGGCCTAGCTGTCACCCTGGCCGAGTCCTGCATTAGCGGCAACCTGGGCGCAACGGTGACGATCGACCCCGGGAGCGATCGCTGGGATGCGGCCCTGTTTGGCGAAGGCGGCGCGCGGATCGTGGTGTCCGTGGCTGGCGATCGCGCAGCCGAGTTTGAAACCTGGCTGACGGAGCAGCTCGGGTCTGATTGGGCCCAACTGGGAACCGTTGGGGGCGATCGGCTGGTGATCCAAGCACCGGACGGCGCAACGGCCCTCGATGCAGTGCTAGCTAATCTGTCCGAAGGCTGGAGCGAGGCGATCGCCCGTCGAATGGAACGGTTGGCCTAAGCCAATTGCCTGTGGGGGTGGGTTTCAAACCCACCCTACCCAGACGATCGCACCAGCCCTGGTCAAATCGCGATCAGCCATACTGCGCGATTAATCATACCGATCGCGAACCTGCTCTCAAACGGGAAACAGCCTAGCGAGCTGCGGCCCGATCGGCCGTTAAGTGCTCAACCTTAGCAATCAGTTCCTGGGTCACATGGGGCTTCAGCATATAGTCCGCTGCCCCCAAGCTGAGGGCCACTTGCCGGTATTGGATGCCGCTACAGGAAGTCAGCAACATCACCGGCACTCGGGCCACGCCGGGATACTGCCGCCGCATATTCAAAAATTCCAAGCCAGTCATCCGGGGCATTTCCAAGTCGGAAATGACGAGATCCACATCCGATCGCTGCCGTAGCAAGTCGAGGGCTTCTAGACCATCAGCCGCTTGCAAAATTCGGTAGCCCTGGCGCTCTAGGGTCAGGCTCAACAAACGACGCTCTGTGTTGGAGTCTTCAACGACTAACAGGGTTTTGTGGGGGTTGGGGGTTGACGGGGGCGGACTGATGGCGGGGGCGATCGCTTCGGTGGCCGCAACCGTGACTTCCGGGAGCCGGTCAACCAGCCGGTCAACCAGCCGATCAACCAGTGGCGGGGGAGCGGCCGCTGGTTCCAGTTGGGAGATTTCTGAGGGGGGATTGGTGGCGACGGGTAACGGCTCATCGCTACTAGCGAATGGGCCGATCGCCGTCGTCACACTGGCCGGCAAGGCCTCCGCCTGCACCAGCAGCTCATTGCCATCGATCGCCAATACCATCCGCCCATCGCCCAGCACGGTGCAGCCATAGATGTAGCGGGGAGCGGGCAGGGCCTCCGACAGTTGGCGCAACACCAGTTCTTGTTCGCCCACCACCCCATCGACTTCGATCGCCACTGGATAGTCACCGGCATCCATCAACAGCAGCGGTGCCAGCCGATTACTCAAAAACGGGGTAATTGCGCCCATGTCCGATCGCAACAGGCCCGGAGCCAAGGAACCATAGCGCATCAGCTCCGCTAGCTTGCGAATCGGGATCGTGGTTTCCGGTTCATCATCACTGGCTTGCCATCGCAAAATCCGCTGACCGCCAAGCATTTGGGTCTGTTCTGGCTGGGGAATCAGGATTTGGCGCACACTTTCCGAGGGCAGGGCATAGACGGCCCGATCGGCTTGGCACACCAGCAGCCGGGCGGTCATCAAACTGAGGGGCACGCGCAAGATAAACGCCGTGCCGCGACCGGGGCTGGACTGGATGCTGACGGAGCCTTTGAGCGATCGCAGTTGCGATCGCACCACATCGAGGCCCACGCCCCGACCCGACAGATCAGTGATTTTGTCAGCCGTCGAAAAGCCCGGTTCAAACAGCAGGTCAAACAATTCGCGATCGCTCAGGCTGCTCGATCGCTCCGGGGCCAAAAAGCCCCGCTCGATCGCCTTTTCACGCAGTTTCTGGGCATCAATGCCGCGGCCATCATCGGCCACCCAGATCAACACATGGTTGCCCTGCTGTTGGGCCCGCAGTTCGATCGTGCCGGTTTCCGGTTTGCCCTGAGCCAGTCGATCGGCCACGGGTTCGATTCCATGGTCAAAGGCATTCCGCACCAAATGCAGCAGCGGATCGTAGAGCTGTTCGATCGCCACCTTGTCGATCGCCACCCGTTCGCCCACCACCCGCAGCGTCACGGGTTTGCCATAGCGGCCGCACAGTTGCCGCACCAAGGGCCCAAAGCGATCGAACACCGCCGCCGCCGGTTGCATCCGCGTGTCCATCAAGCGATCGCGCACTTGCCCCAGCAGGCGGCGCTGCTTATCCAAGGTGGCGGCCGTCTGTTGGGCATAGCGCTCCACCACCTCAGCCGTGGAATCGATTCGATCGGCACTATCCAAAGCCGTATCGATCGCCTGACGCAACCCCAAATCACCCAACCCCAAATCACGGCGGCCCAAGTCTCCTAGGCTCGATCGATGGGGATCGCTGCCCAAGGACGACTGCTCCAGCCGATCGCGCGCTTCACTCAGACAGCGACGATGCTGGCGTAGCCCTTGGCGAAATCGCTCTAGCGCCGATCGCAACTGTTCATCTTGCAGGCTTTGGCGGTTTTCATTAATCAGCAACTCCCCCACTAGGTGCTGGAGTGCCTGCAAGCGATCGATTTCTACCCGAATCAGCGCCACCGGGGCGATCGGGCGGTTGTCAGCCGGCTTGGGATCCAGGCGCTGAGGCTCGGGCGATCGGCCGGGTTCTGGGGTTAGCTCCACAACCGTCGGGGTCGCTATGGCAATGGGCGCAGGGGGCACAGGGGGCACAGGCATAGGGGTCGGCACTGGCCCCGCCAATGTCGATGTCTGCACCGCCACCGCCGAGCTGATCGCCTCTTCGTCGGTCAAGTCCAGCCACTCGGCCACCCCTTGGGTCAAGTCCAGGGCCTCGTCATCCTGCTCACCCACGCTCCCGCCCGCCAAAGCCAGCAAGGCCGCAGACACCTCACCCCCCCGCGTTCGATCGCCCGCCAAAACCGCCTGCTGGGCCGAGCGCCAATTGTCCAAAACCATTTTGGCCACCAACATGGGGCGATCGCCACTCACCTGCAACGCATGGAGCGCCGTTTCCGCGATCGCCTGGAACCCCGTCAAGCCCAAGGACTCACCCAGTCCCAAAAAAACTTCAGACTGGGTTGCCACCGTTTCAGCCGCCCGCACCGCATCGTTGGCTTCCACCAAGGCGGCTAGCTGCTCAATTCGCTCCAGCACCCCGGTTTCAAAAATCGACTGCACCAGGTCAAAGCCCAATTCTGCCGAGGTGGGCAACCGTTGCTCGCGCTCAAAGCAATCGCCCAGCAGGGTTTGCAGTTGGGCAAACAGGTCGATCGCCGTATCCAACACCTCCCGATCGACCTCGCACCCCTGTTCCCACTGGGTTGTCAAGGCCAAACGCAAACATTCGTAGAGCTGAAACAGCAGCCCTTCCAGGTTGAAATCAATCACCGCTGCCGGATCAAACAGGGCCCGAAACACATCTTCCATGTGGTGGGCGATCGTCGAAATGGTCTCCAAGCCGACGTTGGCCGAAGCCCCCTTCAGCGTGTGGGTCGCTCGCATCAGGGCGTGGATACGCTGCTTGGACGGATCATCGCGCAACTGCAACAAATCCGTTTCGATCGATCGCAGCAGGTCTTGGGACTCGCTGAGGAAATATCCGTAAGCTTCCTCGCGGATGGCAGGATCGAGCATAGGGCAGGCTAGTCCGATGGGAGGGGGCGGGGGCGGGCGAGATCGCCCCATCGAAACAACGATCGCTACAACGATCGCTCAACAGCAGCCTAGACCACCGTTGAGCGCGTATGGGTCCAGCCTAATTCACCTTGAATCGGCCGACGCTGGATTGCAACTCCTGGGAAATGGCCAGCAACGCCTCAAAGGAAGCCGCCAGGGCCACCGAATCCGCCGAGGTGCGATCGGCCATGCCCGCCACTTCGGTCATGGTGTGGGCCACGGCTTGGGCCTGTTGGGTTTGGGTGGCAGCGGTTTGGTTAATCCCCTCCACCAAGTTGCCAATCTGGGCCGTCACACTGACCATTTCGCTCAGGCTTGATCGCGTGTCGCTGACCAAATTCGTCCCTGCCACCACCTGCTGAATCCCGGCTTCCATCGCCTGAGACACCGCCTGGGTTTCTGCCTGAATTTCCTCGACTAGGGCCGCAATTTCCGTCGTTGCATCAGCGGACTGGCGCGCCAGCGATCGCACCTCATCGGCAACCACCGTAAAGCCCCGACCATATTCGCCCGCCCGAGTCGCCTCAATTGCCGCATTCAAGGCCAGCAATTGGGTTTGGGTGGTGAAGTTGCTAATCAGGCTGACGATCTTCGAGATCTTTTGGGACGACTCACTCAAGGAACGAATCTTGCGGCCCGTCTCCGCCACCGTGTCCCGAATCGACAAAATTGCATCCACCGTCCGGTTCATGGCCGCATCGCCCTGCTGGATTGTCGTGGCCGCCTGTTGCACCGCCTGGGTCACCTGTCGAGCGTTTTGGGTCACGTCGGTGGTGGCCGCCGCCATCACCTGCACCCGCTCCACGGCGGCCGCCAGGGTCTGCGACTGGCGCTGGGCCTGTTCCGAGAGTTCGGCGATCGCGCTGGAACTGGTGGTGGAAGTCAAGGCCACCTTAGAAGCCGTTTGCTGAAGCTGCACCACAATTTGCCGCAGACTTTGCAGGGTGTTGTTGTAGGCATCGGCGATCGTCCCCACCTCGTCTTCGGTGATCGGTGCGCGCACGGTCAAGTCCCCTTCTAGGGCTGGCCGCACCGCCAACAGCAGCTTCAGAGCCTTGCTTTGCAGGTCTTCGCGGGCGGCCTTGTCGCGCTGGGAGGCTTCTTCGAGGGCGATCGACTTCAGCCGCAATTCCTCTAGAATTTCCGCCTGTTGAATGGCCACCCCCAATTGCTCCGCCACCCGCAGACCCGTTTGGATATCGAGATCATCCCAATCGCGCGGGCCGCTGTTTTGGTAAATGGCCAACAGACCCCACAACTCCGTGCCCCTAAAGATCGGCACATGTAAATAGGCCTTTGCTTGCATCTGCTCCAGCACCGTGATGTAGCACTGGGGATAGCCCATTTTGTAGACATCAGGCACCCGGAAAAATTGCCCTTCCCGATAAACGCCGCCTTGGTTGTCCTGCAAGTAGGTATCCGCCACCACATAGCCCCGCTCCCGCAGCCGCTGGAAGGCGTTGCACTCACTAGACACCTCTTGCAGACCAAAGGCCTTGGAATCCACCTGGATTAGGGGTCGCCAGCCGGAGCCGACGGATTCGGCCATGAACTGACCGCTCCAATCTTCATTGAAAGCGTAGATCCCGGTGCGATCGCACTGAATCAGGGCCCGCAGCTCACTGGTGGTGGCACGGAAAATGGATTCGAGATCCAAGGATTGGCGCACCTTGGTCACCAGGGAGGTGATCCCCCGCTCCCGATCGGCGACCCGCTCAAGTTGCCGCTGCTGACGGTTGAGCTGATCGATGTATTCCGCCTGTTGTAGAGCCAGGCCCAGTTGGGTAGCCAAGCGGGCCAGAATTTGCCCATCTAGCTCTTCCCATTGGCGAGTGTTGCTGTTTTGGTAAATGGCCAGCAACCCCCACAGGTCATTGCCTTTGAAGATGGGGACGATGATGTAGGCCTTGGCTTGGAAGCGATCGAGCAGTTCCAAGTAGCAGCGCGAGAAGCCCGCCTTAGCCACATCCGGCACCATCATCACTTCGCCTTGGCGGTAGTTGCCGCCTTGGTTGTCTTGCAAGTAGGTGTCGTGGACTTGGGCCCCTTGGCGAGGGCGGCCCCCGTTGCGGTTGTTGGGGTCGTAGTAACTGCCGTTGCGCAGGCTGTCGTCTTCGAGCAGCCGAGTCCAGCCAGAGCCAACCGCTTCGGCCACAAATTCACCACTCCAGTCCGGTGCAAACCGAAACACACTGGCGCGATCGACCTGAAAAATCTGGCGAATTTCTTGAACCGTGGTGTTGAACAGGAGTTGAATATCCAATGACTCGCGGATCTTGTTCATCACGGCCAACAGGGCCCGATCCTGCTGGACATTGCGTTCGAGCTGAACTTTTTGATCCTGAAGCTGTTGCAAATATTCTGCCTGCTGCACCGCCACGCCCATCTGTTGGCCCATTTGGGTCACGAGGTCGGTTTCTTCCGCCTCCCAGTTGCGGACGCGATCGTTTTGATACACCGCCAACAGGCCCCAGAGTTTGTCGTTGGCAATCACCGGGGCAATGATGTAGGCGCGACACTGGAATTGCTCCAGTAGCTTCAGGTGGCAGGGGTCATAGTCTTGGGTTTGAATGTCCGCCACCGTCAGGGTTTCGCCCTTGATGTAGCGACCGCCCTTGGTGCGCTCAAAGTAGCTGTCGCGAAAGCTCTTGCCGATCAGGGGTTTCCAGCCGCGTTCCATCGACTCCGAGACAAAATCGCCGCTCCAGTCTTCATTGAAGCGATAGACGGCGGAGCGATCGCAGCTGAACAGAATCCGCAACTCATCGGTGGTGGTTTGCATGATCGTGTTCAGATCCAAAAATTGGTGGATCTTATCGACGATCATGGCGACGGCCCGTTGGCGGGCCACCTGTTTTTGGAGTTTGTCGATCGCCTCAAGCTGGGCAATCCCGCGCCCAATTCGATCGCTGAGGGCCCGCATCAGTTCCCGCTCGGCGATTGTCCAAGGGCGGGCCCCACTGTTTTGGTAGATGGCCATCAACCCCCACAGCCGATCGCCCTGGGTCAGCGGCGCAATCAGGTAGGCCCGGCATTGGAACCGCTCCAGCAGTTGCACATGGCAAGCGCTCAGGCCCCCTTGGTAGATGTCATCACAGGCGTAGAGTTCCTTGGCGCTGTAGCGTCCCCCTTGGGTGCTGCTCATGTAGCTGTCGTTGAAGCTGTTGCCGAGCAAGGTGGGCCAGCCGGGAGCTACGGCTTCGCTGACAAACTCACCTGACCAGTCGGGGTTGAAGCGGTAGACCGCGGCTCGATCGCAGCCCAGTTGTAGCCGCAATTCTTGGCAAATTCGCCGCAGCAGCTCATCAAGCGTTTGGCTGTTGTCGATCGCCTGCTCCAGTCGCGGGTCTAAGGCGCGACCAGACTCGATGACGTGGCTAATCGGAGCGCCTTCTAGGGTTTCTAAGGCTGGGGCGATCGTGTCGGCAAAGTGCTCGATCTGCTCCATTTTTTCCATGACAAAACGATCGGGCCGGCCCGATCGCTCCAACTCTGCCTTGAGCGCATCGACCGCATCTTGGAACCGGCGCAAATCCACCACGGGCATGGGCGCGGGCATAGGCTCAACGGGCAGGCTCTGGGGCGTGCCATTACGGGATGAGCGATCGTCGCGAGCAGTCCGGGAAGCGTCAAAATATGCAGTCATAGGAATAGCTCGGAAAGCAACCGAAGAAACAAAACCCAACCAACTCAAGCCATCAAGGCTCCAACAATCGAAACAAGGCGCTCAACAGATTTCTAGCAGAGACATCCCTGGCTAAGAGAACTCCTAATCAAGAAAACTCCTAATTTCCTAATTGAAGAAGATCCCCAGCAACCAAGATCCCTATCCAAGAAAATCTCTTTGGGTATAGGATTCCCCCTTGATCATGCCGAAATTACCCTGGGTCTCGCTAGTCACCCCCAACGGGTCGCCCTAACCCTAAACGGCCGCCTGGGCACTCGCGCGGGCGATCGCACGGGGATTTAAGACCATGCTGCTCGCCTCACTGAGATAGCCCTGGACAAACGGCAACAACCGATCGGGAAAAAGCCCAGCGCTGGGGGGCTGAACATTAGGCGAGTCATGCCACTCGATGTCTTCAATTTGTGGAACAACTAAGCCCAGGTTTTGTGCGTCGCATTCCAACACGATCGCCACCGCCATCGAGGTAGCTGTGAGGTTTGGTGCGATCGCCGGAAAGCCCACCAACTGGTTGAGGTCGATCATCCAGACAATTTCGCCCCGCCAGTTATACACCCCTAACACCGATTCTGGCATATGGGGCACGGGCAAAATGTCCGTAGCAGCAATTCGCAGCACTTCGCGAACTTCATCCACTGGCAATAGGGCTGTGTCTTCAAATCCCAAATGGAAACGCAGGAAACGTTGGCCTTCTCCGGAGGTGGCCGGGGCTTCGGGAGCCAGGGTGGGCACTACGCCGCCAGGGTCTTCGCCTTGGTGTAGCCACTGACTGAGGGGATCCATCGGAATGGCGATCGGGGTGGCCAGGGTTGGCGCAGAGGAGGCTGCGGACTCAGGGGGCAAGGCGGGTTCGGGGGACAAGGCTGGGGCTACTCCGCTGGTCATCCCATTAGTCATCCCGTTAGTCATCCCGTTGGTGATCGGGGAGGGGCTGAATCCCGGGTCGATCGGCTCCATCGGCAGGGCCAATGGGGGGTCGGCGATCGCCGGTTCCTGGCCGTCAGTGGCCATGGCCTGGGTGGCAATATCAACCAATGCAGATAAGCCTTCTGCATCGAACAGATCCAAGTCATCTTCGTCATCCCAGCTCGAAAACGGGGACGCTGGTTCGTCGGCGGGGGCCGCGTTGTTGAAGTCGATGGCCGGTTCGATCGGGGAATTGACCCAAGCAAAGGGAGCCGATGGATCTAGCGCTGGATCTAGTGCTGGATCTATCGCTAGATCCAGGGTGGGATCGAAATTGGATGCCAAACTCGCTGCCACCTCTGGTTTCGGAGCCGGGGCACTAGCCGGGTTGGCTATGGTGGGGGCGGCCGGTGGGGGTTCGGTGCTTGTGTTCGTTCCTGTATTCGTTCCTATGTGCATTACTGGGAGCGGTTCTGGGAGCGGTTCTGGATCTGGTGCGATCGACTCTTCTGAGAGTGCATCGGCCGGTAGATCAGCCGCAAAATCGCCCAACAAATCGAGGTCATCAAAGCCCCCGCTTTCCTCCTCCTCCACGGTTGCGACCGGGGGAATGGGCAATGTATTCAAGTCAGGCTCAGGCACGGGGTCAGGCGCGGGGGTGGCTGGCTCGCCCGGGGCGATCGCCCCATTCCCAAGGGACTCCGCCAAGGCCAGCAGGGCCGATCGCGGATCGGGCGAGGTGGCTAGCAGTTGTGTCACCAAATTGGCTAACTCATCGGTGGCCGAGTCAGCAGCAGGCTCCGGTGCAGGTTCAGCAATGATGGCCGCAACGGGTTCGCGATCGGCGATCGGAGGCTCCTCGTCGGCCAGCTCACCATGTAGGTTGCGCTCTGCCACGGCCACCGCTGCATCATCCCCATCGAGATCGGGCAAATCCCAGTCCTCGTCTCCCGCCAAGTCCTCTAGGTCGTCGGTGGGTGACTGATCCGCATCAGCCATCACTGCCAGATCCGCTGTATCCGCCAGCTCGGCCGGCTCGGATAGCTCGGATGGCTCGGACAGCTCGGCGATCGCGGCGGATTCTGGTTCCAAGGTGTCTAGATCGTCGCCAAAGTCTAGATCTCCTGCAAACTCATCTTCAGACTCATCCTCCCACCCGCTGACAACGCCCAAATCCTGTTCAGTGGCGGGTGCTGGCTCCTGCCCAACAACGGGTTCAGGCACTTCAGCTAGCAAGGTTTCGGGTTCTGGTTCTGGTTCCGGCTCGATCGCCTCGGGTTCCGGTTCTAACTCGGGTTCCAGTTAGA
Organism: Oscillatoriales cyanobacterium; assembly: GCA_004292515.1. Taxonomy (GTDB): domain Bacteria; phylum Cyanobacteriota; class Cyanobacteriia; order CACIAM-69d; family CACIAM-69d; genus CACIAM-69d. Next base: position 11,571 of record RDXB01000089.1, read on the forward strand.
TCCGCTAAATCTGGATCGGCTAAATCCACTAGATTTAGATCCGCTAAATCTGGATCGGCTAGATCAGGTAAATCATCAGGTGTTGTGTCTGCGGCCGGTTCGATCGCAGGTTCAGGGATCACAACACTGGTTGGCGGGGTAGGAAGAATCGCGGGGGCCGGCTCGGGCGCTAACCCAGCCAAACGCGCGATCGTGGCGATCGCGCTGTTGAGGTCAAAATCACTGCGATGTTCGGCCAAGCTGGCCAATTGCGTAATGGCTGCCAACGCTTCCCGATGCCCGATCGCGTCGGAGGGGGCCGGCGCTGGTTGCTCGGCAGGCACGGCAGACTGTGCAGCTTCCGGGGCCATATCTTCAGCGATCGAGTCAGGCTCCTCAGTCAGGTCTAGGGCCACCTCCTGATCAGCGGCCAAGGAGAAGATCGGCTCGGGTTCTACCTCATCCTCATGGCCGTCTAGCGTAGTCGGGACTTCGGGATCAGGCGCGTCATCTAACTCGATCGCTTCCTCAATCACCTCATTGATCATCACCTCATCGATTGCTGGATCGGCCAAATCCTCGATCGCCAGATCTGCATCCTCAGGCGCGTCATCTAACTCGATCGCTTCCTCAATCACCTCATTGATCATCACCTCATCGATTGCTGGATCGGCCAAATCCTCGACCAAATCATCGATCACCAAATCCTCATCCTCAGCGATGGGGGCAAGGTCTTCAACCACCTCATCCACCGCCAGGTCAGCTAGCTCCTCGATCGCTTCGTCAATCACCTCGGGACTTTCATCGTGGACGATTGCCACATCTTCGATCACCTCAGGCATAGGAGCCGGGGCGATCGGCTCAGGCACAGGCGGACTAGCCAACAAACTCAGCCGCTCGATCGCCGTCAGGGCGCGGTTGATGTCGGCCGTGGGGTTGGAGGCCACCAGGGCGACCAACTGCGCGATCGCGTCGGTGGCTTTTTCGGCAACACTCACGCCGGGTTCCGAGTGAGCCGCCGTGGCTGGCGCGGTCTCCTCGGCTAATTCGGCGGGTTCCTCCGGTAATGGTTCAAATGGTTCAAATGGTTCAGCGGCCTCCCCGATCGCCTCCATCTCCAGTGCTAAATTCGGTTCGCTGTCTTCTGCCGTGACTGCGTCAATTGCGTCGGACTCTGCTGTGGGAGTGGGAGCCATTTCCGCAAGCGGCTCCTCGGCGATCGGTTCCTCAAGGGCTAATTCAGCAGCAGCCAAGTCTTCAACAGCCACTCCTTCAGGCTCAGGCAGATCGTCAGTCAAAATCTCAGCCTCGGCCGGGATTTCTGCATCCAAAGCATTGCTGGTTTGTTCGATCGCTGCCCAATCGGCCAACTCTTCTTCGGTGAGGGCCAGGGCATCGGGGTCAATGCCTAAAAAATTCGCATCTTCTGGGTCAACTGGATCGATCGCCGTCGTTGCTGGCTCGGCGGTCAACTCTACAATGGCTAACTCCACGGCGGTCAACTCCACCGCAGTTGGCTCGATAGCAGTCGGCTCAATAGCAGTTGGCTCGATAGGCTCGACGGCAATCACTGCACCCTGGGCTAGCTGCTCATGGTCAGTGCTGAAATCAGCGCTGATTTCAGCACTGATTTCAGCGTCGATCTCGTCCGCGATCGGTTCTGGGGCTATGTCTATAACCACCGTTCCATCGTCGATCGCCTCGTCCTTGGGTAGGTCTGGGCCGGGTTCGCCGGGTTCGCTCGGCTCATTAACCGCCACCTCGATCGACTCCAGATCCGCCGCGATTGGGTCAGCCTCAACCGCCACGGGCGCGATCGCACCCACCGCATTGACCAAAGAGGCCGCGGCCTTTTCGAGGCTGCTGGCCAAACCACTCAGGGCAACCAAGGTGGCTTGCAGTTGGCTCACTTCAGCAGCGGCCGCTTCTGCCAAAACTTGGCCGGGGGCAATGGGATCGATCGCACCATCGAGACCCGTTGCGTCCGCGCCCTCATCCAAAACGCCGGCCGCGACTTCTGCGGACTCCACAGCCTCTGCGGACTCTGCGACTTCTGCGGACTCTGCGACTTCTGCGGACTCCACAACTGCGGGCGCGATCGCCTCGGGTTCTGGCTCACTGACCGTTTCGAGGGTGAGATCTTCAAGATCCTGCAAGTCCTGCAAATGCTGCTCATCAACGGGCAAGGCGATCGGAGCTGCTAGGGAGTCGGCGAGTGTGGCGATCGCCTCGGGTTCTGGCAGCGCATCGATCGGCTCCTCGGCCGGCGCGCTTGGCTGGGGGGGCGGGGTTTCCAGGGCGAGGTCAGCCGTCAGATTTGTGGACAACTCCACTGGGTCTGGGTCTGGGTCTGGGTCTGGGTCGATCGAGGGCAACGGCGGCAGGTCGATGTGATAGCACCACTTGGGCGATCGCTCTGTCATGGACTGGCCACCCACCTTGACTGCTTGAATCACCGATCGATCCAGGCCGTTGATGGCTAACTGCTCAATGGTCGGTTCGATCGTCTCCAAAGCCAGCCGCGCCGAAGGAGCCTGCTCACCCGCTAACAACAAATACAAACAGCCGTCCTTGAGGGCAGCCTTGACCGTAATCGTTGGCTCAAGGCGATCGCGAATCAACAGCGCGATCGCCTGGGGATTGGCGCTCAGGGCCTGCTGCGTAAGGATGATTTGTTGTTGTGCGTCCATTGCCTATCTGCTCCCAAGTCCTAAAACCCAATGCCCACCACTGCTTGCACCCCACTCCATCGACAGCCACAAAGCTAGCCACACAGCCAGCCCACAGCTAGCCACACAGCTAGCCACAACCGTTGCCCCAGAAACAAATTTGCACTCTATCCCTGCCGAAGCCGTGGGGATTTTTTGAGTTTTGCATTGTCCTAGATCAGCCCATGATGGCTGCTAGCGGTTATTGATGACTTGATTTTGATTGATCATGTGATCAGATATGGTGATCAGGTATGGTGCGATTGTCTCAACTGACCCAATCAACCCATGCTGCTAAAACGCTCCCAAAGCCTTTCCCAGTCTTTCAGAGTCCCTGAGATCTAACGTGCCCGTATTCCAAGATCGCTATAACATCACCCTGACGATCGCTTCCTGACGATCGCTTCATCGTTGATCGGCTCTATTTGTGTGTTCTAGAGGCATTCTCAAGGGCTTGCTCGATCGCCGCTTAGATAGATGACCAAATAGATGGCCAACCGGAACATCGCTGCCATAGGAAGGGTGGGTCATACCTCAGCGATCAGGCGGATTGGGTTAGGACAGCGGCTCCGCGATCGCGCATCCCCGATTGCACCCCACCGCCAACCGTTGGCGATTACCCCTCACGTTCAATTTGCCCCCACCTCTGGGATAACCGACGCATATCGCGAGTCGGTGGATTGTCAGGGCAGTTCAGCATATTTCTTCACGTTTTATGATGCGTCTCGGTGGGGGTTGGTCGCGATCGATCACTAAGGCTGCTCGGAGACTTTGGGGGGGAATCGAGGGTCAAATATTTCTGAATCAGGGGAGCGATGCGATCGGAGCGCAACGGCTTGGCCACAAAAGCCGAAGCCCCACTGAACTTAGCCCGCACCCGATCGATGGCCCCGTGATTGCTGGTGACGATCGCGATTGGAATGTGAGCCAAGGTCTTGACCCGACGAAGTTGCGCGCAAATTTCATAACCGTTGGCGATCGGCATCACCAAATCCAGCAAAATCAAATCTGGCCGCTGTTCGATCGCCACTGCCAATGCCCTAGTCGCATCCATCACGTGGAAAAATCGACAGCCCAAACGATGCACCAACGGCTTGAGCAAACGCCCCACCATTGGATCATCATCAATCAACAGCACCAGCGGCGGCCGTGTTTTGGGCGCAGTCGCAGAGGACTCCGATGGCGATGACGCTGATGATAATGACGGCGATGTTGACGGTGACGTTGACGGCGATGCTGATGATAATGACGGCGACAACTCCGCCGCCAGGGCTTGATTAAGCCCCACAAAATTTTGGGGAAGAGCAGACAGGGCGCGGTTTGAATCTCCGATCGCCGTTGGGATGGGCTGGGTAACTCCCGTGATGCCCGCCGGTTGGTTGGCTTGGGACAATGAGATCGGGGCGATCGGGAGTGATGCCGGGGCGGAAGCGGCCGCCAGCGCCGATTTCACCGACGCTTGCAAGAATGCCTCTTGGGGCCAATCGCCCAGGGTCAAAAACTTCAAATTGCCTTGCCGATAGAGGTGATGCAGGATATGCACCATGATCGGGAGCGGTTGCCGCATCAGCAGGGCCAAATCCCAGGTCGATCGCTGGCCGTTCAGCAGCGGAGCTAGGGTCAAAAACGTTGAAGACTCTTTTTGGGTAATGGCAGATGGCGACCAACCAACTTGATCAAGCTGGGGAGCGCGATCGGCCAAATTCGGCGACAACCCAACGGATTCCCACCGTTGCAGCAGCTTAATCGCCTCCTTCATCACCTCCGCCAGCTGATCGCTATCCAGCATTTGTTGCGAAGCGGCGATCGCCTCAGGCAGCGCTGGCACATATTTATCCCACTGGCAGCTCACGGACGAGTCCGCACTGGCCACCAGCAGCACCTCTTGGGCCACAGCGCCAATGATTGACCGGGCCACCTCCGAAGTCATCTGACCAGCAGCCACCCCCGCCGCCAACCACCACACCTCCCAGAGAGGCAAATTGGCGGGGCGCATTTCCGTAGGCGCAAAGCTAATGGAGGTACGCTTTAATGCTCGCTGCCAGCGCCGCACCCGAAACTGCTGGTCGATCGCCCACAGCAACTGACCCCGCAAAAAAATTAAGCGCCAGCGAGCCTTGCCCTGGGCCAGCACCAGCGAGCCAGTAGCTTGGCGTTGGGCAATAGTTGTCAACATCCGCGAAATTTTGGTGGATCCCGCGCTCACCGGTTCCATTCCTGACTCCATCCGAGGGTTGGTCATTACGGATGCTCCACGTTGCAATTAGCCGTATGAAATGGTTGTTTGATACGAGGGACAAATGTCACTGATGCACCGTGATGTCCAGCCAGTCAAAGCGACAGCCATGCTGACCACCCTAGCTCCCGAAAGAGCGAGCAGTGTGCTCCGTTGGAGGTTGATTAGATTAATAGCCTTAACTAAAAATTAAACAATACTTGCGCCCCTGCTACAGTCATTTTTAAACTATCCGTTGCAATGCTTCATGATGGTTATAGTAGACCTGCCAATCTTGGTCAGTTTCAGCACGGGTCAGCCTGAGCGCAAAACCACCTCAAATCCCGTCAGTACTTAGTACATGACAGTCAACGATCCGAGCTAAGACCATGGATTGGGATCTATAAATTTGGGGCAGCGGACTCGTCAGCAGATTGATACTGAGCCTGCACTACTGCTGAAGATGAATGCAGGCTTACGTCAGACCAATGGCCAGTAAGGGGCAATTAATCCTTTCATCGGTCAACAGTCATGATCAGCCATGTAGCTGTAAAGCTGATACATATGCCACTTTTTTGAAGTGAAGCAATATCTGTAAAGAAGTCTAACAATTTTTTTTCAAACTGCCGAGTCTTCTCAAGTTGGGAGGCTGACTCCTAGGGCAATCAAAAGGAGAATGACTCAGCCCAGAATAATGATTGAATAATGAGCCTACTTTGAAGTAGGTGATGACCCCAAATGCGACTCCAAATTTGACCCCAAATTTGACTGCAGATCTAGGGAGTTGAGCTGAGGTTGAGCTGTCCCGATCGCTGATTTTTGCTCTTAACCGCGAGCGATCGCCCTCAATCGCACTAGCTTGATCATGCCCAAGGGACTGGCTAGATCTGTCAAATCATGGCCATGAGAGGAGCGATCGAGTGGCGATCGAGTCTTGATCGCCACGCGGTCAAATGGTGACCAAGGGCTAGCCACCGCTGCGCTTGGCCTTGTAACCCTGCTCAGTTAGTAACGTCACCAACCGATCGGCATAGTCGCCTTGGATTTCGATTGTGTCGTCCTTGAGCGTGCCGCCTGTGCCGCAGCGATTTTTGAGGGTTTTGAGCAGGGCTTGCAGGGTTTCGGGCTTGTGCTGAAATCCACTGATCACCGTGACGGTTTTGCCGCCGCGACCCTTGCGGGAAATTTGCACCTTCAGGGTTTGTTGGGCGGGGGGCAAGTCTGGCACCGCCCGGGCGATCGCCTCGGTGTTGGCATTGGGGCCAAATTCGGAGTAGACCACACGCTGAGTTGCTGAGTTTTGACGGGTTGAGGCGTTGGCGCGATCGTCCTGGCGGCGGCGAGGGTTGGGCATTGTAACAAGGATTCCCGTGCGGTTGAAATTCATCGTCTACTATTAGACGTTAATTCATCGAGTCTCGGTGGTCAGAGGTGCTATTGGGTGATCGCTCAATAACCTAAAACTCAAAACCCAATCCACCCACCGCGCGATCACGCTGGACTCGTGCCCCAACCAATGCCTGACCGGTTGTGGTGATTGTTCGATGGCTGGCTCAATGTTCACCGCTTAGGGCCTGTCATCAATTAGTCCAAAGCCCTGATTCCACCGTGCCGCGATCGTGAGGGGCAGGATGCTTGGGCATCTTGTGACAACAATTGAGGCATGAAAAATTGATGACTTCAGACTCATTCTGGGAAATGATGACACCCTTTAGGATATGTTGTTCGATTTGAACGCTTGATTTAGACGTTTTAGACGTTTGATGGGGCTGTTTGGTTTAAATGTTTGGTTTAAGTGCTTGGTTTAAGTGTTTGATTTGAGTGTTTGATGATTTGAGCGCCCGATCGCGTTTAGTTGGGATCGTGTTTAGTTAGGATCGCGCTTGACTGGGATCGCGCTTGATATAGATGTTTTGATTGCCTTTTTGGCTTGGAGGAGCTGCGTGAACGCCGCCGAACGCGCCAATTCGATCGCCCTTGCCAGCCAAATTGCGGCTGCGGTGAACTTATTTCGGGTCGCTTTTCCCGATGTTCGCGTCGATCTCAAGCCTTGGTTAAACGATGCGGACACCCAAGCCGCTGTCGATCCCGACTCGATCGATCTTGGCTTTCACTTTCCGGGCTACAGTCGCTCCTGTGCTTGCCGCAGCTTGTTGGTGCAAATTCGATTTTTTGCAGATCCCGTTGATGACATCCAACGGGCGATCGGGGTGGAAGTGGCGGGCTATGACCACCGGGGTCAGCAATGGCGCGTTTCCACGATCGATGCTTGGCAGTTTGAAGGCTCTACTCAACCCAAACCTGAGCAGGGCGATCGGCTTAAAACCTATTGTCGCGATGTGCTAGAGCTGTTTAATGGGCGATCGAGCAGCGACTCAGCCGCTTAGGGGCGATCGTCATCTCCGAATCGATCGCCAAAACCCCTTGATTTTCCCCGCCCCAATGCCCGCCCCAATGCCCGCCCCCCATGATCGTCACAAGGGGCTTGAGCATCTTGCTGCACCACGATTGCGTAACGGTGGAATCAGGGGCGTGATCAAGTTGACCAGAAGAGTTGACCAGAAAAGTTGACCAGAAAAGCCGCTCCCTAAGCAAAGGTCGTGCCCGTGGCCGAGCAGGCCCGATTGCGCCCCCGCGTCTTCGCCTCAAACAGGGCTAGATCCGCTGCTGCTACCAGACTTGATGGGTCGGTGTTGGCACGGGGGATAATGCTCGCTGCGCCCAGGCTGATGGTGACGATCGGGGAAACGGGTGAATAGGCGTGGGGAATTTGTAGCTCGCGGATGCTCTCGAGGATGCTGCTGGCCACGATCATGGCCCCATCCAGGTGGGTTTCCGGCAAGATCACCGCAAACTCTTCGCCCCCATACCGAAAGGCCAAATCACTCGATCGCTTGGCCGTTTGAGCGATCGCCCGGGCCACCTGCCGCAAACAATCATCACCAGCCAAATGGCCATAGCGATCGTTGTAAGTCTTAAACGAGTCAATGTCGCCCACTAAAATGGCCAAAGACGATTGTTGGCGCGTGGCCCGCTGCCACTCGCGGGCAAGGGCCTCGTCAAAGCTGCGGCGATTAGAAATGCCCGTTAGGCCGTCAAGGGTCGCCAGTCGTTCTAATTTGCGGTTTGCCATTTCCAAGCGCCGGTAGAGTTCTGCTTGCTGGATTGCAATCGCGAGCTGACCAGACAGTTGTTGCAAAAATTCTCGTTCCCAGGGTTGCCATTGGTGCGGGCGATCGTGCTGGGAAATCACCAAAAATCCCCACTGATGATGCTCTCCAGGGCGGCGATCAACCATCACCCCAGCCAAGCTAGCATCCATAGACAGGGGCGTTTTGGGAATAGCCTCACCATGCAAAATTGGCGTGGACAGAAGCGCTAAAACACCCAACTGTAAAGCCGCCTGGCGATCGGATTCATCAAAATAGGCATCAACGGTCAAATCATCAATACCCCAAACCTCTTGCGGCTCAAGGTGCAACAGGCGATCGAAACAAGCACTTTTCTTAAAAGCCGCATTCCAAACCGCCGTGTCATCCCCCTCATTCGGATCGATCGCCAACAATTCAGTCATCGGACTAGGTTGGGTGCGGCGGGCCCGCAAGTGGGGCTGGCGTGGGGCACAGTCTTGGGTGCTGTGAATCAGTTGTGCAGCGGTTTTTGGACCCACCCCATCGGCCTCCAACTCCACGTAGCGATAGATGGCAGTGCGATCGACCCCCAACACCTGTCGCACCGTCTGCACCGTGGTTTGCAGAATTTGCCCCAAATCCAGCGATCGACGAATTTGGTGAGTTACCTGACTGAGCAGTTGTTCCCGTTCCGCCTGCTGCCACAACAGCGATTCAGCCCGCTGGCGCTCCGTAATATCAGTTACAACACCGAGCAAATGTCGCTCCGACGAATTGGGCAAGAGTAAGGGTTTTTTAATGGTTTGAAACCATCGAACTTCCCCATTAGAACTGCGCCTTGGCTCCTGGGCAATATACTTTTCCTGAAGGGTTTCCAAGATAGTCTGCTCCTCGCGCTGGAATTGTTCAGCCTGCTTAAAATTAGGATTAATATCCGCTTCAGTTTTGCCCAACATACTTGCAGGCGTTGTGTTATAGAACGTGGCGATCGCCTCATTAACCAACACAAACCGACCGTGCTCATCCTTGACAAAAATAAAATTAGGATTTGCATCCACAATCGCCCGCAGAAATGATTCTTGACGTTGCAGCGCTTCACTGGTTTGGCACAAGTCATCCAAAATCTGCTGGCGTTCGATCGCATAGCGCAAAGCCCGCGACAGCAAATTGGGACGCAGCTCATCCTTAAGCAAATAGTCTTGGGCCCCCTCGCGGAGAGACGCAAGCCCCGTCGATTCATCATCGAGGCCCGTCAGCACCACAATCGGTACATCGGCCGCAGTCGATCGCACGCGCCGAATCGTGTCCAATCCATAGCTATCGGGAAGCGCCAAATCCAGTAGCACGACATCGTAGTGCCGTTGGCTCAGTAACGTCAGCGCGTCACTCAGTCGATCGACCCGTCGCCAACGAAAGCCTTGGGCCGTTAACCGAGTCAGCATGACTTCCAGTAATCGCGCATCCGTGGGATTGTCTTCCACGACCAGCACTTCAATCGCTGAGTCACCCACCGCCTACTTACCCCCATCAAAGCGCCAAACCCTAGCGCCAATCTGCAACGTTATTGATCAACTCAACCTTCAGCCACTATTCCTGTCATCAATCTTAAGCGGCTCCCCGCCGAACAGCGGTGCGCACCATCAGGTCTTTCATGATCGCGGTTGACCAGCCCTGTCGCTACCGTCACACCCCCACCCTCCTGGCACTGTCGCCTGAGCTACCAGTTGGGCAGGTAGGGAACGTCAGCCCTTTGCCCTCGTCGATTTCTGGGGTCAGCAAGGGATCGATTCTGGCTTTTCCGACATCTTCTTAGAGGATGTCTGAAAAGTATCTTTTGATTCGGGCCAAGCACCAATAGTCGTGGGGGCAAGGGGCTTAAGCCCCTTGTCTGTGTCGATCGATGGGGCGTGCAAAGTATCAATTTTGGCTGTTCAGGCATCCTCTTAGAGCAACTTAGAGCAACGGTTAGCCGCATGGGGTTAGCTAGCAAAGCTGTGATCGAGTCGGGCACGGGTCAGCCCTGTGGTCATCGCTCCAAGATTGACCATAGATTTCAGACCATGAAAGTTAGCCAAAAGGGCTTCCCCCCACATCGTGATTGTTGACCCAAACATTACAGAACTATGTAGACTACCCAATCTAGCCTAACCTAACTTCTTAACCAAAACTGCCAATTATTGCGGAATCCATCCAAGATATTAACGATTGATAACTGTTGATCGATCGCCAGCTCAATGATTGTTAATCGATCAATTCTGCTGCATAGTCAATGGAGGCGTATCGCATCTTAGTGGCTGATTGTTGATCATGATCACAACTTAAGCCCCTGGAGTCCGTAGAATGCTCGTTTTCAACGGTAGCAATTCGTACGAACTGATCAGCATTATCTGGGTTCATTCAGTCATTTCTAGGACTTTTCTGGTGCTTGGATTTATCCCGACTCATCCCAACTCATCCAAACCAGCCTCATCTCAATCGGTTACTTGAAGGTCACTCTATGGAAGATAGGCAAGGGCGAATGTTTAATCGATGGCTTGATTGATATTTTCATTAATACAATCTGAATAGATGAAAGGGCAATTGATCACATACTAAGGAGTGATCAATAGTTGGCTGAAGTTGGCTGAAATTGAATCTCGATGATGCGGTTAAGAGGCGGGAATAAATTAATTTTTTTGGGATTTAGTCACTATTCAGTTGTCACCTTTATATCGCTGAATTAGCCCGTCGGCCCGTAGGATGATCATTGTCTACCTGCTAATGGCTTCATAGCATACTTGATAAAAATCACTAATTATTTTAGGTAAAGGCTGTAGGGTCTGTCATCAAGGTCTGTCATCAAGGTCTGTTATCAATAGGATGATGCCCTTGGGATCGTTTCAGGTATTGCTACAGGTATCGCTACGGGTATTGCTATGAAGACAGACCAGGTGGAGGGATGGGCTACACCAGTGCAGATAACGGGGCACTACCAGGTGATCTAGCGCCTAGGGCCAGCTCCTGGGGGATGGTGAACCGCTCAAGGTTCCTGACCGCAGGCAAGGCGACGGCGATCGCCCCACATCACCGGGGAGGCGGCCTGCCCGTGTAAGATAAAAAGCGCCGAACGTCCGGCCAATGGGTCTTGTTGATTCGTGCTTGGGCGATCGGGTTCCGGTAGACTTCAAGCCCTGACTATGCGTGTTTTCGTTCTTCTGTTTAATGCCCGCACTGAAAATGAAGGGATTTACAGCATTTGGTTGCGCGATGCAGAAGGGGTCGAGCGCAACTGTGTGCTGATGTTTGAAGACGAAGATGACGCAACGCGCTATGCGGTGTTGCTCGAAGCGCAGGATTTTCCCTTGGCAACCGTAGAAGCGCTCGAAGATGATGAGGTGCGCGAATTTTGTAAAGAAGCGGGCTATGAATGCCAGTTAGTTGCTCAGGGTGAGCTGGCGATTCCGATGGATAGTAATCGATCGCCCGATGAGATGAATTGGCAAGCAGAGGGCGCACCCGCACCAGAACCAGAGGATGAGGGAGCAATGAGCGCCGCCGAACTGGAACGAATTCGGCGACGCTTAGAAGGACTGCTCTAGGCTGGCTGGTGGATGGTTTGATCTTGGTGTGGGGTTTGCGATTCGCCGCGATCAAACTTGCCTTCCTAGTCTTTTCCTAGTCTTCGCCCCAGCCGTTTGGATTGAGGGTGTTGAACCCAGGAATTAGTCGTTTTTGACCTTTCAACTGTACGTAATCGTTTTCATAAATCGAAAACATACAGAGGTCGATCGGGGTTACTTCTGAGGCATTGAGCGAGCCGATCGCCCCGCTAGCTTCGAGGGCGGCGGCGGCTAACTCGGAGCAGAAAAACCGTGAAAAGTCTTCAGCATTGCGGCTGAGTTTGGCGGGAATGGGCAGATGGTTGGGCAGATCAAATGCCGATCGAATTGCTTGGCCAATATCGTAGGAGCGGTGTTCGTTGTGGAGCAAAAAGTTATAAAACTTGCGCAAATCCATCTTTTCGCGAATGTCGGCTCGTAGGGGCAGCCACCACATATCACCGGGGTAAAACTGGACTCGATCGCTCAGTCGATTGGCAATTACTCCGGCCCGCGTGCCGCTGGCTACGGTTGATTCCATCACCTGATTAAAGAATCCATCCTGGGCTTCTCCATAAATAAATAGCTTGGTTTGAAAGACAATGCCAATGTGAGTAATGTTCGATCGGGTGGCGAGTTTGATCAGTGATGAAAATCCCACGTTGCTCGAAAAGGCGATAATGTCGCCGGGATTCATCGATTTGCGAACTTGTTCGTAGGATGCAGAGTTCCAGGGCATAGGGATTAGGGCATGGGACTGATGGACTGGGAGAGATGAGATCCGCCGTGGCGTAGACCGTTGTTTTAAACCAGGCCGTTGTTTTAAACCAGACCCTTGTTTTAAACCATAGACGGGCAGATTAGCGATCGAACCATGCCGGCAGAGCCGATCGGCAGGTTGGGTTGGTATGAAGATGAAGTGACTGGAGCATTATGGCGGCCTGGTACGAGCAGCACGATTGGATCATCTTTGGCGGGACGGCGGCCGGGCGTTTGGCGGCCCAACGGGCGGCTCGGGCAGGTCAGCGCGTGGCCCTGCTGGAACCACCAAGCCAAACAGCACGCCAAACAGCACGCCACTGGGCAGCGTTATTGGTTCAGCAAGGTGGCGCGATCGCAACGGGAGCCTTGGACTGGCAAGGGTTAAATCGACAGGCCCAGTGGCACACTCGCCAAGGGATCGCTGAGGCGGCTTCCTTGGCGGCCTTGGGTGTGGATTATTGGGTGGGCGATCCGATCATTGAACGATCGCGCCGGGGTGAGTCGCTGGTGCGGTTGGGCGATCGCTGGTTGCGGGGGCGGCAGTGGTTGGTGGCAGCACCTGGGCGATCGACCGTGCCCGCTTGGACGGCCAGTTGCTCGGCCCGGGCCTACACCCCTGAGTCGATCGCGGAGATTGCCGATCGCGGAGTGCGGCCGGGGGAACGTTGGCTGGTGATGGCCGACAGTCCCTTGGCGATCGAGTTAGCGGGGGCGTTGCGGGGGCTGGGAGCGCAGGTCACGGTGGCGGCGGCGGGCGATCGGCTCTTGCAGGGGCTGCCGAGGGTGGCGGCTGATTGGTTACAGGCAGAATTGGCGGCGCGATCGATCGAAACGATCCTGCGAGCCACGCCCCAACAGTCCAAGGTGCTGGAGGGCCAAACCTGGGTGCAAATTGGCGATCGGGCCCTGGAAGTGGATTGCCTCCTGAGCGATCGCTACGATTCACCCCAGCTCCCCAAAGGCTTGGTGAGCGGGCTGCCAGGCCTGTGGGAGTGGGGAACGACCGATCGCCTACAACTGCTGGTGTCTCCAGAACTGGGTCGGACTGTGCCCCCCATTTACGGTTGTGGAGCCATTTTGGGGGGCTATCCCCTACCGGATTTGGCCGCGATCGAAGCTCTATGGATTGTGGAGGATCAGGATCGCGCGCCCTGGCAGCCCGGCCCACCCATCCGCTACGACTGCCAACCCTGGGGGGTAGGCGGCGATTGGTCGCTGGCTGTGGTGGGTCAGTTTGAGGATTCACAGGATTTAGCCGATCGCCCGCGCGATCGCCCCACTGAACACCGTGACCAGCCCGTGCAGACCGTGACCCTCAACCAATCGGCCGGGCGCTGCCAACTGCAATTTGATGATCAGCAGCAGTTGCGATCGGCCGTCTTGCTCGTGCCAGCGGCCCACATGGCCTTGGTGGCCGTTGGTGCTCTCTTGGGGCGATCGGGTGGCTTGTCGGATCTGGTGCAGCTACCAACCGGTGGTTCTGAGGCGATCGAGCTGCTACGGCAAACAGCGATCGTTGCCCAGACCCTAGATTCGCACTAGAGCCACGATCCTAGAGCCTGAGATCAAGATCCTGAGATCAAGATCCTGAGATCAAGAGCCTGAGATCAAGACGATTGAGGCAGGGAAAATTGGAGAAGCAGGCAACCCGCATCGAACCGCCATCCAAGGGTTTTGGGCATTTGATAGCACCCCTTAGTGCAGTCACCACCCCCTTTCGATCTCCCCTTGAGCTTCCCTGCCTGGGATTTCAACCTGTCAGCCGGAGAGCGGTGGGTTTTTGTCTATGTTGATGCCCGTCTATGCTGATGCTCGTCCATGCTTATGATTGATGGGGTATATTTCATCGTCTGCGCGGGGTCTGTGCTGTGGACTCGGTTTATATTCCTCATCTGCTCAAAGCGCCTAACCACACCCTGGGCTGGGAGTTCAAAGATTTTTTGCCGGGTCTGGAAACCCTCACGCCCGTGCGCGGTCATTTGCAAGTGACCCATCGCGGCACGTTTATTGAGGTGTCGGCCCAGGCAGAGGGGATCGTCACGCTGACTTGCGATCGCTGCCTTTGTCAATACAATCAACGGCTAGTGGTGGATGCCCAAGAACCAATCTGGCTCGATGAAGCGGCCGACAGCAAGCCGCTGCCCCTCGATCAAGAAATCAGCACTGAAGACCTCACGGAATCCCTCTCGCCGACGGGCCACTTCCATCCCGCAGATTGGCTCTATCAGCAATTGTGTTTGGAACTGCCGCCCCAACAGCTTTGTAGCCCCGATTGTCAGGGGGTGTTGCTGCCAGATCAACCCCCAGCGGCGGCGGAGGCCACAACGGATCATCGGTGGTCAGCCCTGGCGAATTTGAAGCAGCAATGGGATCAGCCCCAATAGCCTAGCTCTGTGGCCATTGAGGGGCGATCGCTAGCCAGCAGATGCCGATCGCAACGTCATCAAGTCGATCGCCTGGCCAGCCCACCAGTCCGCCGCTGCAACTGTGCCGGTGCGTGTCACCCACAGGGACGCTGCTCGATTCACCCGGCCCTTAAGCAACTCCACCCATAGGAAATGGTGGCAGCGGCCCACTTCGCGTTCGATCGTCCGGGGGGCAGCAGCGGCATTGAAATAATGTGTGCCATAGGAGTCGATCGCGTGGGTTTCACGTAGGCGATCCTTGCGGTGGCGTAGACGGTGGTGCATATGTCCAAAGGCCACCAGGGCCAGGCGCTGGTGGCGGGCTTGCATGGTGCGGATCGCGAGCCGCAAATCGGGATCGCCAAAGTCGCCGCCCAAGGGATGCCAATCGCGACCGCAGGGCGACTCTGGCTCAAACCCCAAGCCCTGGGGGCCGTTGTGTCCGATCGCAATCAGGGTCGGCTGCGTGGTGCGGGCGGCCATGGCGGCGATGTGGTCGGCGGATTGGAGCATATCCAAAATGCCGTAGCGATCGCGGTAAAACTCCCGGTAGCTCCAGTTGGGGCCACCCCAGCTAAAGGGCCGGCCGCCCACCACGCTCAGACCCAACTCGGGCCAATCTAGGCAGCCATAGCCCACATGGCAATCGCCCAGCAGATCCAGTTGCTGTTGCACCCGATCTTCACGGCTTTGGTCGTAGGGGGCTTTTTTGCGGCCCCAAGGGGTGGCGGTATACCAAGCGTCGTGGTTGCCCAAAATCACGGCTTTGGGCAGCGGCAGTTGAGCGATCGCCCGCGTGATGTCTACGGCTTCGTTGCCAAAATCCCCCAAAAAAAGCGCCGCATCCACTCCCAGCGCCAACAGGGCCGATCGATCATCGTGGTTCCACTGCTCGTGAATATCCCCGACAATAGCCAAGCGAATCGGGCGATCGACAACAACTGACATGGGCAGCAACAAGACTAGGGAGCGATGGGGTTAATTAACAGTCTGTTTCATCTTCTAATAAGTGGGCAGTGAATGGGGCAAGACTGATCGGGACAAGCGATCGAGACAAGTGATCGAAACAAGCGATCAGAACCAGAGATCGGAAACACCGATCGCAACCAAACGGGTGATGGATCGAATCAGGGATCGGGCCGATGCGAATTGCAGTTGAGGGGTGGCTGAGTGCGCCCCATTCCTACACCACGGTCAATCAGTTCCAATGCTTGGCCATGCTGGAACGGCCGGGGCTGACGGTGTTTCATCGGGAGCGGCCCCTGGCGCGTGGCTGGCGATCGGTTGCGGGGCAGCTCGATTCGGCGCGATCGCACCGGTTGACCCAGATGCCACCGCCCGATGGTGAGCGGGTCGATCGCTGGTTGCGGGCCGATGCACCCTATCGGTTCGGGCCAGAACCCCGTGCCGATCGGTTGTTGGTGTTTGCCACGGCTGAGTTTGGCAAGCTGCATCACGAATATTGGCAATGGATGGGAGCTAGATCCTGGGCCGAAGCCTGTGGGGACTCGGGGGCGATCGTCGTTACGCCATCATCCTGGTCGCGCCAAGGGTTTTTGGCCAGTGGTGTACCGGCGGATCAGGTGGCGATCGTGCCCCACGGGATCGACCCCACCCTTTACCATCCCCTACCGCTGGGCGATCGCGTGGCCCTGCGACGGGCTTGGGGCTGGTCTGATGCGTTTGTGATTTACAACGTGGGCGGCACAATTCCGCGCAAGGGCAGTGATCTGATTATCCGGGCGGTGGCGGCGGTGATGGAGCGCTACCCGCAAGTGCGGCTGGTGATGAAGGCGAACGATGCGATTTATGGGGGTGATCGGGCGGGGGCAACCCAATGGGCGGCTCAGGTGCGATCGCTCCTGCCCGATCGCCTGGCGGATTTGCTGTTGGCGCGATCGGTCTACCTCAGCAAATTTTTGGACTATGGGGATATGGCACGGCTCTATCAGGCGGCCGATGCCTACCTTTCCCCCTACCGAGCTGAGGGATTCAATATGCCGGTGTTGGAGGCGATCGCCTGTGGGTTGCCGGTGGTTTGTACTCAAGGCGGCCCGACCGATGACTTTATCCATCCCGACTTTGCCCACCCGATCGCCAGCCAACTCCAGCCCCACCATATCCAATATGGCGACGGTGAACAGGAAACGGTTTGGATGTGGGAACCCAGCTTGGAGGCAACGGTAGCGGCATTGGCAGGGTTGCTCGATCGCCCAGATTGGGTGGCCCAGGCCCAGCAACGCGGCCCCCAATGGGCCCACAGTCGCTTCACTTGGCAACGGGCGATCGATCGGCTACTCGCAGCTTAGGCGCAACAGCCCTGTAGGTTCGCCCCACTGCTGCCCCACTGCTGCCCCACTGCCGCCCCACTGCTGCCCCACTGCTGCCCCACTGCGATCGTCCGTCCACAACCGATGAAAAAATACCTCTCAACCGTGGTCAAGAGGGACTGCATCAACAAGCTCCAACGAACAGCACCTCGGAAACCTTAGCTAGCCAGATATTCGCGAATATCAGCCTTGTGTTTGCGTAGCTTGGTTAGGGCTTCGCGCTCAATTTGGCGTACCCGCTCCCGGCTGATTTGCAGGCGATCGCCAATCTTAGCCAGGGTCAACGACTGACCATCCCCAAGACCAAACCGCAACGACAACACCTCACGTTGCTGGGGGGTCAGCTCAGACATGATCGTTTCGATGTCGCCCCGCAGAGAAGCTTGGGTTGCAAACTCTTCGGGGGATGCGCCCTCATCTTCAAGCAGTTCGCCCAGTTCCGTATCTTGGTTGTCGCCCACGCGCAAATCCAACGATAGGGGCTGACGCGCCCGCTCCAGATAGTCGCGAATTTGCTTGGGGGTCAGACCAATTTCGTCACCCAATTCCGCGATCGTGGCGCTGCGGCCCAATTGCTGCGAGAGGGTGCGTTGGGCTTTTTTAATTTTGTTGAGCTTTTCGGTAATGTGAATCGGTAGCCGAATGGTGCGGCCCTTTTCGGCGATCGCCCTTGTGATCGCTTGGCGAATCCACCAATAGGCATAGGTGCTGAACCGATAGCCCTTGGTGGGATCAAATTTTTCAACGCCGCGCTGCATCCCGATCGTCCCTTCTTGGATCAGATCCAGCAAATCGACATTGCGCTTGATGTATTTCTTGGCCACGGAAACCACCAGTCGCAGGTTGGCTTCCACCATTTTGCGCTTGGCGCGATCGCCCTCACGGATGGCCCGCTTTAGCTCAGTCGGTTCAAGGCCGACCTGGCTAGCCCACTCCAGCAGGCTCGGCTCATAGCCTAAGCGAGCGGCCAAATTGTCTTTTGCCTCTTGCAGGGCGCTCAGTCGCTGAACCTGTTTGCCCAAGACAATTTCTTGCTCGTGGGTTAGCAGGGGTACGCGTCCAATTTCCCGGAGGTAGGCGCGAACGGGATCGGTAGCTGTGGTGTCTTTTTTCATGGCAGTTCGGCTCCGCGAACGACCGCTGGGCGATTGGGGTAAGTTATATAGTAACGAATTTTGAAGCGCAAATGCTGTCTTGATGGCAAGGATGTAAAGAAATGCGACAACTCGAAGTCATTGCGTTGTTAACTTTAGCATACCCAACTTTCCGGGCCGGGTTTGCATCTTGAGTCACAAAAAACCGCAACCCCAACGGGTTGAGGGCGATCGGCCGGCAACCTTGAGACAACCTTACTGAATTCTTAGGGTGGGCTTAACGTTAGGCTTGGTTACGCCAAGCTGCGAGCCAGCATTAGGCGATGAACCTGGGCCCGATCGCGCAGTTGTTGAACTTGTTCAGGGGCGATCGGGTTGGGTTGTTGCCAAGCCGCCAGCCAGGCCGCCGCGATCGCCTCTGCTGTGGTGGGCAGGGCCCGATCGCCCGCCGTCGTTTCCAAGTCCCAACCGGGCGCGCCGATCGCTTCTAATAAAACCCGCACCTTGGGGTCATAGCTCAATCCCCAACAGCGCGATCCTTCCGCCGCCGCCATGATCAGCGCGTGCAGCCGCATCCCAATCGTCAAATCCATTTGGCGAAAGAGGCCCTTGAGTCGGGCGGGATCGGTTTCGCTGACAATGCGCGATCTCCCTGATCCAAGGCGATCGGCTAAATACTCGGCCACTTCACCATCGGCGATCGGCTGAAAGGGAATCAAGACGATCAGCGCGCCGGTTTGGGTTTGGAACCGATCGAGCGCCTCCGCCAGTCGAGCGAGCCGATCGAGGGTGAGGGTTCGGTGCGATCGCAGGGCCACGGCCACCTTCGGGCCCGGCGCAAGTTCAGCGACGGGCGGACTCGCCAAAACCCACACGGGATCGGGAGCCATTTCCACCCCCTTGACCTGCCAGGTTTTGAGCAAACTGGCCGAAGCCCGATCGCGCACCGTCACCCCATCACACCGTTGAAAAATTGATCGGGTCAGGGCCAAAATCCAGCCGCGTTTTAGGGGCCCCACGCCCTGGGCCCAAGCCACCCGCCGCAATCCCAACGCCTGCGCCGCGATCATCAACCCGGCATAGTAGAGCGGGCTGGCCCAACTGGTGGCATCCTGCATCAGGCTGCCGCCACCCCAAATCAAGGCATCGCTCGATCGCAGGGCCGCCCACAGGGCTCGCCCCGATTTGCGCGGAATGGCTGTCACCCCATAGCGATCGCGCGTTTCGGCTGGGTTGCCCGACAGCACCAGCGGCTCGACCCCCGGCGGCAACAGTTGCAGCAGCGTGGCCAACAAAGCTTCATCGCCGCCGTTGCCCTGGCCGTAGTAGCCACAGAGAATTGCCCGCCGCACAGGCCGCCGCTTCGATCGCATGGTGATTTTCAAAACCGGGGATGGCTAGGGAAACTGGAGCAGGAATCACGGTCAATTGGAACTGGAAATGCCCGCGATCGCAACCCCTGCCGCAGTGGGTGCAGGATAGCCGGATGGTTGAGGGGATGCCTGAACAGCCAAAGTTGATACTCTGTGTGTCCCATTGATCAACAGAGACAAGGGGCTTAGAGCGTGTCGTCATTTCTCCTGAAATCCTGATTTCACCGTTAGGAGATCGTGGGGAGCAAGGGGCTTAAGCCCCTTGTTATGACCATTCCTAAGCCCCTTGCTGCTACGACTATTAGTGCTTGGTTCGGGCCGCAAGATACTGCTTAGACATCCTCTGGGATCAAGTCGGTTGTGCTTGATTGACCTAAATCGATCGCGTTGCTCCTGGTTTTTCAGAACTGTTTTTCAGAACTGTTTTTCAGAATCGATCGCAGAATAGATCGACCTGAATCTTTGACCGGATAGCCGGGATCTTTGCCGTGGTTTCGATCGCCCCTGTATCCGCTGCGTTTGGCCGTGACCCTGCCATGACGATCGCCCCTTGGCATTGGCGATCGCTACCGTTGGCCGGGCGATCGTCGGTGGCGATTTTTGCAGTCCTGTTTGCGGCGGAACTCAGCGGCGGGGAGATTGCTGTATTGCTCGATAGTCCGCCAGCTCCGTCGCGCTGGAGCGAGTCTGTGCAGGAGTTGGGGCGCTATTCGATTTGTGCGGGTCGGCCCCGATCGGGCCGGGTCTGGACTCCGCCCGTGGGGGAAATTTTGCCGATGTTGCGCGATCGACTGGGGGAGTCGGGCGGGGGATCAGGCGAGATCGAGGGGCCGCCCTTGCCCTTTCGCGGGGGCTGGCTGGGCTGGCTGGGCTATGACTTGGCCTGGGAAATTGAGCAGTTACCCGAACTGCGATCGGATCAATTGCCATTTCCCGTGGGTTTTTGGTATGAACCCGATTGCTTTGCAGTGCTGGATCATCGGAGCGATCGCCTCTGGTTAGCAGCCACTGAGCCAGCGGATCTCGATCGGTTAGCAGCGCGGCTCGATCAGGCTGACTCGTCCATCCTCAGCCCACCGGAGATCGATCGCCCCTTGGCCGCGCCGTTGCCACCGCAATTCCTTAGCGATCGGGCCGCCTACACCGCTGCCGTCCGCCAAGCCCAGGAGCACATCCGAGCCGGTGATATTTTCCAAGCCAATCTCTCCTTGCGATTTTCTAGCCCTTGCACGGCCAGCGGCTGGGATCTCTACCAGTCCTTGCGCCGGATCAACCCTTCACCCTTTGCCAGCTATTGGCAAACGCCTTGGGGAGAGGTGGTGAGTTGCTCGCCGGAGCGGTTGGTGCAGCTGGGCGATCGTCAGGCCAGCACCCGCCCGATCGCCGGAACCCGACCAAGGGGCGCTGATCCCGCCGCTGACCAAGCCTATGAACAAGCCCTCCTCAGCGATCCAAAAGAGCGGGCCGAACACGCCATGCTCGTTGACTTAGAACGCAATGATTTGGGGCGAGTTTGCGATTGGGGCAGCGTGGCGGTCGATGAATTTTTCACGGTGGAGCGCTACAGCCACGTGATGCATTTGGTGAGTAATGTGACCGGTTGCCTCGCCAGCGATCGCGACCCCATTGACTTGATGCGCGCCACTTTCCCTGGCGGGACGATCACCGGCTGCCCGAAAGTGCGCTGCATGGAAATTATTGAAGCCCTCGAACCCGTACGCCGCAGTTTGTTCTATGGCTCCTGTGGCTATCTCGATCGAGGCGGCAACTTGGATCTGAATATTTTGATTCGCACGTTGCTGATTCCGAAGGTCGATCGCCCGAGCGATCGCCTGGTTTGGGGGCAAGTGGGCGCGGGTATTGTGGCGGATTCAGATCCCGATCGCGAATGGGAAGAGTCCCTGGCGAAAGCACGCGCCCAACTCGCCGCCCTGGCAGCCGTCGAGCCATAGTTGCCCAGCGGGTAATGTGTTCTAGCGCGGGAAGTTAGTTAGACCAATTGGGTGATGCAACTAATCGGGCGATCGCGGTGGCACACCCACCACATCCAAGGGCAGGGTCAGGGCGATCGCCCCTTGGACATTTGAGCCAGACAGGTTCGCTTCCCGCCACTCCGTGCACAAACCATAGGCCTGGGTCAGATCCGCCCCCGCAAAATTAGCCTGGTGGCAATGGGCCTCTTCGAGGTTGGCTCCAGTCAGGTTAGCTCCGGCCAAATCTGCTTGGCTCAGGTCGGCTCCGTGCAGATCGGCTCCGTGCAGATCGGCCCCGCGCAGGTCGGCTCCCCGCAGATCGGCCCCAGCCAGATTGGCATTGGCCAAGTTTGCGCCACCTAGCAGGGCCCCGACCGCCATCGATCGGGCCAAACTCGCCCCCATCAACATTGCTCCCCGCAAGTTAGCGCCGCGCAGATCCGACTCGCTCAAATCCGCCTGCATCAGGTTCGCGCCCGACCAGTTGGCCCGCGCATCGGCCCCGATCGCCACCAGCCCCACGGCGTTGACCCCCAAGGCGATCGCCCGGTTAAATTGGGCCCGCCGACAATCGGCCCCGACCAGCACCGCCCCCATCAGTTGGGTGTTGCTGAGGTCAGCCCCGGCCAACGGAGCTTCGGTTAAATCAGCACCGCTTAGGTCATGGTTCGACCAATCGCGACCGTCTTCCGCATGAATAGCCGCCACGGTTGCGGCCCGTTGCTCGTGGAGGTTGGTCAGGTCTGTTGGTTGGTCTAGCACAGTTAATGGCTCCCGAATAGCGGCTCCCGAATAGCGACTCTTGCAGGGCGACTCCTAAAAAGCAACTCCTGAAGGGTGGCCCGAGCCATGTAGCTCGGGTAAATCCTGGGGTAGTTCTGTAGGCAGTCGGGGGGCAGGACTGGGGCGATTGAGGAGCGATTGATCGCGATCGTCAATCTCTAAATCCCAGTGCTACCCGAAGTGGGTGGAGGGCCAATTGCCGTCCCGTCGTCATCGAGCAACCACAGGCCCGACGTAGCGCGCAGGGGTACTTGCGGCAGTTGCCACCCATGCTGTAGGCCTTGGGCCAACAGGGTCAGGGTATTCAACAGCTTGGGATCCCACCGGCCAGCATCTTGGCGATAGCGTTGCAAAATGACTTCGGGCGGGTCGCCCGCCACCTGCGATCGCTGAAAGTCCGCACAGAGTGCCACCAACCGCGACTCCAGAGGAATCGTGTCACCCGCCAACCCTGATGGCAGGCCTGCACCATCCCAGCGCTCATCCAAATGGTTCAGCATCATCGCGATCGATCGCAATCGCGGCATCAACCGCAACACTTGCGACCCCCGCAGGGTACAAAAGTCGCCCATCTGTGCCTTGGCTTCCTCCGCCACTTTCGCAAGGGGCTGCTCGATTCGATGCAGCAAGGCAACCAAGCGAATCGACTTCAGTTGAGCCGCCGATAAATCGAGCAATTGCCCCATTGCTTCCGCCAGAGCTGCCACATCCGTGGAGGCTGTGGGGTTTTTAGCATCGGCCAGGTCTAACAACTCCGCCAGCCGCAAAAAAGCCTGGATTTCATTGGAAACCAGGTTGCGATCCAAGGGCGTGACCGTCTCGAACCCAAGTTGAGCGATCGCCATGTCAGGGTGGCGATCGCGATGGGTGGCTTGCAGATAGTTGACCACTTGGCTGGTCACCACCCACCAGTCATCGATCGGGGTGGTTTGGCGTTCGATCGCCACAGCCGCCAGTTGCTGCTCTAGTTGCTGGGCCAGTTGGGGGCGATAACGTGCCACCCGTTCCACCAGCAGCGCCGCTCCCCGATCGACCCATTGGGGCACAAACGTCCACAAACCGTAAAACTTGCGTTCCAAGTCGGACTGGGGCGTCCCGGCCGGGCCATAGTCCGCTGGCGACAGCTCCTGGCACAACACCATCGCGCAGTAGGACGGCGAAACAATGGTCAAATGCCATTCTTGGGAAACTGGGTCTGTGGAGTCGATCTCCACCAGATCTACGTTCGATCGCTCCCCGGTGGGATGTTCAGCAAACCCCGCATCCGGGGCCGCCAAAATCGCCACCTGGCGCGATCGCTCCGCCAACTGTCCATAGCGATCGGCTTCCTGTAAATACCACTTGCCCAACTGAAAGGCCGCCAACACCACCGGCTGGCCTTGGGACTGGGCGATCGCATCCTCCAGGGCATGGCACAACGACACCAACGTGTTTTTGTAGTACACGCCCAAATGGAGCACAGCCCCTTCCGCGCGCGCTTGCGCCGTTAATCGTTGCAGAATTGAATCAGGTAGCACAGTTCGCAAACATCCAGGTAATCAACAAGATTCAGTGAACGCGAACCATTAGCACCAACAATTAACTCATACCAGCAATTCACACCCGCCACTGAACATAGTCGTGACTAGGCGAAATATCATTTGACCACTTTCAATTATCCATTTGAGAGCGCCCGTTTATTCTCGCCCATCCTCGACAGCTAACCCAATCCCGTGCTGATGGAAGCCTCCCAGCCAGCGATCGCCCAAACCACCTGCGCCAGAGTCCCGATCGCTCCGCCCAACGCAAAACAGCGCCTTAGCAGGATCGACAAAGCCCAGCGGCCGTGCTGACCCACTGGACAGTCATTCTGGGCTGTCATTCTGGGCAGTCGTTCTGGATAGTCATTGTCAGGGGGGCAGAGCAAGATCATAGGACTTACGCAGAACTTGCCAAAACCCTCACCCCAACCCTCCTCCTGTCCTGGGAGCGGGGCTTGCCAACTCCCCTGCTCCAACTTGCGAGCAGGGGCTGGGGGGAGATGAAGGCGACGACGATTGACACGATTGACACGATCAAAAACTGATTTGCAACACAACTTATCGATTCGTGAGCGGCAAGGCAGAGGGCGATCGCCAGAGACTTACGAAGTGCGAAGGCGTTTTTTAAAGATTTCATGAAGCAAAGAGTCAAAAACTTGTCGATATTGTCTGACTTAAGGAATAATTAGATTTAGGAAATGTAGTGAACGCTAGCGCAAATCAACCCGAGGGAGAGGCATTTGTGCCATCTACACAGTCCGGTGTGTTTTCTGCACTCATTTCTGAAAGCACCACGACCGACAGCCCCTCAGTAATTGATCGTGACAGTGCTTGCTCTTGACCTACAAAATCTTCGCCCCGAAGCCCTGTGACAGGGGTGGCACTTGCGCCAGCCCGTGGAAACTAGGCAAAAAAAATCGGAATCGCGAGGGGGGAAGGCGACTCCGAAATCGTCTACGTCTTTTGGGAGGAAAACTCGAGGGCTTCCATAATATGGGGCCCTTTGGCTTTCGCTCTTTCAGAATATTAGCATTGCATCCCTAGAAATTGGTATCACCTTGGGCAGGGGTGGGTGTAAAAGTTTTGAGATCTAGCGGACTAACCAACGATTGCTTCCACGATTGGAATGCGTTGATTGGTCGTTATGTTTTCGTTGGTTACTTAGGTATCCCACCCCGTCCTTAATCCCCCAGGGGCAGCACCACCGCCGACCCTTTTGGGATGCCTTATAGGAATCTTCTAATTTCTCCTAGGAGTCCGGGTAGTGCCCGTGAGGTGATGCTCCTTGGCAAAACATTGCTAATGTGGCGAGGCTTTTACCCGTTCATGATTGCTGAATGACGGCACTACTAGAACTTTGATGGTATTTTGGCTCGTCCTAGCGTTGCTGTGCCAGGACAGGGGGTGTGGTCAGGTAAGCAACAGTGCTGATCATGATAATGAATACTAATCAGTAATCATATTTAATGTTATTTGATCACGTTAAATCGAATATCGTCAATGCCTTACTCATGCGGTTTGACCGACTAAACTTGACCGACTAAACTTGACCGACCAAGCGTTAAATGGGTGATAAATGGGTGATAAATGGGTGATGGAGTTGGGTGATCGATTCACTAAGTCTTTTAATTAAGTCCTTAGAGAATATCTAAGAAGATGTCTGAAAGGTCAAAGTTGATGCTCTAGATGCCCCAGCGACCGACGGAAACACGGAAACCTTGAAACAAGGGGCTTGGGCATTCTGCTGCTAGGACGATCGGGGCTTGGTTCGGGCCGCAAGATACTTTGCAGACGTTCTCTTAGGCTGGCATTGGTCTGGTGAGTGATTTAGCTGGCGATCGGCTAACCTTTGGGCTGTTTGATTTAAGAATGCAAAGCAGATTCAGAGAGATGATCAAGCAGCTCCATTTCACCGGCAATGATCGGAAAATCAACAAAATATTAACCAAACGTTAATTGGTATCATTGTTTTTAATGATTTAAAACAGTTTTTTAAAAATCTTAAAGTTCGAGCTGCTTTTTAACCACAGCCAAGCTATTTATACTGGTCTAATTGTTACGGAAATTGACAGTATTTAAGTTGATTGCCATTTTATACAATTCCAATTGTCTTCATATTTTCTCTGGGAAATCTCGCTAGAATTAACCCTAATTGAATAGTCAGGCATTGAATAGTCAGGCCAAAATGCAATTATCCGACTTGTCAATCCTTTTTTGGTTTCTGAGTCTGTTATTGCTTCGTCAGTTTCCGTCCTTGAAGTTATTGAGTTTACAGCCTTGAAATTGACAAATTATTGCAATTTTCAGTTGTGGCTAATCACTTGAATAGGGAAAGATACGGTCAGATCATCATTTAGAGCATGTCTGAGAAGGATCTTTCGGCACGGGTCAAGCACTGATTGTCGTGGGGGGCAAGATGCTCAAGCCCATTGTCGGCGTTGATCGCTGGGGCGTGCAGAGTATCAGTTTTGGCTTCTTAGATATCCTCTTAGATTGCAAGCTGTTGCCAACGAAAAGGAAGGGTTGATCATTCCTTCGGCGCTTCCATTCAAGCGGTTGGCAATCTTGATTGTTGTCCTCAGAAACCTTCTTGACTGTTTGTGATCAAACCCAAATTGCACCACAAAGGCTGATTAGCTCTGCACTGCCAATGATCACAAGGTTGTGCGAGGTTGCACGAGGTTGATGGTTTTTCTGGCGGAGTTGCGACGGGGTGCGCGATCGCGGCCCTTATCCAGGATCTAGAACATTCACCCAGGGCACGAAGCGATCGAAAGAGCGATCGAAAGAGTGATTGGAAGTGATTGAAACAGCGATCGACAACCCAATTCAGCTCTTGGGTCTGGGGACTGATCGCCTGTCGGCTATCCCCCAGACCGGGATTGTTGACAGCCCAGAATCTTGGTTTTTTTAACAGTGTTCAACGTTTTGCACAACACCAGAGTCCGGCATGCATATTCCTGATGGTTTTGTATCGATGCCCGTTGTGTTCGCAACCGGGATGGGTAGTGCGGGTGCGATCGCCCTAGCCCTGAAACAATCGCGATCAGCCTATGGCATCAAGCAGGGCCCAATCCTGGGATTAACCACCGCTTTTGTCTTTGCGGCCCAGATGATTAACTTTCCGGTGGCGGGCGGCACTAGCGGCCACTTGCTGGGTGGAACCCTAGCGGCGGTGCTGACGGGTAATCCTTGGGCGGGCACTCTGTCGATCGCCACGGTGTTGTTGATTCAGGCGGTGTTGTTTGCCGACGGTGGGATCACGGCCCTCGGTGCCAATATTTTGAACATGGCGGTGATTGGGGTTTGGACGGGCTGGGGTTTGACCCAAGTGATCCAGCGTTTGTTGGGAGGGTCTCGTCAGCGGTTGCCCTTGGCGGCGGGGATTGCAGCGGGGGTGAGTGTGGTGGTGGCGGCGATCGCCTGTGCGATCGAGCTGGTGCTGTCGGGGACGGCGGCCTTTGCCCTGGTGCTGCCCGCCATGACCGGCATTCACATCCTGATCGGGGTGGGTGAGGGGATCATTACTGGCGGTGTGTTGGGTTACTTGATGGTGGCGCGGCCCGATTTACTGCCGGGGTCACAGCCCCGTTTGCATCGCTGGCAGGGGCTGGCGATCGGGATTTGTCTGATCGCCGGTTTATTGTCCCTGCTGGCCTCGTCTTGGCCCGATGGACTGGAAAAGGTTGCGGAAGATTTGGGCTTCATTAACTTGGCAGAGGTGGTGCGTGTGCCGGTGGCGACCCCTTTTGCGGACTATGGCATTGAGGGATGGGGGCCCCTGGGAACGACCATCACGGGGCTGTTGGGCTGTGTTGCCTGTTTTGGGGTGGCCTTTGGTATCGCCAAGTTGGTGAGTCCGAAGCCCTCGGAAGAGGTCTAGAGCCTGCCGTCATTTCGCCTGAAAACCCGGTTCCACCGTGACGAGATCCTGGGGGCAAGGGGTTTAAGCCTCTTGTTAGGACGATTGGGGCAGGAAAAATCAACCGTTTCAGCTTGCTCCTAGGAAATGACGACAGCCCCTAAGCCTCTTGTTACGACGATTGGGGCAGGAAAAATCAACCGTTTCAGCTTGCTCCCAGAAGATGACGACCAGCCCTCCGCCAATTGGTCATCCCCGGCGGGTTTGGTTTTTGGTTTGTCCGTTTGTCCCTAATCGATCGCCCGATTGCCCCTACCTTTTCCACCCGAGCCATCGCATGATGCTGTTGCCCGTTGCCCCTACTTACCGACCCCTTGCTGACCAGCCAGACCGTACCGGGGCGATCGCCCTCCGGTTTCGGCTGGCGATGATCATCACCATCGGCGCGGCTTGCTTGCGGCCGGGGGCCTGGCCGTTTTTGGCGGTATATGGCCTAATTGTGCTGGTTTGGGCGGGGGCATTGCGAGTGCCGGTGCGATCGCTCTCGCAGATTTTGGGCGCAGAGTTGCTCTGTTTGAGTTTGATTGCGTTGCCCCACGGCTGGGAGCGGGCCAGCTTTTTGATGGGGCGATCGCTGGTATGTTTGGTGTCGATTAACAGCGTGCTGCTGACCTTGCCGCCCCATAGCTTGGCGATCGCCCTCAAGAGCCTGCCCCTGCCCGCCGCCCTCCAAGAAACGGCCCTCCTGGCAGGGCAATATTTAGAAATTGTGATTGACGAGGTGCGACGGATGCAGCGGGCGGCGGCCTGTCGGGGCTTGGCGGGGTCGAGTGGGTGGTTGCGCTACGTCAGTGCGGCCTCGATTGGATCTTTGTATGTGCGTAGTCTCGATCGAGCCGAGCGGGTCTATGGGGCGATGACCGCCCGGGGCTACGGCGGCCGGTTTCCCATCACTACCGAACCGGCCGATGCGCGCCAGGGATGGTTGTGGGTCGCTGCCGGAGCGATCGCGCTGCTGTCCGGCGCGTCCTACTGGCCCTAGGGCGATCGCACAATTCCCCGCATCCCCAGCCAATGGGGGTGAAATCTATTCGGGAAATCTTTTAAGGTAGAAACTCGCCCCTATACCAACCCACGCGCGTTTCATGACGGTTTTTTCAGAACGCAAAACCGATCGGGCTGAAGTGTTGGTTAAGGACTTGTGCTTTGCCTATCCCCAACAGCCATCGGTTTTACAAGGCGTTTCGTTTGCAATTCAACCGGGCGATCGGGTTGCCCTGCTCGGCCCCACCGGCAGCGGCAAAAGCACCCTGCTCGAACAACTGATCGGCCTCAAGCTGCCCACGGCGGGCGAAGTCTGGATTGGGGGGATGCGCGTTGAACCACGCACCTTGCCCCAAATCCGGCGGCGACTGGGCTTTTGTTTCCAGGACGCGAACGATCAGCTCTTTATGCCAACCATTTTGGAAGATGTGATGTTTGGGCCGTTGAACTACGGCATGCCGATCGCCCAGGCCAAGAACCAGGCCCGCGATCTCTTGGCCAGATTTGGTCTGGATGTCTATGAAGCGCGATCGGCCCACGAGCTATCCGGCGGCCAAAAGCGGCTAGTTGCTCTGGCGGCGGTGCTGGCCCTAGAGCCGGCGATTTTGATTTTGGATGAACCCACCACGGGTCTTGATCCACGCTGGCGGCGATCGCTCGCTCGCGTGTTAGGCGAGTTGCCCACCCAAGCGATCGTGATTGCCTCCCACGACCTGCATTGGATTCGGCAAACCACCGACCGCGCCCTTGTTCTCTACGGGGGACAAATTCGTGAAGACTGTTCTACGGAAAGGCTCTTGGGCGATCGATCCCTGTTGGAGTCCTACGATTTACCGCTGGACTATTAACTCCAATCCCTTAACTCCAATCCCCTAACTCCAATTCCCAGTACAGAATGGGGGCCGGCTGAAAACCGGCCCCCATTTATTGATCCCATTAATCGACTGACCAGCGATCGTCCTAGCTTCGGGATGATCTACTGATTCGGGATGATCTATTGGTCATGAGTTAATCACAGGCGATCATGAGCCAATTACAGACTCGACAACACCTCACGAGCCGCCGCCAAGGTCGCCTCGATGTCCGCATCCGTGTGAGCCAACGACGTGAAGCCCGCCTCAAACTGTGACGGAGCCAAGTACACACCCCGCTCCAACATACCCCGGTGGAAGCGGCTGAACTTGGTCAGGTCGGCAGCCTTCGCTTCTTCATAGTTGCGTACCGGGCCCGCCGCGAAGAACATCCCGAACATCCCGCTGACATGGCCACCGCAGACTTCGTGACCCGCTTCCCGGGCGATCGCCAGCAGACCGTTAATCAGTTTGCCGGTGATTTGGTCGAGATATTCATAGCTACCAGGGCGACGCAGCAGCTCCAGGGTCTTGATCCCGGCGGTCATGGCCAAGGGGTTGCCCGACAAAGTACCCGCTTGGTACATGGGGCCCGCAGGAGCCACCATTTGCATAATCTCGCGACGGCCGCCGTAAGCACCCACGGGCAAGCCGCCGCCGATCACCTTCCCGAGGGTCGTCAGGTCGGGGGTAATGCCGAATTTTTCTTGCACACCACCGTAGGCAATTCGGAAGCCGGTCATTACTTCGTCGAACACCAACAGCGAGCCGTTTTCCTTGGTGATTTCGCGCAGACCCGCCAGGAAGCCGGGTTCGGGGACGATGAAGCCCGCATTACCAACGATCGGCTCTAGGATCACGCCCGCGATTTCGCCGGGGTATTCCGCGAACAGGGCCTTGACGGCTTCTAGGTCGTTGTAGGGGGCGGTCAGGGTGTCGGCGGTGACGTTTTTCGGCACGCCGGGCGAGTCGGGCAAGCCCAAGGTGGCCACGCCGGAGCCAGCCTTGACCAAGAACATATCGCCATGGCCGTGGTAGCAGCCCTCAAACTTCAGCAGCTTGGTGCGGCCAGTGTAGGCGCGCATTAACCGTTGGACGGCGATGCAGGCTTCGGTGCCGGAGTTGACGAAGCGCACCATTTCGATGCTGGGGACGGCATCGATCACCATCTGGGCCAACACGTTTTCTAGGTAGCAGGGCGCACCGAAGCTGGTTCCTTTGTCGATCGCCGCTTTCAGGGCCGCCAGCACTTCCGGGTGAGCATGGCCACAGATGGCGGGGCCCCAAGTGCCCACGTAGTCGATATAGCGGTTTTCATCCACATCCCAGGCGTAAGCGCCTTGGACGCGATCGAACACAATTGGTTGACCGCCCACGGACTTGAAGGCGCGCACGGGCGAGTTCACGCCACCGGGCATGAGGGACTGAGCCGCAGCAAAAATTTCTTCTGAACGAGTGGTGTTGAGTGCAGTGGCGACCACGGGAGGCTTCTCCTTGTTGGGTGTAATGGTTGGTTGTGATGGGGTAGCGAATATCAAACCAGTTTTGCAGTCTTCAAATTCTAAAATGAGACGGGCGATCGCTGGCAGAGGTGCTAAGATAACCAAGCAGCGTTGAGCGGGGCACTATTTTCTAGCGCCTGTTTGTTCTGAAACGCTTGCCACTTGGATGCGTAGCTCAGTTGGATAGAGCATCAGATTCCGGTTCTGAGGGTCGGGGGTTCGAGTCCCTCCGCATCCGTCCAAGGTTTTCTGCTAGTCATAACAAGGGGCTTACGTCCCGTCGTCGTATCGCCTGAAACCCTGATGCCACTGTTAGCGGATCGTTGAGGGCAAGGGGCTGAAGCCCCTTGTTACGACGGTTGGGGCGCGGGAAATCTACCGTTGCAACGTCCCTCCTGAAATGACGACGGGCCCTAGTCCTTGGCTTTGGTGGTGAGGGCGCGGCGTAGGAGTTCGGGAATTTTGGAGGGGCGATCGGCGACTTTCACTTTGGCTGCTTTCAGGGCCGCCACCTTGGTAGCCACGTCGGTTTTGCCGCCTTTGCCGATCGCGGTGCGGGAAGCCACGATCGCATTGGCATGGCCGATCGCTCGATTCACGGGGGCAAAGTGACCGGCAATGTAGGCCACCACGGGCTTGTCGATCGTTTCGGCAATGTAGCGAGCCGCTCGCAATTCCCCATCGCCGCTGACCTCGCCCACCAAGACGATCGCCTCGGTGCGATCGTCCTCATCCAAAATTTGCAGCCATTGCAGCAGGGAAGACCCCACCACCCGATCGGCTCCAATGCAAGCGGCGATCGATTGGCCCATTCCCGCCCGGGTAATTTGCAACGCCACCTCGTAGGCCAGGGTGCTGCACCGGCTGACAATTCCGATCGATCCCGGTTGGTAGCAGTCCGTGGGATGTAGCCCCAGCAACACCTGGCCCGGCACGATGATCCCCGGGCAGTTGGGCCCCACCACTAGGGTGTCCG
This sequence comes from Oscillatoriales cyanobacterium, assembly GCA_004292515.1. Classification (GTDB taxonomy): domain Bacteria; phylum Cyanobacteriota; class Cyanobacteriia; order CACIAM-69d; family CACIAM-69d; genus CACIAM-69d. The sequence goes on from RDXB01000089.1 coordinate 43,657, forward strand.
TGGCTTCGGCAGTACGCACCAGCCGCATCATGTCCAACGGCGGGACACCCGCCGAGACGATCACAATTTGTCGGATACCAGCCGCGATCGCCTCCAGGGCTGCATCGGTGGCAGTGAAGGGCGGCGAAAAGATAATTGCCACATCAATTGGCCCCACTTCGGCGATCGCCTCTTCGACCAAATCAAAGGTGGGAATTGCTTGGATCGATCGCCCGCCCTCACCGGGACTGACCCCCGCCACCACCTGCGTTCCATAGGCTCGCATCAGAGGCACATGGATAATCGCCAGGGACTCGGCAATGCCGCAAATCAAAACCTTGGTTGCAGGGCTGAGTTTCATGCAGATGCATTCGGGAGCGTTCAACCCATTCAAGCATGATCGCTTGGTTCCCAGTGACAAGGTTGCTAGCCAGAGGGCGTTTTGAAGACCAAAACCCAAGCCCCAACGCCAACCTAGGATTTGCACTGAGGGGGCTGGATTTGGAGCCGGAGGGGTTCCAAGGGCAAAGCTCCCACCCAGTGGCGATCGATGACGCAGGTCTGGGTCTGGACGGTTTTGGTTTTGGGGTCAGCCGTCAAGACCAAGCGGTAATTCGAGGGTAGTTGGCGCGCAAAGGGGCGATTGGTCAACACTTGCCACCAGGTCAGCGCATCGGGCTTGGCGATCGCTGGCTGTTCCGTCACTAATTCACTAACAATTGCTGCAATTGACTAGCAAATGCAGCAATCAGGAAACTTCCTGCTTCATCGCGGCGAAGTCGGCTTCATCCGCTCC
>RDXB01000090.1 GCA_004292515.1 Oscillatoriales cyanobacterium
CTGGCGATGATTGGTTTCCTGTCGGCATTAGCCGTGGAACTGGTGACTGGTCACGGCGTTGTCACCTGGTTGAGCAACCTGTAAGTTTCCGCTGACCTCAGCTCTTGAGCCTCGAATGAGCCTCGAAGTTTAATTTTCCCTTCATAGTCCTGAATCCTCGGGGGTGGCGAAAGCTGCCCCTTTTTTGTTGGCTGGTGGATGGGGTTTTGGGTGCATTGGGTTTTGGGTGTATTGGATCTTGGGTGCATCGATCGCCCGCAAATCATGATCCCCGTGGCACGATCCGGGCAAGTCTCGGCGATCGCTGTCCTGCATTCTGATTTGTCCTATGAAAGTTGCCGTTTTTAGCACCGAACCCTACGATCGCCAATTTCTGGAAGCGGCCAACGCTGAGTTGGGCCATCCCCACGAGCTGGTTTACCTCGACACGCGCCTCGAAAGCCACACGGCGGCCTTGGCCGCAGGCTTCCCGGCCGTTTGCATTTTTGTGAATGATGACGGCAGCGCTGAAACCCTGAAAACCCTAGCGGCGGGGGGCACACAACTGGTGGCGCTGCGTTGCACGGGCTACAACAACATCGATCTGCAAGCGGCTCAGGATGTGGGGATCACCGTCGCGCGGGTGGCGGTCTACTCGCCCTATTCAGTGGCCGAGCACGTGGTGGGCTTGATTCAACTGCTGAACCGAAAGCTGCACCGGGCTTATAACCGGGTGCGGGATGACAATTTTGCCCTCAACGGCCTATTGGGCTTTGATCTGCATGGGCGCACTGTGGGGATCGTGGGTACGGGCAAGATTGGGCTGATTTTGGCCCAAATCATGACTGGCTTTGGCTGTGAGGTGCTGGGCTACGATCTCTATCCGAATCCGCAATTTGAGGCGATCGGGACGGCCCGTTATGTGCCGCTGCCGGAGCTATTGGAGCGATCGGATATTATTTCGCTCCATTGCCCCCTGACCCACGACACCCACCATTTGATCAATGCCCAGACGATCGCCCAGATGAAGCGCGGCGTGATGTTGATCAACACCAGTCGCGGCCAACTGGTGGACACCAAGGCGGCGATCGAGGGCATCAAGTCTGGGCAAATCGGCTACCTGGGCATTGATGTGTATGAGCAGGAAGCCAATCTCTTCTTTCGCGACCTGTCGGACACGGTGATTCAAGACGACACCTTCCAGCTCTTGCAATCCTTCCCCAATGTGGCGATCACGGCCCACCAGGCGTTCTTTACCCGCGAAGCCCTGAACGATATTGCTCGCACTACGATCGCCAATGTCAACGACTTCGAGGCCCACCGGCCCCTGGCCAACGAAGTGCGCCTGCCCGACTAAGCACGCGGGGTCATGGCTGGGCCGAGTTCCACCATGCCGCTGGTGGGGTCACTCGGTTCGGCACTGGCCGCCAGTTGGCGCTTAATCACGATCAGGGTGATGTCATCAAACACCTTGGAATCACCAATGTGGCGATACACATCATCCACCACCAATTGACATAGCTCGCGGGCAGGGTGATCGCGCTGGGCCTGCAAAATGGCGCAAAGTCGATCGCTACCATAGAGCTGATTGTGGCGATCGGTGGCCTCCGTCACCCCATCGGTGTACAAAACGAGGACATCACCGGGATAGAGGTAAACCCGCGCCTCCGCCACAAAGGCACTCACATCGGCTTCGATCCCAAGGGGAAACCCCAAATCCAGGGTATCCACCCGCTCAACTTCGCCCCCAGCCCGCACCACGATCGCCTCCTCATGCTGGCCACAGAGGCTCAACCATCCTGCCTCATAGACCAACAGCGACAGGGTCATATTTTTATACGATCGCATCCGACGGGTGTTGTCATACACCAACTGGTTGAGGGTGTTGATTGTTTTGACTCGATCGGTTTCCCCCGCCGCCAACAGCGTCCGCACCGCCGCCTGCACCATCAACATCACCATGCCGCTTTCGAGGCCGTGGCCCGTCACATCACCGATGCCAATTTCCACCCGCCCATCCCGGTGCAGCACATCGTAGTAGTCACCGCCCACCTCATCGGCCGGCTGCATGAATGCGGCAATATCCAGATCCGCCGTGTTCAGCAGGTCTTCTTCCTTCGGCAGGATCATTTGATGCAAGCGCCGCACCACCGACAGTTCCGCGCCCATTCGTTGGTTTTCGTCCGAGAGCTTTTGGTTCAGGCTCAAGATCTCACTGTTGGCGGCGGCTAGGTCGTGGGTGCGTTCATACACACGCTGTTCCAAGGTTTCCATTTGCACTTGCAATTGGGTGAGCATCCGCGCGAAGGAGGTGGCTAAGGCTCCGACTTCATCATCGCGATCGGTGGGCAAGGGTTGATCCCAACGACCACGGGCGATCGCCTGGGATGCACGATTGAGGGCCACGATCGGCGCCACCATCCGACCCGCAACGACGTAGGACAAAGCCACGACCAACAACAACACTGCAACCCCAATTCCCACCAAAGACCGGGTTTGCAGGGCCAAGGCCCCTTGCAAGGACTTAAGCGACAACACGATTAAGGTGCTGCCTAGGAGCTGTTCGTTGCGATCGCGCAGGGGAACCACCACCACCAATCCTTCGGGCCGAATCAGGCTAGCCGTTTGCTGGGTGCTCAAGACCCGTTGCAGCAGTTCCTGATGGGCTTTGGTTGGTTTTTGTTGAAGTTGGCTATCGGCCTTGGCTTTACCGCCAATTAATTGCCCCTGCAAGTTGACAATCCAGATGCCGACCACCTCATCCTCGTTCAGCATTTCGTCAATCAGCCGATCAAGCCCTAGGGTTTGGTGCAACGAGTTGAGCAGTTCTAGGCGAGTGCCCACCTGTACAATCCGCCGTTGATCAACCCCGGCCACACCAACGTACTGAAAAATGCGATCGTCAATCTCTCGCTTACGGGCCCCTTGCACCACCACTTTGGCCTGGCCGGTCAGCAGGGGCCAAAAAATATGGGACTGGGGCTGCTGTTTGGGATCGGGGCTAAAACAAAACACCGCATTACCCGGCGGCCGCAAACGGGCACAGCCATCGGCATCGGTCACCCAAAATTCGTCGATCGCCCCCGATCGAATAATTGAGTTGAGCCGCTTTTGTAAAACCGATCGCGGCTCACCTTGGCGCTCACTGACTGCCACCAACTGGGCGATCGCCGTCGCAGTGGAAACCATGTGGGCAGTCACTTTGTCTTCCACCGTCCCGGGCACGTCTTGAATCACTGCCAAGGTGCGGCTGATGGCGTTAGCAATCCGAATGCCGTCTGCTTCCGAGCGGCGGATGAGTTCTTGGCGTGTGTTCCAGTGAAACACCACCATCGTAGGCAACACGGAAATGGCTGCCACCCCCGCCAACACCCACAACAATCGCCGTTGAAAATTCATCCGCGATCCTAAAAAGTTGATCAGACTGTTTAATCAGTCCATTGAATGGAGATGAGCTAAAACAAACCTTAGCCAAAATTAATTGCCGGTCGTAGGGTAAAGGTCGCTGTAGTCCCCTCATCGGCCACCACCACGCGATCGCGCCCCTGTTGCTTGGCAGCATATAACGCTTGATCCGCCCAGTCGATCAAGACTAACGGATTGACGTGGCTGGCGGGTACGAGCGCCGCCACCCCAACACTCACCGTGACACAGGGCCCCACCACCGATCGCGGATGAGGCAATCCCTGATCCAACACAGCCTGCCGAATTCGAGTGCCCACCAACTCAGCCTGCTGCAAGGTCGCCCGGGGCAGCAACACGGCAAACTCCTCGCCCCCATAGCGAGCCACCAAGTCCGAGCTAGACCGCGCCACTTGGGCGATCGTCAAGGCCACCTGCTGCAAACAAACATCACCTGCCACATGGCCCAGCACATCGTTGTAGGGCTTAAAGGAATCCACATCCACCATCACCAGGGCCAAGGATTCCGATCGATTGCCCCGAGTCTGCCACTGCTCCGCTAGATATTCATCAAAGCGCCGCCGGTTGGCCACACTGGTCAGCGCATCCACACTAGCCCTTGCACCAGCCTCCGTTGCTTGGGTATAAAGCTGCTCGATCATGGCATCCCCATGCTCAATGATCAGCCGCAACACATGCTCTAAATCTTCACGTTCGCGGGTGATTGTTTCAAGCAAAACTTGTAGCTTTTGACCAGCATTACGTTGGCGATCAGCTTCGAGCACAAGGCGCTCGTTGGCAGTAAATAACTCGTTTTCAATGACCGTGCTGTGCTCGATCGTGGTTTGCAGTACCCATTCCAAATCTCGCTTCTGTTGGGCCACTTGGCGCAAGACGGTCTGAAGTCGTCTCTGTTGGCGACGATAGAGCGATAGGGTTGACTGCAGCTCATTTTCGATGCAATCCCCGTGGATAGCCGTAGTTTCAAGCGCAATTTGGAGATCGCGGTTGCTTTGCTCGAGGGCAGCAACTTGCTGGCGCAGTTGGGCGTTTTCCGCGATGAGTTTTGTGGGATCGGGAATGGCCTTTGGGTCAGGCAGCGATTGGGGATCGCGCACGATATCTCCAACTAAGTGCGGTGCAACCCGCTCGTAGGGGGTGAATAGGGGGTGGATAAATTGTCATCAAAATATTGATGGCCACTAATAACAAAAGCTACTTGGATCGTAGCGATCCATTTCGGGGGCGGTCACGAAACTGGAATTGCATGATCGAGGGCAGTCAATTTCGAGAGCAGTCAATTTCGAGAGTAGTCACGGGAGCAGTCAACTGTAGTGATTGTTCCCTCAGCGTCAGCAACTGAACGTCTAGCTCAGACAATCAAGTTCAGACCAAGGCAGGTAGTTAAGCCAAGACAAGTGCAATGCTAGGCATGAGTCGCTGTAGGTTTTTAAGCGATCGAGTTTGCCAGACGATTTTAGCCGATCCCTTAAACGTTAACTGAGCCATACCCCGCTGGCGCAGGCGCACCACAAACATTGACAGCATACTAATGCCCGAACTGTTGAGGAATTCGAGTTCCTGTAAGTCTACCGTTAGGGCTGTCGTTTCGGCGGCGGCATTTTCGAGAATATCGAGAACCGGACGATAGGCCTCAAGACCATCTAGCCGCAATGCACCCCGACAAATCACGGTCGCTGTACCTGGATCGTACTGGATGCTGTAGTCTGGCTGTTTTAATTCCATAGGAATTCGTGACGAGTTGCAGGAGAGACACTGCGATGTTTAGAACTGGACAAATGCGAATGGGTCAGGATCACGAAGGATAGTGTGCGGGTGGCGATCGGTTCTGAGGCCCATTACAGCTTAGAGGATGTCTGGGAAGTATCTTTTGGTACGGGAAAAGCGCCAATAGTGATGGGGGCAAGGGGCTTAAGCTCCTTGTCTACGTTAATGGCTCGGGCGTACAGAGTATCAACTTTGGCTTTTCAGGCATCCTCCTAGGAGGGAGCGATCGAGCGCGAAATAGTCAGATTAAACGATGTAGACAGACGATGTAGATAATTGAAACAGCAAACTCCCCAAGGACGCTTCTGATTTTAGATCCGAACCTATCGCAATCTGCCGCAACCCTGCACTGCACTTGGGCAAGGCAGATGACCGACTCGTAATCCCCATGACGACCTGACAGCGATCGTCTTGTTTAGCTGTAGTTGATCCTGAATTCAGATCACCTAACCTCTGGTCTAGCCGGCAGTCTACTCCATGCGCGATCGAGCACCCACCAAAAAGGCATAATTGGGACTTGACAACTGTGGAAATTCCACAAGTGACAATCCCTAAAAATGAGCTAAAACTCTAAACTCCATCGGTCAGGATAATACGGATTCAATCTGGCTAGAGCAGCTCTCTAGCTGTGTCAATTTGATGGCGAGAAAGATTTTGTGAGTAATCATCTCCTGGGCAAAACTGTCACGAAATTGCCGTGAATAATGCCTAAAAACATCGTAATCGAGTCGCAATCAAGCAAAACCTACAGCACCAAATGAGCCATGACACTCACCTCCACTGATTCGGGATGAACCTTGGATGGTGCAAATTGCCATCCCAGCCGCACACCGTAGTCTGCCATCATGGAAATTAATCCTAAGCAAGACTCATTGGTGGGATCGACACTGATTTGTTCCAGCCTTTGGGTGTAGAGAAAATCAACATCGTTCTCCAAGATGAGTTGAATATGGTCGCGAAAATGCAGCGATCGCTCTGTGGTTGTATTATTTCGCGACAGCAAAATGATGTTGGATTCGTATAGATACAGTGAGATGGTGACGGGCATTTTTGATTGCTCATCACTGAATTTAATGGCGTTTTCAATCAACTCATTGGCAACGTAGCTAATACAAGCTTTGACGGTTTCTTGACGATCAGCATGGGACGGTTCCACAGATCCCGTATCCCCACGATCAGTAATTGTCCCCGATGATTGATTAGCAGCGGAACTACTACCCGGAAAGAAGGTTGCAAAATAATCACCCAAAAAATCAGCGGATAGGCCGTAATTGCGCCAACGCACTTTCCGAGCTTGGGCACTGGGCGAAAACCCAAGTGTGAGATATTCCTGGGTGTCCGGCAACTGGTCGAAAAACTCGCCTAGAGTGACATTGGTCATAGCTGAGAGAGACTGAAAAGCCGGAGTTGCCAAACCGCTGCGGTAACAGCCTGAGTGGGAGTTCGCACAAATTCTAAACGAGCTAATGGTAGCAGAGGCAACTCGTCCGAAGGGTGATGACTGCGCGATCGCCGACACCCTGTGCTATCCGTGAGGCATTGGTAGCGGCTCAGAGGATGTCATACCAATTTCGATTGCCAATGCTACAAATGCTGCCCTGGAATCCTTACTGGCTCTAGATCTTGCGTAGTGTTAATTCACAAAATTGGTATCAGGGTGAGCATTGCCCACCGGCTAACAGCTTCATCGTATCTACAATCTGACGGATTAATCGTTTGAGGTAAAGGCTGTAGCTTGGATATCTGGCATATTGAGGCTCGTATGGTGATGTTTGAGTTGCTGTTAGGTTGTCGCTGATTGGGTGGTTGCTGCTTGGAGTTAGATGGGGGGCAAATTCAGCATAATCAAGAAGGAAGATGGGGCAAGGAGCGATCGAGCAGACGCTCCCATTCTTGGGGTTGTAGCTGACTTTCCGGCGGCAGTCGTTGCTAATAATTTTGATCCAGATGATGATTTTGATCCAGATATAAATAATCGCAACTAATGCAATCGCAACTAATGTTGAAAAGTTGGTTGTGCAATCCCAGTGACCAATCTGCAATGCAAGCACCTGTGAAAGTGGCAAATGAGAAGTTGGTGTTCTAGAGGGTCGATCGCGTCAAGTTGGCATCGGTTAAATTAGCTTGTTGAAACGAAGTCCCAAGGCTCGATCGAATCACCATATTTAGCTATTATTCAACCCTCCAAAACAGCCCCAGCGCCACCAGATTCACCAGCCCCAAAAAGCCCAGCCCCAAAAAGCCCAGCCCCAAAAAGCAACGATGTCGATGCTGCGAAAATGATGCGATGAGGTGGAGGTGACCGGTCACCCCAGTGCAGCTAACTGTGGCTTCAGCAGGGCGATCGCTCGGCCCCGGTGGCTCAGATCATGTTTTTGGGCGGCGGACATTTCCGCATAGGTGCAGCCCAGTTCGGGAACCCCAAAAATCGGATCGTAGCCAAAGCCATTTTGACCGCGCGGTTCCTCCGTAATTTCACCGGGGCAAATGCCTTCCGCTTCGGCCGCCACCGTGCCATCGGGCCGCACCACCACCAGCGCACAAATGAAGTGCGCGGAGCGATCGCCCTGGCCCGCCAAACCCGTCAGCACCCGGTTAATTCGCTCGGCATCGGTGGCCCCGTAGCGGGCGGAGTACAAACCCGGCGCACCATTCAGGGCCGTCACTGCCAATCCCGAATCATCGGCGATTGCCCATTCCCCCGTAGCCAAGGCAATCTGCGAGGCCTTGAGGCGCGCATTTTCCAAAAAGGTTGTGCCGGTTTCTTCAATCTCCAGTTCTGGCGGCTTCAGGGCCAATTCCCAGCCCGTGTCGTTTAAGTAAGCTTGTAATTCTGCAAGCTTGCCTGGATTTCCTGTCGCAACCACCAAACGCGGCATAGTCACGCCTCCTACGCCTCAACGGATTTGTGCGCGATCGCGCGATCGCGGCTAGCTCGGTTCATTTTATCGGTTGATTGCCCAAGGACTGACGGCAGATGCCGGCTTGTAATGGCTTGTTCCAACGGTTGTCTAGATGGCTAAGTTGGCTTAACCCCTCTCCAGCAGCGCCGTTCAGACCCTTGATTGAACCGGCTGACCACATGACCTGACAGGGACTGCAAAAATCACTCAAAACTTTGTGCGATCGACTGAACCTTTTGCACCCCACCCCGGTCGAAAGCAGCAACTCAACCGCATTGTTGGGATGGTAGTTGGCTCAATCCCTTGGTTTCAAAGGATTACAAGGCTTCCACCGCAGTGTTTCTAGAGGCTCTAGGCCAAAGGTCAGAAACTGCTGAATGCTGGGAAAGGCTCTCCACGCTCGTTTAATGCGATCTCGAACCGCTCAAGAACCGGCCTTGGCTGTGGTTCCTGAGGCGGAACCATCGTCACCTTCCACAACCTCAGCAATCGCGGGTGCTGATCGCGCGATCGTTCAACGGGCTGTGAAGGGTGACGCAAGGGCATTTCAACTGCTCTACCAACAACACCAAGGGCGCGTTAGGGCAACCTTATATTCCCTTTGTGATGCGGAGGGGCTAGATGATTTGGTGCAAGAGGTGTTTTTGCGGGTTTGGCGCGGGCTGCCACGATTTCGGGGGTCATCCAGTTTTGCCACTTGGCTTTACCGGATTACCTGGAATGTGGCGAGTGATCGGCGGCGGGAATTGGCTCGCTATCGATCGCGCCACCAGGTCGCAAGGGTGACAACTGATTCAGAGCAAGCCGATCGAGCGATCGAACAGGCGATCGATCCAGCCACGCGCGATGCCGCCCCGCTCAACCAACTGCACTATCAAGATCTCGTGCAACGATCGCTGGACATTTTGGGCTTTGAGGCCAGGGACGTTTTGGTGCTCTGCGATCTCGAAGACGTTCCCCAAAAGGAAGCCGCAGAAATTCTGGGCATTCCGGTGGGCACGGTCAAATCCCGATTGTTTTATGCCCGCACCCAAATTCGGCAGTTTTTGCAACAGCAGGGGGTAGAGCTATGACCGATCGACCTCAATCTTTTGGGCCGCCCGAGCCGCCCGATGCCCCACCCACTCCCGCCAACCCACCGGCTAACGACCAACCGCCTCTGGCAAGTGGCGATCCGCGCCTAATCTCAGCCGTGGATTCAGCCGTGGATTCGGTTGTGGATATCGACCCGAACACCCCGCAACTGGTGGAATTTTTGAGGCTCCATCGACCAGCCCCGCCGCCCGCCCATCCCGCGATGGAACAGCATTTGTGGTTGCAAATTCAGCAACTCGAACGCGATCGCCGTCGCAATCAACATCGGCTATGGATGGGAGCGATCGGAGCGATCACCCTTGGCTGTGCGGCCTTGCTGACCTGGGGGCGCAACCCATCCAACCTCGCTCCAGCGATCGCCGATGCCGACCTAGAAAACTTCCTCGAAGACACCTGGGTCATGACCGTTGCCCCCGACACCCTCAGCACCAACACCGCCAGCACCGATGACACGCTGCCCTGGAGCTTTGACCCAACTACCTGGGAGCCACAACCCTCGCGCTCGATCGTCGCCAAAAACTGGACAGCCATGGTTATTGCCCCCGCGCGTCCCTACCTCTAGCGATCGCCCTTGGTCACACCCTGGAGCCTAGGGGCGCGATCGTCCCACGTCCAGGCAGGCTACCTCTGCTGTTGCTTGTTGCTTATTGCCGTTTTTCTCCACCCTTCCATCTCTCAGGAGCTAATCCCCATGCCATTCTTTAACTTCACCCGCACCCAAACCACCCTGTTGTCCATCCTCGCCGTTGCCAGTGTTGGCACAGCCGTACTCGTTCCCCTAGCCCAAGCCCAGGACGATCCCGGTGATTGGTTCTCGCAAATGGACGATCGCCCCGGCCCGGGCGGCCCCGATGGCCCCATGATGGGCCCTCCCGGCGGCCCCGGTGGTCAAGGCGGCCCCAATGGGGGTGGCGACATGCGCGGACCCGGCGGCCGTGGCGGCCCTGGTGGTGGACCCGGTGGTGGTATGTTGCGAGGCCTGAACCTGTCCGCCGAGCAAACCCAGAAACTCAGCCAAGTGCGCGAGCAATTCCGTAACCGGATGCAACAACAGCGCCAATCCGTCGAGACCGCCCGCCAGGAAATGGGCCGGCTGATGTCGGGTAGTGCTTCCACTGACCAACTCCGCCAACAACACAATCGGATTCAGGCGGAGATGCAAAAGATGGGCGACCTGCGCTTTGAGAGCATGTTGGCCATGCGCGAAATTTTGACTCCTGCCCAGCGCCAGCAACTGGCCCAACGGATGCAAGAACGCCGTCCAGGGCGCGATGGTGGCCCCGGTGGCCGGGACGATCGCCAAGGCGGCCAAGGTCAGGGTCGAGGACGTGGCCAGGGTGGCCCCAATGGGCCCGGCCAGTGGGGCAATGGTCAGGGTCAGGGCCAAGGTCAGGGTCAGCCTCCTAACTAAACCCATGGGCGATCGCTATCCCATTGAGCGCGATCGCCCACAAACCCCAGATTGCAAAGCGATCGCCTCCAGCATGGTTTTGAATGCGATCGCTGGCCCCGTAGCCAACTTGATTTCGCCCGCGCCGCACAGTCCCTTGCAACGATCGGGTGATGTTAAGCGCGATCGCGTCGCCATGAACCAACACCAACCACCGATCGCCAACCAGAATCTACATAAAACCGCGCTTACCACTGGGCATAATCGTCATCCAGTTGGTTTTAGCGATCGCTAACTGCTCTTCCTCAATCTTGGCCCCCGTCAAATTAGCCCCACAAAAATTAGTCCCCGACAAATTGGCATTCGTAAAGTTGGCATAACTTAAATCCGCCTTGCGTAAATCCGCCTTCGCCAAGTTAGCCGTGTGGAAATAGGCCCGACTGAGCTGGGCTCCCCGCAAGTTCGCCTCTAGCAAACTAGCCTTGGCAAAATTCGCCTCTGTTAAATCGCTCCCCTGCAAGTTCACTTTGTCGAGTTTGGATTCCCGGAAAATACAACCCGATAAATTGCTATTGGGCAGCTCACCGCGACTGATATTGTGTGCAGCAAAATCGCGCCGCCCCTTGGCATAGTAAGTTTGAACTTCCGGGCCTTTCAGCCAGGGCATCGCGCCCCCCGCCTTGATTTTGCCGCCACTAACCGATCGCCCCGCGCTGCCCGCAGAGTTAGCCAATTGACCGCTGTGGTTGAAGCCGCTTGACAGCTCCGGTCGCCGCCGGGCCCGAATCGACTGGGCCAAGCGCGACGTACTGTTAGAAACCGGCGCACCGCCAAAATTGTTGCCCGCCGATGGTCGCGTTGGCTCGTTGCTGACCGGCGAAGCCATGCTCTGGGCCAAATCTTCCAGGTAAGGCTCAAGATCCAACGCCCGCAAAATATCTTCTGAACGCTGGTAACGGTTTTTGACCGCGATTTCCAGCATTTTTTTCAGCACATTGGCCAAGTGGGCACTGATGTGGACATACTTCTGCCACATCATTTCCCCGGTGGTGGGGTGGTAGTCAAGATCCTTAGGCGATCGCCCCGTCAACAAATAGATGCAAGTGGCACCCAGCGCATAGATATCACTGGCATAGACCGGCCGCAGCGAAAGCTGCTCAGGCGGAGCATAGCCCGGTGTGCCCACCGATACGGCCGTCAGCGCCGTTTGGTCAGAAGAGGGGCCCGTCTGCACCTGATCTTTCACCGCCCCAAAATCGATCAACACCAGGCGCTTGTCCTGTGCGCGACGGATTAGGTTGTCGGGCTTAATGTCGCGGTGAATCACCTTATTGGCATGGACGTATTGCAGCAGGGGCAATGCCTCGCTCAAAAACTGCCGCACCGATGCTTCGCTGTAGGGGCCGTTTTTCTTGACTTCGCCCTTCAGGGTTTGACCATCGACAAATTCTTGAACGAGGTAGAACTCTTTAGTACGTTCAAAAAAGTTCAGCAGTTGGGGAATTTGGGGGTGATTGCCAATTTTGCCTAGGGTTTTGGCCTCGCGCTGGAACAGGTTGCGCGCCATTTCAAAGGCATGGGGAGCGGTGGCTGCCGGTCGCAATTGCTTGATCACGCATTTGGGACTCCCCGGGAGAGAAACATCCTCAGCGAGAAAGGTCACTCCAAATCCCCCTTGGCCGAGGGCACGCAGGATGCGATAGCGATCGATCAGCAACAACGGTGTGCCGCAGGTCTGGCAGAGATCGACTTCGTCGGGATTTTCGGGGTGGGGGCAGGCAGGGTTCAGGCAATAGCTCATCCGGCATCACCAAGGGTTGCAGATGTCGATCCGGTTACTGGGGGTCGATCGGCGCAAGCCCGAGCAGCGTCTTTCCTTTCTACGATACCAAAGGCGCTCGGTCTTGCACGGGACTTGGCCGGTTAAATGATGGTCATTTCGATCGCTAGGTTGTCACGGGAGGGAGAAGACCAATCACGGGACACAATTCCCAATCATCCGTTGGGGAAATTATTTGGGCGGTTTCAAACAGAGCGGTGCTAAAACTCAATGCTCGCGATTTCTCGGACTATAGCTGTTTAAAATGCTACATCGTTCACTGATGGCTCAATCGGTAGATGGGCCCCTAGTGCAAGCTGGGCCGGCCGAACTCAATTACCAATCAACTCAGAACGCCAACTAAAGAACGCTAAGATAGTCCCTTGGCAAATTGGCCCTGACCGATGGGTGATTGAGCGCGATCAATCCCAACCCTAGCAAAGGGAGCGTTGATCCTGGTAGCCCAGTGGCGCGATCGCCCTCGGGTGGCCAGGCATGGGCTATCGGGCTATTGGACTGCGATCGCCTGGTCACTTCTAGCCTACTCTGCCGTCGAACTGACGGTTGCACCAATCGACACTTTCCAAGGTCTAGGGCCGGTCATCAATTAGCCCAGAAAATTGACCTCAAACCCTGATTCCACCGTGCCAAGATCGTGGGGGGCAATGGGCTTGATCCCCTTGTTACGACAATTGAGGCATGGAAAATCGATGATTTCAGGCTCATTCTGGGAGATGATGCCCCCCTAGACCTCAGGCTCTATTGTCTAGGATTTTTGTCTAGGATTTTGCCCCCTGGGCGACTGCTCCGACTCCTTTCAGCAAACTCACGTTCGACCGACAAACTCGATTCATGCGTATCTCTTTGAACTGGCTGCGCGACCTAGTGCCCTTTGATGTGACGGCGGAGCAGTTGGCCGAAACGCTCACGCTGGCGGGCTTTGAGGTCGAATCCATTGAAGATCTGCGATCGCTGGCCGATGGCGTGGTCGTGGGCAAGGTGTGCGATCGCCAACAACATCCCAACGCCGATCGCCTGAGCGTTTGCACGGTGGATGTGGGTCAGCCGGAGCCGCTGACGATCGTTTGTGGGGCCAAAAACGTGGCAACGGGTCAAACCGTGGCCGTGGCCACGGTGGGAACCTATCTGCCCGCTGTGGATCTGAAACTGAAACCCACCAAGCTGCGGGGCGTGCCCTCGGCGGGGATGATTTGCTCCCTGAGTGAACTGGGCTTGGCCAAGGAATCCGAGGGGATTCATGTGTTTGCAGCGGGCGAGACCTTGGCGGTGGGCAGCGATGTGCGGCCGCTGTTGGGTTTGGATGATGTGATTTTGGATGTGACCTCCACGGCGAACCGGGCCGATGCCTTGAGCATGGTGGGGATTGCTCGGGAGGTGGCGGCCTTGGTGGGCAGTGCGGTGACGCTGCCACCCACGACGACGGCCTTGCCCGATCGCCTGGGGTCGAGTCTAGCGGTGCGGGTGAGCGAGTCGAAAGCTTGCCCGACCTACATCGGCACGGCGATCGAGGGCGTGACGATCGCCCCATCGCCCGAGTGGTTGCAACGGCGCTTGCAGTCGGCCGGCGTGCGCCCGATCAATAACGTGGTGGATGTGACCAACCTGGTGATGTTGGAATGGGGCCAGCCGCTCCATGCCTTCGATCGCGATCGGCTGCAAACGGTTTGTGGCTCCTCGGATTTGGCGATCGGGGTGCGCTACGGCCGAGCTGGCGAAAGCCTGAAAACCCTCGATGGTCAAGGGCGATCGCTCTCGCCCCAAGCTCTGTTGATCACGGGCAACGACCAGCCGATCGCCCTGGCCGGCGTGATGGGCGGCGAGTCCACGGAAGTGGCTGACGGCACGACCAACTTGCTCTTGGAAGCGGCTTTGTTTGAACCGGCGGCCGTGCGGCGATCAGCCCGATCGGTGGGGATTCGCACCGAAGCCTCCACCCGCTATGAGCGCGGCACCAACCAAGTGGAATTTGGCTTGGCCCTACAACGGGCGATCGACTTGATCTTGACGCTGGCCGGCGGTCAAGTGGTGGCCCGCGACACCGCCGATGCCCGACCGCCCCTCGAAACCTTTAGCCGCACCGTGCATTTGCGGCTCGATCGCCTGCGCCAAATTCTGGGGCCCCTGCAACCACCCGACAGCGACAAAGAAGCCACCACCGAACTACAGGACTTTGTGCCCGCTGGAGCCGTGGAGCAAATCCTGACGGTGCTGGGCTGTCATCTGCGGGCTACTGTTCCCGGCACCCCTGATGGCACGGGCCGCGAGTGGGATGTGATTGTGCCGCCCTACCGTTACCGGGATTTGGAGCGGGAAATTGACCTAGTCGAAGAAGTGGCCCGCCTGTTTGGCTACAACCGCTTTTCCAGCACCCTGCCGCCCAAGACGGAATTTGGCTGCTTGCCGCCCGACATCCTGCTGCTGCGCTACATCCGAGAAGCCTTCCGAGCTGAAGGACTCACAGAACTGATGCACTATTCCCTGTGCAAACCCGCTGGCGGCCGACAAGTCACCCTGGCCAACCCGCTCTACGCGGAATATGCGGCCCTGCGGACGGAGCTGATTTCTGGCCTGGTCGATGCTTACCAATACAACCTGGAACAGGGCAATGGCCCGCTCTACGGGTTTGAAGTGGGGCGCGTGTTCTGGTCTGAAGAGGATGGCTTGTTTGAGGCCGACAAGGTGGGCGGCATCCTGGGTGGCGATGGTCGGCGCGGTCGCTGGACAACGGGCGGCAAAGAATCCCTACTGACTTGGTATGAGGCCAAAGGTTTATTGGAAGGGGTGTTTGATCGCCTGAATCTGTCGGTGGAGTACCAGGCCGATCGCGCCGATGCGCGGCTGCATCCCGGTCGCACCGCGTCCCTGTGGCTGCGGGGCAATCGCCTGGGCACGTTCGGGCAGCTACACCCAGAACTCTGCCAAGAACGCGATCTGCCCAATGAAATCTACGTGTTTGAGTTGGATCTCGAAACGATCTATAAGGTGGCGATCGATGACGCGCCGCCCCAGCCGAAGTTTGCCCCCTACGCCACCCTGCCCGCCAGCAGTCGCGATTTGGCCTTCTTTGCGCCCACCAAAGTCACGGTGGCCGAGCTAGAACGGACGATCGCCAAGGCTGGTCGCCCTCTGCTGGAAACCGTGGAACTGTTCGATGAATACCGGGGCGATCGCGTCCCCGAGGGCCAGCGTAGTTTGGCCTTCCGGCTGCTCTATCGCAGTCCCGATCGCACCCTGACTGACGAGGACGTGGAACCTCTGCACCAAAAAGTGCGGGATGCCATTACCGAGAAATTCGGCACGACTCTCCGCAGCTAGGCGAGCAACAAGGCGATCGATCAGGCTCATCCCCGGATCTCGACTAGGGGCTTGGGGCCTGTCGTCGAATCACCTGAACCCCTCATTCCACCGTGATGAGATCCGTGATGAGATCGTGAGGGGCAAGGGGCTTAGGGCCTGTTATCAATTAGCCTGAAACCCTGATTCCACCGTTAGCGGATCGTGGGGGGCAAGGGGCTTAGGGGCTGTCATCAAATCCCTGAAACCCTGATTCCACCGTGACGCGATCGTGAGGCAGCAAGGGGCTTAAGCCCCTTG
>RDXB01000091.1 GCA_004292515.1 Oscillatoriales cyanobacterium
TTCGGTGAGGCTCGCTTCGCTTCGCCCCCCTCAGCGCTTTATTAAGATAACCCCCTCACCTCATCCTGTCAACTATCTCTCGAAGATTTTTTTGGAGGGTTCCTGTGGTGATCGGTTGATCCGTGTATTCCTTAACTTCCGGTGGTCTTGGGGCGGCATTGGGCTGTGCTGTTAGTGGAGTGTTGGAAGGCTTTGACGGCAAAGGGCTATCCCCTCATCCAGGGATAGCCCTTTGTTTAGGTGGTGCTGCTGTGGGTGCTGATGTTGGTACTAGTACTACATCCGATCGAGTACCTGGATGCCAAGGAGGTTGAGGCCTAGTGCTAGGGTGCGGGCGGTGGTGTCGGCTAGGAGTAGGCGAGAGGTGCGATCGGGGTCGGGGGCGTTGAGTACGGGGCAGCGGTCATAGAACTGGTTGAACTTTTTGCTGAGATCGAACAGGTATTCGCAGAGCCGGTTGGGCATCAGCTCTGTGGCGATCGCTTCTAATACTTCGTCTAGGCGTAGGAGATGTTTCAGAAGCATCCATTCACTGTCGTCACTGAGATGGAGTTGAGTGCTGTCGAGTTGACTCAGGTTGACTGCTGCTTTGCGACCAATGCTCTGAATGCGGGCATAGGCATAGAGCATGTAGGGGGCGGTGTTGCCCTGAAGGGCCAGCATTTTGTCGTAGCTAAAGGCGTAGCTACTGATGCGATTTTGGGACAGGTCAGCGTACTTGACGGCGCTGAGTCCGACCGTGGTTGCTACATGGCCGATGAATTCGGGGGATTCGGTGCGCTCTTCGGTGGTCAGTCGGTTGTGAAGGTCAGTACGCGATCGCTCGATCGCCTCTGATAACAGATCTTTAAGCTTGGGGGTGTCCCCTGATCGGGTTTTGAGCTTTTTACCGTCTTCACCTAAAACGAGGCCGAAGGGAACGTGAACCAGTTCAACGTTGTCGGGAATCCAGCCAGCTCGACGGGCGACTTGGAATACTTGGGCAAAGTGGTTGGCTTGACCAGCATCTGTGACGTAGATGACTCGATCGGCTTGATCAGTGCCGATGCGGTAGCGAATGGCGGCTAGGTCAGTGGTGGCGTAGTTATAGCCGCCATCTGATTTTTGGACGATCAGGGGTAGTGGATTACCATCTTTGTTGACGAAGCCTTCGAGGAAAACACAGCAAGCTCCTGAGTCTTCAACAAGGAGCTGGGTTTCTACAAGGGCGGCTACTACTTCCGGCAGCATTGGGTTGTAGAAGGATTCGCCGCGCTCCGTCAGGCGGATATCTAGGAGATCGTAGATTTTTTGGAATTCACGCCGGGATTGATCGCACAGCAACTGCCAGGCCCGACGGCTTTCGGGATCGCCGCTTTGTAGGCAAACGACTTCTTGGCGCGATTGCTCTTTGAAGTCGTCGTCGTTATCGAAGCGTTGTTTGGCTTTTTGGTAGAAGGCGACGAGATCGCCAATGTCGATCGCATCGGGATTGGTGAGGGCTGCGGGTGCGACTTGCCGTAGGTGGGTGATCAGCATCCCAAACTGCGTGCCCCAGTCACCGACATGGTTGAGACGTAGAACATCATGGCCTAGGAACTCGAGCACGCGGGCGATCGAATCGCCAATGATGGTGGATCGCAAATGCCCCACATGCATTTCTTTAGCGATGTTGGGACTTGAAAAATCCACGATGATCCGTTGGGGATGAGCAACGGTCTGAATACCTAGGCGATCGCTCTGGTGGCTGGCTCGCAGTTGATCCAACAGGTAATCGGCTTTGAGGGTTAGGTTGATGAAGCCTGGGCCGGCGATGGTTGGTGGATCGCAAAGATCGTCGATCGCTAAGGCAGACACGATCGCACTCGCAATATCACGGGGCGGCTGGCCCAGGGTTTTGGCAAGGGACAAGGCCACATTGGCTTGGTAGTCCCCAAATTTGGGATTGCTGGCTGGCACTAATACCGGATCGGTTCCGGCAAGCTCTGGGCCAAAGGCCGTTACGAAGGCCGTTTCAAAGGCTAAACGAAGGCGGGCGATCGCGTCTTTCACCGGCGTTATTAGCAAAAGCAGAAAGGAAGATTTACCCCTGACTATCGCTCTAATCAAAGAAGGCGCGGGGCGTTTGGCCGCGGCCAAACGTGGAGTTCCCCGCGCGCGAAGAGTAAAGGGCAATAGCGAATTTTACTGGAATTTTGGGGAGGGCGAGCGATTCGAGCTGCGTCCCGTGGGACAGGTACACCGGAAACCGCTGGAAGATGATCTGGATAGATCTGGGTATGGATCTTGATCAGGATGTGGCGGGCAACCCATCGGTGATTGTGTGATGGGCGGCTAGGAGCGATCGCGCTAGGATGCTTAGGTTGGTGTTTTCCTACAAGATTGCCCGTCGATGCGAGTTGTACGCCCCTTGCAAGTGTTGTTGGCCTTGGCTGGATCGATCACTCGCCACCCTTATCGTGTCGGGATCGCTTGGATTAATCGGTGGATGCGGCCAGTTCCCACATCCTGCTGGCTGGGGTGCATCCAACGCCCAGCCATTCGGACTCGGTTTTTGTGTTGGACGGTGGCGATCATCGTTGGATGGCTGAGTTGGTCGCTGCCGGTGCCGGCGGTGGCGGATGAGATCCCCCTAGAAGCCCGGATTCAAACTGCAAGATCGCTGTTCGACCAAGCCTTGGACGCGACCAATAAGGGACAGTTTGCCCAAGCAGAGACCTATTGGACACAACTGCTGGAGCTGTTTCCTGACAATGCGGAAATTTGGAGCAATCGGGGCAATGCTCGCGCGAGCCAAAATCATCTGCGAGCGGCGATCGAGGATTATAACGCGGCGATCAACCGTGCCCCGAATGCGCCTGATCCTTATCTGAATCGAGGTGCAGCGCGAGAGAATATGGGCGATTTTCAGGGGGCGATCGCCGATTACAACCAAGTGTTGAACCTAGACCCCAATGATGCAGCGGCCTACAACAATCGCGGCAATGCGGAGGCTGGCCTAGGTGAGTGGGAAACTGCTGTGCGCGACTATACGCAGGCGGAAACCCTGGCCCCGGAGTTTGCGATCGCCCGCGTCAATCATGCTTTGGCTTTGTTTCAGATTGGCGATCGGCAGGAATCCCTGCGGCTGTTGCGCAACCTGGTGCGAAAATATCCTACCTTTGCGGATGCCCGAGCAGCTTTAACGGCGGCCCTGTGGGCGGAGGGCGATCGCGGTGAAGCCGAAAGCCAGTGGGTCGCGGTGGTGGGTCTCGATCGCCGATACAAAGATCTCGACTGGGTTGCTACGGTTCGCCGTTGGCCGCCCGCTATGGTTGCAGCTCTCAAGAAATTCCTGACGCTGTAGCATTCCGAGGTTATCCCAGTGATCTCAGCCCAGTGATCTCGTCCGAGTGATCTCGTCCGAGTGATCTCGTCCGAGTGATCTCGTCCGAGTGATCTTGTCCGAGTGATCTCGTCCGAGTGATCTCAGCCCAGTAATCTCAGCCCAGTGATCTCAATTGATGAGCCACTGATGACCGATTTAGGGTGCAGTTGATCGGACAGATCGCACCCGTTCGATCAGCGCCTTCGCTTCCTTCAGTAGCCGATCGCCCCAAAGATTGTCCTTGAGATATTGCAAATCGGCGTAGCGCTCATCGGTCTCGATCGCCTCTTGGGCCAGAGCCAAGCTTTTAACGCAATTTGCCTCTTGGGACTGGGGCTTGCAGCCAGCCGCCGCATAACTCGCCGTGGCGATCGCCATTTTGGGTTCCGCCGCCGTTGGGTCGATGGCCAAGGCTGCCTGCCATTCCTTCAAGGCATTGTCGCGATCGCCCAATTCATATAGCGCCAGACCAATATTGTTCACCGCCGGCCACATCTTGGCTTCGAGGGCCACCGCCTGGCGAAACTGCTCGATCGCCTGGGTAAACTGCCCCATCGTCATGTACACATTACCGAGATCAAACCGACCAGAAGGCGAGTCTTGCAGCTTCAGCCCCGCCTGCAACGTCGTCAGCGCATCGCCCCAACGTTTTTGCTGACCATAGGCCGCCCCCAGTGCCAGCAACACCGACGGCTCATCCGGGGCGATCGCCCTGGCCGACTCCAGCACCTGAATCCCACGGTCGAGCTGTTGATTCTGCAAATACAAGCCGCCCATCAAGCGCAACACCTGGGGATTTTTGGGAGCCAAATAAGCCGCCACCCGAATTCGCGCCAAGGCCTCGTCATATTGCTCAAATTGCACCAAACGGGCCGCATCCTGAGCCAGCTCGATCGCCTGATCAGACCACTGCGAATCGATGGGCGGCGCATAGGGCACCAAAACTTCTGCCCGCACTGGCAAGGCGATCGCCACCCCACTGCACAGCCCCATGACTAATGACAGGGCGATCGAACCCCAGCGGTCAGTTTTCAAAGCCAATTGACTCGAAGTGGTCACAGTCTTACCCACAAAATGCTTACCCACAAAACGCTCGCGACAACCCATGACAAGCACAGCAAAAGATCGCACGGATTGCACAGACGGATTGCACAGATGGCACGGAACCCAAGACCTATGCACAGCGATCGCCCCAGCGCAGAGCTGACTGAGCCCAGACAGACCCACAGAGCACAGCCATCTTAGCAATCGATCCCAGCACTCGGCGGGCCCTCAATTCAGACTCAGATCCCCATCAGTACAACTTGGCACCACAATTCAGCACGAATTTTGACTAGCGACATCCCGGACAGCACAACTGCCTACGACCAGATCTTGCAGCCCAGGCTTGAGCCTTGATCTGATGACTGGGTTTTGCGGGGCTGGGTCTGACGCTCTCCCCTATCCATCCCTGGCAATCATCAGACCGATTTATCGCTAGGTAACAGCAACTTTGCAACCAGCACAGTACTGCAAAATCGCCAGCCCACACTTCAGACCTCGGCCACACCAGTGGCGATCGTGTCTATCCGAGTCTGTTCTGGGGCAGGGCTGTTTTAAGCCAGCTTACTTCAGCAGTTGCAACACCGTATCCACCAGCTCATCAGGCTGGAATGGTTTTGCAATGTAGGCATCGGCCCCCTGCTTCATCCCCCAATAGCGATCGAATTCTTCGCTCTTACTCGTACAGAGCACCACGGGCACGTCCTTACGGGCATTATCCGACTTCATCCAACGACAAAACTCATAGCCGTTCATTCGGGGCATCACAATATCTGTGATCACCAAATCCGGCAAACTGGCAACGTACTGTTCCTGTGCCTCCACCCCATCGCCCGCCACAACCGTTGTCATGCCGTGTTTTTGGAGGAGTGCGGCAATCATCTCGCGCATCGTTGCGCTGTCATCGACAATTAGCACCTTACTCACAACATCCTCCTTCGCAGTTGGCGGCGGCGGCTGACCGCCATCCCTCGCAGTGGGGCGAGTTAACCACCCATGATATGTACCACAACTTCGCGCGTGCGACCGTGCTGACGATGTTCCCAGAGATAGATTCCCTGCCACAGGCCCAGCCCTAACTGTCCGCGCACGATTGGAATTTGCTCGGATGTATGGGTCAAGGCGGTGCGAATGTGGGCAGGCATATCGTCGGGGCCTTCGGCGCTGTGGCGATAGGAGGCAGTTTCCGGAGCCAGGGTTGCCAAAAAGGTTTCGAGATCGCGCAGCACGTCAGAATCGGCATTTTCTTGAACGATCAAGCTGGCGGAGGTGTGCTGCACAAAAAGGCTACACAGTCCTGTAACCACACCTGATTGCGCAACCAATTCTGCAATTGCACTCGTAATGTTTTGCAGGGATTTACCACGGGTGGTGACCTGCAGCACATGTTGCTGATGAATGGTCTGCGATCGGCTGTCAATCGATGCCACCGAAATCATAGCCGTAGCGGCGCTAGAACGGCTCATGGAATTGGGGAGTAATTGGCATATAAGGGAAATAATGATTCAGCAATGATCTAGCAAGGAGACGCTAGATATCAAAACCATTGGTCACAGATGGTTATTGATCGATAGTCTAAGGCGATGAACGCCGAGTTCGCTCGGGTTGGCACGGGATCCCAGGACAATCGCAGATCATCGGGACTATTAATCGAGATGATCGTTAAAACTTGTCAGTTAAGAGGTGATTGGATTGAAGCTGTTGAAACCGCCAGCCTGTCAAGGCTTCACAATCACTGGGATTGATGCTGCCAAGCTCTATTGAATGATAAACCGATTTTCCACGTGATTCTCGATCAGGTGATGAGGTCTAGGGTCTCCAGTTTCCAGTCTCCGATCGCCCCATCCCAACTATCCAGAGTGGGAACATAAAAAATGGGACGCATTGGGTTGCGTCCCACTTAGCAGTCAACAGCTACGAAATAAAGAGTTTGAGAAGTGGAGCTGGAGGGAGTCGAACCCATCGTCCGCACCAGGTAGTTATACCTTGTTCATTCACAGGCTTAGTCTCGCTGATCCTTGAGACGGGAACCGCTACTTATCCCTAGCGGTAGGATGCCTCGATTAAAGTCTTTGTCAGCAGGCTAACCGAAGAAAACCAGATGACGCATCCGTTGGGGTTAAACTCGATGTCCTTAACGGAGTCAAACAGCGAGTGCTCAACCGTCTAGTTAGAGGTGTTACAAGATTTAGGCGATAGCCACAGTCTTGCGAGCGAAAGGAACGATGTTGTTCGCATCTACTTTTTTGAGCCATTGATTTGCGAGAGTTAGCCCGCTCTCGGCCTGCATCACTTAGTACCTGTTCCCAGCACGTCGAAACCGTGACAGCCCCGCGTGACTTGCAATGGCTAGAGACTAGCGCTTGCGAGAAGAGTAGATATCGTTCGGTGAATACACTCAGCATTCTATCGCGAGTTGCGGTCGATCGCACGGGGTTAGGGGTTAACCAGTGATCGCGATTGCCGATCGCAGCGTTACGGTTTGGGCCACTGCCAGGCCGTCAGCCCTAGACTGAGCCAGCCGATGATGAAACCGAGGCCGCCCAGGGGTGCGATCGCCCCCAGGATTTTCGGTGCACCAAAGCTGAGACCGTAAAGACTGCCGCAAAACAGCACCATGCCCACCAAGATCGCCCAGCCCGCAATGCCAAGGGCGGTGGGAGCTGGGGCAGGGTAGATCCAAAGCACGATCGCCACCAAGGCCAGTAGCAGTGCATGGGTGAGCTGGTAGCGGGCGGCGGTGCCAAAGGTTTCGAGGGCGCGATCGGTTAATTTGCCTTCCAAAATGTGGGCCCCAAAAGCTCCGGCGGCCACGGCGATCGCCCCTAGCAGCCCTGCTAATCCTAAAAACCAACGTTCCATATCCCTGTCCTGAGTTTGTTTCCTTGACTATTTTTGGGCGGCTATATTTTGAGCTATACAAGCTTGACCTCAAACGATTGGTATATCAGATCGCAGATGCTGTGAAGCTGTTAGTCGATGGGCATTGCCCACCCTACAGGCTGCTGTACTTCTTAAGCGAGGTAGAGGCTGTATTTTGGGCGGCTATATTACTGTTCTTGGGCAACTGTTCTTGGGCAACTGTTTTTGAGCAACTGTTTTTGGGTGTTCGGACTGGATTAGGAGCGACTGACGGGAAAGCGATAGTGGGTTGCGCCGTGGTCGTCGATGTCGCAGTCAGCCCCAAACTCAATGGCCACGCGGTCTAAGTAGTCGCGGGCGTGATCGGCGGGCAGTTCCGATCGCATGGCAAATTCAAACAGTGTCACTTCCCCATCACCTTGTTGGATCAAGTCCAGCAAGAGCGATCGCAACTGGCGCTGGGCTGCGTCAGCCTGTTGGCGCTGCAAACGGCGGCGGCGCTGGGCCAAGTCCCAAACCAACCACCCCCCGATCGCACTCGGCGGCAAGCCCAAAAGGGCACAACCCAAGGCCGCTTGTTGGTTTTCAAGTTTGGCCTCCGCCGCTGTCTGGCCAGACTTGGGTAATGAAAACGGAATCATTAACGCCGCCAACAAAAAGAATCCGCCGAGGGTGAGTAACCCCCCAGCTAGCAGTTTTTTCAGCAGTTTCATGGCTTGCAGGATGGGCCGAGGTTGATCAAAGTTAGCCGAGGTTGACCGGGATTGATCGGATTGTGCGGCGATCGATACAGCCCCTATTGCCCCTTCGATTCCAGTCCCAATCCAACCACATACCTCCATCCTAGCCAGCCACCCATGGAGTGGGTTAAGCGCAAAAATTAGCCACCAACACAACAGAGCGTAAAATCCAAACACTGTGGTCGGCCTAAATTCGTTAGAGTCGATAGGGGTCAGTACAGGACTCAAAATCCCCCCCAAATCAATCCAACCCCAAGGTGGCCGCCTATGAACCTGAGCGAACTTACACACCCCAACCAACTGCACGGGCTATCGATCGCCCAACTCGAAGATGTGGCCCGACAGATTCGAGAAAAGCACTTGCAGACCGTCGCCACCAGCGGCGGCCACCTTGGCCCCGGGTTGGGCGTAGTGGAGCTGACCCTAGCGCTCTACCAAACCTTGGATCTCGATCGCGACAAAGTGATCTGGGATGTGGGTCACCAAGCCTATCCCCACAAATTAATCACTGGTCGTTATGCCAACTTCCACACCCTGCGCCAACGAGATGGTGTGGCGGGCTACCTGAAGCGCTGTGAAAGCAAGTTTGACCATTTCGGCGCGGGTCACGCATCGACTAGCATCTCCGCTGGGTTAGGCATGGCGATCGCCCGGGACATGGCCGGCGACAACTACAAAGTGGTCTCGATCATCGGCGACGGCGCAATGACCGGCGGGATGGCCCTTGAAGCCATTAACCATGCGGGGCATTTGCCTGACACCAACCTGATGGTGGTGCTGAATGACAACGACATGTCGATTTCGCCCAACGTCGGGGCCCTGTCGCGCTACCTGAACAAAATGCGCCTCAGCCCGCCGATGCAGTTCCTGACGGACAACCTCGAAGAGCAGGTGAAACATTTGCCCTTCTTTGGCGGTTCCCTGTCACCGGAACTCGATCGGGTGAAAGAGGGCATGAAGCGCCTGGCCGTGTCGAAAGTGGGCGCGGTCTTTGAAGAACTGGGCTTTACCTACATGGGCCCCGTTGATGGTCACAACATCAAGGAACTGATTGACATCTTCCGCGAGGGCCACAAGCAAAAAGGCCCGGTGCTCGTCCATGTGGCCACCACGAAGGGCAAGGGCTACGCGATCGCGGAAAAAGACCAGGTCGGCTATCACGCGCAAAATCCCTTTGACTTAGCCACGGGCAAGGCCAAGCCCGCTAGCAAACCGACCCCACCTAGCTACTCCAAAGTTTTTGCAGAAACCCTGATTACCCTCGCCGAAAATGATCCTCGGATTGTGGCGATTACCGCAGCGATGGCGACTGGCACAGGGCTGGATAAGTTCCAAGCCAAGCTGCCTGACCAGTATGTAGATGTGGGGATTGCGGAACAGCACGCCGTGACAATGGCGGCGGGTATGGCCTGCGAAGGGGCGCGCCCGGTGGTGACAATTTATTCCACCTTCCTGCAACGGGCCTTTGACCAGGTGATCCACGATGTGTGCATCCAGGATTTGCCGGTGTTCTTCTGCCTCGATCGCGCAGGGGTGGTCGGGGCGGACGGGCCCACTCACCAGGGGATGTATGACATTGCCTACCTGCGCTGCATTCCCAACTTGGTGGTGATGGCTCCCAAGGATGAGGCGGAGTTCCAGCGGATGTTGGTGACGGGCGTGACCCACCCGGGCCCGATCGCCGTGCGCTATCCCCGAGGCAGTGGCGTGGGTGCGCCGTTGCTGGAAGCGGGCTGGGAGCCGATGCCGATCGGTAAGAGCGAAGTGCTGCGTACCGGCGATGATCTGCTGCTGGTGGGTTATGGCACGATGGTGGCTCCGGCCATGCAGGCGGCGGAAATCCTGAGTGAGCACGGCATTGAAGCCACGGTGGTGAATGCCCGCTTCGTGAAGCCCCTGGATACGGAATTGATTGTGCCGCTGGCCCAGAAGATTGGCCGGGTGGTGACGATCGAGGAAGGTTGTCTGATGGGCGGTTTTGGCTCGGCGGTGCTGGAGGCCCTAGGCGATGCGGGCGTGGCCGTGCCGGTGACGCGCTTGGGCGTGCCGGACATTTTGGTGGAACACGCCACGCCAAACCAGTCGATGCAGAGTCTGGGGCTGACGGGGCCTCAGATTGCCGATCGCCTGTTGGGCCAACTAGGTCGCAAGCCGGAAATGGCCGTGGTTTAGAAGCTGGGTTCGTTGACGGCCAGACTCGCAGACCTGACGCAACATCTCGATCGCCCTGATCCCCCAGCCCCTTCGCTCATCTTGGGAGAAGGGGTTGGGGCGAGGGCAACCCGGAGGTATCTGGGGAATGCATTCGTTCAGTTGAAGTTGGTGGGGGGTGAGGGTCTGAGCCAATAGCGAGTAGGGGGCACTTTCGGAGGCAGGCCCGACTCAAGCACCGCCGTCTGGGGGCACGGGTAGGGTGACTGTGGCCGTCGTGCCTTGGTTGAGCTTGCTGTCTAGACGAATTTGCCCTTGGTGGGTTTGGACGATCGCCTGGGTGATGGCTAGGCCCAGGCCGGAACCGGCCGACTGGGTGGCACTGGAGCGCGATCGGGCACTGTCTACCCGATAGAACCGATCGAAGAGGTGGGGCAGGGCTTCCGGGGCAATGCCGATCCCTGTGTCTTGCACCGACAGTTGCAGCCAAGGCTTGCGAAGGTCGCGTTCTAGGCGTACCCACACTTGGCCGCCCTCGGGGGTGTATTGGATCGCGTTGCCGATCAGATTGGTCAGCAGCCGGGCCAGTTGGTCTCGATCGCCCCGAAGGACAAAGGCGAGATCGTCCGGTGTTTCGCTCAATTCGGGAATCAGTTCCAAGCCCCGACGGGCCGCCAGGGCCGATTGCTCCTCGATCGCCTCCAACAGGAGTTCCGCCAAATCCACCGTAGACCAGCGCGGTTGCACGATGCCGCTGTCTTGGCGCGCCAAAAATAATAAATCTTCGACCAACTTGCCCAAACGCCGGGTCAGCCGTTCGATCGCCTCCAGTTGCGATCGCTCCATTTGCGGTTCCGGGTCAGCCAGGGCCACTTGCACGTTGGTTTGGATCGTGGCGATCGGGTTGCGCAGTTCGTGGGACGCATCGGCGGTGAATTGCCGCAGTCGCAAATAGGACTCGCGCACCGGCTCCATGGCCAAGCCCGACAACCACCAGCCGATCGCCCCCACCGCACCAATCAGCGCCACCACCCCGAAACTCAAATCGATCGCCAACTGCCGCGCCGGTTTGGTCACTTCAAACCAAGGATGGCTGACTCGCAAGTAGCCCAAGGGTTGCCCATCCAGAGCGATCGCCTGGGTTCGCTGCCGCAGGACCAAGGGCGGCTCAACAGCGGGCAGGTCAGAAACCCCAACGCGAATCGCCTTCACCGTTTCGCTGCGGCGGGTGGGATGCAGCGGCACATTCAAGGGTTCCGTGAAGCTCGTCCAGAGGGGCTGACCCGTGGGGCTAAACCATTCCAGATCAATCCGATCGTCCTCGACTTCGTTCCAAACCGTGCCCGTGTTGTCTCGAAAGCTGGCTTCTAGGTTGACGCGGGGCCGAGTGATCGTCTGGTAAGGATCGGTGGAGGCCAGGTCTTGCACAGACACCGATTCAATCACCAGCGATCGGGCCACCAGTTCGATCGCATGTTCGATCGTGTCATCCACGCGATCGACCAGGGTGACGCGCGCATAGCCATAGAAAGCGATCGCTGCCACCAGCACCAGCACCGCCGTCACCGTGGCATACCAGAAGGCTAATCTTCGTCGCGTGGCCTGAAACAAGGTTGAGAATAGGTGATTGATCAAGAATGGGCTGGAGCCTGTCGTCAAATCGCCACAGCCCCTGATTCCACCATGACGCGATCAGGGGGGGGACAAGGCGCTGAGGGGTGGTTGTCACATCACCTCATCAAATTGACCAATATCCTGATGCCGCCGTTACGAAATCGTGGGGCAGCAAGGGGCTGAAGCCCCTTGTTACAACGGTTGGGGCGTGGATCACAGGCGCGATGGATCACAGGCGCGATGGATCACAGGCGCTACAGTTCGCCGCGAATTTCTTCCACAATTCCATCTCGGAGCAAGATTTCCACTTGCATCTTGTCGATCAGGTTATCGCCTTGCTTCACCTGAAACAGGCTCTCCATTTGAGTTTGAACCACTTCCTTATCCAACTCCAACGTATGCACACGGTTGAGTTGTTGCAACACCTGGTTTTTTTGTTCGAGCATTTGAGATTTTTGCTCGTTCACCTGGCCTTGGATGTTTTCGATTTGGCGGGTCACTTCCGGGCCGGGGGGCTGAATGCTCTGGCGCTGAATTTCGGCGATCGCCCGTTGGCCTTGGGTTTCTAGTTGTTGGAGTTGGCGATCGAGCTGGTCAATTTGCCGTTGCAGCTCTACTTGGGCATCATCTTTCCAACGGGGAGTCACCACCGCTTTCACAATTACGGGGCGTTTGAGCCACAGGCCCGACGAGTTAACGTCCATAGGAGGTTTGCGCGCTCTGGCGTAGTTTGAGGAATATGAGCATTCAGTTGGTCTGGCCGACAGAGCGGCCCGGGCGCGATCGTATCGCGTGGCTGTCAGCAATGGCAATCAGCCGCAACCGCTCCCTGCCGCAATTTCGCCATGGGTCTGGTATTGATCCAGCGCTGATTGATTGTTTATTAACCCAGTATTTAATGCTGACTTTATGATCCTGAATTATCATCCTACATAAAATCTCGCCCATGAATTTTGTCCCCGATCAGCCCGAACTGACCCTTTGGCAATCGATCGAGAATGGCAGTCTGTCGGCAGAAACAACGGCCGATGGCTCCGTCACCTTTCGATCGGAGCGGTTTGGCGAAACCTTCCACAATCGCCAAGGAGCCTGGCAAGAGGCCCTGAGCAAATTTGTGGAACCCACCCATTTGCGGGCGATCGCCGCCCAATCGACCCAAATTCGCCTGCTGGATATTTGCTATGGCCTGGGCTACAACACCGCCGCAGCCTTGGCAACCATTTGGGCTGTGAATCCGGACTGTCGGGTGGAGTGGGTCGGGCTGGAGCTAGACCCGATCGCCCCCCAAGCCGCCTTGCCCTACCTGTTGGCGGCCCTGCGATTGTTTGGGCAGGCCCAGGGATTAGGCCCTGGGTTAGGCCCTGGGTTAGTGGCGGCGATCGCCCAAATCTTGACGGATTTGGCCCAAACCGGCCAGGCCCGGGCCACGGGGGCAGCATTCACCGGGGACTTTGCGGGCAGGTTGCATTGGGGTGATGCGCGCCAAACCTTGCCGATCGCCCTGGCCAGCGGGTTTCAGGCCGACGCAATATTTCTCGATCCCTTTTCGCCCCACCGCTGCCCACAACTGTGGACAGTCGAGTTTTTAGGATTAGCAGCTCAGGGATTGCAGCCCGAGGGCCGGTTAGTGACCTATTCCTGTGCGGCGGCGGTGCGATCGGCGCTGCTGGCTGCGGGTTTGCAGGTGGGGGCAACGGCTCCCTTTGGGCGATTTTGGCCCGGCACGGTGGCCAGCTTCAGCGCGATCGACCTGCCGCCCCTTTCAGCCCAGGAGCTAGAACATTTGCAAACCAAAGCCGCCGTGCCCTACCGCGATCCCAAGTTGACCAATCCTGCTCAGGTAATTCTCGATCGCAAGCACCAAGAGCAGGCCACATCGCCCCTCGAACCCACTTCGCGCTGGAAGCGGCGCTGGCTGGGGGACTGTCGGGCCAAGTGGCCGGCTGTTGCTGAATGACCACAAACTGGGCGATCGCCTGATCCCAGCCCACCCCAATTTCGATAAGTCTTGTAAAGGGCGATCAGCTCACCAGCATCCTTGGCGGGGCGATCGTTCGCTAAAATCCGGCATTAAATTTGATCGGTGTGATTGCCAGAAGTGTTATTTCATCAGTTTTTTGAGAATTTTTAGTACTGAATTTTGGTGTAGATGATCGTAGGCAAATGTAAAATCTTTCTTTAGAAAAAGCAATATCAATTAGCTATGCTTATCATCAATCTCTGATCTTTCAATCGCCAAAAGCTGTTGTTTTGATCCGGAATTTGCTGACAATGAAAACAGCTCAAGAGTCCCTTGAAATTCTTTCAAACCCCGTTTAGAACCAGGAGAGGTTGCTATGGATAGTGGAGTGCTGATTGCGACGCTCTGCGGTATTGGTAGCGGTGCAGCCTGCTTGGTTTTGCCGGGTTTAATCGCCGCTTTGGGTCGCCAGGCTGCTGTGACTCAGCAAGCGATCGAGTCTGAGTTAGTTGAGTCACCGATTCCCGTCAAATCCTAGGCGATCGTGACAGTAATGGTCGGGGTTGTCAGGGCAGCTTTGAACCCTGCACCGGCCGAGATTGGGGATATTTTTGATTTTGATGAGTCCATCACCGCCAAATACCCCCTCTAGCTCACTCAATCAAAACGCAGGGCAGTCGGAACATTGACCGATCGCCCTGCGTTGTTGGTTTCTAGGCTGGATTTCGGAACTAGCTTTTTACACCTCAGCCAACTCGCGCTCGGCCCGCTTGTAGGCTTCGTCGATCACTTCCGAAAGGGTTGGGTGAGCGTGCACCACAAAGGCCAGATTCTTCACGGAATCACGCTGGGCGATCGCCGTGGCCACCTCTTGGATCAAGTCCGAAGCGTGAATGCCAAAGATATGCGCGCCCAACACTTCGCCCGTGTCCTTGCGGAAAATCACCTTAGCCAGTCCGTCGCCTTCGCCCTCGGCCACGGCCTTAGAGTTGCCCTTGAAGTAGGTGCGGGCAGTGCCGACGCTGAAGCCTTCTGCCTCGCCCAGCTCCTTGGCTTGGGGTTCCGTCAAACCCACAAAGCTGATTTCGGGATGGGTGAAGGCAGCGGCGGGAATGCTGCGGTAATCGATTTCTCGATCGCGCCCGCAGATGTTTTCGACCACCACCACGCCCTGGGCCGAAGCCGCGTGGGCCAACATCATTTGCCCCGTCGCATCCCCGATCGCCCACAGATGCGGCACCGGTTCACCATCCTTCAGCACCTGCATCTTGCCGTTCACAGCAATGAAGCCGGGGCGGTTGGTTTCCACACCCACATTCTCCAAGCCGATATTGGCCGTGGCGGGGCGGCGACCCGTCGCCACCAAGCAAGCATCCACCTCCAGCACGTCCACCACTTCCTTGGTTTTCGCGTCGGTCAGTTCGATCGTTACCGGCGCACCGGGGGTGATCTTGGTGGCAAACACGCCGGTATAGGTTTCGATGTCGCGCTGGTCAATCAGCGTCCGCTTGGCCACCTTGGCAATATCCGGGTCAAACCCCGGCATCAGTTGATCGAGCGCTTCGATCATCGTCACTTCCGCGCCCAAAGCGGTGTACACGTCGGAAAATTCCAAGCCGATGTAGCCGCTGCCGATGATCGCCACCCACTGGGGCACAGATTCCAGCCGCACCGCTTCATCACTGGTGAACACCGTTTTGCCATCCAGCTCGATCCCCGGCGGCACAAAGGGCACAGACCCGGTGGAAATCAACACGTTGCGGGCGCTGATGGTTTTGGTGATCGTGCGGTTGCCGTCGGCGGTGTTCACTTCCACCTTTTGGGGAGCCAGCAGCTTGCCCCAGCCTTGGATGATGTCCACGCCAATTCGCTTCAGGCTATTGGTCAGGTCGCCTTGGATTTTGCCCACCAGATTGGTGGCGTGGTCGGCGATCGCCTGGCGATCGAACTGCACACCGCCCACTTGGATGCCCATCGCCTTCAGGTGGGCGGCATTGCGGAGATCGCGCACCCGGCCGGACGCTGCCAGCAGGGCCTTGGAAGGAATGCAACCCCGGTTAACACAAGTGCCGCCCATTTCGGCCGCTTCCACGATCGCGGTTTTCAGGCCACAGGCGACGGCGTGCAGGGCTGCACCATGGCCGCCGACTCCGGCTCCGAGGATCAATAGGTCGTAGTCGAATGCTTGAGTCACGCCCGCCTCCTGGGTTTGGATTGCTCTCAGAGTCCCCATTGTCCGGCGAAAGGGGCGATCGGGCAATTGCCA
>RDXB01000037.1 GCA_004292515.1 Oscillatoriales cyanobacterium
TGGAGCGGATGAAGCCGACTTCGCCGCGATGAAGCAGGAAGCTTCCTGATTGCTGCATTTGCTAGTCAATTGCAGCAATTGTTAGTGAATTAGTGACGGCTAACCAATGTCACTGCGGTTCATGAACCCTTGCATTTTCCATGACCACCCCCGCAACTTCTGATAACCATGCTAAACATGATGGGCAATGGACGATGTTGCTCCACCGCACTCGTCCATCCACTGTGCTGCGAGGAGCGATTGCGTTGTGAGCCGAGACTGGACTTGTCCGGGGACAAATCCTGAGAATCCCCACCCACCCGAGTTAGTGACGGGCACTGACTGCCCCCTCTGTGGGATGTCGCGAGAAGCAGCCCTGAAGGGGCCGATACCCCCCCCGCCTCCTAAGTCTCCTGGCTCTGGCCCAGTCACCCAAATCGATCCTTACAACCAACCATCAAAACGATCAAAAGGGAATCGTTGGCCTTGGCTGATCGTTCCGGTTCTGGTAGCTGCGGGGGCAATGACTCCCCTCATACTCGGCCGTACTGGAGATCCTCCTAAAACCTGCCCAACGGGTCAAGCCTTGGTGAATGGCCAATGCCAGACCGGTGTATCACCACCGCCCTTCCCGCCAGAGTTGATCAGTGGACTCTCCGTTCCTAGTGCCAATCCCACCCCTGGGACTGCCCCCATCGGCCCCCTCAAACGGTTGTTTAGGGAGGAGAAGCCCGATGCCGATCGCGGGGTGCAACTCTTTAATCAGACCAAATTTGCTGAAGCGCTCGAAGCTTTCACCAAAGCGGCCAACGGCGACCCAAAAGATGCCGAAATCTTAATTTACAAAAACAACGCCCTGGCTCGCACCGCCACAAAGCCGCCGTTTCGGATTGCGGTGATTGTGCCCGCTATCCAAAATGACGAAGTGGCCATGGAAATGTTGAGAGGGGTGGCCCAGGCCCAAGAACGGTTCAACAAACAAGGGGGACTGAATGGCCGCTATCTCGACTTGATTTTGGCGACCGATAAAAATGATCCCGCCTTGGGAGAGCAAGTGGCTCAGTTTTTGAGCACTATTCCCGATGTGTTGGCGGTTGTTGGTCACAACATCAGCAGTGTCACTGAGAAGGTGCTGCCCATCTATGAAAAAGCGGGGATGCCGGTGATTTCACCCACCAGCACTAGCACCGATCTCAAGAGCAACACCTTCTTCCGCACCGTGCCGAGCGATGAAGCGACGGGCAATCGATTGGTGGCCTATTTAGTAAGCCAAAAAGTCACCCGAGTGGCCTTGGTATACGATGCCGATCGCTACAGTCAAAGTCTGTTGAGGGTGGTGAAACCGGAACTGGACGCAGCTCAAGTAACAGTGGTGCGCGGCATTGAATTGACAATCGCTAATTTTGATCCCAATGCAGAAATCGCAACGCTGAATAACCAGCCGGAGATCGATCGCCCGGAAGTGATTGTCTTGATCTCAGGTCAAAAAAATCAGTCTGTGGCGAACCAATTGATGAAAGCGAATGCCCAACTACCGACCGATCGACGCTTTCGATTTGTTGGCAGCGACGCGCTCTATGATTCCGAAACATTGACGATCGGGACGGATGTGGTGAAGGGCTTGATTTTGGCTGTGCCTTGGGCGCGGGACAGTGCCTCAGCGGAGCAATTTACAGAGCGAGTGCGCGCCCTGTGGAAAGGCGACGTGGGCTGGCGAACGGCCACTTCCTACGATGCCCTGCAAGCGCTGATTCAATCCCTGTCGGATCAGGCGAACCGTGCTTCAATCCTGGCAGCGCTCCAGCAAGTCAACCTGCCGCCCACAGAAACCTCGGGAGACTCCCTCGCCTTCACCAATGGCGATCGGGCTGGGGAAGCGGTGTTGGTGGAAGCGACCAATCGCCCATCCTGTGGGCAAGTGGCTGGCACGGGCATGGCCTTTTGCTTGCTGCGGGAGGGGCGATCGCCCAAATCCAGCCCCAGTCCTACGCCCTAGCACTGAGGGTGACCGATTCTTGGGCTAGCTGATCGCTCACTAGGGCCTGGTTGCGCTGGGCCCGATCGGGCTGGGAATTGAGGGCGATCGCAGCCCGCCAACTCGTGCTGACCAATCTCGCAATTATGCTAAGTATGATCAACAAAGGCGATGTAGCTCAACTGCATCAGTCCATTCACTGTGCTGCGCGGAGAGATTGAATTGTGAGCCGAGACTGGACTTGCCCAGGGACTAATCCTGAGAATCCCCATCAGCCAGCCCCCATGACAGGGCCCGATTGCACCATTTGTGGGATGTCACGGGAGGAGGCCCTGAGCCAGTCTTCCCCCATTCACCGGAACCAGCCAACTCCATCGCCATCGAAATCGCCATCGAACTCCTCTGGCCCAGTTACGCAACTCGACCTCAAACCCTATGACCAGCCCACCCAGCTCGACCCTACTCCCCTGCGTCCGCCCGGCAGTTGGCCCATTTGGCTCATTCTGATTCCAGCCATGATTGCCATAGGCGGGGTGATTGCGTTTCTCACTAGCCAGAATAAAACCCCAGAAATTGCCTGTTCTGAGGGGCAATCACTGGTCGATGGTCGCTGTGAACCAGCAGTCCAACCGCCCTCGATCGCGAGTCAAGTCAGCGGCTTGGGTGCACCCAGTTCGGGGACTCAGGCCACCGGCCTGACGATCGGCAATGGTGGCAGCAGCGGCGGGAGTAGTGGTGGGAGTAGTGGTGGGAGCTGGAGTGTGCAGCGGTTTTATAACGATGAACCCAACCAGGATGCTGATGATGGCATCCGGTTTCTCAATCAGCAGCAGTTTCCCGAAGCCCTAGAAGCGCTGCAAAAAGCTGTTGCTGGGGAGCCAAAAAATCCCGAACTTTTGATTTATCAAAACAACGCTCTTGCTCGCACTCGGGCCACCGCAGCCATGCCAACTTTCCGTGTGGCAGTGGTTGTGCCCGCCGGGAAATCTAAGGAAGCGGCGATCGAAATCCTGCGGGGAGTTGCCCAGTCACAAGCCGAATTCAATAAGGCGGGTGGGCTGAATGGTCGCTATCTCGAATTGGTTTTGGCAACCGATCGCAATGATCCCCAAGAGGCCAAGGTGCTTGCTCAGACCCTCGTGGCTCGACCCGATCTATTGGCCGTTCTTGGTCACAACATCAGCAGCGTCACTCAGGTTGTGCTGCCCATTTATGAAGCGGCTGGTGTGGCCCTCGTTTCTTCAACCAGCACCAGCATTGACCTCAAGAGTAAAACCTTTTTCCGCACGGTTCCCAGTGACCGCACAACGGGGATCAAGATTGTTAACTACTTGGCCAGTCAAGCGGTGAAACAGGTGGGCGTGGTTCACGACCAAGACAACTACAGCCAAAGCTTGCTGAATGTGGTGACCACAGGATTGGATGCGGCCCAAATTCGGATTGTGCAAAAGGTGGATTTGACGATGCCCAATTTTGATGCGAGTCAAATGGTTGATGCGTTGAATCGTGAACCGGCTGGCAGTCGCCCGGAAATGTTGGTGCTGATTCCCGGCCAGAAAAATCGATCGGTGGTGCATCAGATTTTGCGGGCCAATGCCCAGCGCCAACAACGCTTTCGCATGATTGGCGGGGAAACACTCTACAACGCAGAAACGCTGGCGATCGGGACGGATGCGATTCAGGGGTTGATTTTGGCTGTGCCCTGGGCGCGGGATAGTGCCAAGGCAGTGCAGTTCACCGAGCGGGCAAGGGCCCAGTGGAAAGGTGATGTGGGCTGGCGGGTCGCCACTTCCTTCGATGCAATGCAGGCCTTGATTAAGGCCCTGTCACCGCAAGCCGATCGCCAGTCGGTTTTAGCGGATCTCCAGCGACTCAACCTGTCGCCCGATCAGACGGCGGGAGATTCCCTGGCCTTCACTAATGGCGATCGGGCTGGGGAAGCGGTGCTGGTGGAAGCAACCAATCGTCCCTCCTGTGGGCAAGTGGCTGGCACGGGCATGGCGTTTTGCTTGCTGCGGGAGGGGCGATCGCCAAAATCTAGCGCTAGCTCTACGCCCTAGAACTACTAGCACTAAGGGTGGCTGCTTCCTGGGCTAGGCGATCGCTGACGAGGGCTTGGTTGCGCTGGGCCCGATCGTGTTGGGGATTGAGGGCGATCGCCTGGTGATAGGAGTCGATCGCCTCGGGGAAGCAGTCAAGCCGCACCAGCACATTGCCCCGGCTGTACCAAACTTCGGGATCTTGCCGATCGAGGTCGATCGCCCGATCGTAGCTGCTGAGGGCGGCGGCAAAGTTGCCGAGCTGCGTCAGGATAATGCCGCGATTGTGCCAAGCGCTGGCGTTTTGGTCGTTGAGTTCGATCGCCCGATCGTAGGCTTGCAGGGCTTCCTGGGGTCGTTGCAACCGCGCGAGGGCATTGGCCCGGTTATACCAAGCTTCGTGGCTGGCCGGATTCAGGGAAATGGCTTGGTTATAGGCCTGCAAGGCCGGTTCGATTTGTTGCAGCTTGCTCAAGATCAAGCCCTGATGCAGCCACAGATCGGGATTGTTGGGATTCAAGCCGATCGCCTGTTGGTAGGAAGCGGCGGCTTCTTCAAACTTGCCCAGCCGCATCAACACCAGCCCCCGGTTGTGCCAGCTTTCGTAGCTGTCGGGCTTCAGGCGCACGGCTCGATCGTAGGCAGCGATCGCGGCGGGATAGCGTTGCAGCGCCTCTAGCACCACCCCTTTGCCCCACCAAGCGGCGTAGCAGTCCGGCTGTTGATCGATCGCCTTGTCATATTCCGCCAAGGCCCCTTCAGGATCACCACTCCGAAACCGTTGTTCCGCGCGATCGGCAATATTATCAGCACTGGCAGCCAAGGAGCCTGTCGGCACAGATTGGATCGTCATCTGCTGCATTTGCAACGACACCAACTGTTCCACTAAGGTGCGTAATTCCTGTTGAATTTGGGGCTGAATTAGCCCGAGCAATTCCTGGGGTGCTTTTTGGGTGAAGTCTTGCAGCAGCTTGGCTTTTTGGCGTTCGGCTTGCCCGGCCAAGATTTGCATATTGGAGATAAATTCTTTTTCCAGCTCGGCAATTTGGTGGCGGGAGACGCGGCGATCGCCCGCCAGTTTGTCTTGAAACTGGCTGAGTTCTTGGTCGGCCGCTGTTTTCACCGCTGCCACATGGGTTTCCAGCTCCGCAATCAAGGCCGAGGCCGACTCCTTGGTGCGCTCCACTTGGGCCTGGAGTTCCTGCAAACTGCGGTTGGCTTGGGTGGTGGCCCCTTTGATCCGCCGATCGAGGTCGCCCACATCTTTTAAACTGCGGCGCACGGACTGCACCAGGTGATTCACCACCCGCCGCCGACCCAACCAGAGGCCCGCCGTCGTGGCCAAGGGAGCCAGCCCAAAGGCAATCAGCAACCAACTGAGGCCGCCCACCACGCGATCGAGTCCCACATCAGCGGTGGGGTTAGCCACGCTGGCCTGGGCCACTTGCTGGCTGGGGTCAGCCGATTCCACGCCAGCGATCGGGGCTTCCGGTTGGGCCAGGCTGGCACAGGCGCGATCGGGCTGACCCGCTTGGTTGGTGGGGCAGGGAGTGATCGAGGGGGCCGCGGCCTGGGCCGAATCACTGTTGAGCAATGCGGGGCCGGCGATCGCCAAAGCCGGAATCAGGGCCGCCGCCCAACGGCGATCGGGCTTTGCACCGAAATTGCTGCGGGAAGAACTCATGAACGGCCGGCCTCCAAACCCATAGCGAGCGAATGATTCACCCCGGCCACAACCGGGACACTAGCTACTGTTTCGGAGACTCACGCCAGCAATCCGGGGAACTGGTTTGAGGGGCGATCGCATTTCCCAAGGGCAAACTGAAACGGTTGGTTTCCCATGCCCCAATCGTCGTCACAAGGGGCTGAAGCCCCTTGCTGATCCACAATCCGCTAGCGGCGGAATCAGGGTTCTAGGCGATTTAACGATACTCCCTCGGCCCCTTGCTGCTCCACGATTCGCTAGCGGCGGAATCAGGGTTTCAGGCTCATTGACGATCGGCTTTAACCCAACCAACTCCAGAGCAGACGCGGCGCGGGCAAAATCGCCAACACCAAAATCCCCAAGGCCAAAAAGCCCAGTCCATCCCGTCGATCGTCCAGAGGAGTCACGTCATCTAGGGCCGGTTGACCCACGGCAGGCAAAAAGAACACCAACAGCGCCAACGACAAAAACTCACTACGGGCCAAGGCCAAGGCCACCACGGCAAAGCGGGTGATGTGACCAGCGATCGCCCCGCCTTGGGCCCCTAGCATCGATCGCATGATGCGGCCGCCATCCAGGGAGCCGAGGGGCAGCAGGTGAAACGCCCCCAGCCATAGACCAATGTAGCCAGCCAGGGCGATCGGGCTGAGGGCGATCGCTTTCCCCGCCGTCAAGCTGCTGCCCAACACCGCCTTACTGAGCAGGGTCAAAGCGATCGAATAGCTGGGGTCAATCGATCGCCAATTCAGCAAACCCGACCCAGCCATCGGCATCACCACCTGAGAATGGGCCAAACCCCAGACCAGCAAAGGCAGAGACACCAACAGACCCCCGATCGCTCCCCAAAAGCCCACATCAAACATGGCGCGGCGGTGGGGCATGGGCGATCGCAGGGGCGTAAAGGCTCCCAAAGTACCCAGCAGCGCCGGAATCGGAATGAACATCGGCAGCGACACGGCCACCTGGTGGCGCTTGGCAGCCAGGTAGTGGCCCAACTCGTGGGCCCCCAACACGGCCAGCAACCCGATCGCATAGGGCAAACCCGCCTGGATAAAAGTCCAGTCCCGCATCAAGTCCAGCTTCGGGTCTCGCAGCATCTCCGCCCCCATCAGGGTCATGGACAGCAGGGACAACACGAGTAATCCCCCCGACCAGAGTCCTTGTTTCCAGAGGGGCGGCTCGGTGGCCAAACTACGACCGATCGCCGTGCGCTGGGGGTTGGGAACCAGGGCAAAAAAGGGCTTACCGTTCTGACCTTCTTGGAAAATGACCAGGAAGCGATCGCTAAACTTTTGGCGGATTTTGTCGCAAACCGTGCGGTAGGCCAGTGCTGGCTCCGCGCGTAACTGACCATGACACAGGGCGGCTTGGGGGCGGTGTTCCACGCTGCTGAGATAAAACACTGACCAGGGAAAACAGTCTTGCAGGCTGGCCTCATCGGCGCGATCGAGCAAGCGCGGGGGAATTTTGGAAGATCCCAGCGCCTGGGCCAAGGCCAACGCCTCCGCTGGACTAGTGGGGTCAGAAAGCACCGACACGGGCGCATCCAAATCGTCGCTGAGGGGCTGTTGTGGTCGAGCCGATCGCCCCTGTTGCACCAACACCACGTACAGCAGCGGGCAAGCCACAAAGGGCGGCAACGCCAACCACACCGGAATGGGTTGGCTCGTGCCGTTCACCAGCGTCCAAGTCGTCCAAATGAGGGCCGGGGACATCATCACCAGCCACAGTACCCACACAGAGGCGCGGGTGATGCCACTGACGCTCTGGCGAACAATAAAATATGCGACGATGCCGATCAACAAAAGCCAAACAATCATCTGATGCCCAAGCCACCGCAGGCTGTATTCGATTCAATCTACGCTTTTCCACCCAATCGCGACACCCTGGGAGGAACTGCTTACTTTATTGTAGGAAACTCGATCGACCCTGATCGCATTGATCCACTTAATGCACACCACGGGAACCCCAGCCCCGCAAGGGCCAACATCCTGATCGATTGTCCGCCTTGGACTCCAGAAACGCAGGATTTTTTAACCCAACAGGGGGGCGTGCGCTGGTGGATCTTCACCCACCGCAGTTCCTTTGGCCCCCTAAAAGCGGTGCGGGCCCTACAGGCCGCCTTCAGCGCGCCCGTCTCCAGCGATGCGACAGGCTCCGAGCAAGCAGGTGCTGATCGGGACTCTTCAGCAGTGGGCTGTGAATTGGTGGTGCAAGAACAGGAAGCCTACTTGCTCCCGAATTTACCCGTCACGACCTTTCGCGAACAGCTTGACCTTGCGCCCGATCTACGAGTGATTTGGACACCGGGCCACACGCCGGGTTCAAGCTGTGTTTGGTTCGATCGCGCTGGGGGAATTTTGTTTAGTGGTCGGCATCTGTTGCCCACGCCCCAAGGGGAGTTGATGCCTCTGAAAACCGCCAAAACTTTTCATTGGTTCCGGCAACTGCGATCGGTGCAGGGTCTGATTGATCGCTTTTCGGCAACAACCCTGGCCCATTGCTGCCCGGGCGCAAATATTGGCTTTTTGCGTGGGGCCTTGTCGATCGACCAAGCCTATGGGCGACTAACCAGCTTGAACTTAGCGGCGGCTCGACTTGATCCGGTAGCCCTTCAGTCGCCGACTGCCGATCAACCCTTGTCCTCAGAGGGTTAATCAACGGTCTACGGTTGGCTGGGGCCATCTCCGTGGCGATCGAGCGTCAATCCAGTTGGCGGCCGGTCAATTCTACGAAGATATCCTCTAGGTTGGACGGACGTACCATCAAGCCCGTTTTGACCGACTGGGCATCTAAGTATTGGTTGGCTTCGAGCAGGGTGGGGAAAAATTGGTAATCCCAGCGATCGGCTGTTTGTTTCATCACCAGCCCTTCGCCGTGCTTTTCGCGTAGGTCTTGTAGCGTGCCCAGCTCAATTAGGTTGCCCGCGTCCATGATCCCAATCCGATCGCACAGGTATTCCACCTCATCCATGTAGTGCGTGGTGAGCAACATGGTCATGCCGTTGCGGTTCAGATCGCGGATGATTTCCCACAGGCGGCGGCGGGTTTGCGGATCGAGGCCCACGGTGGGTTCATCCAGAAACAAAATTTCTGGTTCATGCAACAGGGCGCGGGCAATTTGCAACCGTCGCTTCATGCCGCCCGACAGGGTTTTGACCAGGCTCTCGCGCCGATCGCCCAGGTCCACATAGTCGAGCCAGCGATCGATCCGGGCTTGCCGTTCGCGTTGGGGAATGTGGTGCAGCCGCCCGTGAAATTCCAGGTTTTCCCAAACAGTCAAGTCACCATCGACGCTAATTTGCTGCAAGACCACGCCGATTCGCTGTCGCACTTGCACCATCTGTTGGGCCACGTCGTAGCCGGCCACCTGAATTTGCCCCCTCGTGAGGCTGGTCAGGGTGGTGATCATCCGAATGGTGGTGGATTTGCCTGCGCCGTTGGGGCCAAGCAGCCCAAACATCTCCCCTGCTTGAATTTCAAAACTGAGGTCATTGACTACGGGCCGATCGCCATAGACCTTTTGCACTTGTTGCAGGGAAACCGCAGCGCCCATGATGCCCGTTCGTGTAACGACTTTGTAACAACCGCTTCTACTCTACCCGCTTACCTGGCTTCGCGATCGCGGCTACGGGGATTGCGATGGCCAAAATGGTTGATTTCCTGTACCACAACCGTTGCCACAACCGTTGTAGACAAGGGGCTTAGGGGCTGTCGTCATTGCCAGTAGGGATGCTGAAACGGTTGATTTTCTGTACCCCAATGGTCGTAACAAGGGGCTTAAGCCCCTCCCTTGCCCCCAATGATCCGCTAACGGTGGAATCAGGGTTTCAAGCAAATTGACGACAGATCCTAAGCGTGATTACCTGTGGCTTCGAGGGATTCCAGTGTGTCCAAAATATCGAGGGCTGCTTGGTAGGTTTCCGCCAGAATTCGATCGTCCTCTTCGGGGTCGTCGTTGAGATCGTCGAGCACTAGCCGCAGGGAGCCAATGATGTCGCCAAGGCGCGATCGCACCCGGTAGGAAATGTTGGCAAAGGTGTCGTAGCGATCGCTTAAGGCCACCGCGCCCGCGTCACTGTAGAACGATCGCTGCACTTGCAAGCCATCTTCAAATAGCTCCATGGTGCTCAACATCCGAATCGCCGAGCGGTAGGACTCCCGTAACAGTTCCTCCCGTTCTTCATGGGTGTCAATCAGGTTGTCTACTAACAGTTGCAGGGAACCGACGGTCACGTTCAGGCGGGCGCGAATTTCGTAGGATGTGCGGTTGAAGGTTTCGCTGGCGGTGGCCAGGGGCTGTTGCACCGATTGGTTGCCAAACTGCATGGCGTAGAGCTGGGCGTAGGCTCCGCCTTTGACCAGCAGTTCGGCATGGGTGCCCACTTCCACGACCTGGCCTCGGTCGAGTACGGCGATTTGGTCGGCCCGTTGGATCGTGGACAACCGGTGGGCGATCGCAATCACGGTGCGATCGCGGCTGAGGGCTTCGATCGCCTCTTGCACCAGCCGCTCCGACACCGTATCCAAGGCGCTGGTGGCCTCATCGAGGATCAAAACCGGGGGGTTTTGCAGCAGGGCCCGGGCGATCGCCAACCGTTGGCGCTGGCCCCCCGAGAGCATCACGCCGCGATCGCCAATCATCGTGTCCAGGCCCCGAGGCAACCGCTCAATAAACTCCATGGCATTGGCCAGCTTGGCCGCCGCCACCACGGCTTCATCGGAGGCCGTGGGCAGTGGATAGGCGATGTTGTTGCGGATTGTGTCGTTAAACAGCACTGTTTCTTGGCTGACAATGCCGAGCGATCGCCGCAGGGATTGCACATCAAAGTCCCGTAAATCGCGCCCATCCAGGAGGATTCGCCCCGAGGTCGGATCCGCAAAGCGCGGCACTAACTCCACCAGGGTCGATTTACCCGCCCCGGAACTGCCCACCAGGGCCAGGGTTGTGCCCTTGGGCACGGTCAGGTTGATGTCTTGCAGGGTTAATTCGCTGCTGCCCTCGTAGGCAAAGCTGAGATGGTCAAACTTCAGCTCCTGGTCTAGGGCCGTAAACCGTTCTGTGCCATCGGTCAAAAAGCTCTTATTGTCCGATCGCAAAAAGTCATCCACCACATCCACGCTGGCCGCCGTGTTGGCCAACTGACCGCGCAACCGATTGAGCTGGGCCGCTAGGGGCAACAGCCGAAACAGCAGGGTCAAATAGGTTAACAACACCGTGGAGAGGGCATTGAGCTGGTCGGCAAACAGCCAGCGGCTAACCGCCACAATCAGCATCAGCATCGTAATACTGAGAACTTCGGTCACGGGCGAAACGGCGGCGGCGTTGGCCTGCGATCGAAACTCCGCCATTTCCCGGGCCTTGGTCAGCCGAGTGATGCGCTCCATTTCGCGAGATTCCATGGCGGCCGATCGCACCAGGCGCATTCCCCCGAGGATTTCTAGGACAGCTACGGAATAGTCCTTGGAGGTTTGGGAAACTTCTTTGCCCAACTGGCGCGCCTGATTGACGGACAGTTGGTTGACCCACACCACCACCCCAAACAGCAGCGTCGACACCACCGTCAACTGCCAAGACAGCAACAGCAACAGCACTACCATCACGGCGATCGACACCACCGTAGCCATCAGTTGTAGCAAGTTGGAAACCGTTGCTGATACCCGACCGATTTCGTTGCCAAGGCGGTTGTTGATGTCACCGATCCGCATCCGGGCAAAGTAGCTGAGGTTGACGTTGAGCAACAGGCGCATCGCATCCAACCGCAGGTCGGCCGCGAGCGATCGCTGCAACATGCCCACGGACAAAATGCTGAG
This sequence comes from Oscillatoriales cyanobacterium, assembly GCA_004292515.1. GTDB lineage: Bacteria > Cyanobacteriota > Cyanobacteriia > CACIAM-69d > CACIAM-69d > CACIAM-69d. The sequence continues at coordinate 11,512 of RDXB01000037.1, forward strand.
GTAGTTCGCTAGGTTTTTGAGGGCGATCGTGCCGACCACAGCTAGGGCCAGGGCGATCGGCTGGTAATCCGGGGGAAGGCGATCGAAGGGGGCAAACAACTGGCGCAAAATCGGCGGGGCCCCGGCCAGCACCGCATCTTGTCCCAGAAACCGCAGCACAACCGGCACAATCAGCGTGGTGCTGACCCCGTTGAACAGCGCCCCCGAAAAGCCCATCACCATTGTCCAAAGGGCTTGTTTGGGGTAGCGCCGGATCAGTCTCCACAGCAGTTGTTGGCGTTGGGTCATAGGAATTGTCAAAAACGAGCGGGCTTTAGCTCGGGGGCACGGGAGGCGGATGGCTGTGACGCGACTGTCCTGTGCGACTGTCCTGTGCGATTGTATTGTGCGATCGCCTCCAACAATTAGGGCGATCGCGCATCACAGCAGCGACTGAAAAATGGCGGCCAACCCCTCGGCCATGGCCGCTAGGCTATAGTGCGCCAGACACCGTTGGCGGGCCGCTTGGCCCAAGCCGATCGCCCAGTTGGGGCGATCGACCAACTGACGAATCGCCCGGGCCAATTGTTCGGGGCTGCTGGGATCAACCAAGATGCCCGTATCGGCCAGCAACTCTGGAATATCACCCACCCGGCTGGCAATCACGGGCTTGGCCATGGCCATGCCGTCGGTCAGCTTCAGGGGAAATTGGGCCCGGGTTTCGGGGGTGTCGCGCTGGGGCACGACGATCGCATGGGACGCTGCCACAATCCCCGGCATTTCCTGGGGTGACTGCTTGGGCAAATACAGCAGCCAGCGCCCCCAACGGGCCTGGAGGTGGCGATCGTAGTCGTCGTAGGGACTGCCGCCCACAATCGCTAACCGCAGGCGCGGATCATCGAGCAAATCTAGGGCGGCCAACAAATCTTCCACCCCCTTGTAGGGGCGCGGCGCACCGGGAAACATCAGCACTTTGTAGTCTTGCCAACCCAGGTGCGATCGCTGGGCAACCGGGTCAAAGCGGCTCGGATCAAACAAGTCCGTATCTTTGCCGCTGGGAATCAAGGTTCCGCCAAAGCGCTGCTGTAAGGCCACGGTGTTGGTGGTGATGGCCGTAGCGCGATCGACCCACCGTTCGATCGCCTGTAAATAGAACGGATGATCCGGCTGGCGCAGGCCCCCATGCCGACCAAACAAATCCCGCAGCAGTTGTCGGGGGCGCGGCCGATAACGATAGCGATCGCCCCCATGCCAACTCAGTTCCCAGTCATCAATATCCAACACCAGGGGCCGCCGGGCCGCCGCCGCCTTCAGTAGCCCTACCCCGTAGCTAGTGGGTTTCAGCTTGTGGGCATAGATCAGATCACCGTTGATTTGGGGCCAAAGCTGGATGAGTGATCGGCAAAACCCTGGGTACGATCGCCCCGGCACCACCACCCAGTCCCAGGTTGTGCCCGGTGGCCGCGGCCCCGGTTCCCCAAAGGCTGGCCCCACAATTTGAATCCGATAGCCCAGTCGCTCTAGGGCCTGGGCCAGCAAGAACGTTCGGACACCACCGCCCCAGCGGCCAACCCCCCGCACGGACAAATCACCCACTAGGATCGAAATCTTCGGCGCTGACTGGGGCGCGAGGGACGCAGGCATAGTCAAGGCGATCGGGTAGCGTCGCGGAGAGCATCAGACGGCATCACAGACGATTCCAGGCTCAGGGATGCACAATCCGGATTCGCCCCAGTTGCACCAGGTCAAAGACTCGGGCGATTTGCCGCCGCTGATCGTCGGTCATTCTAAAATCGCAGAGGAGGCAATTAGCCAGACTTAAATAGTCTTGCCGGGCGATCGCCTCAACTCCATCCAAGCGATCGAGAACTGGCTGAAGGTCGAATTCTGTCGCTTTCGTCGCCATTGACGCTGATGCCGAAGAGGTCGCAAGGCCAAGCCGTCGCGGTTTTCGCCGCTTGCGCGCTCTTCGCGCGGTGGGGGGTCTATTGTTAAATCTATTTCGCACCCCAATGTACGTCGAACGCATTCCGGCTCTGTTGGACAACTATATCTTTTTGCTGGTCGATCGCGCTCGTCAAGAGGCCGTGGCCATTGACCCCGGCGAAGCAGCCCCCGTTTTTGACCGGCTGAAGGCGCTGGATTGCCGACTGAGCGCCATTTTCAATACCCATCACCACCACGATCACATCGGCGGCACCAAAGCCCTGATGCAGGCCTTTCCCGATTTGGTGGTCTACGGGGGCGTGCGCGATCGGGGCCGGCTTCCGGGCCAGCAAGTCTTTCTCGAAGGGGGTGAGCGTCTCCGCTTTGCCGATCGCCCCATTGACGTGCTGTTTGTGCCGGGCCACACCCACGGCCACCTGGCCTACTATCTGCCACCAGCGCCCGAGGGTGATGGCTGGGGCGAGCTATTTTCCGGGGATGTGATCTTTGGGGCCGGTTGTGGCCGTCTCTTTGAAGGCACACCGGCCCAAATGTTGCAGTCGATCGCCCAGTTGCGCCAACTGCCCGACACCACCCGCATTTGGTGCGCCCATGAATATACCCTCGGCAATTTGGCATTTGCCCTGACGATCGAGCCGGACAATGAAGCCTTGCAGCAACGGGCGATCGACACCCGCGCCGCCCGATCGCGCCAGGAACCCACTGTCCCCCTCGACCTGGGCCAAGAAAAACAGACCAACCCATTTTTGCGGTGGGACAGCCCCGCGATTCAAGCCACGCTGCAAACCACCGACCCTGTGCGGACTTTCTCGAAACTACGCGGCAAAAAAGATCTGTGGTAGCAATTAACCGCAGCCCTCACGATTGACCGATCGCCATGCATCACCCATGCATCACCCATGCATCACCCATCCATCACCCATCCATCACCCAAGGAGCATGGCCAGATCCTGGGAAATATTGGCAATTTTTGCAACTCAAAAGCCACCAAAATCGGGAAAAATTACGCGATCGTTCATGATCCAGACTGCACCAAGCTTGCAAATTCAGAACCCACTATTGGCGACAAACTTCCCGGCGATCACCCTCATCTGGGCAGTCAATTCAGATAGAAAAATTCAGAAGGATTCTGAAAAATTCCTAGCAAGGGCTGAATGATCTACAACGCGCATGATTCAGTCTTTCAATCAACATCCTCAAGGGGAGTTTCGAGGATGAGCACGCAGTTTTTGCCGCTTTTCCAGCCCGATCAGGATGATCAATTCAAAAGCCGCATCAACCTATTTTTTACAAGTCTTATGATTTATCACAATCAGGATTAAGACTTTCCAAAGAAGCTAGCTTATTAGGTGAGAGCAAGATTATGACCAATATATCCATCGGGCTAGCGAGTTGCTGTGATCGCCCAGGTTTTGAGTCTGCTTGAGGGCATCCACAGCAGCGATCGCTACCCATCCTGTGACTTGAGGGGGAACTCTGCATGGTTGTGTTGCGCTTGCCTTGGCATCGCTTGTCGAACCAAGCTGCGATCGGAATTGTTGCGTTGGCGGTTGCGGTCGGCGCGCTGTGGTCAACTCCAGAGCGGGCGGAGGCGCGATCGCCTGTGCTGCGTCCGGGGCAATCTAGCAGCCGCGTTGCTGCGGTTCAGGGGCGATTGCGTCAACTCGGGTTCTTTAACGCTCGCCGCAACACCGGCTACTACGGGCCAATCACCATGGCCGCCGTGCGCCGCTACCAAGCCAGCCGGGGCCTGCCCATCACTGGCTCGATCGACAGCAAAACCCTCCGCGGCCTGAACGGTGTGCCGATCGCCCGGGGAGCTAGCCCTGTTCACATCCGCAGCAGCAGTGGTGGCGGGTCGGCCCCCTCCAGCGCCCGCACGGTAGCGATCCAAAATCGTCTGCGATCCTTGGGCTTTTTTAACGCTCGCAGTACAGGTCATTACGGGCCAATCACGCGCCAAGCGGTGCAAGCTTTTCAGCGATCGCGCGGTCTGACGGCCGATGGCGTGGTGGGCCCCAAGACGCGATCGGCACTCTTTGGCAGCAGCAGCACCCCGAGCCGGTCTTACCGCGTCAATTCTGGCCGTTATGGCAACCTCAGCGGCTCGATCGGCATCGGCGAAACCAGCGCCCGCGTCGCCACGCTCCAGGCTAAACTCCGCACCCTCGGCTATTTCAACTCCCGCACTAACACGGGTTACTACGGCCCCCTAACGCGCAACGCCGTTTTGCGTTATCAAGCAGCTAACGGACTGCCCCGCACGGGCACGGTTTCCCCAGAAATGACGCGCCGGTTAAGTGGCGTAGCCCTGTCGGGGATGCGCGGCAAGCCCTAACGATCCCTAGCGATTCTGGTCTGGTTTCTGTTGGAGAATTCCTGAGGTTGGGTTGGGCGATCGCTGAACCCAACCTCTACAGTTTAAATATCAACTTGACCGCTCCCACGCAGAATACGAGGATCATTAATGGTCAATACACAGTCAATAAATGGTCAATAAATGAGTCCGCGAATTAACTAGTCTTTGATTAATCGCAACTACTATTTGTTAGCTATGTCACCTACTGCAATTCGAGAATTAATCACCAGCCTTGAGGATGTGGAAACCCAACTGGGCTTGATTCCGAATGGCGATGATGCATTTTTTGCGGAAGCTTTCCCAACCATCGACGCGATCGCCGACTCCGATCGCTCCAGCCTTGACCAACTGCGCGATCGCTTTCTTTACCATTGGCGATCGGGCAAAGTGGATGAAGGAATCGTCAATCTCCTAGTGATTTCCCCTCTTCTAGAACTAGCAGGATTTTACGATCCGCCCTTTCGGATGCGTGCTGAAGTACCCGTCACGGTTGAATCACAAGTTGAAGGCACAACACTGCGAGGGCGTATTGATTTTTTAGTTATTCATCAACGGTTTTGGCGCGCCATTATCGAATCCAAAGACACGACCTATGATGTCAGTATGGCGCTGCCACAAACCTTAGCTTATATGGCTGGTACAGTTCAAAATAACTTGCCACTATACGGCGTTGTCACCAATGGCAGCCATTTTCTATTTTTGAAAGTCCAAAAACAAGATGAGCAGGTTTTCTATGGACTATCCGATGAATTTGCCCTCCGATCGCGCCCTAACGCTCTCTATTCTGTTCTCAGCATTTTGCGACAACTAGCCCACATCATTGCTGATTCCTCAACTGTTACCAACCCACCATCGACCTAGGCTGCACCATTGATGATCGCAGCCGATCGCTAGGGTCGTGCAGCCGCCAAATTGGGTGATCGGGGTTGGATATAGCCAAGTTTGGTGTTTGATAGACGGAACCAAACTTGCTGCGTTGAGAACGTGATGGCAAAACGCATTCCAGAACAGACTGTGAAAGCCGGTGACTACACCTGGGTCTATCGCGAGGTTGTGCCCGAGTCGCCCAACGATCGCCCGCCCCTGTTATTGCTGCATGGGTTGGTGGCCTTTGGCTATAGCTGGCGGAAGGTGATGCCCGCGCTGGCAGAACAGGGCTTCCGGGCGATCGCCCCCGACTTTCCCGGTTTTGGCGCGTCCGATCGCCCCGAGCGGTTGGATTTTGCCTACACACCCGACGCGATGATCGAACTGCTAGATTCAGTTTTTGGCAGCCCTGGAACTCGATCGCGTCTCGATTGTGGCTCAGGGATTTTTCGGCTCCCTGGGGATTCAGTACGCCCTGCGGCATCCCGATCGCGTCGAGCGGCTGGCAATTATCAACGCACCGATTTTTCCCGAAGCCAAGCTGCCCTGGAAAATTTCCCAAATGGCGATTCCGCTGGTGGGTGACATGATGACCCAAGATCCGCTGCTGGTCGATCGGCTGCTTGAAGGTGGCGGCCCCTACCAAGTGGATGATGCGGATTTGGATGTGTATCGCCGGCCATTCCTGACCAGTTCTGGGGCGGGGCGGGCCCTGCTAGCAGTGTTGCAAAACCTGCGACTGGAACAGACCGTTCAGGAAATTACCGACGGTCTAGCCCGCTGGGAAAAGCCGACCTTGGTAGCCTGGGGCACGAGCGATCCTTGGTTGCCTGTAGCAGCCGCCAAGGCAGCGGCCCAAACCATTGCCAACTGCGAGTTTGTGGAAATGGATGAAACGGGTCACTATGCCCAAGAGGACTGGCCGGAAAAGGTATCAGAGGCGCTGATTCCCTTTCTGCGACGAATGGCGACTTGACAGGCGAGTGGGATGTCGATACATATCGTTACAATTCAGTGACCCAGCGAACGGCCACAAATCCGTTCATCATTTGATTTTTCCCGCACTTTTTTTTAACGAGACCCCATGATTCAACTCCGTTCGGCTCTGTTGGCTCTGGTGATGGTGGCGACGATCGCCTTTGCTGGTTTGGGTTTTGCCCCCGCTGCCCAAGCAGAAACCTATACCAGCGCTCAAAAAGCCCAAATCGAAATTTTTGTACCCAGTGTGCAAGACCTACGCGATCAGCTACCCGAGATCGAAAGCTACATTGCTAACAAGCGTTGGCGCGAAATCCAAACCTTTGTCCATGGCCCCTTGGGTGAACTGCGCGAACGCCTAAGCCGGGTTAGCCGTCGGTTGAAGGGCAGCGATCGCACCACCGCCGAAGCCGCTGCCAAGGATCTGTTTAAGCACCTGGTGGCAATGGATGAATTTGCTGGCCAGTTTGATTACAAACGCGCTGGCAATGAATATTTGGCGGCTGTGAAGGCTTTCGATCAATTCCTGAGTGTCGTGCCTCAATAGTTCACTTGTGTCAATGGTTTTTCAAAATGCCCCTTGATTGGACTTAGGCGATCGAGGGGCATTTGTTTTGGTGTTGTACCTGACCTACAGCCTTTACCTCGCTTAATCAGTACAGCAGCTAATCAGTACAGTAGCCTGTAGGGTGGGAATTGCCCTCCTGCGGGCTACTGCGATAACTAAATTATGCTAATTAAATTGCGCTGATTAGCGCTAATTAAATTGTGCTGATTACATGAGGTAAAAACTATATTTTTACTGCCAAATCAATATTCCAAACTTGCGGCATCCCTAGCCATCCCCTTGGACAATTTGCTTAATTGTGGTCAGCATATCCAGCCCGATCGCCCCGCGTCGGTAGCCTTTTTGATTGGACATACCTAAAAACACCGAGGCACTGCCGCGCGGGTTGCGTTGGAATCGGGGGGAAGCGTTGATGTAGGTGGAGGCGCTGTCGAGGCGCGAGGCAAATTGATGGGCTTCCCGGTAGGATTCGGTGGCGATGCAGTCGGCATGGCCGCTGCTGTGGGTGTGGATCACGGCGATCGCTTCTTCCACGCTGGCCACGGTGCGAAAGGCGACGGTTTTGGTGAAGTAGGGTCGGTTCCATTCTTCATCGGCCGTTAAGGGCAAGTCGGGGAAGTCCTGTTGCAAATGGGCATCAACCCGGACTTCAAACCCCTCCGTTTGCAAGGAGCCAAACAGGACACCCAGCATTGATCGATTGTGGCGCTCATGCACCAAGACTTTTTCGATCGCATTCACGGCCTCCGGGTCGCCCTGATGACTGTCGCTGATGGCCCAGCGCACCACGTCGAGTTCGCCGGACAGGGCCCAATAGAGATAGCAGTTGCCGATCGCCGCTCCCAGCACGGGCACGGTGGCAAACTGACTGACCTGCTGCACCAGCTTGGGCCGCCCGTAGGCCAAAATCAGGTTCAAGTAGCGTTCTTGGGCCACCAAATCCCGCACGGAGATGTCGCGATCGGGCGGAATAGCTGTCACGCATTCCGGCGGCAGATCTCCAGACATCAGCCCATCGGTCAGAGCCGTGGCGATCGCGGCATTGGTGTGCTTGGTTTCGCCCGTGCCGTAGAGGATCATGCTGTTGCCGGTTTTGACCCCCATGCCCGCTGCGATCGCCCCCAACTCCGGCAAGCCTTCATAAACCAGAGCGATCGTCCCCAAAGGCATCAGTTGGCAATAGCTTTGGAGGTGCTGGGTTTGGTGGTTAGCGCGGATTGCTTGGCGGATCGGGTCGGGTAAGTCCGCCAGGCGATCGAGCATTTCTGCCACCCGCTGCAAGCGATCGGGCGTGAACTTAATCCACAACGGGGGCAAGCCGCTGGCGGCCTTTTCGCGGCTGGCTTCCAGATCGAGCGTATTGGCTTCTAGGATGTCGTTTTGGGCCGCTCGGAGGGCCTTAGCCATCACTTTGAGCGCCTGCGATCGCTCGCCACTGCGCATGGCCACCAGCGCCGATCGTCCCCGCGCCGCCGCCGCCAAAGCGCCAAACAAGTCCAGCGCACCCGAATCAACCAGGCGATTCCCAACCATATTTCAGCGCCGGTATGCTAGCCACAACAATACTATGGGCAAGCCAATGGTCAGCAAGCCCAACCCAACCCAGGCTCCCGAACCCGCCAATCCTTTCAAAATTAGCGGCAACCAAGCCAGTACTAAGATCGACAACGCACAGAGGGCGATCGTCCAATAATTGTCCGCTAGGGGTGGGCGCACCAACAGCCAGCGCGCTCCTGTCCAGCGCCACATGCGCCGATAAACATAGCTGGCGGAGACTTGCTCGATTCGATCGCCCGCCCCCTCATCCACCACAAAAATTTGTTGACACCGATTGCATCCCAAGGCATCCATCAGGGCGATCGGTTGTAGCGTCCCTCGCTGACGACAGGGACAAGGATAAGACCGATCTAGCTCAACCTTACAGGCTTTCAACGATCGCACGACCGGAAGGGGGATAACGATCCGCACCCCTAGCTTAACAGGGCAAACCCAGTCGATTGGTAGCGGAGCGATCGTAGGGCAGTGGGTCACAAGCTAGTGCGACCGAGCCAGGAAATAATCGAGCCAGACAGCGATCGCCTAACTGCCAAACAACCATTGAGGAGGGGTTGCTATCTCACTCGTTCATGACCCTAACTCATCACCCTTTCATCACCAACTCATCACCCTAGTCCAGTCAGGCATCTCGGAATCTTGAGCAAAAACCCAAATCCAAATGGCAACCGGTTAGCAGCCAGACTCCGCCATCGTCACCAGGAGGATTTGATCAGTTTGGCACAACCCTTGAGCATTTCTGAAACCCAATAGGTAGCCCACTAGATTAGGTGTTGAATAAAGACGGAGGCGTGACCCTGAAAAGAATACTCTCGCAGGGTCAAGCACAGAGAGATGGATAAGAACGGGGGGAAACGCCTTAACTAGCTATTCGCCCTGATTCTTAACTGATGCGCTTGATCGTTCCTCTTTTTGACCACTGTCGAGGTGATCTCATGTACCCCCTAGCTGTGATCGTAATTGGATGATGTGGTGATCTTCGCTGCAACCCAGCCAGGGCCAACGCCAACCCGATTGCCCCTTTCACGAACCGGCCGCGTTAAGCAGCCCTGCGGAGGAGCCAGTTGTGATCAGACCCTAGGCCTGCAATGGGCCTCGCCTGCAACGGCAACCGCATCCAAAAATCACTGCCCTGACCCGGAACCGAATCGACCTCCAAACTGCCCTGGTGGCGATCGACCACAATTTGGCAAGCAATAGCCAAACCCAAGCCCGTGCCCCGGCCAACAGCTTTGGTTGTGAAGGAGCGCTCAAAAATATGCTGACGAATGGGTTCGGGTATCCCCTGAGCATTATCGCGAATATGGATTTCCACAAACTGGCGATCGGGCGCTAGGGTCGTTTCAATCGCAATGGTGGGGGCAAGAGCAACCAGTTCTGCAAAGGACTGCTGGCGAGCCACCTCATCAAACGCATCGATCGCATTCGCCAGCAAATTCATAAAAACCTGGTTGAGCTGCCCTGGAAAGCAAGACACTTCCGGCAGATCGCCATAGTGCTTTTGAATCACAATTTCGGGACGGCGAGTATCTGCTCTTAATCGATATTGCAAAAGCATTAATGTGCTATCAAGTCCATCGTGGGTAGTGCCGTAATTCAGTAATGATGAACGGGTAAAAGCCTTGCAGTGTAAGCAGTTTTTCTCCAAAAAACATCACCTCACAGGCACTACCCTCCTGCCCAAACAGTTTGTACCGGGTTGGATCAGACTCCATACTCGATTTTCGTGAAGGGACTAATCAGAGATCGTCGGTTGCTGGTTTACCCAACTCAGTCGATAGCGCCGGGACAAATCTAGGGTGAAGGTCAAGATATCGTGACCCCAGGCATACCAATGGCTCTCGATTTCTACCCACTGCACACCATATAGGCCGGTGCGATCGCTCCCAAGCACCCAGGGCCGATCGCCCGCAGGCAAAAAGGGTCCCGCCGGATCGTCGGCCACTAACCAATAGATCAGGCTGTGGCTGGTGGGGGGCTGGTAGCGATCGCGCCAAGCCGGGTGCAAGTTTTGATGCCAGCAGCCAAAGAACAGGTGATAGCGCCCGTGGTGGTGCAGCACTTGGGGGCGCTCCATTTCATAAAACGCTGAGGCGGCTGGCTCGGTGGCGCTGGCCTCGACGCAAATCGGGGCGGCGGCGGGGGCTTGCAGTTGGTAGGGCCCGGCGATCGCCTCGGCCGTGGCCAACCCCACGCCGCCGTGGAAATAGTTGTGAGTGCCCTGCAAAGCGGCGGTGAAGTAGAGGTAGTAGCGGTTCGATCGCGGATCGTGCCAGACAAAGGGATCGCGGCGATGGCAAAAAGCTTCCCCCATTTGCTTAATCACGGCGGCGTGGGGTTCACGTTTATAAAAGTGATCGAACTGGGCTTGCTCGGCGGGGCTGGTCCAAGATGGCTCGGGCGATCGCGCCCAGGTTTGACCGTCCGCAGACTCAGCCAAGCCAATTTGCTCGTGGTTCCAGCGGGGGCGCGGCGGCGATCCACCATAGAACTGATAGAACCGGCCCGCCTCCTCGCGCACACAGCCAGCCAAAATTCGCCCGCCGGCCCAACTGCCCGAGGGTTGGGTGATTGGGCCGATCGCTTGCCATTGTTGGCCGCCGTCATCGGAGTAGGCCGCGTGCCACTCACCCACCGCATAGAACGGATCGGCATCGCCCGGCCCGGTTAGGTAATGCAGCCACAGCCGATCGCCCGATCGCCACACCATCGCATCCCAAGTGACCCAGCCCGCCGCCAATTGGGGTGCGTAGCCCGCCGCCAAAGCCGCCCGGTAGCGATCGATCGGGGGCTGGGCTTGGGGAGCCAGGGATGCATCCAAGGCGATCGCCCGCTCCAAGGCCGCCACCGCTTCCGGCAGTTGGTGCGCTTCCAGGGCCAAGGCTCCCAGTTCGAGCCAGCCCTGCGCCTCGGCCGGATTCAGCGCCACCACTTGCCGCATGGCCGCCAGCGCCGATCGCCCCCGTTGCTGCTGTTGATAGATCAAAGCCAGCGCCCGATAGGCCTTGGGCCGCAACGGATGGGTCAAAATTGCCCGACGCACCAGCGCCCGATCGGGAAGCCCAATGCTCATTACCTGTCTTGCCTCAAGGTCTTGCGTTGCCGATTGTCGCGGGGTAATTGTCGCGGGGTAATTATTGCGTTGCCGATTATTGCGGGGTAATTATTGCGGGGTAATTATTGCGGGGTAAATAATCACTCGTCAACCGTTTCAGACCGGCAGATCGGCCACCGGGGTCGCATGGCATTGGCAACTAGCGGCCGAGTGATCGATCGCGTCCTCCGGGGCCGCCGGGTGAGCCGGGCCACTCTCCGTGGGGGCCGCCGCCTCCGCCGTGGCCAAGGGTCGATCGGGTAGGTAGGACGCACAGCCGTCGCACAGTCCGTAAAACTCCAGGGTGTGATAGAACACACGAAACCGGTGTTGCTGGCTCAGACGCATGGCCAAATCCTGCACCGGGCATTCATGAATCGGTTGCGATCGCCCACATTGAATACAGTTCAAGTGGTGGCGATCTTTTTTGATAAAGCTATAGAGCGACTCGCCGCTAGCCAACATTCGCACCTGCACCGAGCCACTGAGCTTGAGGGCCTCCAAGGCTCGGTAGACCGTTGCCAGCCCCATGCCTTGACCCACCTCGCGCAGCTTGATGTAAAGCGCCTGGGCAGAGAGTTCGCCCTCAATGGTTTGCAAAATTTGCAAAATACGCTCTTGATTGCGGGTCAGCGGACGTTTCATGGCGATCGGGTGCCTAGGGGAATTCCGACTCGATCGGGTTTGCTACTCCCTATTCAATCAGGTTGTTGAGCCGAACGTCTGTCCTCGGGAATGGCCACCGGAACCGGCCCCCATCGCCTTAAAATGGTTTCTCGATCGTTCGATCGTCGCTACCTCTTAGGTTTCTAGCCCCGTGAGCAACCAGCAATATCGCGCCAAAATCCATGTCACCCTGCGTCCGTCCGTGCTTGATCCGGCCGGTGTGGCAGTGCAGTCCGGTCTCAAGCAATTGGGCTATGAGGCGGTTGATTCCGTGCGCATTGGCAAATATATCGAGCTGACCGTGGCAGCCACCGATCCCGAAGCGGCGCGCGCCCAGGTCGATGAGATGTGCGATCGCCTCTTGGCTAACCCCACCATCGAAAACTACTCGATCGAAATTGCCGCCTAAGCAGACCAATGGATTGATGACCCCCACTACCTCATGGGCAACGTAACGCAAACAGGGCGGGTGATCGTGCGGTTGCTGCGCTGGGATAAGCCAGCGGGGCGACTGATTTTGCTGATTCCAGCCCTATGGTCGCTGGTGCTGGCCAGCGATGGCCGTCCCAATTGGCTGTTGCTGGCGGTGGTGGTGGTGGGAACGATCGCCACCAGCGCGGCCGGCTGCGTGGCCAACGACCTCTGGGATCGCAACATTGACCCCCAGGTGGAACGCACCAAGCAACGGCCCCTGGCCGCCCGATCGCTCTCGGTGACGGTCGGCGTGGTGGTGATGGTGGTGGCGACCCTTTGTGCGGCGGGGCTGTTGCCCTTTTTGAATCCCCTGAGCATTGGCCTCTGTGTAGCGGCCGTGCCGGTGATTGGGCTATATCCAGCGGCCAAGCGCGTGTTCCCGATTCCCCAACTGGTGCTGGCGATTGCCTGGGGGTTTGCGGTACTGATTCCCTGGAGCGCGGCGATCGACCCGCCCAGCCTAGAGTTGCCCGCCTGGTTGCTGTGGGGCGCGGTGGTGCTGTGGACGCTGGGCTTTGATACGGTCTATGCCCTGGCCGATCGAGAAGACGATCGCCGCCTAGGGATTCACTCCAGCGCCTTGTTTTTTGGGGACTTTGCCCCCCAGGCGATCGGTGGGTTCTATGCGGGCACGGCGTTGTTGCTGGCCTATGTGGCCCTGGCCCTGTCGCTCAATTGGGTCTTTTGGCTGACCTTAATCGGGGCGATCATCCTCTGGATTCAGCAATATCTCCGCCTGAGCGATCGGCAACTGTCGCGGGCGGCCTACGGCAAAATGTTTGCGGAAAACGTGACGATCGGCTTTGTGCTGCTGGCCGGAATGCTGGTCGGCTGCTGGTTTTAGGGACAACGTCAGGTTGGGTTGAGCTTGCGAAGCCCAACCTACTGGATATTAGCCTAGCTTATTGGTCTAGTTACGCTACTGGGCCAAGCGGCGCTCGGTCACCAGGGTGAGCGCAACCCATTCGCCCCGATCGCTATAGCGACGAATCAGCCGTTGGCGCAGGTTCGGTTCAATCAGCCAGCCCGCTTCCAAAAAGAGCGATCGCCGAAAGTCCAGATGGCTGGGAAAGCTGGCCGACAGCCCATCGGCCAAGAGCAATACTGTCACCTTCCCGGCAGCAAACTCCAGGCGATCGCCCCGGATCGTGGCGGCTGAGGTGAGGGTTTGGTCACCAAATTCCAGGGTTTGCAACAACTGGTCGCCCGATCGAGTCATGGTGAGCTGGGACTTCCCATAGCTGGCCGGTTGAAAGTCGGGATAGACCGTGACGCTTTCGCCAGCCCACTGACCCGACAACTGATCGAGCAACTCGGCGGGGGTGAGGGTGTGCCCCAGGCCGGGCGGGACTTCTGGATGCAGTCCCTCACGAATCACCGTCAGGGGCATCAGGTGTCGATCGCGATCGTACCGAATCACCAGGCGCGATCGATAGGGACGGGCCACCAACCCCAATTCAGCGCCAAACTCCGCAAAGGGCGCTAACTGAATCGAGCCTTGGGAAAAGGCCCCGGTTTCGAGGGCCAAAAAGCCGCGCCCCACCTCGCTATAGGTCAGGTTCAGATCCTTAGTGGGGGGAGCGGTCTGGGGATCGGGAAAGTAGCGATCGGCCGTGGGGGCAAATTTGCGCACCCGTTGGTGAATGGTTTTGCCCCCATCACTGGACTCCAGGCTGGTGATGCTGGGATCGTCACTCAAGACTTGACCCTGCTCATCCACGGTGGCAAAGGAGCCGCGCCATTCACCGAGATTTTCGAGTAAACAGTTCCAGGTCGATCGCATGGTGCTCCCCAACAGTGACTGCAGCCCGGCCGCGCTGGGTTGGGGCTGGGCTGGCTCGATTCTAGCCCGCCCGATCGCCTGGGTTCGAGGGTGACCGAGAAGGGGCGATCGGCAAACCTTGACGCGGCCGATCGCCCTAGCCGATAACCGAATTGCGCCCGATCGCCCCAGCACTAGCCAGGACTCCCATGACAACAATGCAGCAATGGTGGTGGACATACGGGTGGACGCTCGCTGTGACCGGCGGACTGGTGGCGGGCGGGGGCGATCGGGCAGCGGCCTTCAACCCCGAGCATTTGCGCCAACTGTTTGCCACCAATCAATGTCAGGGCTGTGATCTGTCGGGAGCCGACCTCAGCGGCCAGCGGATGAACTATGCCAACCTCGACCAAGCGAATTTGTCGGGGGCCAATCTCAGCGGCGCAAGTTTGCAGCGGGCTTTGATCTGGGGGGCAGACCTGTCGGGGGCCAAGCTGGTGGGCACTAACCTGGAAGGCGCTACCCTGTCTCGGGCGAATTTGCAGGGCGTGGATTTGCGATCGGCCAATCTGGAGCGCAGTGAACTCGACAGAACCAACCTGGCGGGCGTTGATCTCAGCGGTGCAGATTTATCCTCTGTGAACTTTAACCAAACGAATCTGAGCGGAGCCAAGCTAGCGGGAGCCGACCTCAGTAATGCGGCACTCAATCAAGCCAACCTGACCAACGCTGATCTGACCGATGCAATTTTGTTTGGGGCCGAGCTGAATGGGGCGAACTTAACTGGGGCCCAGCTCGCGGGGGCCAATCTGGACGGGGCCAAGCTCGCGGGGGCGATCGGTTACGGCGGCCCGCCCCCCAAGGATGGGCCCGTGATGTTGATTCGTGAAGTCCAATCCTCGGCGGCCGGCGCGGCTTTGATGGATCGGGGGCTGGAGCTGCTGCGCCTGGGCAATTTGACCGGGGCCCGCACAACCTGGGAACAGGCCTTGGCCACCTATCGGCGCGATCGCGATGGGGAGGGAACGGCCGCTACCTTGGCCCAACTGGCTTCGGTGGCGTTGCTGGAGCGGCAATTCGATCGGGCGATCGACCTGGGGTTACAAGGGGCCAGCCTCGCGCGTACCCACAATGCTCCCCTGGCGGAGGTGGTGGCCCTGGGGGCGATCGGCAATGCCTATTACGAGCGGGCCGAATATGTGAAAGCTCTGGAGTTTTTTCAGCAACGCATGATCCGGGCGGCCGGCACACCGCTCTACCATGCGGCGCTGCTCGATCGGGCTAAGGGGGCCGTGGCGATCGGGGACTACGCGGCCGGGTTGTTTGACCCGCTGGAGGTCTTGGGCGATCAAGGGGCCGTGCGGCCGATCGATCGCCTGAGTGCCCAAATGTCCCTGGTGCGCGCCTTTCACGGAGCCGGGGACTACAACCAAGCCCGCCGCTATTTGGCCCTGGCTCGTCAAACCCTCGATCCGCGCGATCGCCCCTTTTGGGAATCGGAACTGTGGCAGCTCACCAGCGCCTTGGACTTAAATCAGGGCAACTTTGCCGCAGCCCTGAAGGCGGCCAACCAAGCCCTGACCCTGGCCAACAGCCCCCGGTTGCAATATCAGGCCCAACGGACGATTGGGCTAGCAAAGGCGGCTCAACAGGACTGGCCCGGGGCGATCGCGGCCCACCGTCAGGCGATCGCCACGGCCAAAACGGTGGGCGATCGGCGGGGGCAAATCGAAACCCTCAGCGATTTGGGCTTGGCCCTGCACCGATCGGGCGCGTTGAAAGAAGCAGAACAGAGCTTAACGCAGGCGATCGCCGGTTGGGATGATTTGGCCGCTGAATTTATTGGTGAAGACTACTTCAAAGTGGGTTTCATGGCCCTGCAATCCCAGGTTTATCAACGGTTGCAGGATGTGTTTTTAGCTCAAAATCGCCCGGAGCTGGCCCTGCTGGCCACGGAGCGGGGGCGATCGCGCGTGTTTGTGGATTTGATGTTGGCTAAAATCGCCAATCGCCAACAGGCCCCAGCCGATGAGCGATCGCCCTCGATCGAATGGCTGCAATCGGTGGCGCGATCGCAACGGGCCACCCTCGTGGTCTATGCCGCCCGCGAAGAGGACAGCACCGCCTATTGCCGCATTTACAGCAAAATTTGCCAGTCGGTGGCCGCCAATCCCCAGCCCAGTGCGATCGATCCGCCCCCACCCAGCGCCGTGGATATTTGGGTGGTGTCGCCCCAGGGCCAAATCCAATACCGTCGGGGCACACTCCCCCAGGATGACGGCCGACCCGCGCCGATTCCGCTGACGGACTTGGTGGGCCGCAGCCGCAGCCGGGTTCCCGTGATGCAACTGCCCAGTCTGCGCCAACTCCATCGCCTGTTGATTGAGCCGATCGCGGACTTGCTGCCCCGTGATTCGAGCGATCGGGTAGTTTTTCTCCCTCAAGGCACGCTGTTTTTGGTGCCCTTTGCGGCCCTGCGTGATCAGGAAGGGCAATACCTAATTCAGCAACACACGATGTCCTTGGCCCCCTCCATTCGGGTGTTGGATCTGGCCAGCCGTCAGCAACCGCCACAGCCACCCGACAAGGCCCGGCGATCGCCCGGTGCGGCCCTAATTGTGGGCAATCCCACCATGCCGAGCATTCCCAGCAATCAACTCAATGGCGACCCGAAACCCCTAGCCCCGCTGCCGGGAGCCACCACCGAAGTCCAAGCGATCGCCCAACTGTTGGGGGTATCGCCCCTGACGGGCAACGCCGCCACCGAAGCGGCCGTGAAAAACCAAATGGGCAGCGCCCAGATTATCCACCTGGCCACCCACGGCTTGTTAGATGACTATTTTGGGGATGGGGTGATCCCAGCCGTGCCGGGGGCCTTGGCGTTCACCCCAGGGAAAAATCCCAGCAATAACGACGAGGAAGATGGGTTCTTGACCACTGAGGAAATTTTGAATCTGAAGCTACAAGCTGATTTGGTGGTGTTGAGTGCCTGCGACACGGGGCGCGGCCGCCTGACCAGCGATGGGGTGATTGGTCTGGCGCGGGCCTTCATTGTGGCAGGTGCGCCCAGTACGATCATGTCCCTGTGGGCTGTGCCCGACGAACCCACATCGGCCCTGATGGTGACGTTTTACCAGGAATTTTTGAAGTCGGGCGATCGGGCGGCGGCCCTGCGATCGGCGATGTTGCAAACCCAGCAGCGCTACCCCGACCCGGTAAACTGGGCGGCCTTTGCCCTGGTGGGAGCAACCCATTAGCGTGATCGGGCATCCGTTCAGTCTTGCTGACGTTGGTTTGCTGACGTTGGTTTGCTGACGTTGGTTTTAGGAGCGCGAACCGATCACCTGGCTCATCAACCATTGGGCCGCGATCGCGCTGTTCCCCAAACCGCTGGCCAAGCCCCAAGACCCCGTACCCGTAATCGCAAATCCATTGGGCGCACAGGGGCCAACAATCGCCTCACCATCGGGATAGACCGGCCGCGAACCCACCCACGGCTGAATAGCAGCGATCGTCTGGGGATTCACAGGCCCCTCGGGCCAGCGCCAGTCTTCACCTAGGCTGTGGGCCACCAGGTCGGGAAAGAACTGCTGGGCCGCCCGCAATTGCGATCGCAAGGCCCACTGGCTGCCGGGATGGTGCAAGTCGAGGGGGTGCATCGTGCCGGGATAGAATTTGCAGCCCCCAATCCGCACTTCCCAGGTGCCTGCGGCTGGCCCCAGGGCATCGGGTTGAAATTGATCAAGCTGGCGGGGGTCTAGCTCGGCGGGGGCGATGGAGCCTTGGCGGGTGGCCCAATGGGGACTGATAAATCCATCGCGATCGCGACTGGCCTCTAGGCGATCGCAGCCCTGGGCAGCCAGATCGTTCAACCAAGCCAGGAAGGCCGGTTGGGGACAAAAGGTGGGACTAATCACTAGGGGGCCGGCCAATCCGTCATGCTTCCAGGCGCGACGGGGAAACCGCAGCCCCCGGGCGATCGCGGTTTGATCGAGGGTGAAGGTAATTGATGTGCCGGCGATCGGGAACAGGGGCTGGGCGATCGCGCCGCTGCGTTCGAGCAAGGGATCAAACCCGGTGGCGAAAATGAAGTGGTCAGTGCTGTTTCCTAAGGCGATCGTCATGCCCCCCTGCACGGCTCGCAATTGATGAATGCGGCCCCGGGAGTCGCGATCGATGCTGGTGATCGAAGAGGCGAGGTGCCAGCGCAGACAGCCCAGCTCCGTTAATTCCCTAGCCAACTCCGCCACCAGCCGCCCCGCATGAATCGCGCCACCGGGCTGGAGGGTAATGATACTGGGGGAGCCAGCCTTGCTCAAAAAATCGGCTAGACCGGGGTTGAGCTGAACTGCTGTGACCGCATCCACCAGGCGCGCCGTGGTGGGATCGCCAACCTGATTCAGCCGTGCCACCTCCTGGCGGGCCCGAGCGGTGGCCGTGGAACCCTGATAAATTCGCAGCTTTGGCCCCAAGTGCAAGCCACAGCGGGCCGCCAGATCTGGGCGATCGCCCGCAAACTTGCGCCATCGCGCTAAATTTTGCAACCCGAACTGCACCATGGCCTGCTCGCGATTGGCGGCGGTGGGGGCCGCAGCCTCAGCTGCAGCCAGAAACCCCTCGATCGCGTGGCGGTCTGTAATCGTGGGTTGATAGCCCGGATAGGTGTAGCCCCCGCGATCGGCAGGCGTGGTGAAGGCAGTCGCCAACTGCTCCGGGGTCAAACCACCGGCCACCAAGCCTTCGGTGGCCGTCAAGCTGCGACCATTACCCGCCGTCAGCCCCGCCCCCGGTTGAGCCGCACGATCAATCATCACCACATCCGGCAAATTGCGACCCGATCGCTGGTATTCCTGCACAATGGCCCAGGCCGTTAGCAACCCCGCCACCCCGGCTCCAACGATATAAATTCGATCAGCCACCACCTGATCGACCCAGCGCCATTCAACAGCGTTTTGCGGCAATGACATCAAACACCAGCGCCCATCAAGCGCCCCTACGGAATTCGAGCGATCGCCGACTCGCGATCATCCGGCAATTTTAAAGCGTTCTTTCGGGTTCGGCCCCTTCCGGGGCGATCGCTGCAAACAGGGCTGAATAGTCGGTGTTGCCCAAGCCCAAGGCGATCGCCCGTTGCACCACTGCCCGCACCGCCTGGACGGGGGCCGTGTCGATCCCCTGGGCCGTTGCCGCCTGGTTAAACAGATCCAAATCCTTCAGCAAATGTTTGGTGGGGAAATTGGGGCGATCGAAGTCCCGATCGAGCATCCGTTGCAGCTTTTTGTCAAAGGTGGGCGCATAAAGGGCGCTGGGTCGCAAAATCTGCAAAAAGGTCTCAATTTCAATCCCTTCGCGCTCAACCAAGGCCAAGCTGGCGGCAAAGGCCGTGGTCAGGGAGCCAATCAACTGATTCATGGCTAATTTCAAGGCGGCGGCGGCCCCCACCGGCCCCACCAACAGCGGCTCGGGGCCAAAGGTTTGCAACCAAGCTCGCTCGCGATCGAACTGGGCCGGCGTTGCCCCCACCATCAGCAACAACTTGCCCGCGCTCAGTTCGGGAATGCTGCCCAGCACGGGCGCTTCGTAATAGTCAACCCCCAGCGCGGCCAGGTCAGTGGCGATTGATCGGCTCTCCTCGGGGGCGATCGTGCCCATTTGCACCACGGTTTTGCCCGCCAACTGCGACCCGATCGCCCCGTCCAACAAGACCGATCGAATCGCGGCCCCATCGGCCAGCCACAGCACCACTCGCTCGGCCGGGGCGATCGCGCTGGCCAAATCGGTAGTGACGCTGAGGCGATCGGTCGTGGGTAATTCGGCCAAGGCAGCGGGCGATCGATTCCAAGCCACCACCGACTGCCCCAGGGCCGCCAACCGCCCAGCCGCCGCCCGCCCCATCAACCCCATCCCCAACACGGCCACTGAAGTCATTGCGTGATTTCCATCCACTCTGAACAATTAACGCCACTCAATCTCGATGAATTTTAGTGGCAAAGCTGGATTGCCCATCTCCCATTTGGGGATGAATCTTAATTTGCAAGTCTCCTCAAGGCTCGAATCATCAGACATCAGAGCAACAAGCTGAGATAGTCTCTGAGAAGTATCTTTCGTCCCGATCCGAGCACCAATAGCTGTAGCAGCAAGGGGCTTAAGCCCCTTGTCTCTGTCGATCAATGGGGTATGCAAAGTATCAACCTTGGCTTTTTAGACATCTTCTGAGGTATTTCGTATAAAGAGGCATCAAGTAGCATTAGCCTGTATTAGTTTTTGTCAAAGATTCAATCTGTAAAACATTGCAATCACAGTGCGCCATTCATCTTCAGATGCAGTCTGATGACAGCCGAGATTCACAAGAGACGCTTCACAAGAGACGCTTTGCTATAGTGGAATTACAGTTAGTTCCATTACTTACTTAACCTAAAAATGGCTAAGATCACTCTCTACCAAGATTATGACTTTAGTGGCAATTCTCTGACCCTTGAAGAAGCCGTTTCAGACTTGTCGAAATATAACTTCAATGATCATGTTTCTTCATTAATTATTGAAGAAGGAGAATGGAATTTTTACCGGGATGTGGACTTTGCAGAAGACTATGGCATCACGTTAGGGCCGGGCGAATACCCTTGTGTGGATGAGATGGGGATTGACAATGATGATTTGTCGTCATTGCAACCCACCTAGCCGGTCCCACAGCTCCACCCTGCCCCCAGCTCGATCGCGCAGCCATGAGCACGACAGGACGGGGAGCCGATCGATTGATTGATTGATCGATCAGTTCTCAGCTCGCATCGGCATCGACCAGCCTGCCACTATCTCAGCCCGCTACTATTCTCAGCCCGCCACCATCAAGGCCGGTTCCACCGCTTCGGCCGGGCCCGTCAGCACAATATTGGGCGCACCAAAGTAGCGATCGGCTACAGCTTGGATGTCGTCGGCCGTGACCTGGGCGATCGAGTCTTGGAAGGTGCGATCGAACGCTAGCCCCAGCCCCAATACCTCATACCAGCCATAGAGCTGTGCTAGTTGGGCGTTGGTTTGCTTGCCGAGTGCATATTGACCCAGCAATTTGTTTTTGGCTGCTTCGAGATCCGCTGGGGCGATCGGGCTGTGCTTGAGCCGATCGATTTCCGACTGCAACCCGGCGATCGCATCCGGCACGTTGTGGGGAGCCGTGCCCATGTAAGCCACAAAGTGAGACGGGCCCAACCGTGTGGGATACATCGCCGACACTTCGTAGGCCAGCCCCCGCTTTTCGCGCAGCTCCACAAACAACCGACTAGACAAACCATTGCCCAAGTAGGTGCTGGCCAGCTTGAGGGCTGCATAGTCCGGGTGGGCCTGGGCCGTCTGGGCTGCATCCAACGCCGAAGCCGCCCCATAGCCCAGCATGACGATCGCCTGTTGGGTTTCCTGGGCGATCGCTCGCTGCTGAATTTCCTGGGGCAGGGCCGGGAAAATCGGTTCGGGGATAGTGGTGGTGGGTGCTGGCCAGTCGCCAAACACCGACTCGATCGCCCCTAGGGCTTCTTGGGTGGTGAGACAACCGGACAGGGCGATCGCCATTCGATCGGGGCGAAAGTAGGTTTGGTGGAAGGCTTGTAAGTCCGCGCGGGTCAGGGCCCCCACCGTGGCTTCAGTACCCAGGGTTGAATAGGCGTAGGGGTGGTCGGCACCGTAGATAATTTGCCGCAGGCGATCAAACCCGACGGAAAAGGGTTGTTCCCGTTGGGAGCGAATTGCCTGGAGGGTGAGGCCGCGTTCTAGCTCCACTTCCGACTCGGGAAAGGCCGGCGATCGCAGCAACTCCGCCGCCAGCGCCAACAACTCCACAAAGTCTCGGGAGACGCTCTTGAGGCTGACTACAAAATAATCCGTGCTGGCATCAGTGCCAAGGCTTGCCCCGATCGACTCCACTTGCTCGGCAATCGCCATGGAAGAGAGTCGTTCGGTTCCCTTGGTCATCACCGTGGCCACCAAGTTGGCTAGCCCCGCTTGCGATCGCGCTTCCCACAGGCTCCCGGCTTTGATAAAGATGCGAGCAGCTACAATATCCGCCGCAGAATTTTCGATCGCGATTGCCGTCAAGCCATTAGCAAAGACATGGTGCTGGAGCGGGGGCACAAACGTCATGGTGGAGGGGCGGGTGCGGGTGGCACTGGTTTTGCACAATACATTTTGACTTGTTTTACAACCTTTCGCCGCGATCGCCCTGGGATGATTGCATTTAGGTTCCGGTGTTCAATCGGTGCTCTACCTCGGCAACGGACAGACCTTGATCGAGATACTGGGGAGAATCGGGATTGAACGGTGCTTGGAGGCGATCGATCGATTCGATCGTCGCATCGGGTGGCAACAAGGGCACATCGGGGTCAAACGCCGTCGGTCGCATCAGGGAGCTAGAAAACCCCTTGAAGACCAGGATGCGATCAGGCTCCCCCTCCACGATCGCATGGACCAACCAAACTTCAGCGGGTTGCGTTTGGGTATAGCGTTCTAGCTGAGCTAACAGGCTGCTCACAGGTCAAACCCTCCTAGCCACCAATGCCCAACCGACCGGCCAAGCTGGGAGTCAGTGGCAACAACGTCGCCACCATCAAAAACAGCACCAGCAGCCCCAAGGCCGCCCGCGCATCATCAGGCTCCGACAGTTCCTCCAGGGCTGGCCGCTCCAAGTCGCGTACCAGAAACGAAATCACCAACGCCCAGTAGAGCGCCAAAGGCGTGGCAAAGGAAGCCAGGGCCAACACCACAACCGTCCCGATCGTGGTGCGGCGAGCGGTTTTGCGGCCATAGATCGCCTGCACAATCCGCCCCCCATCCAGTTGCCCCGCCGGCATCAGGTTAATCGCCGTAATCGCCAGACCCAACCAGCCGATCGCCACCAAGGGATGAATATCCACCACAGATTCTTGCAGCTTGGCTCCCATCACCAGCTTGGCTAGCGTGCCCACCAGAATCGATCCTTGGAAAAACTCCGAGGGAATTTGGAACTGGCTACCCGGCACTGACAGCTCCAGCCCCACCAACAGCATCAGCAGGGACAGAGCCCCACCCACCACCGGCCCCGCCAAGGCAATATCACAGAGGGCTTGGCGATTGGGCAGCAGCGACTCAAACCGGTTAAAGGCCCCAAAGGAGCCGATTTGCCACACGGGCAGGAAAAACGGCAAACTCAGCTTCACATTCAGCTTGCGGGCCATGATTTGGTGACCCACCTCATGTAGCCCCAAGACGGACAGTAAGCCCGCCGCGATCGGGAGCGCTTCCCGGTAGCGCTCGGGATTCGTGAACAAGTCAAACCCCTGGAGCAAGCCTGCGGACTCGAAACAGGTGGCAATCGTGGCCACCATCAAGCCCACTGCGAAAATGTTCTGGGCCAGTGAAGTGGGCTTGGGGTCGGCACTACTGGGCAACACCACAAAGGTGGGACGTTCCTCGGGCCCTTCCACCAGAAACAGCCGGTAGCGATCGCCCAGACGCTCTTGCAGCTTCTGGTTAAGCGCAGTGTGAATGGTGGCCGGTTCGCCTCGCAGATTGCCTTTCAGGATTGCCCCTTCCTGGTAAGGAATCGTTTCCGTAATGAAGAAGGTGTCAATGCCGAATAGACCTTGAATCGCTTTGAGATCTTCCGCTGGAATCGCCACCGACTGTGCGGGCGCTTGACCAGGGGCGGGAGCGATCGGGATGGCCGCACCTTCGGGGGCAGCCGATTCAGCTTCGGGGCTGGCTTCCGGGTGGGGCAGCGCAGGGGCGATCGGCGGCGGCAGATCGCGGGCGGCGGCGCGCAGTCGGTTGCCCAACACAATGTAGAGACCCGTTGATAGGGCCAGCACCAGCAAGATGCCCGCCAAATTCAGATAAATACCGACTGCAAACAAGACGAAAAAAGCCAACCACGGCAGCATCAGGGCTACAGATTGCAGCCAAGCCAAAATGCCTAATCGGCCAAAGGGGCGCGCGCGGTAGAACCCCCAACCGAGAATGACAAGGGCGGCGAGGGCGATCGCACTGGTTGCCAAGGTTTCGGATGCAAGGGGCATAGCAGTTTCCGGTCTTGAACGCGAGAGACAGAGTACGCCCCATCCTATCAAACTCCCTGGTCAAACTCGCTGGCGGAGAACCGGCGGTGCGCACGACAGCGGCGATCGCCTGGGGTGCATCTCCCCAAGACCTCCCACCAGCAGCCAAAGCAAAACCCCCACCAAACGGCAGGGGTTTTGCAGATCACTCAACCGCTAGGGGCGAGGGAAGTTAGCCGAACTTGCTCGAGGTCGAGGCGATCAAGAAGGCCGCGTAGGTCACGAAGTAGCCAACGGTGAAGTGGGCCAAACCAACCAAGCGAGCTTGCACGATCGACAGGGCCACCGGCTTGTCCTTCCAGCGAACCAGGTTCGCCAGCGGAGTGCGCTCATGCGCCCAAACCAGGGTTTCGATCAGTTCTTGCCAGTAACCACGCCAGCTAATCAGGAACATGAAGCCCGTTGCCCAGATCAGGTGACCGAACAGGAACATCCAGCTCCAAACGGCGAGGTTATTCATGCCGTAGGGGTTGTAGCCGTTGATCAACTGCGACGAGTTCAGCCACAGGTAATCGCGGAACCAGCCCATCAGGTAGGTCGAGGACTCATTGAATTGAGCCACATTGCCTTGCCACACGCACAGGTGCTTCCAGTGCCAGTAGAAGGTGATCCAGCCGATCGTGTTCAGCATCCAGAACATGGCCAGGTAGAACGCATCCCAAGCCGAGATGTCGCAAGTACCGCCACGGCCGGGACCGTCGCAAGGGAAGCTGTAACCGAAGTCCTTCTTGTCGGGCATCAGCTTAGAGCCACGGGCATCCAACGCACCCTTGACCAAGATCAAGGTGGTGGTGTGCAGACCCAGGGCGATCGCGTGGTGCACCAAGAAGTCGCCAGGGCCGATCGTCAGGAACAAGGAGTTGGCGTTGCTGTTGATCGCTTCCAACCAACCGGGCAGCCACACATCACCGTTGTTCGGCCAAGCCGTCGCCGCCAAGCTATCGGGGTTCGACAGCAGCGTATCGAAGCCGTAGAGCAACTTACCGTGAGCCGCTTGAATCCATTGAGCGAAAACGGGTTCGATCAGGATTTGCTTCTCAGGCGTACCGAAAGCCACAACCACATCGTTGTGAACATACAGACCCAGGGTGTGGAAACCCAGGAACAGCGAGACCCAGCTCAGGTGCGAGATGATCGCTTCTTTGTGCTGGAGCACGCGATCGAGCACGTTGTTCTTGTTCTGGGCGGGATCGTAGTCACGCACCAGGAAGATTGCACCGTGGGCAAACGCGCCGACCATGATGAAGCCAGCAATGTACTCGTGGTGAGTAAACAGCGCAGCTTGGGTCGTGAAGTCCTTCGCAATGAAAGCGTAGGGCGGCATCGAGTACATGTGCTGAGCCACCAACGAGGTCACAACACCCAGCGAAGCCAGGGCCAGAGCCAGTTGGAAGTGCAGCGAGTTGTTCAGCGTATCAAACAAACCCTTGTGACCAGCACCCAGCTTGCCCGAGGGCGGCTTGTGCGCTTCCAGGATTTCCTTGATGCTGTGACCGATCCCAAAATTGGTGCGGTACATATGACCGGCGACGATGAACAACACCGCGATCGCCAGGTGGTGGTGAGCCATATCGGTCAACCACAGGGATTCTGTCTGGGGATGGAAACCACCCAAGAAGGTCAGAATCGCCGTACCCGCACCTTGGGCCGTCCCAAAAATGTGGCCAGCCGTGTCGGGGTTCTCAGCGTAAACACCCCAGTTGCCGGTGAAGAAAGGAGCCAAACCAGCCGGGTGAGGAGCCACCGACAGGAAGTTGTCCCAACCCACATGCACACCGCGCGATTCGGGAATCGCCACGTGCACCAAGTGACCCGTCCAAGCCAGCGAAGAAACACCGAACAGACCAGCCAAGTGGTGGTTCAGGCGCGATTCGGCGTTCTTAAACCAAGAGAGACTGGGGCGGAACTTGGGTTGCAGGTGCAGCCAGCCAGCGAACAGCATCAGCGCTGCCAACACCAGCAGGAACACAGCACCTTGGTACAGGTCGCCAACGGTGCGCATCCCGATCGTGTACCACCAGTGATACACACCTGAGAACGCAATGTTCACAGGGCCCGAAGCACCCGCTTGGGTAAACGCATCAACGGCGGCTTGGCCGAAGTGCGGATCCCAAATCGCGTGGGCGATCGGACGCACGTTCAGGGGGTCTTTCGTCCACTGCTCAAAGTTGCCTTGCCAGGCCACATGGAACAGGTTGCCCGAAGTCCACAGGAAGATGATTGCCAGGTGACCGAAGTGCGAGGCGAAAATCTTTTGATAAAGATTTTCTTCCGTCATGCCGTCGTGGCTTTCAAAATCGTGGGCTGTGGCAATCCCGTACCAGATCCGCCGCGTCGTGGGATCGGCGGCGAGATCCTGGCTAAATTTGGGGAATTTGGTTGCCATAAGTCCTGTTTTTGTCTTAATCCTCGTTGCCGAGGTCGGAAGACGACCTCAGATGCAATCCGGGGCTAAAGGGATTAGCTAGCCGCTGACCGCAATGATGCGAGCCAGGAAGAATGACCAAGTGGTCACAATGCCGCCAAGTAGGTAGTGAGCAACACCCACTGCACGACCCTGAGTGATGCTCAGAGCGCGAGGTTGGATTGCCGGA
Source organism: Oscillatoriales cyanobacterium (assembly GCA_004292515.1). Taxonomy (GTDB): domain Bacteria; phylum Cyanobacteriota; class Cyanobacteriia; order CACIAM-69d; family CACIAM-69d; genus CACIAM-69d. The sequence continues at coordinate 38,430 of RDXB01000037.1, forward strand.
GCCACCTTCAGCTTGTTGTGGGCCCACACGATCGATTCAATCAGTTCTTGCCAGTAGCCGCGACCGCTGAACAGGAACATCAAGCTGAACGCCCACACAAAGTGAGCACCCAGGAACAGCAGACCATAGGCCGACAGAGCCGAACCGTAGGACGTGATCACCTGCGATGCTTGGGCCCACAGGAAGTCACGCAGCCAACCGTTGATGGTGATAGCGCTCTGGGCGAAGTTACCCGCCGTGATGTGCGCGACCGACCCATCGGGGTTGACCGTGCCCCACACGTCCGACTGCATCTTCCACGAGAAGTGGAAAATCACGATCGACAGGGAGTTGTACATCCAGAACAGGCCGAGGAACACGTGATCCCAACCCGAAACTTGGCAAGTGCCACCACGGCCGGGGCCGTCGCAGGGGAACCGGAAGCCGAGATTAGCCTTATCGGGGACCAAACGCGACGAACGCGCATACAGCACACCCTTCAGGAGGATCAACACCGTCACGTGAATCGTGAAAGCGTGGATGTGGTGAACCATGAAGTCAGCCGTGCCCAGGGCGATCGGCATCATGGCCACTTTGCCACCCACCGCCACGACACCGCCGCCAAAAGCATGGCTAACGATTTCGAGGGCATTGGGAGCGGTGTTACCGGGAGCCAGAGCGTGCAGGTTTTGCACCCATTGGGCAAATACTGGCTGCAGTTGGATACCCGTATCCGAGAACATATCTTGGGGACGACCCAAGGCACGCATCGTGTCGTTGTGGATGTAGAGACCGAAGCTGTGGAAGCCCAGGAAAATACAGACCCAGTTCAGGTGCGAGATGATCGCATCGCGGTGACGAATCACGCGATCGAGCAGGTTGTCCACGTTCTTCGCCGGATCGTAGTCACGAACCATGAAGATCGCAGCGTGAGCGCCAGCACCCACAATGCAGAACGCGCCAATCCACATGTGGTGGGTGAACAGCGAGATCTGCGTCGGGTAATCCGTCGCAATGTAGGGGTAGGGCGGCATCGCGTACATATGGTGCGCGATCACAATCGTCAACGAACCCAGCAAAGCCAAGTTCAGGGACAATTGGGCGTGCCAAGAGGTGGTCAGGATTTCATAGAGACCCTTATGACCTTGCCCAGTGTAGGGACCCTTGTGGGCTTCCAGAATTTCCTTCATGGAATGACCAATGCCCCAGTTCGTGCGGTACATGTGACCAGCCACGATGAAGAGCACAGCCAAAGCCAGGTGGTGGTGAGCCGTATCCGACAGCCACAGACCGCCAGTGACGGGGTTTAGACCGCCCTTGAAGGTGAGGAAATCGGCGTAAGCGCCCCAGTTGAGCGTGAAGAAGGGGGTCAGACCCTGAGCAAAGCTCGGGTAGATCTCCGCCATCAGATCCTTATTGAGGATGAATTCGTGGGGCAGCGGAATATCCTTCAGCGCCACACCCGAATCCAGTAGTTGGTTGATGGGTAGTGCGACGTGAATTTGGTGACCGGCCCAGCTCAGGCAGCCCAGACCCAGCAAACCTGCCAGGTGGTGGTTCATCATCGATTCGACGTTTTGGAACCATTCCAGTTTGGGTGCTGCCTTGTGGTAGTGGAACCAGCCAGCAAACAACATCAGAGCAGCCATCACCAGCCCACCGATCGCGGTCACATAGAGTTGATCGCCATTGGTGAAACCGGCGGCCCGCCACATTTGGAAGAGACCGGAGGTGATTTGAATACCGTGGAATCCACCGCCCACGTCGCCGTTGAGGATTTCTTGACCGACGATCGGCCAAACCACTTGAGCGCTGGGTTTGATATGAGTCGGATCGCTCAACCAGCCTTCGTAGTTCGAGAAGCGTGCACCGTGGAAGTACATGCCGCTTAACCAAACGAAGACCACGGCCAAGTGACCGAAGTGAGCGCTAAAAATTTTGCGCGAAACGTCTTCTAAGTCGCTGGTATGACTATCAAAATCGTGAGCGTCGGCGTGGAGGTTCCAGATCCAAGTCGTCGTCTTGGGACCCCGAGCCAAGGTGCGGTCAAAGTGACCCGGCTTGCCCCACTTCTCGAAAGAAGTCGGAACCGGGTTCTTGTCAACCGAAACCTTGACTTTTGCCTCTCGCTCTGGAGGGCTAATCGTCATCGAGATTCTCCTCTCTCAAGACAGGAAACGAGGACTATCCACCCGGCTGGCCTTCGCAGCGCCCCAAACGGGGGGGTACAGCGGGTAAGTGATGGTGGCGATCAAGGCTTGGGTAGCGGGGATCGGAGCACGCATCACAGCCAGATTGTCTGGAATTCCCGTCGCATCTAGCTCGCGGTGAACGACCGGGGTGGCTTCTCTCTTGAAGATTATAGACGTGGCCTTTGAATGGACTGGGGCGGGTTAACAATATTTCAAAATCCGTAAAGCCCGGTGGGATGCGGCATTTGGGCATTTTCATTTGGCAGCAAGATCCAGAAAGTTAGGTTTATAAAATTTGCAAACCTTTTTATTAAGAATTACAAAGAATCTGAGTCTGGTTTTCTGATTCTTTGTGCTGAAAGCGGCAAACAGCGGCGGGGCCGTGCTTCTCGGATACACTGGACTCGATTTCAGATTGGCTTTAGATCGGGCTTTGTAGGGTTATTCGGCTATTAGAGGTGGCGATATGGGCTGGCTGGGGATGCTGGGTCGGAGGCTGCGAGGGGCGATCGCCTGGGGTGGGGTGGTGTTGCTGTGGGGATCGCTGGTGGCGATCGCGGGCTGTGCCAAGGAACCGGTTTCGCTAACGACGGTGGCTACTGCCAAGCCCAGTCCTGGCAAATTGGTGGGGGCGATCGCGGAGGTTGCGCCCCCGGTGCTAGTACAGCGCCTGAATCGGGATCTTGATCGCTACCAGCCGCAGGTGGAAATCATTGCGCCTCGACCCGATGAGCTGGTGACCCAGACTGAGGTGATGGTGCAGTTGCGGGTGCGCGATTTGCCCCTATTTAAGGATGAGGGGTTGGCGGCGGGCCCCCACGTGACGGTGATGCTGGACGATCGCCCGGTGGCTGAGGTGTTTGACGAGAACGAGGCGATCGACCTCAAAGACCTTACGCCCGGAACCCACACCATCCGCGCCTTTGCCGAACGTCCCTGGCATGAGAGCTTCAAAAATGACGGAGCCTTTGCCCAAAGTACGTTTCATGTGTTTGCCAAAACGCGCGATCGCGCCCCCGATCTCAACCAACCGCTGTTGACCTATAACCAGCCGATGGGGACGGTGGGAACGGAGCCGGTGTTGCTGGACTTCTATTTAACGAATGCGCCGCTGCACCTGCTGGCCCGTGAGCGGGATGATGACGAGATTCGGGACTGGAAAATTCGCGCCACGATTAATGGTGATAGCTTCGTGCTGGATGATTGGCAGTCGATCTATTTAAAAGGATTCCGACGGGGCACCAATTGGGTGAAGTTGGAGTTGATTGACGATCGCGGCGAGCCGATCGCTAATGCATTCAACGAGTCGGTGGCGCTGGTGGAGTTTGACCCCAAACAGTCCAGCACGATCGATCGCCTAATTAAAGGAGATCTGTCGGAAGCCGAAGCCCAGGCGATGATCGACCCGAACTATGAGCTGCCGGTGTTGGAACCGGAACCAACTCCAGAGCCGACTCCAGAACCGACTCCAGAGCCGACTCCAGAACCAGTTGAACCAATCGCCCCGGAACCTACGACCACAACAACGGAAGCAACCCCAGCAGCCGCTGTGGAGTTACCGACGGAGCCGGAAACCGAAGCTGAACCGATCGCTGAACCCGCTGCCAGTGGAGAGGATGAGGCGATCTCACCCGCTGAAATCAACGGGGCGGTCAACCCGTCTAGCCCAGCCACCACTAGCGAATCCATTGAGGCTCCGGTGGCAACGGAGGCATCGACCGAAGATCCAGCAAGTGATCAGCCAGTAACCGAAGAGCCAGTGAGTGATCAGCCAGCAAGTGATCCGCGAGAAGAGACTCAGGATGCGCCCATTGAGCTGACCACTGAGCCTCTAGCCAGTGAGCCTCTAGCCAGTGAGCCTCTAGCCAGTGAGCAGGCCAGCGACTTGCCAGAGCCGATCACTAGCCCGGAGACAGCCCCCGCCGTTGAGCCAGAGCCGGTGGACGAGCCGGAGTCGGTGGAGGAAACCGGGCCAGTCGCTAGCCCGAAACCTGCCCCCGCTCCGGTAGAACCGGCGATCGAACCGGAGCCAGTGACCGCGCCAGTGACCGCGCCAGCCGCGATCGAACAGCCGATCGCACCAGCAGCGGCCTCCGTTTTGGAACCAGCGATCGAACCAGCCTCGGAACCGAGCGCCGCCGTAGAACCGGCCCAACCTACGAAAAAACCCCTGAGCGGGGCACGGAAGCAAGTTTTGAGGTGGTTGAAACAAGCACAGCAAAGCTTGCCCGATGATTTGAACTTGCCCTTTGACATCAAGCAAGTGCCGCTTCCGTCAGGGGATTGAGGTGATTTCGCCGTTGACCAGCGGCTGAAAGTAGGGCATTGCCTGTGAGGTAATGATTTTTGGCGAAAAATTGCTGGTGTGGCAGGGCTTTCGCCCATCCATCATTACTCAATGACGGTCAATGACGGCACTACCCGGTCATGGTTTGGTGGCGATCGACAGGGGGGGATCGACGGGGGGCGATCGACGGGGGGCGATCGAGCCGCGTGATAGAATGAGGTGCTGCAAGCTCAATGTTGGCGGCAATTTGGCCCGGTCGTCACCCCCCCCGTTGACCCCGGCAATGCGCCCCCAGTTCCGGGCGATCGCCCCCCGTGATGTTTCCTAAATCCACCAGTCGTTGATGCGTAGTTGACCCCCAAGGGAAGCCGGGCCGATCGCCCATTGAGTCTTTCGCTTGGGGTCATGTCGTTTTTAGGCACTGGTTTTTAGGCCATAAATTTTCAGGCACGTTCTGCACCCGAATCTTATGAGTACCGCCGACAACCGGATTATCATGACCGACCTACGCCAGGAGATGTCGCGATCGTACCTGGAATACGCCATGAGCGTGATTGTGGGGCGGGCGCTGCCGGATGCCCGCGACGGTCTGAAGCCGGTACACCGCCGGATTCTCTACGCCATGCATGAGCTGGGGTTGGCGGCCGATCGCCCCTTCCGCAAGTGCGCCCGGGTGGTGGGGGAAGTGCTGGGGAAATATCACCCCCACGGCGACACGGCGGTCTATGACGCGCTGGTGCGGATGGCTCAGGATTTTTCGATGCGCCACCCGCTGATCAATGGTCACGGGAACTTTGGCTCGATCGACAACGACCCACCCGCCGCCATGCGGTACACGGAATGTCGGCTGCAAGCCCTCACCAGTGAGTCACTGCTGCAAGATATTGAGTCGGAAACCGTTGATTTCATCGACAACTTCGACGGCTCCCAGCAAGAACCGACGGTGATGCCGGCCCGGTTGCCGCAGTTGTTGCTGAATGGTTCCTCGGGAATTGCGGTGGGGATGGCTACCAATATTCCACCCCACAATCTGGGTGAGTTGGTCGATGGGCTGTGCGCGCTGATCCATGCCCCTGAAATTACCAATCAGGAGTTGATGCGCTGGATTCCGGGGCCAGACTTCCCGACGGGGGCGCAGATTTTTGGTACGTCGGGGATTCGGGAGGCGTATCTAACCGGGCGTGGCTCGATTACGATGCGCGGCGTGGCGAGTGTGGAGACGATCGAACGGCGCGGCGCACCCGATCGCGAGGCAATCATCATCACGGAACTGCCCTACCAAACCAACAAGGCAGCGCTGATTGAGCGGATCGCCGAGCTGGTCAACGACAAGAAACTAGAGGGGATTTCCGACATTCGGGACGAGAGCGATCGCGACGGGATGCGAATCGTGATTGAGCTGAAACGGGATGCGCGCGCCCAAGTGGTGCTGAACAATCTCTACAAGCACACGCCGATTCAAGCGAACTTTGGCGCGAATATGTTGGCGCTGGTGAACGGTGAGCCGCGCACCCTGACCCTGAAGGAATTTTTGCAGGTCTTTTTGGATTTCCGGGTGGAGGCGATCGAACGGCGCACCCGCTACGAACTGCGAAAAGCAGAAGAGCGCGACCACATCCTGCAAGGCTACTTAATTGCGATGGGCAACCTGGATGCGATCATTGCTCTGATTCGCAGCGCTGCCGACACGCCCACCGCCAAGCAAGGGCTGATCAGCGATTACAGCCTGTCGGAAGCCCAGTCCGATGCAATTTTGCAAATGCAATTGCGGCGGCTGACGGCTCTCGAAGCAGACAAAATTGACCAAGAACACCAGGAATTACAAACTAAGATTGCTGACCTGCAAGATATCTTGGCTCGGCGCGATCGAGTGCTGACAATTATTGAAGAAGAAGTCAGTAATCTGAAAGCACGCTTTGCCACACCGCGCCGCACCACGATTTCCCGCGACAGTGCCCAACTGGAAGAAATTGACCTGATCGCCAACGATCGCGCCACGATCGTGATTACGGAGCAGGGCTATATCAAACGAATGCCCGTCAGCACCTTTGAGACCCAAAACCGGGCCACGCGGGGCAAAACCGGCGCGAAGATGAAGGACGACGACGAGGTGCAGCATTTTCTCACTTGCTGCGATCGCGATCGGGTCTTGTTCTTCAGCGATCGGGGCGTGGTCTATGCCCTCAGCGCTTACCAAATTCCCGCCAGCTCCCGCGCGGCCCGGGGCACGGCGATCGTCCAGTTGCTGCCAATTCCCCACGACGAAAAAATCACCTCGGTGATCGCCGTGTCGGAATTCTCGGAAGACCTCTACCTGGTGATGTTGACCCAACAGGGCTACATCAAAAAAACCGTGCTCTCAGCCTTTGGCAATATCCGCGCCAACGGGCTGATTGCGATCTCCCTAGAAGAGCGCGACCAACTGCGGTGGGTACGCCTGACCCGTGATGAAGACAGCATTTTGATCGGCTCGCGATCAGGCATGGCGATTCACTTCCGGGCCGACCGCAACCAACTGCGACCCCTGGGGCGGACGGCGCGCGGCGTGCGGGCCATGAGCCTCAAACAAGGGGACGAGCTGGTGGCGATCGACATTTTACCGGCGGCGATCGTCTCCCTGGTGGGCCAAGCCAGCGACGAAGGAACCGAAGACAATGAGCCGATCGAAGAGCCGATCGAAGAACCCACCGATGAGCTGCTCGATGAAGCCACCGAAACCAGCAGCCCCGGCCCCTGGGTCTTGGTAATTACGGCGCGGGGCTACGGCAAGCGCGTCCCCGTGGAGCAATTCAAGCTCTACAACCGGGCGACCAAGGGCAAAATCGCCACCAAGTTCAAGTCGGCCAAGGGGATTGATGATTCCCTGGCTGGGCTGTTGGTGGTGAACGATGCTGACGAAATTACGATCGCCACCAAGCGCGCCACCATTGTGCGGCAGTCGGTGAACGCGATTCCGATTCAGTCGCGGGGGGCTACGGGCGTGATGGTGCAGCGGATTGTGGGTGACACGATCGCCGCCGTGGCCCTCGTGCCGCCGGAGGATACCAGCGAAGACAGTCTCGATCGGCCCGATGGCGCTGACCTGTCTGAGGACGTACCGGACATCATCGACGCAGGAGCCGAGCAGAACTAGCTGGTTGGGTCTAATGGCTACAACACCTGATGGGTATAGGCGTGTTGTTTCACATTGTCCTCGGGGCGAACCACGCTGTTGGCATTCAACACCCGTTTGCGTTCCGTAGAGTAGTTAAAATCCTGGCGCTGACCGCCTAGGGGAACGTGTTGCTGGGCTGTGGGGCGGCTTTTGTAAGTCCGAGTGGCCGCGATCGCCCGTTGTTGCCAATCAACACACCAATGGGCCGTGGCAGGAAACAACTCCGGCAGTTGAGCCGCCTCCGCTTGGCTCAGTACCGTGGCGATCGGCAGGGCGATCGCCGTGCGGTAGGAGGTAGGAATGCCTTGCACAATCGTTTCGAGCGCCGCTGACGGAATCGGTTCAATCAACTCCAGTTCTTGGACTTCTCCCTCTTCCTTGAGAAAACAAGTTGCTAATCCCAGCACCACATAGTCATCGGGGTGCAAGTCAGGTGCATCCGCTAGCAATCCATTCACAACATCACTCATGGCAAACCGTTATCTAGGGGTAGAACGTCTAGGGGGACAAATCAGGCGTTGAGCGCCGCTTGCATTAGAAGCAGGCCGGGCGATCGCCCACACAGCCCAGGCGACATGCCAGCAATTGCTTAGATTGCCTAGATCCGTTGTAGTCGATCGCCTGTGCTACCGAGGGATTAACTCAGACCCCCCAGCACCCAACACCCCAGCTTACGATCTCACCCCCACCCCCCAGGAAACGGCAGATCCAGACAAGACCCATAGGCGACGGACAACAGCCGCCCAATCTACCCGCGCGATCGTGCGGGAGATCTTTGGTTTAGATTTAGAATTATCCTCGGGATCGCTCGCTCAAAAATCCTGCCAAATCCGCACCTAAACCGTAATCGCGCCCCGTTTGGGTTTAGATGCGTGATCCATCATGTTAAGTTATTTGCCAACCGACGGGCCCCACCCCCGCCACGGCACCGACGGGCCAGCGATGAGGAGCAGCTGTGAGTCAATCAGATTCGGGATTTACAGATCTACCGCCCAATCAGCACAGCAGCGATGGGCCGCTGCCCGTGGGGACAGATGGTGAGGCATCATCGCCCCAGTCTTCAACCCCTCCGATTCAGACGGTTCCCATTCCTCGACTGAGTTGGCTAGAACGGGCCCGACAACGCTCCCAACGATCGCCCCAATCCCCCGGCGATCGCCCTGCCTCCGCTTGGTCTTGGTGGGCCATTGGCATTGGGGCAGGTTGTCTCGGTGGCAGCGTTGCCCTCGGATGGGCCGGCTGGCGATCGTTCAAAGCCTTTGAAGATACCCTGCCCTCGGCCCAAGAGGTTTTTACCTTTTCCCGCGATGGCACGATCTCGATCATTGCAGCCGATGGCACAATCTTGCAGCAGCAAGGCCCCGCCACCCGCGAGAAAACGCCCCTCCAGCGCATCCCCAAGCAATTGCTGCAAGCCTTCATGTCGGCAGAGGATCGGCGGTTCTATGAACATGACGGCATCGATATTGTAGGAATCCTGCGGGCTAGCTGGACTAACCTGCTAGCGGGGGATGTTGTGGAAGGGGGCAGCACGATCACCCAGCAGTTGGCGCGGATTGTTTTTTTGAACCAAGAACGCAGCGCCACTCGCAAACTCCGGGAAGCAGTCCTCGCGGCCAAGATTGAGCGATCGCTCACCAAAGACCAAATCGCCGAAAGCTATCTGAACTTGGTCTACCTCGGCTCGGGGGCCTATGGGGTTTCGGATGCGGCTTGGGTCTATTTCGGCAAGGGGCTGAATCAGTTAACGGTGGAGGAAATGGCCACCTTGGCCTGCTTGGCTCCTGCCCCTAGCTATTTCTCGCCCCTGGTAAACCCCGAGATCACCAAAGATCGTCGGGATATTGTGCTCGATCGAATGGTGGTGGCCGGATTCCTGAGTCCCAATGAGGCGGAGGCTGCCCAGGCCAAGCCGATCATCCTCAACCAGAAAACCCCGCGTCGTCTGATTGTCAGCGCACCCTACTTCACGTCCTATATTCTCCAAGAGCTGCCCAAGCACCTTTCACCAGAGGCGATCGAACGGGGCGGGCTGACGGTGGAAACAACCCTGCAACCGTCTTGGCAAGATCTTGCTACCCGTGCCGTCCAAAAAACCGTGGCGGAACGGGGGCGATCGCAACGCTTTTCCCAGGGCGCAATGGTGGCGATCGACCCCCGCACCGGCGAAATTCGCGCCATGGTTGGCGGCGGCAACACAGACTTTGCAGGCAACCAATACAACCGCGTCACCCAGGCCAAGCGCCAGCCCGGCTCCACCTTCAAAACCTTTGTTTATGCGGCTGCTATCCAAGCGGGGATGTCACCCTATGCAGGCTATGCCGATGCTCCCTTCCGCATTGGGGGCTATGAACCCAAAAACTTTAGCGGCAAGTTTTCGGGTTGGCAGTCGGCCACCAGCGCCTTGACCAAATCGGTGAACATCGTAGCCCTGAAAGTGATGCTGGACGTGGGGCGCGAGAACGTGATTGAACTCGCCAAAAAAATGGGCATTCAATCGGAACTGAAACCCACCTACTCCTTAGCTCTGGGGGCTTGGGAACTGAATTTGCTGGAGCTGACTTCGGCCTATGGCACTCTGGCGGCAAAGGGCAAGCATGTGCCGGCCCACGGCATTCGGCGGGTGCGCGATCGCCGGGGCCAGGTGATCTATGAAGCCAAAACCACACCCACCGTGGCCTTGAGCGTCACCGACAGCGCCATCATCAACTGGATGTTGCAACAGGTGGTCAACGACGGAACCGGCGCGCCTGCTGCTCTCAAGGGCCGGCCCGTGGCGGGCAAAACCGGCACGTCGGACAAGGCCCGTGACCTCTGGTTCATCGGGTTTATCCCCCAATTGGTGGTGGGAGTGTGGCTGGGCAACGACAACAATGGGCCGACCTATGGGGCCAGCGCGGCGGCGGCGGCCACTTGGCATGACTTCATGAAGGAGGCGGTCAAGGGGTTCAAAGTCGAGGTGTTTGATAAGTTGCCCAGCTTGTCGGGGCGGAAGTTCCAGCCCAAGAAGCGATCGAATCGCAATTCCCAAGAAGGTCAGGCGATTTCCGATGACGAGCTGAAGTCGCGTCAACAGGATGAGGATGACGACAAGCCCACCAACGAGACTGAGAGACCCAGGAAGCGATCGAGCAGTGAGCAGTCTCCCCAGTCTGAGGGTGAAACGCGGCGATCGCGCCCTGACAGCGGTAATGGCACCGAAGGATCTGAGTTGCGATCGCGGCCCCGTGAGCGGCCCAGCCGGGCCAGCGAATCCCCCAGCCGCAGCGGTGGCAGCGAGAGAACAACGCCCGTGGCCCCGCCGCCCGCTCCTGTGGCTCCACCGGCTCCCGTGGCCCCGCCGCCCCCCCCAGTTGCCCCACCGCCCCCGGTTGCTCCACCCAGCAGTGGTGACGGCACGCCCTAGGGGGCGATCGCCATTACAATTTTTTAAAATCGGCTTAACAGTGCGAGCCATGGGGCTGTCGTCATTTCCCGGAGTCAAGCGGCAACGCCTGGTGTTCCATGGCGCAATAGTTGTCATACCAATTTCGATGGTTAATGCTACAAATCCTGCGCTGAAACCCTTGTCAGACGAGAATCTTGAGTAGCGTCAATTGACGAAATTGGTGTAACAAGGGCCCCAAAGACCGTAACAAAGGGCTTTAGCCCCTTCCCACGATCCACAAATGGTGGAGTCAGGATTGCGGTAGACATGACGACACACCCTAGCCCTGGTGCTGAGATTGCTAAACCAGTGCAAGGCCCGTCTGGGGGTCTATCGGTGTTGGCGATCGCCCTTGTTTGACCTGTCCGGTTTTTGCTTGCCTTGTTTTTTTGATTGTCCTTGTCCTTGTTAGTGGGTTGTCTCCATGTCCCTAGCGCTCCTGTCCCTGCTCCCGTCCAATCCCCTGACTGCGATGGCCCTTGCCACGGCCCTGCTGTTGGAAGTCCCTACGACGTTTAAGCCCGCTTTCCCCTGGGCTTTCACGGCGGTTTATGTGGTGGGCTTCATTGCAGCAGTGTCGATCGGCTCTCTGGCTTGGTATAACTCCAAGCGGCCGGCTGGTTGGGAGGGCCGCGATCGCCCTGACTATCTCCCAGATTTGCAGGGCAATGCGAATGAAGGCGGCGCTGCCAGTGCCGATTCTGCGGGAGCTGAGGATCGCCCAGCCGAGTAGGAGCAAGATTGGTTCCCAAAGACCCGCTCGATCGCCTGCTCTTGACGGGCCGCTGGGCGGTCTGCAATGGTTTGCTGGTCCCATTCTCGGTTTGCCCATGGATGCCCCCCTCTCTGTTTCTAGGTCAGCTTCCGAGTCAGCTTTTAGGTCAGCTCTTGGGGCGACGATTTGGCTGACGGGCCTGAGTGGCGCTGGCAAAACCACGATCGCCCAGGCCCTGGCCGAAACCCTGCGATCGCGCGGGTTGCCGGTGGAAGTGCTGGACGGCGATCTGGTGCGGCAATATCTGAGCAAGGGCTTGGGCTTTAGCAAAGAAGACCGCGACGAAAACATCCGCCGGATCGGGTTTGTGGCGCAACTGCTGGCCCGCAATGGGGTCTATACGATCGTCTCGGCCATTTCGCCCTATCGCGAGGTGCGGCGAGAGGTGCGATCGATGATCGAACGGTTCGTGGAAGTCTATGTGAACGCGCCCCTAGCGGTCTGTGAATCGCGGGACGTGAAAGGCCTGTATGCTAAGGCCCGCGCCGGGATGATTCGTGGGTTTACGGGCATTGATGACCCCTACGAAGCCCCTGAACGGGCCGAGGTGGAATGCCGCACTGATCGCGATGAGCTGCCCGCTTGTGTTGAGCAGATTCTGAGCCAATTGCAAGCCTTGGGCTATTTGCCGCCCCAGTAATAGCGCAGCAAGCTGCTTTAGATAGGTCAGTGCAAATGACTGTTGCCGTTACCCAATCGTTAGGCAGCAAGGGGCTTAAGCCCCTTGTTACGATGGCTGACTCGCAACGTTGACCCAGCGAATTAAGGCAGCCGCTCCCGTAGGCTGTCGCAACGTTACGAATAAATCACCCCTTCAGACATCAACACAGAACGGCCACCCACCCGCACCCGATCGACTTGCCCATCGGTCAGGTTGACGCGCACGGTTAATTCACTGGGCCGCTGGATCGCGGCTCCTTGCTCGATCGCCCATTGATGTTCGCCATCGGGGAGCGATCGCCCCGCCACCAAATAGCCCCCCAGAGCCGCCGCCGCCGAGCCAGTGGCTGGGTCTTCGGCAATCCCCAAGGCCGGGGCAAACATCCGCACGGTGAGTCGATCGCTGCCCAAGCCGGCCACCAAGTAAACCTGGGGTGCTGCGCTGCTGGCGAGGGTTTGTTCCCATTGCCCCAAGTCCAGCCGAGCCGCCGCCAGGGCCGCCAAATCTCGCACGGGAATCACCGAAAAGGGCAAGCCACAGGAAGCCGTCGCCGGTTGCCAGCCGGGAACCGTTAGCTCCGCCGCCGTCAGCCCGACGATCGCCCCCAATTCCGCCAGCGATCGGGAGATCGGCTGCACCAGCGGCCGCTGGGCCGCCTCTAACTCACTGGCAACGGGCCGATCGCCTTGGGCATAGATCGTGACCGGCACAGGGCCCACGCCTTCTTCCAAGACGATCGCCGTGGTGTCGCCCGTGAGCGACAATTCCCCGATCGCCGCCAACACGAAAGCTGTACCCACCGTGGGATGGCCCGCAAAGGGAATCTCACTGGCCGGCGTGAAGATGCGAAGGCGGCGCGTGCCGGTGGCTGTTTCTGGCGGTAACACAAATACGGTTTCTGAGAGATTCAATTCCCGGGCGATCGCCTGCATTCGATCGGGCGAAATGGCCGCCGCCTGGGGAAACACTGCCAGCGGATTTCCGCCAAAGGCTTGGCCCGTAAACACATCGGCCGTGTAGAAGCGATCGCCAGCAACAACGGTCATAACAGGATGGATAAAGGAATGGGTTGAGCGATCCCCGGTTTGGGCGCAACAACCATCAGCAAAACCTATCAAACTTTGGTCGGGCTTGGTTAGCCAAAGTACCTGGATTGGGGCGCGCCATTCGCTAGGCTCAACAACAACCCACAAGATTTGTCAGCGATCGAGGAGGGGCGGCCGGTGCTCAAAAACTTCAGCAATCCAGACTGGCGCGATCGCCTGCGAGAATTGGCGGCCCTGTTTTGGCGGTTGGGCTGCACTGGCTTCGGTGGCCCCCAAGCCCACATGGCCCTGATGAACGAAGCTGTGGTGGCCCAGCGGGGCTGGCTGACGGCCGAAGAACTAACCGAAGGGATTGCCGTTTGCGAAATGCTGCCCGGCCCCGCTTCCACCCAACTGGGCATCTACATCGGCTACTGTCGGGCCGGCTGGGTAGGGGCACTGGTGGCCGGCCTCTGTTTCATCACACCCGCTTGGCTGATGGTGGTGGCCCTGGCTTGGGCCTATTTCCGCTACGGGACGCTGCCAGCGGTGTCCGCCCTGTTTTTGGGTCTATCGCCGGTGGTGGTGGCGATCGTCCTGGCCTTTTGTTGGACCCTGGGGCGCAAATTACTGGCTGGTGGCCCCAATGCCCTGCCCCGCTGGACGATCGCCCTGATCACCTTTCTGGCCCTGCGCTACAGCAACTTCGGCGTTCTGGGGCTGTTTGTGTTGGCGGGGTTAGCGGGCATGTGCTGGTTTGGCCCGGGGCTGGGGCGGCTGCGGGCGATCGCCCCGATCGGGCTGGCCAGCCCCCTCATCGCCACCCTGTCGCCAGAACCGCTAGCCGCCGCCAGTCTCTGGGGCTGGGAGCGAATGGGAACCTATGGCGGCCCCCTGGCTTGGTTCTTTTTGCGGGCGGGGACGTTGGTGTTTGGCGGTGGGCTAACGATCGTGCCGTTGCTGGAGTTGGAAGTGGTGCAGCGGTTTGGCTGGCTGACCCGATCGGAGTTTTTGCATGGGGTGGCGATCGGGCAGGTCACGCCGGGGCCGGTGTTGCTGACGGTGGCCTTCGTCGGTTACAAGGTGGCGGGTATTTTGGGGGCGCTGATTGCGGCGGTAGCGGCCTTTTTGCCCTCCTTTGGATTTGTCGGCTTGGCAGCTCCCTTGCTACGGCGATCACGCCAAAATCCTTGGGTGAAGGCTTTTTTACAGGGCATCTCGCCGGCCGTGTTGGGGGCGATCGCAGCGGTCACGGTTCCCCTGGTGCAAGCGGCCCTGCTGCTCGATCGGCCGATCGGCGGGTTGACGTTGGTGATGACAGGTCTCTTAGGCGGGTCGCTGGTGGGGCTGTTGCGGTTTCGGCTGAAGGCTTGGCAACTATTGCTCGTGGGGGCGATCGTTGGCCTGGGCCTGGGCTGGTTGCCAAGATCCTGGTAAAGGCAGGTTGAAAACCTGCCCTCACGACAACTTCAAACTGTATCCTGATGGCCGACCTGTCGCCGATGCTGTCACCATGCCCCCGCGCTATTCGCTGATCGTGCCGATCTACAACGAAGAGGAAACGATCGCCGAACTCTATCGGCGCGTGGTGGCCGTGGGTGAACAGTTGGATGGCCCCTTTGAGGTGGTGTTGATCAACGATGGCAGCCGCGATCGCTCCCTCACCTTGATCCGAGCGTTACATCGGCAAGATCCGCGCATCTCCTACCTCTCCTTGGCGCGCAACTTTGGCCACCAAACCGCCGTGACAGCGGGGCTAAATTTCTGTCGGGGTCAGGTGGTGGTGATTCTGGATGCGGACTTGCAAGACCCGCCGGAATTGATCTTCGAGATGCTGGAGCAATGGCGATCGGGCTATCAGGTGGTCTATGCCCAGCGGGTGTCGCGCCAACAGGAAACCTGGTTTAAACGCGCCACGGCCTACGGGTTCTATCGGCTGCTGAAACAACTAGCTGATATTGAAATTCCCACCGATACGGGGGATTTTTGTTTGCTCGATCGGGCTGTGGTGGATTTGCTGAACGCCATGCCTGAGCGCAACCGCTACATTCGCGGCCTGCGATCGTGGGTGGGATTTCGCCAAACCGCTGTGCAGTTCCATCGCGATCCGCGCTTTGCCGGTGACGTGAAATATACCTTCCGCAAGTCGGTGCGCTTGGCGATCGATGGGTTAGTGTCCTTTTCCAAAGCGCCACTGCGGCTGTCGGTTTATCTCGGGTTGCTGTCGGCGGTAATGGCGATCGTGATGGGCGCTTTGGTGTTTTATTGGCGGATTTCGCAGCCCCGATCGCCCGTCACTGGATTTGCAGCCATTGCGATCGCCATTTTCTTTCTGGGCGCAGTGCAACTGGTCAGCATCGGCATTTTGGGCGAATACGTGGGCCGCATCTATGAGGAGGTCAAGGGCCGCCCACTCTACACCCTAGGGGAAGTGGCTGGCTTCGGCGATCGCCCGGTCTAGGCGATCGCTGCCTTTGCTGGGGGAAGCGCCTTAGAGGATCTCTGAGAGGATGTCTGAGAAGTATCTTTGGTCACGGGCAAAGCACCAATAGTCGTGGAAGGGGCTAGAGCATCTTGTTGCCATCGATTAATGGGATACCCGTTAATGGGACACCCGTTGATGGGGCATCCGTCGATGGCAGACAACTCAGCCGGAATGCCAGATTAAGCAGAAAGCCCCCACCAGAAGATCTGATGGAGGCTTTTTGAAGAGCGGGTGACGCGATTCGAACGCGCGACATTCACCTTGGCAAGGTGACGCTCTACCACTGAGCTACACCCGCTTGCGCCTTGCTTGCGTTTGACGCTTTAGTAGAATGCCCTAGGTTTTAGGGTTTGTCAAGAGTCTGGGAAAATTTTGTTGGCGACGGGGAAATCGCAGACTGAAAATTGGAAATCGCAGACTGAAAAACCGATCGCCCTGACCGGTCGAAGAGGTTAAGAGACGGGATGGGCGACTTTTGCGGTAGATGTGCGGTAGATGTAAGGGGCGTTGATTGCGCTGCCCGATCGCCTGCTCAAACCCTATGACTAGATTGCCAAACCCTGTACCCGACGATCGCCCGGGACTCCTGAACTATCGCTGCAATGTTTGTGGTCACCCCTGCCAAACTCGGGTGGTGATGTTGAACCGAGAAGCGCCCTCTTGCTTCCATTGCGGCTCGAACGTGCGGATGCGATCGCTGGTGGAGGCCTTATCGATCGCCCTGTTTGGCCAGAGCATCGCCCTACCGGATTTTCCACACCGACCCGATCTGAGGGGCATTGGCATGAGCTGCTGGGATGGCTATGCAATTCCCCTAGCGCAAAAGCTGGGCTACACCAACACCTACTATCACCAAGAGCCATTTTTCGACATTCGCCATCCCCCCTCGGAATGGCTCGGGCAATTGGATTTTGTGATTTCGTCCGATGTGTTTGAGCATATCGAACCACCCGTGGCGATCGCCTTTGCCCAGGCGCGGCAACTGCTGAAACCCGGTGGGGTGATGATCTTCACCGTGCCCTACGTGGCGGAGGTCGAGCAGCCGGGTGGTCGCACGATCGAGCATTTCCCCAATCTCCACGATTACCGCGTTGAGTCAGTGGGCGATCGCTTCGTGCTGCACAACACCACCCGCACCGGCCAGGTGGAAACCTTTGAGGACTTGGTATTCCACGGCGGGCCGGGGCTAAATCTCGAAATGCGGATGTTTGCGGAAACAGACTTGATCGCCCTGCTCAACCAGGCGGGCTTTGCGGTGGAGATTTGCCGCAACCCCAACTTTAACTTTGGGATCTACTGGCCCCACCACGGTTCCCTGCCCATGGTGGCGCGGGCGATCGAGCAGCCGAGCGATCGGGTTTCCCGGCAGCCGCTAAAGCAATTTACTCAATCTCCCCTCGGCCGCCAGATCAAGCAGGGGTTGCGGCCTTGGGTTCCTGTGCCAATTCGCCAAAGCGCCCGCCACTGGCTACGCCAATGGCGATCGCGCCTGTAGCGGTGATGATGGCGATCGCGCCGGTCAGATCGCGATCGCACCAGTAACGGCGACTTCAGAATCATCACCCTCCCTCTCAGGTCATTAGCCGTTGATTAGCCTCCCGCCAGCCAGCGAGCGGCCGCCACCGCGTGGTAGGTCAAGATCCAGTCGGCTCCGGCCCGCTTCATGCCGAGCAACGTTTCCAAGGCGATCGCCCGTTCATCGATCCACCCCTGGGCCGCGGCGGCTTTGATCATGGCGTACTCACCCGACACGTTGTAGGCCGCGATCGGGAGTTGCGATCGCTCCTTGAGCTGCCAAATGATGTCCATGTAGGCCAGAGCTGGCTTAACCATAATCACATCCGCACCCTCAGCAATATCCAAATCGGCTTCCTTGAGGGCCTCTCGGCGATTGGCAGGATTCATTTGGTAGGTTTTTTTGTCGCCAAACTGGGGAGCCGACGATAGGGCATCGCGGAACGGCCCGTAGTAGGCAGAAGCATATTTAGCCGTGTAAGCCAGAATGCCCGTGTGAATGAAGCCAGCGGCATCCAGGGCTTGCCGAATTGCACCCACACGACCGTCCATCATGTCCGACGGAGCAACAAAGTCAGCCCCAGCGGCGGCCTGCACCAAGGCCTGTTGGGTCAAGACGGCCACGGTTTCATCGTTCAGAATTTGCCCCCGATCGCCCACCAATCCGTCGTGACCATGGGTGGTGTAGGGATCGAGGGCCACATCCGTAAAGATCAAGAGTTCCGGGAGCGCCGCCTTAATCGCACGCACTGCACGGGGAATTAAGCCATCGGGGTTGGTGCATTCGGAGCCGATCGCATCCTTCAAAGCTGGATCGATCGCCGGAAACAGAGCGATCGCCCCAATGCCCAGAGCTTGGGCCGCCGCCAGTTCCGAAATCAGCCGATCGATCGAGTAGCGAAAGCAGTCGGGCATCGAGGCGATCGCCTCCGTCACACCCTCACCCTCCGTCACAAACACGGGATAGATCAAATCCTGGGGAGTCAGCACCGTTTCGGCCACCATCCGCCGCAGGGTCGCCGATCGCCGCAGTCGTCGCGGCCGCACCACAATCGGGCCATTGTCCTCGGTGGGCGCGAGATCGCTCGGGGCGATCGCCACTGGATCAAGGCTTGAGCCGGGGGAATCGATCAGCTCCAGGGGCACAGAAGGGCGATCAGTCATTGGCTCCGGGGCAGTAGTGGTCATAGGGGACAGTTCCAAACACTGGCAAAGGCTGTCCCAAAACTTACGACAAAATGATCAATTTGATAATGATTATCATTATAATTTTACGTGGGAATCAACATTGATATTGGTCGCTCCAAACGATCGATTCGGAGCAGTGACTGAGGGCATTAGCGGCTCGCAAGCCACTTGCGGTCCTCTAACGCGCCAGTCCCCTTGCACCGCCCCAAACTCTGAATCTCTTCAATCTGCACGCTCGCCTAACCTTGAGGATGGGCGAGCGTTTCCCCAAGAAGGGGCACTTGACCAGAGTTGCACCCGCAGAGTTGCACCCACAGAGTTGCGCCCACAGAGTTGCACCCACAGAGTTGCACCAGAGTCCCACTCGATTGCTGAACTCGATTGCTGAACTCGATTTACGCTACCCACTGCCGAACCTTCCTATGACCCTTTCGATTCAGTCCCCGCGCCCCAGTGAGATTGCGACGGAAGCTACGCCCCGTGTCAGCCAAGCCGACATGGAACAGGCTGTCCGTACCCTGTTGATTGGTCTTGGTGAAGATCCCGATCGGGAAGGCCTGCTCGACACGCCCAAGCGGGTGGTGAAGGCCCTGCAATTTCTGACCTCGGGCTATCGGCAATCCCTGGATGAACTGCTCAACGGCGCAGTTTTCCATGAAAATGCCAACGAAATGGTCTTGGTGCGCGACATTGACCTGTTTAGCTCCTGCGAACACCACATTCTGCCGATTATTGGGCGGGTGCATGTGGCGTATATTCCCAACGGGCGCGTGATTGGCCTGTCCAAAATTGCCCGCATTTGCGAGATGTATGCTCGCCGCTTGCAGGTCCAGGAACGGCTAACGGCCCAGGTGGCGGATGCGATCCAAGGGCTGCTGAAACCCCAGGGAGTGGCTGTGGTGGTGGAAGCCAGCCATATGTGCATGGCTATGCGGGGTGTGCAAAAGCCGGGTTCTTGGACGGTGACCAGTGCTGTGCGCGGGGTGTTTGCCGAGGATTCCAAGACGCGCCAAGAGTTTATGGACTTGGTGATGCATCCGCGATCGTTCCGGTGAGCCAGGGGCGAGGGGTTAGTCCCCCCTGAGCGATCGCCCAGCTAGCTCACCAACTAGATCGATTAGATCGATGGCTCATTCAGCGCAAAATTGCCGCCCATGGGGAATTTGCGCTGAATTTTTTGCGTGTAATTACTGGCAATTTCAAAGGGGGCGGATATGATAGTCCGCAATACAAAACTTGCTAGTCATCCAACATAGATCGACATAGATCGACATCTATGCGGGTCACGATCGCCTTGCAGATTGATTGCTCGCGCTGGAGCCAGTAGCCGATTGTTCGGACTGGGGATCTGGGCAATCCAGGATCGAGGAATCCTCGGTCAACACTGGATAGCGTCGTGATCGTCTGGTCTCAATCACGTCCTCAATCACATCAACTAACAATCACATCAACCAACAATCACTCAATCACTCTTTTCTGTACAGTTTTCAACTAGCCGAAACGGGTGAAATGGGTGAAATGGGTGAATCTTGGTCACCCCAACGGGTCATCAATCGGTTGAGTGGCAAGGGTGTCGGGTGATTGCTCAACGATCTGGCGAGGGTGACGACGACGAACGGGTATGGGGGCACGATCGAACGGTGTTTAGGAGTTAGAGGTCATGGTTTACGCGGCCGGAGTTGGGGAGTCAGGGAGCATGGAGTTGACGTGGGATGCGGGTAGCTTGGCCAGTTGGTTCGATCGCTACTTGGTTCCCCACGGCATTCGGACGCGCGTTTCCTCGCAACTGTCGGGTCAGTTGGATGTGTGGGTGGAGTGTGACGGCGAGCCAGAGCGCGATCGGCTGGTGCGGTTTATTTGCCACCGGCTGCATAGCTTGAACCTGGCGGCGATCGAGGGGGTGCGAATCATGGCCCGGCGCGCGGGCCAGGCGGAGTTGCTGTGGCAGCAGTCCGTGCCCCTCGAACAACGGCCGGGTCTGAATTCCACGGCCTATTACCAACGCCAAGCGGTGCGATCGCCCGATCGCCAAGTGGTGCAGCGATTGGCCCAAACCTGGCTGGCCGCCCGCGATGGCTGGGAGTCCCTGGCCGAAAGCACTCGGGCCCGCTTTGCGCCGCCCACGAATGATCTCGGAACCCTGGCCCGCTGGTTGCAGCCCCTGGAAACTCAGTTGGGGGTGACTTTGGCGGTGGATGGGCTGAATGGCCGCTGCTTGGCGATCGCGGTGGCGTTGCCGTCCACAACTGCCGACACCGAGCTTGCCCCTGAGCTGGCCCCTGAGCTGGCCGATCGCCAACCGATTATCCAGGCTATTTGTCGGCGACTGTGGCAGTTCAACGCTACGGAAAATGGCCGAATTCGCGGCGTGCGGATCTATGGCACGGTGGCGGATCAAGTTGATCCCCTGTGGCAGCAAACGATTCGGATTGTGGCTCCGGCGGGGCGACAGGACTTGCGGCTGGGGAACTGGACGCAACTGGTGCGCGACCCGGCCATGGAAGGCGTGTGGCGATCGCTGTTGCTGGGCGGTGCGGCGATCGTGCCCTTTGTGTTGGCCCTGTGGCTGGCCAGCACGCCACCGACCACCCAAAATCGGGTCTCATCGCCGGGGGCCGATGGGCGCAATAGCGACCCGATCGAACAGGTGGTGGTGGTGCGGCCCTTGGCGGCTCCAGTGGCCGAGCGGGTGCGCCAGGTGCGATCGCCGGTGGTGCAGGGGGCCTTGGAACCGCTGCCGGTGGTGCAACATCCACCGATCAATCCGGCTGACCCGGCGGTGACGTTGATGTTTGGCGGTGATGTCACCCTCAGTCAACAGGTGAAGCGGCGACTGGGGGGGGATTGGTCGGCGGCGTTGGCGCAGTTTCCCGAGGCGCGATCAGTTGATCTGGCAATGGTCAATCTGGAAAATCCGATCACAGACGCGACCACCCAGCAATCAGGCAAAAAATTTAACTTCAAGGCAGAACCCGCATCGGTGGCGGCTTTGCAGGCTGGGGGAATCGACATCGTGACCCTGGCTAATAACCACACGATGGATTACAACCGCGCGGGTTTGGCGGATACGCTGACGGCCCTCGATCGAGCGCAGATCCACGCGATCGGCGCAGGCCACGACATCACCGAAGCCCGCCGCCCCAAAATCATGGAGGTGAAGGGCCAGCGGATTGCCTACTTTGGCTACTACAACGCCCATTGGCACGCAGCGACGGCGGGGCAAGCGGGCACTAATCCCCGAGATCGCGACACCCTGGCGGCGGACATTCGGGCCGTGCGCGATCAGGTGGATTGGGTGGTGGTGAATTTCCACTGGGGCGAGGAGTTGGCTCGCTATCCTGCGCCCTACCAACGCGAGATCGGCCGTCGGGCGATCGATGCGGGGGCAGACTTGGTGGTGGGCCACCATCCCCACGTGCTTCAAGGGGCGGAGGTTTATCGCGATCGGGCGATCGTCTATTCCCTGGGCAACTTTATCTTTGGCGGCAATTCCCGCAGCAGCTATGACACGGCGGTGCTGAAGGTGTCCCTCAAGCCCCAGCAAATGAAGCTGGAGTTTGTGCCGGTGCGGGTGCGGAACTATCAGCCCCGGTTGGCGAAGGGCGATCGCGCTCGGGAAATTTTGCAGGAGTTGACCTATATTTCCCGGCGGTTCGATCGCCCCTTGACTTCACCGATGTTGCTGGATCAACGATCGCCGGAGCAGCGCAATTCCCCGGTGGCGCTTAATTCAGGCGCAATTGATTCTGGCGCGATCATCAATCCAGGCGCAATTGATACAGACGTGGTTGATTCTGGCACGATCGATTCTGGCGCAATTGATTCAGGCGCGATCATCAATCCAGGCGCAATTGATTCAGGCGCGATCATCAATCCAGGCGCAATTGATACAGACGTGGTTGATTCTGGCACGATCGATTCTGGCGCAATTGATTCAGGCGCGATCGATTCAGTGATCATCGAGTCCCCAACCAGCGAGCCAACCAACCAGGCAGCATCCCCGCTGACCACCGAGCGATCGCCATCCTCGCGCAGCAATTCTCCGCAACTGCCTAGCTTTACGCGGCCGGCCAGCCGTGACGATGCGCCGATCGCCCTTACACCCCATGCCGCCCCATCAACTGAACCAACATCTCAGCCAAGCTCCGAGCCAGCATCTCAGCCAATCTCTGAGCCAAGATCCCAACCGAGGACAACCGTGCAAATCATCCAGGCGGCTGAACGATCGGCGCGCGATCGCCTGGCCCAACTGATGGCGGCGGCGGAGTTGAGCGAACTTGTGCGATCGAACAACAGCCTGGTTGAGCCGGTGGAACCGATCGAGCCAGAGGAGTCGCCCTTAGCGATCGCCTCCCCGAGCGATCGCCCAGCATCTCGCCCAGCATCATCGATGTCCCGGCCACTGTCTTTTGAAGTGCAACCCGGCCGGCGATCAGCAACCACGGGCGATCGGCCCAGTCCGCAGTTGCCCTTTGTCGATCGCTCCCCGGCAGCGACCCTCAGCAATAGCTTAAATCGCCCGAATGGCCTGCCCGATCGCCCGGCCCCAAATTCAGCCAATGGGTTCACCGCCCCTGGGATGACACCCAGTTTCAGCAACCTGAGCTTGCCGGCCGTGGTCAAGTATGCCGCCGATCGCGCCGAGGCCATGCTCGAACCCTAGTAGTGCGACTGCTTGAATTTACTGGGTCAAAGTCGCAAAGTCAGTCGTGGTGACAAGGGGCTTAAGCCCCTTGCTGCCTAATGATCTGGGGATGGCAACAGTCATTTGAATTGACCTATCAAAATAAGCTTGCCGCGCTACTAGGGGCGGGAATGGGATCGATAGTGCGTCTGAGAGTTGGGGTGCGTTGCCAATGGACTGATTGAGAACCATTCTCACAGGCTAAAAATTGGTCTAGGATGGCTAGGGATGCTCGCCTTTCCCCACTCGCCGCCCCTATGACCGACGCTTCGTCCCGCTCCGTTGCGCCCCAATCCAGCCCGATCACCCTAGTGACCGGCCCAGGCGGCAGCGGCAAAACCACTTGGATTTTGCAAGAGCTACAGGCCCAGCAACCCAGCCCGCAGCCAGCGGCCTACTGTGCCTTGGGGTCGGGCACCTGTGCGATCGACGCGACGTGGTTGCAGAGCCATGTCCCGATCGAGCTGGTGGATGAAAACATGGGCGATCGGCTGTTGGCCCTCGTCCTCGAAGGAGTACCGGTCTATCTGGAGTTGGGCTTTTATCTGGATGTGGGCCTGATGCCGCCGCTGCTGAATGAGCTGGACTGTCGGCGGGTGGTGGTGGCCGCCCTCGCGCAGGCGGCCCCTTGGCAAAATTGGGCAACGGAATGGGTGTCGGGGCGCGCATCACGGGTTGACTGCGCCAATGCTGACCTGTGGCGGGGCAACTTGCCCGGGCAGGTGTTGGATGCCTCTAGCCTCGACACCGCTTGGCTGGAAATTGTCAGTGGAGCCTATGGACGAGTCGATCGGGCTAAAGGACTATTACCGATCGCCGAGGGGCAAACCCTGCTGCTGAACTATATGGCAAGCGATCCGCCTTCCGTTGAAGGGATGGTGACGGAATTGCCGTTGCCGCTGTTGACGGAGGGGCGACCCACGGGCTACGTCGGGTTGGAGTTGGTGGGGGAAGCGCTGGATCGCCCGGCCTTGGTGCAATTGCTGCGGGATTGCTGCTTGTCCGATGCCGAGTTGGCCAGCGCCCAATCCCAACTGCGATCGCAGCTAGCCACCAGCTAGGCTCCCGTCCCCCCCGCGATCACCCCCTGTAATTTTCTGGTGTATTAGCTGTTGATTAACCCCTTCAGCATCCCGGTGGCCAACACGCCCATCCGCGATCGCCAATCCAGTTGCGTCCGTTAGTCCCGCTGTTTTCCCGGCCCTTTACTCAGAATCCATCACCCATGAAGCTAGCGGTTTTGTCTTGTTTGCACGCCAACTTAGCTGCCCTAGAAGCAGTGTTGAGCGACATCGACCAACAAGGGGTCGATCAAATTGCTTGCCTCGGCGACTTGGTGGGCTATGGCCCCCAACCCAATGAAGTGGTCGATCGGGTGCGATCGCTCAACATCCC
>RDXB01000038.1 GCA_004292515.1 Oscillatoriales cyanobacterium
AAACACCCGAGATCAGAGTCTTCAGACAAGATTCAGATTCTCGTCATTTGAGGACAAATCATGTCAGCACTGAATGCTCTATTCGATGAAAACGTTTATCTGGCTCGCAATCCTGACGTGGCAGCAGCCGTGCAAGCCAAGCGAATTTCGTCGGGATTTCAGCATTTTTTGACCAGCGGCATTCGTGAAGGCCGCACGAGGTTCAGTCGTTTTTACGATCGCGCTTCGACGGAGTTTGAGTATCGGCAGGCCTATCCCGATGTGGACGCTGCAATTCGCCGAGGGAACCTGGTTTCGGGTTTGCAACACTATGTGCAACCGGGCGAGGCTGAAGGTCGCACCCTCTTTCCCCAGGGATTTGATGAGCAATGGTATCAGCGACGCTATCCCGATGTGGTCAACGCCATCACCCAAAAGTTCTTTAGCTCCGGTCTAGAACATTACGTGCGGTTTGGTCGTGGAGAAGAGCGATCGGTCTCTGCCCTCTTTGAGTTTGATTACTTTAATCTCTATCCCGATGTCAAAAATGCGCGGGATTCAGGAGGCATTTATTTATCAGCAGCCGATCATTTTTTGCATGCTGGAAAATTTGAGGGACGAGCAGCCACCTTTGCCGGTACGAAGGGCAACGATCTCGTGATTGGCAACGCGGCGATCGATACGCTCACGGGCGTGGAATTGGATGTGGGTGTTTGTGTGGTGGGCGGCACGGTGACGGGTGGTCAATGTAAGGAATATGACTCCTTTGGCATCAATGAAATTGATACATTGGTGGGTGGCCCAGGCATTGACACTTTTGAGCTAGGGCGATCGGTTACTGGGCGTGCCGGTGTGATCAATCAGATGTTTTATGCCAGCTTTAGCCAAGTCCAAGATCAGGACTTTGCTCGCATTCAAAATTTTGAAGTGGGCAAAGATCGCTTAATTCTTGGGGCAAAGAGTGGCGAACCCAGCACATTTAGCTTGGGATCGAGGTTTATCAGCCAGTCCGATGGCGTTTATGTTTACGCTGTGCAGCCGGAAACCGTTGGCAGTCCGTTGCGCTTTACAGATTTGGTGGCAATTGTGGAAGGGGTGGCCAATGCTAGTGATGTGCTGGGGACGACAACCTTTTTAGGCTAGATGGCTGGCTAACGACTGGGGCGATTGAGATCGGCTAGGCGATCGAGGAGAGGCTTGGCCATCCAATTCAAACCGACCTTGAGTTGATGCTCTAGGGTGGGCATCCGGTAGAGATAGACCAGCCGCCGGGCCACGTAGGCGAGGGGGCCATCGAGTTGCACGCCTAGCCCCGTGAGGGTGGCGCTGGTGTTTCCGAGGGCCAACATTTCACCCAAATGCTGGTAGCGGAAGGGCAACAGGGGGCGATCGAGAATGGCGGCCCACAGGTTCCAGCCTACATAATCTCCGGCTTGCAAGGCTGCTTGCCCGGTGCTGGGTACGGGTTCGGCTGTTGCGTCACTGGCGGTGGCGCTGGCTGTACTCCGCATTTCGGCAATGTCGCCGAGGGCAAAGACTTCGGGGCGATCGCAGACCTGCAATGTGGGCTGCACTAACAGGCGATCGCCTCCATTCTTGGTCAGAGGGAGCGATCGCACCAGCTCCGGCACACGGTTGCCCACCGTCCACACCACCGCATCGACAGGAATTTCTTCGAGCCGCCCTCGGTAGTCCATCATCAGCCGATCAGGCCCAATATCTCGCACCGTCGTTTCCCAGTCGATCCAAACGCCGCGTTCTTCCAAGGCGCGATCGGCTGCCTGGCGATTGAAGTTCGGGGAATTGCGCAAAATTTGATCGCTCTGTTCAATCAGCCGCAATCGGCCGCGAGTTTGCAGGCGATCGGCCAGCTTGCAGGCCAGTTCCACGCCGCTGTAGCCACCACCCACCACGGCAATCCGAATTTTTTCGCAATCCGTGGCCTCCAGAGTCCGCAATCGTTCTTCGAGGCGATAGGCATCAGCGATCGAGCGGAATGGAAATGCGTGTTCCGCTGCACCAGGCACCCAATCCATCGGTGTTTCGCAGCCCAGGGCCAGCACCAACCAGTCATAGCTCAGGGTGGTGGTGTTTGGGTCGCCGAGGGTGACTTGGCGGGTATCCAAATCGATCGCCTCCACTGTCGCCTGCACAAACCGCACGCGCGTGCCTGCTAACAGTTCCGAAAACGGCGGCGCAACCTCCCAGGATTGCAATTCACCGGTCATCAGTTCATAGAGCAGCGGCAAAAAGACAAAGCGATCGCCGCGATCGACCAAGGTAATTTCCGGGTGATAGTCGCCCCAGTCCAACTGATTGAGGCGCAGGGCCGCGTGGAGTCCACCAAACCCCCCGCCCAGGATCGCAATTCGAGGACGCTTGTGGTCGGAAGTGGCAGTACCCATAGAAATTGATCACCGGTTAAGAGAAGGGGTGCAAGTTATATCCCAAAGACCATGGGGGCTACCCAGCCTGATCGTACCGCGTTCAAAATCGGTCTGGTGATTTTTCCCTCAGCCCCTGCGATCGCTGGCACGACACTAGGCATTCGTGGTGATCAAGATTTCACCCTTCAGCATCCGGCGCGCCGCATCCAACAAGGCCTCTTCTAGGTAGGGCTTGGTGAAATAGCCCTTAGCCCCCAGATCAACCGCCATTTTTCGGTGCTTATCAGCGCCGCGCGAGGTAAGCATCGCCACCGGCAGCTCGTTGAGCGGTTCCTCCGTTTGCAGACGCTGGAGCAACTGCAAACCATCCATGCGCGGCATTTCGATATCACAGAACACAATGTCGCAGGGCAAGCCCGATCGCAACTTCTCCCAAGCTTCTTGCCCATCGCGCGCCTGTTCGACCTGATAGCCCGCTTTTTGGAAGGTCATCTTCAGCAGTTCGCGTACCGTAATCGAGTCGTCCACGATCAACACCATCGGATCCTTTTGTTCCGTGGGCGCTTCAATAATTACGGCTGTGTTGTCGGCTTCCCAGCGGCCACTGGTGGCATTGTGGCGAATTCGACCCTTAGCCAAATCGATCAATTCCAACACGTCGGCGATCGGCATCACGCGACCGTCACCCAACACGGTCATACCCGCAATCCCGATCGGCTTGGGCACCGGGCCTTCCGCCTGTTTGATCACGATTTCTTGTTCGCCCAAGATCCGATCGACCTCGATCGCAATGAACTCCCCGGCACTACGCAAAATCACAATCGCCAGCGAATCATCTTCCTGGTTACCGCCATAGATATTGCCCCGGCTCAGGTGGCGGCTGTATTTCAGCAAATCCGGTAGCGGGTTCAGCGGCAAGATCCGATCGCGCCAAGCAATCGAGCGACGGCCATCTTTATCCAAGCTCACATCGCTAGGACGCACATCCGGCGGCATATCCTCGACCCCATCCATCGGAAAGGCGATCGTGGCATGGTCACTCAAGCAGCGCAGGGCCTTACAAATACTCAGGTTCAGCGGCAACCGAATCGTGAACGTCGTGCCACGTCCCAACTCCGAGTCGGTGGTGATGCTACCGCGCAACTCCTGAATCTTGCGCATCACCACATCCATCCCCACACCGCGACCCCCGAATTCATCGGCTTGATCCTTGGTGCTGAAACTCGGCAAAAACAGGAGTTCGTAAATCTCCTGGCGTACCATCGTGCGCGCCTGCTCGGGACTAATTAGGCCTTTTTCAACGGCCTTTTGTTTCACCCGATCGGTATTAATCCCCGCTCCATCATCCGAAAGGGAAATGACCGTTTGGTTACCTTGATAAAAGGCCCGAATGGTCAACGTTCCCTGGCGGGGTTTCCCGGCGGCAATTCTAGCCTCAGGCGCTTCGATACCATGCACCAGCGCGTTGTTGATCATGTGGGTGATCGGGCTGGACAGTTCCTGGGACAGAAACTCATCGATCGCCGTGTCCTTGCCTTCCACCACTAGTTCAACTTCCTTGCCGCACTTGTCCGCCACCGTGCGAACGGCGCGGGGCAGCCGCTCCACCGTGCGCGCAAAGGTGACCATGCGCGACTTGTTCAGGCTTTCTTGCACCTGAGTGGTGATTTGCCGCAGGTTGCGCACCAATTGATCTGTTTCTTCGACCACAAACTCGATGTCTGCTGAAGACTCCCGCACCCGCACAATCAACTCAATAATTTCCTGGGATTGGGTGTGGAATGGCGTGAAGCGATCAAGCTCTAGCTCGCCTAGTCCCATGCGGCCACCGCTGTGGGCATCGTGGCCAGCGCTGTCGCTACTGCTGCTGCCACCGCCACCGCTGCCTTGACGACGGCCGGCCAGTAGGGACATTTCCAGTAGCGATCGCTCGTAGAAGTCCTGCATTCGCTGGCCCACATCGCCCAACTGCTGCACACGCTGCATCAGATTTTCCAAGGACTGGCGCAGGCGTTCTTGGCTCTGTTCCAGGCTGTTGCGGTTGACCACCATTTCCCCCACCAAGTTGTTGAGGGTATCGAGGTTCCGCACCGGCACTTTGATAATCTGCTCGCCCCGCAGGTTCAGGCTGGCCTTGGCTTCTAGGTCACGCTGCCCAGCGGCGATCGCCGGTATAGTCGGGCGGGCAGCGGGCTGGCCACGGGTGGGGGCATTGGCCGGAGTCGGGTCCAGCAGTCGCGCCAAGTCATCAAAGTCAAGATCCGTCGTCCCAGATTGGCGCGGGGATGGACTAGCGCGCCGATTCGCTGGGTCACTGGCTTCAGGGTCCAGCAGGTCGAACAGATCATCAAACGTGTCAACATCGTTCGCGGCCGCCACATTGTCAGCCAACTCCGACAGCCCCAGCCCATTCAACAAATCATCAAGCTCGTCACTGGTGCTGGCGGCGGCTGGGCTGGCCGTGCCGGCCGCATCTCCTAAAGACACCAACAGGCGATCGAGATCCGCCAACTCGGCGGCGGTGGCTGCGCTCAGGTCGGCACCAGACATCGAGCTAGTTGTGTTCCTGTCCCCTACCTCCAACAGACGATCTAAGTCATCCAGCCCCGCCAACAATGCGCTGGCCTCATCAGCCGACGCAGTGGGTTCGATCGCCCCGAACTGATCGCCCAGCAAGTTGTCTAGATCGTCAAGGTTGTCGTTGTCTCCAAATCCCTCAAGATCCAAATCCGTGATCGTCCCATCGGCACCCAGCAGGACATCATCCAATTCATCGAAGTTGCTGAGATCTATGCTGGCACTGGCATCATTGGCATCGCCCCAGTCACCCAGATCACCCATACCCAGGTCGTCCAGGTCACCCATACCCAGATCACCCAAATCACCTAGGTCGCCCAGATCACCGGTGGAGTCCGCGATCGCCATGGACTCGATGCCCGCAACCGAACTCTCGTCTAGCCAGTTGTGCAACCCCGCAGGCTCTACAAAGGTTTCTGGAGTCCACAGATCCACCGCATCTCGCCCCGCCGAGGCGATCGGGTCAGCATCCTCCTCTTCTTCGAGATCCGTTGCGCCAAAGGCGGTAGCAGCCTGGTCAGCAAACAGATCATCCAACCCATCAGAGGTGAGCGTGCTGCGATCGGGTCGGATCGCTTTTGCATAGTTCACGTCATAGCTGAGGTCAGCGGCTTCATAGACCGTTGGCTCTGGATCTTCGACCGAGAAAGGCTCATCCAGCAGCGTATCAATGTCGTCGATGAAGCTTTCTGCCGTCGATTCACTGGCACTGCTGGTTGCCGCTTCAGCCGGTTCGATCAACAAATCCGCAAAGGGATCCCCAGTCTCGATTGACCCCACGCCCGAGCCGATCTCAACCGCCACAAAATCTAGCGGAGCCAGATTGAGCTCGTCGAAATTCCCCAAGTCGCCAAAGTCGCCCAGATCGCCAAAGTCACCCAGATCACCTAAATTACCCAGATCACTGGGAGCGCCAAACTCGCTTAGGTCTAGGGGATCGGCCAGGGAATCGGCGGCTCTGGCTCCGCTCTCCGCTCCTAGCTCTGCCGGTTCTGCATCCTCGGGCAAGCTGAAGTCACTGAGGCTGTTGAAGTCATCATTAAAGTCAAACTCAGAATCCATTGACTCCCAATCGGGGAGAACTCGATCGCGAGATCCTAAGTCCTCGGCCCCCAAATCCTCAGCCCCCCCGAGGGACAGATTATCCAGGGAGTCTAAATCCAGATCGATCGCCCCCAAATCCCAATCCTTAGCCGCCGTTGCCCCCGTGTCTGAAGCATCCGCGACGGACGGACTGTTCCACAGATCCAGATCTGCGAGGTCGGTTGCAAAATCGATCGACAACTCCGCTGGCTGCCCTATCTCGCCCCCCGTGGTTCCATCGGTCAAGGGACTCAAATCAAATTCTGGCGGGGCGATCGCCTCATTGAGTGGATCAACAAGTGGATCAACAAGTGGATCAATCGCGTCTAGACCCAACTGATGATTGCCAGTTGCCCAAGCAAACCCTTCCAAATCCGCCACTTCCGCAGCCAGGTCGGCAAACTCCGGCAGCCCCTCACCCACCACGTGGGTAGGAAAGTCCAGATCTCCGGCCCACGCATCGGCCTCGCCCGCGGCCTCTGGAGCATCCAGCGGCTCTTGAATGCCACTGACGGCAGCTTCCGCTTCCCAAAGCAGTGCGTCTAAATCGGCCTCATCCGTTGCCGAGTCCCCAACGCTGACCAAATCCGCATAGTCATCTGGCACGGAGCCGATCGCAGCCGCCCCATCACCAGCCGACTCCGTATCCAGGTCACTAAACCAATCACCCAAGCTGGCATCATCCGTTAGGAGATGGTTGTCCGTGAGATCCAAGGACTGGAACAGATCCTGATCCGAGGTCATGCTGGGCCCCGCTGCCATTGCTCGGGGATCGTCCTCGCTGTCAAACATCAAATCGTTGAGGTCATCGTAGTCCTCATCCGTACTGTCCGTAGCGCGGATGTTGTGACCACCGCTATCAACGCCGGGCCAAACGCTATCAAGCTCCGAAACATTGCTTTCAAACAAATCCGCCAGGGTATGCAGCTCTGCGGCCCCCACTTCAGGGCCCGTGCCCGGCTCGGGACGGGGGCGATCGCGACCATCCGCACGCCCAACATAGGTGGGGGTGCTCGGTGCAGTGGGCAAGTCCAGCTCATCCATCCCCGTGGCCACGGTGGCTGCCGTTGCCTCAAACCAGTCAGCCTCAAAGCCATCGGTTTGGGTTTGAGTTTGGTAGAGATCCGTAGGCTCATCCAGCAGACTAAACAGATCCGCATCAATGCTGGTGGTGGCCAGCGCCGGCTTGACCGGCAACAGTGCCATCAAATCAGCACCAATACAAATCTCGCGGGCCCGATCGCACAGCACTAAATCCTGGGCTTGCTTGAGATCCCGAATCACAATCGGGGCCAAATCCCGGTAGGAATTACTGGTGCAGCCGATCGCCTGACTAGCCGCATCCAGTAACTGAGTCCAACCCACTAGGCGATTGCTGTTTTGACCCAAATCACGCAGCCGTTGGCACATCCATTGCAACTGGGCGCGCTGCTGGGGACTGTCGCCCTGGCGGAACAGATCCAACATCTCCCGCAGCAGTTGAGGGACTTGTTGTTGGAAGAGGTGTTGGGTGCGATCGGTGGCCGATGAATCCCCTTCCGCCGCAAATCGCAGCACCGTGGGCATGGCATCGCCTTCAATACCCAACTGATTAACCGCCAACCCCAGACGCTCCGCCAGGGCATTAAACGCCGGTTCGGCCCCTTCAAGAACGCGCTGGCCCACATCGGCCGTCAGCCCAAAGGGGCCTTGCAGGTGGTCAATTAATTCCACCAGCGTGTCAAAGGCCCGCAAGAACAGGGTTTCCAGCTCCCGATCGATGTGGATTGGGTGCTCTTTTAGCACCTTAAAATAATCTTCGAGACGGTGGGAGGCCTGTTGAATGCTTTCAAATTCCAACATCCCCGCGCCACCCTTAATCGAGTGGGCAGCCCGAAAAACCTCGTCCATCAGTTCAGGGTCTTCGATCGTCCCCTGCAAGTTCATCAGGCCCTGCTCGATGGTCGTGAGGTAGTCTTTGGCTTCCTCAATGAAATAACCGACGATGCGCTGCTGCTGGTCTTGCATGGAACATGGCCTCCGAAGCGTTTGTCCTGCTCAACTTTCTAAAACTCAATCGCAGCGAGCGCTGAAGACAAGAGCTGAAGTTGAAACAGGCCAGAACCGGTAGAGATGGAATGAACGGGCGAAGGGCGATCGTCCCTGACAAGGGGGACGAATGAGGGGCAAACCGCGCAGCGGGCGCAGGCAGTCCTGCCATCTTGCAATCTACTGTACTCGATCGCTTTGCAATCCACCGCCTGCTTCCTTCTTAGGCACACCCAAGTCGGGCCAGCCAACGCCCCCAAAGCTAACCAGAATCTCGGATCACCACTGATCCAATTTTCTCCTTCAGGGATAGCACGGCCTCGCTCAAATCGGCGAACGCTCCCGGTGCTCAAAGGTCAACATTCCACAACCCAATTCCACAGCCCAATTCCACAACCCAATGGGGGCAGCGATCGCCCAGCCGTGATCGCCCAGCCGTGTCATGAGGGTCAGGGCTATAGCCTGTTATCAAATCATCTGCAGCCCCGATTTCACCCCAGCGCGATCGGGTGGAACAAGGGGTTTAAAGCCCCTTATTACACCCTCACTACACCCTTATTGCAACGGTTAGGGCGAGGAAAATCAACCAAAATCAACCGTCTTCACTGGCTCCCAGGCAGTGATGGCAGGTGCTACCCCCAATTAATTAATTGATTAATTGCTATTGGACGTATCCACCCGGAACCGCTCCACGGAGGAGAGCAAGTCGCCCGCCACCTTCACCAGGCTTTGCAGGGATTCTGACACCCGCTGGGATTCTTGGGAGGTGTCTTGGGCGGTTTTTTCGACCGATCGCACCACCTGCGCCACCGATCGAGAAGTTTCCGTTTGCTCCACCGTGTCTGCCGTAATCGATCGCACCAGCACGTCGATCCGGTTGGACACTTGGATGATGTCGTCGAGCGCGCGCTTGGCCTGTTCTGCCAGCTTCGTCCCTTCGAGCACCTGTTGCGTCCCATCTTCCATGGCGCGCATCACCAAGTTGGTCTCGCTTTGGATTTGCATCACGATCTTTTCGATTTCCTTGGATGCCTTGGCTGCCCGGTCGGCGAGTTGGCGCACTTCGTCCGCCACAATGGCAAATCCCTTGCCCGCTTCGCCGGCCCGCGCCGCTTCGATACTGGCGTTGAGGGCCAACAGGTTTGTCCGCGAGGCGATCGTGGCAATCAACGCCACAATCTTGGAAATTTCCTGGGTCGATTCCGCCAGTCGCTTCACCTTGCGAGCCGTTTCGGCCACCGTTTCGCGGATTTGCAAAATCCCGGCCACCGTCCGTTCCACCGCTTCGCCACCCTTGAGCGCCGTGGATGAAGCAGAACGCGCCACTTCCTCGGCTTCGCGGGCGCTTTCGGCCACCCGTTGAATCGAGTCGGTCATCACCTGCACCGAATTGAGGGTGACGGCCAATTCTTCCGCTTGGCGCAGAGCGTCGGAGGAGAGCGATCGCGCAAAGTTTTCGTTATCGGACGATCGCTTGTTCACCTGCAACGCCGCCGTCTTCACCTGCTGCACAATTTCTCGCAGGTTTTGAATCGTCAAGTTGAAAGAGTCAGCAACGGCCCCCAGCACGTCGGCGGTCACCTCCGCCTGCACCGTCAAGTCCCCACGGGCCGCCCCTTCCACGTCGTCGAGCAGGCGAATCACCTGGCGCTGCAAGTCTTCACGGGCTTGCTCTTGCTCTTGGGCCTTGCGTTGGGCCTCGCCCATGGTGCTCAAAATCACCCGCGTCATTTGGTTGAAGGAGGTGGCCAACTCCCCAAACTCATCATCGTTGAAGACCTTAGCCGTGGCCTGCAGACTGCCCTGGCAAACGGAATCTAGTTGCGATTGCAAATCGTTGGTGCAGCGCTCCACATGCTGGGCCGTGCGCCGGTTCAGAAACAGGGCCACGCCGCCGCCGGTAGCCCCTGCTAACAGGGACGACACCAAGCCGATCGTCCGCACATCGCGCATCAGTTCCGGGGTGACACCGCGATCGCGCATGTAGGTCATGGTCAAGTGGGTGGTACCCGCCACCGCCAAGAACGACACGACCCCCGCCACCACCGCAGTTACTGCCTGCTTCGTGGCCAAGCGCGCGTTATCAAAGGGCAATAGCCAACTTTCCTCAGCAGGCGCGGCTGGCTCTGCGGCCCGGCTTTCTGGCTGGTCGAAGCTCAGTAGCTCTTCACCGGCGGAACTGGCCGCAATGTTAAACACTTCGTTATCGCCACTGCCCATAAAGCTCGACAGTGGCTCACCCAGGCTTCCCAAGGACGGTTCAGCCAACGCAAACCCGTCATCGGCCTCAGAACGAGGCGTGGCAAAATCAACGGAAGCGTTGGTCAAGCTGAAGTCTGGCAGGCTGCCTAGATCATCAAACTCGTCGAAGTCGTCCATGAAGTCACTGGCTCCGGCGGCTCCATCATCGGCGATCGCCGACAGGGACGAATTTGACGCACCGGACGGCTCATCGCTGCGATCGCTCCCCATAAACCGGGCCGCTGGAGCAGGCGCGATCGACTCCAGCGCAAAATCTTCTTCAGCAAACGGATTGCTCGCTGCCGACGACCCTTCGGAAAGTTCAAAGCCATCGGCAAAATCACTGGTGCCAAAAACCTCACTGACCCCATCAAAGGCCTCAGCACCAAAGGCACTGGTGTGGGGTAATTCGACCGGCTCAAAACCATGCGGGGCGATCGAGTCCACCGCAAAGTCTTCGGCACTCAGTTCTGCCGCCCCAAAGGCCACAGCCTCAAAATCATCATCGGCCGCCAAGTCCGCCAACCCTGGCCCCCCACCGCCGGCAAAGGCACTGTTGCTGGGCATCATAAACAGGGTTTCTTCAGACTCATCATCCAGGGCAAACGCCACATCAACCGGCACTTCCACGGGGGCTGGTGGACTCGCCAGAGGCGGCTCGATCGCTGGAGTCGGGGGAGCTGCCATGGCTGGGGGCGGCATAAACAGGGTGCGATCGTCATCGGCGCTGTCCCCAAACACCCCAAAGGGTTCATCGAAGGCCGAGGAGGATGACGATGCGGCCGCAGGAACAGCCCAGTCTCCTCCAAAATCCTCTACCGAATCGCTGCCAAAGGCGTGACCAACTGGGGCCACGGCATCTACCACAGGGGCGGCCGCAAAGCCATCCGCAAAGCCATCCGCAAAGCCATCACCGCCTCCAAAGGACTCATCTCCCAAAGACTCAAAGGAGCCAAACCTATCGGCCGGCTCTGCCGCTGCCATCGGCGCACTCGATCTGGGGGTCAAATCCAAATCACCTGTCCCAAACAAGTCCATGGCCTCCGCCTCTTCACCACTGCTGGCATGACCTAGACCGAAGTCACCACCGAATACGTCGGGAACTGGATCAAGGGCATCCGGGCGATCGTCGGTCAATGCCAAATCACCTAGATCCGCCGCGTCAAAGCCGGCCGATGCACTCAAATCCAAACCCTCAAAGCCACCAGCCGCCTCTACGTCCGCAAAATCTGCATCAGCAAACTCTGCTGATCCAAAATCCATCGTCCCAAAATTGTCTTCCGCCTCGGACTCAGGGCCCGACGCACTTTCGCCTAGGGCTGCCCCACTGAATAGATCGGCGGTGAAGGCATCCTCGACCGGGTCGATCGAACCAAAATGACCGGCAGAATCTGTCAGCCCCCCTCCGCTCCAAGCACCCAGGCCTGCAGTTACATCCTCTAACGCCTGATCACTAAGGGACTGATCATGCCCACCGATCGCCCCAAAGGGATCTGCTGCCTCGATCGCCCCAGCCGCTTCTGGCTCATCGGTGACACTAAAGCCAAAGGGATCCAGTGCCAACGACTCACTGCCCGTGGTCACCAGTCCGTCATCCCCGAAGGCAGAGTTGCCCATGCCGAAGGGATCACTCGTGAACAAATCGCCCGCCGCGCTGTCCTCGATCGCCCCAGGTACTACAGCACCGCTGCCGGTCGCCGCCGCAAACGGATCATCACTGGCATAGGTCAATGCGCCTTCTGCCGCCGTATCCAAGGGGCCAAGATCCGCCGAGCCAAAGGCATCCCCCAAGGACATCGCGCCAAAGTCTCCCAGATCGCCATCAGTATCACTGCTATCTAGGGACAGATCACCAAAGTCAGCACTCGCAAAATCTCCTAAGGCTTCGGCCAAGGTGCTGGCCCCTGAGACTAGGCCCGTTTCGGTGCCGCGCAACTCAGCGTCAGCCGCCAAATCAAAGGAACCCAAACCAATGCTGGCATCACTCAGTTCTGCATTACCGTTGAGACCCAAGCTCAGGTCATCGCCAAAGTCAAAATCAGCAAAACTGCCACCATCACTGCCATTGCCATCGGGAGCTTGTTGGGTCGCCGCCAGACCCGATTGCGCATATTCCACAAAAGTTGGATCGCTGGTCAACCCCAACACGGATTGATACTCGGCACGGGCGGTGTCGTATTGGTTTAGCCCGTAGCAGTAGATGTGACCTCGCAACAGGCGCACGCTGGGGTCTTCAGGGTAAATCTGAGCTAGCCGATCGATCGCCGCGGCGGCTTCAGGATAGTTACCGTTGATGTAGGCATCATTAGCCTGTTGGTAATCCTGGTTGTAGTCCGTGCTGGATGCCATTGACCTTCTCCGGGACGATCGAACTCTGGCGCTGAAGTGCTGAAATTGAGTGGCGGTTCACCAAGGGATACATCCGGTCAGGATTGCCAGGGCGATCGCTACTTTTGCTGATGCGGATCGGGTACGAGCATAGCCGCCCATTGCCCCCCGATGCTACTCCTAAGCCGCAGATTGCCCCAGGCGATTGGAGCGCAGAATAGCCACATGGTCGAGTAGTTGCAGGGTGCGGTTGCTACTCAGTCGCCATTCACCGCGCAGAAATTCTCCCACGGGATCGTCGGAACGACTGACTGCTTCAATGTTATCGGGATCCAGCCAATACATGCCCGCGACCCTCGCAACCGCTAGGCCCAGCATCGTATCGCCTTCTTCGATCGCAATTACAGGCACTTCCGCGCGATCGGTATTGAGGGGAACCGGTTCGCCCAGCAATTGCCCCAGTTCTGCTACCCAAATGACTTGCCCCCGAATATTCAAGGTTCCCAGCAACAGGGGTGACACATTGGGCACAGGGGTAATGCGATCGGGCGATGGCTCCGTCACTTCCCGGATCACCACCGCTGGCAAGGCCAACTCGCGTCCCGACGGTAGATAAAACCGCAGGTGCATCTCCCCTTCGGGACTGTCAAGCTCTTGCAGCTCCGGGGATTGGTCGTCAACGTTGGCACCGGTCAAAAAGTCTGGATTCCCGACCACGGAGTCTCCCTCAATTGTTGCAACTGGGTCGATAACGAGCGATCGCCCCGAATACCTTCCCGCTCAGGAAGTGTAGATGGAGTCTCGTATCGAATTTTCACCTATTTTCCCGCATCGATCGCGTTGCTTCCCGTCGAGGATACTCGATTCGTCCGAAGAAGGTGTCTGCCCAGTATCTTCCAGCACGGGCCGAGCACCAACAGCCAAGGGGGCAAGATGCTCAAGCCCCTCGTCTACGTTGATTGTTCAGACGTGTAGATTGTTCAAACGTGCAGAGTCTCAACTTTGACTGCCCAGGCATCCTCATCAGCACAAACCAAAATCCATCCCCCCTACACCCACAGGAATAAACCCACAGGAACCAGCGATCGATTCGCGATGGATGGGGTTGTCATGGATTCACGATGGATGGATTCGCAATGGGTAGATTCGTAGTGGGTAGATTCGTAATAGATGGATTCGCGATGGATTAATTTTGGCTTGAGATTAGCCGAACGGGTAGAGCCTGAGCTACTTGAGCCTGGGGCCGTGGGCCAATCGTCCTATGCAGGATTCACCGCAGCAGCCCACGCGGCTCTCACCGGCACACCACCCCGGCTAGAGCATCACCGGCCAGAGCATCGCCATCCTAACGAGCAGCCCAGCGCCTCATCTCTACCACCCATCACCGGCAACCACCGATCGAGCCGCCGCTAGCCTCGCAGCAACTGCTTGACAGTACCGACCAGCTCTTGGGGCTGAAAGGGCTTGGCAATGTAGGCATCGGCCCCCTGACGCAGCCCCCAATAGCGATCGAACTCTTCCCCCTTTGATGAGCACATCACCACAGGCACATCCTGGGTGCTAGGGTCTGACTTCAAGCGACGGCACACTTCATAGCCGTTCATTCGGGGCATTACGATATCCAGCACGACTAAGTCCGGACGCTGCTTTTGCAGACATTCGAGCGCCTCAACACCATCGGATGCCATGTTGACGGTCAGCCCACTGCCCTGCAAGAGCTCGCCGATCATCTCTCGCTGAGCAACGCTGTCTTCGACAACTAACACTAGACTCATGGCTGTCTTTCTCGTTTCACTCTGCCTGCCAAGGGGTCGATCGGGGTGCGCTGGGCTAACGACTCAGACCAGATGACTGGTCATTAGGATAAGGTGGCACTACCGGTAATGACTAGCAACTGCAACCGATCCAGATGGCGCGGACTGGGGCGCGATCGGGGCTGCTGATGCTGATTTTGTCCTGATGTTAACCGCTTCGATCGAGTCTCCCAAGCATGGGTCACCCATAGCCAGCACTATCGGTTTAGACGAAACGAGCGGAATCATCAGACGGGAAACTGGTGAGTGAGCGCGAGCGGTCAGGTTGAGGCGACCTCAGCCGTCATCGATCATGATCTGAGTGGTTGAGAAACCTAACGGTTGGCATCCTCCCCAGCCTGGAGAAGTGGGGATTTTGGCTCTAGTTAAACAACAAAGGCTGCTTGCCTAGACCACGGGTTGATGCTTCATCGACCGCTACCAGAAGACTGGTTGTACGCAGGGTTGTACGCAGGTCTCCACATCCGTTTAGCGTCTCGGGCTGCCCACCCGCGACTGGCAAGACAAGCCTTGCAGTGTACCAATACTCTAGTGCAAGATCGCAGGGTCTTCGACAGCAAGACTCGGTAAGCTTTACTATCGCTTTGTCAGTGCGATGGCACTGATTATAGCCTTGTGATGGACGAGCAACGGATGCGATCGCGGTGAGTCAAGGGTTACAAGCTTGTCCTATGACCTGACCACCCCCATGGGGACAACACCCAGCCCGCCGCCTGTCCTACCGGCTCACGCGCACAGACCAGTTGGGCAAGCGTAAACGATGCCGGTACGCTTTTACAACTCTTGACGGCCAGCTCGGCAATGTCCTAGCACCGGTTGTGCCGGTTTGCGCAAGAGGCTAATCAACAGTCTATTCTCTGACAGTCCCTGAACATCAGGCCTGAGCTGTGGCCGACGAAGCCGCCGACGAAGCCGCCGATGAAGCCGCCGACGTTTGGGCCAACGCCGGGTCAGCAGCCCCCGCCAGACCGTTGACTGTGGCTCCATCGAGATGATGGCAATGGGCATCGCCGATATACCGTTCCACCAAAATCTTCAGCTCGTGTTTTTTGAAGGGTTTCGTGAGGTAGTCCGTGGCTCCGGCGAGACGGGCCCGAGCGCGATCGAGCAGGCCATCCCGCCCCGTAATCATCACGATCGGGGTCTGGCGAAAGAGATGCGACTGGCGCAGCATGGCGCAAAGGTCATAACCATCCACATGGGGCATGGCAATGTCGCACAGGATCAAATCTGGCCGCAGCTCAAATAATTGGCCCAGCGCTTCCACGGAACTGAGGAAGCCG
The DNA here is from genome assembly GCA_004292515.1 of Oscillatoriales cyanobacterium. Taxonomy (GTDB): domain Bacteria; phylum Cyanobacteriota; class Cyanobacteriia; order CACIAM-69d; family CACIAM-69d; genus CACIAM-69d. The sequence continues at coordinate 15,721 of RDXB01000038.1, forward strand.
GTTACGTCATAGCCCAGCAAACGCAGCCCCTGCTCGATCGCCCGACAAACCGCTGGACTGTCTTCAATGCAAGCAATCCGGGGTGGACGATCCACATCGGGGGCAACGATCACCTGCTGCCAGCGCGATCGGGCCGCCGGATGCTCCAGCGGAGGCTCCACCAACTGCACTAGCCCCTCTTGGATGTAGGGATAGAGCACTTGGGCCACAGACACCAGGGGGCGCAAGCGATAGCGGGCAATTTGGCGCAGGGCGATCGACCCGGTGGCCCATTCGCTAAAGGTTTGCAGCGTCTTGGGCGGCAGCACCTCGCGCAGGCGCTGCACATCCGTCAACACAGGGCACAAGTCCGGTGATGGAATGTGGGGATAGAGCTGCTTCCAGGTGTGTAATTCTTGGGCTACCTGCGTCAACAGGGGACTCAGGCTAAAGCTGGCCAGGTGGGGGGCGATCGCTGCCCCTGTGTGCAAGATAAATCGCCCTTCATGCAAATTCAGCAGATCAAACAACGCCTCATGAACCATCGCTTGCAGAATTTTGCGGGCCTGGGATGGCTCCAAGCGATGGGCTTCAATCAATGACCATAGATAGCCATATTCCAGCTCGCCGAGGGCCGCATGGTCTGTGGTGAGTTCGTTGAGGGTCGTCCCCAGTTGGTAGTGATGCAAGTAGTCCCGTAGCCGAGTTGTGCCCACCTCTGTGGAAGTGCAGTAGACGATCGCCCCCTGTTGCAGAAACACAAACCAACAGCGGCGATCGCCCTCGGTTTGGGACTCCACATAGAGTTCACCCGTGCGTTGGCCCAACTCAATTAGGTGCAGGAGGCTGCGAATATCAATCTCGCTCAGTTGTCCTTGCATGGGGATGGGATCATGGGGCAGTCAAAGCGTAGGGTCTATCAACCGTTAACCGTCAATGCCAACGATGCAGCACGGCCCGATGCTGCCCCCATGCTAGCCGATCACCCATCCCCCGATCGCGGGTCGCCGTTCCCCACAAGCCCTGAGCGATCCTGACCCCCTGTCCCGGCGATCGATCCCTATCATTAGAACAATCCCGAGAACGATCTCAAGAACGATTTCAATCGCAACGACAACCTGCATCACGACCCGCATCACGACGCACATCACGTTGATCCGGTGACGGAGATCGATGGTAGAGAGTTTCGAGCCTCGCATAGAATGTGGGGAAGCATGGGTCGATGTCAGGGGCGATCGAAGTGCTCAATGGAGTCCTCTGGACAATCGGGGGGCTGCCCATCGCTCGGTCTTGGGTGCTGATTTGCCGGCGGATGTCCTGAACCCGATGGCCAACGCCCAGGGCTGCCGCCGCCACTGCCTAGAATCAAGACCAAGCCCCAAGACCAAGACTCAAGACCAAGACTCAAGACCAATCACTGTTGCTCGGATTCCAACACCCCAAAACTGTTGAATAGCCTAAAATCCCTCGGGATTTTTTGGTCGATCCATCAAGTTTTGGATCTATTCTGAACGTGGCCGGTCTAGAGTAGATCGCCGTGGTAGAGTCCTGGCGGGTTCCGGACGACCTGGGGACTCATTCCCCAAGAACCCAAAACCACGCATTCTAAGACCTTAGGGTGGCTTCCGAGTCACGGTTATTCATCAGCCATAGCGCGAAGATCTCACTGAACGAACGAGGGGAAGGGCAGCGTGCTGTATCTTGCGGAAGTCGTCCAAAAACGCGGCTTAATGGGATCAAAGTCGGAGTTGAAGCTGCTAGCTTGTCAGAAGGGCGAACAGTGGAGCGCGATCTCCAATGAAGATCCCATTCCTTCAGACGAAGCCAGCAACTATAAGGACGGAGCCTTAGTGCTGGTGGATGCGATCGGGTCAGGAGCCGATCGCAAAATTAAGAATATTCAAGACGGGGCGCGCCAGATTGTCACCTTGTTGCAGGGCTACTCGCGCCAGCAAGAAAAAAGTAAGAGCCAAGAAGAAGAAATCCAACAATGGATGGAGTCCCTGACTTTTCAGAGTCAGGAGTTGAATCGGCGTGAGATGGAATTGGAGTCTAGCCGCGAGCAGCTAGAACACATGCAACAGGAGTTGCAGCAGCTCGATCGCCAACGCCAGGAAGTGCAACAGTCGCGCGAGGCGATCGAACGTCTGAAACAGGAGTCCCAGCAAAAATCCCAAGAAGTGGAACAGGCCTGGGCGCAGTTGCGAGCAGAGCAAGAACGCCTGCAACAGGAACGGGCTAACCTGCACCAGCAAGCGCAACAGGCGGCCGAGTCCGCTGGGCTAGATCTGGCCCAAGCACAGCAGCTCCAGCAGTTGTTGCAGCAAACGGCGGAAGGTGTCGTGGCAGCAGATTTTCTGCGATCGTCCGTGGAAACCTGCTTGCAAATCACCGCTGCCCAAGAAAGCCTACTGCAAAGCCCAGATGAAGGCAGTGGTGGCTTGAGTCCGGAGTTGCGCGATTGGCTCACGACCGAAACCCAAGCCCTGGCGGAGGCCTGGCGCGCCTGGACTGAACAACGCGATCGCCTCGATCAAGCTCGCAGTGAATGGCGCGGTCGGCAGGCCACCCTGGAAGCCAAGCAGGAGCAACTGGAGGCGATCGAGGCGCAAGTTGCCACCCACCAGGCCCTGAAGGCCTTGGTTGAACAAACCGTTGGAGGGGAAAGTGCCAGTGAGTCCGTCCAGCGCATTCGCCAAGATGCGGAGGTGATGGAACTCAGCGAGTTGCAAGAAAAGGTCTCTCAACTGGAGCGAGATCTCAAAAAACTCTCGGGGTTGGTTAGCGATGAGGAAGAGGAGCTGACCGCCAAGCGCCAGGCGATCGAAGATTTGCAAAATCAGTTGTCACATGCCAGTGAGTATGATCGCCTCAAGCTCGAGGCTGACATTACCGATGAGCGCGATGGCTGCCAAATGCTGGAAGAAACCCTGGTGGGTCAGCGGCGTAACCTGCAAGAGCGCCAAGACATCCTACAGGTTCACCAAGCAGTCCTGTGCAAGCGTCAAGGATTAGCAGTGCCACGTCCTGATGGGTCGGTCGATCTATCACCCATTGTGGAGCAGGTGACCCAGGAACTCCAGTCCCTCGAATCCCTCCAAGGGCAGTTGCGCGATCGCATCAGCACGCTGCAATCAACTGTCCAAGAGGCTGAAATGACGGTGAATCAACAATCTGGCGACTTGCAAGCCCAGTGGGAAGCGCTGCAAGAACGCGAGCGGCAACTCCAAGCGCAGCAGGCCGAAGCGTTGGCCAGCGGTGGCGGCGCGGGTGGCAACAGCTTGGTGCAGCCCATGGCCGAGCAGGTAGATGGCTTGCGCCAGCACCTCGAAGCGTTGCTCAGTCACCTCGGCCATGCCGTCGAAACCAGCCACAGTCAGCAGGAAGCGATCGGGCAAATGCAGCAAATCATCGCCACCCTCACACGCTAGGGATTCGGGGTCACCGGGGGAATCCATTCCAGCCAGTGATCGTTCGCGATCACTTGGGCCCCGCCCGTAAAAGATTCGGTCTGCGATCGATTGGGGGCATCGATGAGGGCCATGACGGCCATGACTTGGCTGTAGGTCGGTGATCGACCCGATCGCGCCCCTAGCCACTGCCGAATGGCGCGCCGCTGTAGGGCAAGATGCTCATTACGAAGGGCTTGGCGATCGAGCCGATCGGCCGAATCCACATGGGCCGCCAACCAAGCGGCACTCAGGCTGGCCAACCAAGCAGCTTCTTCTTGTAAGAGATCAGCCGTTTGGGCTAGGTGACGCTCCACCTGCGGATTAAAGCGCGATCGCAATAGGGGAATCACCTCACCCCGCAGGCGGTTGCGCGTGTAGCGGTGATCGTCATTAGTGGAGTCTAGCCAAAGGGGTAAATTGCCCTCCCGACAAAACTCCGCTGTCCAGTCGCGCGTCCAATCCAGGAGCGGTCGCACCAGTTGTCCCCAGTCCATGGTTCGCTGCCAGGTTAGGGAGCCTAGCCCTTCGCGCCCACTGCCACGAATCAGGTGATGCAACAGTGTTTCAGCTCGATCGCTGGCCGTGTGACCCGTCACCACAATTGGACAGGACTCCTCTTGGGCCAAGGAGCCCAAGGCCCCATAGCGCCAACGTCGGGCGGCGGCTTCCGTCGGTTTCGGATCGTCCCATTGGGCTACCCGGCAGGGTAGTTGCCAAGCCCGGGCTAACTCAACGACGAATTGGGCATTGGCCGTCGCGTCCGATCGCCAGCCATGGTTGCAATGGGCCACCACCAGGGGCCAGTTCCACAGTCGCTGCAAATCTAGCAATAGCCGTAGCAAACAGACGGAATCTTGCCCACCGGACACGGCCACCAACAACCGCGTGCCGGCTGGCAACAGGTGACGCGATCGCAAGCCTTGATGAAACTGGGCGTGGCGATCGCTCCAGGGCGGGCGATCTCGCATCACCACTGGGGCAATTCGACGGCCGCCAGTGACGATCGCCGCTTACGGGGGAGTGACAGGGTCGGTGCGGGCCAACGGCTGCTAGCGGCTGGGGTCACTGGCGGCTGGGTAGGCCAGTCCATCAGTTCTGCTTCGATCAACAGCAACTCAGCCAAGGGAGGAGCCAAATCCAGCCGTTCAGGTTCCAAATCAGCCAGGGGTGATCCGGAAGCTGCCTGCTCTGCCTCACTATCACTAACCCCCGACCGTTCTGTGGGCGCTAGCGGCCTGGGCCAATCACCCAGCCAAAGGGCCTCAGCCAGTGCATCCAGTCCGTCTGGATCATCGAGCGGATTGGGACTGTCATCCTCTGGCTGATGATGATTCGGGGCATTTTGATCACCCAGAGAGTTTTGATCACCCAGAGAGGGCGCGATCGCCCGCTGGTGGTTAGTTGGCGATTGATGGGCAGGACGCGGGCTGCTCGATCGCACCGGGGCAATTCGAGGAGCAATTCGAGGGGCAATTCGATAGGACGGATCGGACTGGGGAGACAAATCCCAATTCAGCAAAGCCAAAATATCTTCTGTCCGAATGGTTTCGGTACCGGGCATGGGGGACTGAGCATCAGCGATCGGGGTCTCCGGCTCGGCTGGCTCGGCTGGCTCGGCTGGCTTTGCCAATTCCAGCGCTTCCTCAGCGATCGGGGTCAGCTCCAGGGCGGCGAGTGAGGATAGATCCGTTGGCTCGATCGGCTCAGTCCCAGCCAGCGCCGCCTGTGCCCACCGATGATCCACAGCATCGCTTGCAGCATCAGCATCACTCGCTAGAGAATCATCCCCGAGGGCTGAGATGTGGGCCACGGACTCCCCGCGCCGATAATCCTGTTCTAGGCACTGCTCTAAGGCGGCCCGAAGCTGCAACGTTTGGCGCTGCTGCCGATCTAGGCGATCGCGCAAATCCTGCACCGTATTGCAGGACTGATTGAGTTGATCGGACTGACGCAGGCAGCGCTCCTGCAACAGCGCACACGATCGCTCCAGATTGGCAATTTGTCCCTCAGCCTGTTGCTGTTGTGCAGTCCAATCGGCCCGCTCAACCCCATACTGCGCCAGGGCATCCCGCGCAGCCGTTAATTCTGTGGCCAGGTGCTGGGCTTGTTGGTGGGCAATTTCCAAGTCCCGCGATCGCGCATCGTAGAGCGACTGCTGGGTTTGGGAGCGCATCTGCTGCAATTCCAAAGCCGCCCGACATTCCGCCACAGCCGATTCCAGTCGATCAACTTGCTGCTGTAATTGGGTATTTTCCTGCTGGAGCGCTTCGGCCGCCGCCACCAACTGCGCCACATCCACCGGGCGAGATCGGGCGATCGAGCCACCGTCTAAGCGGGAAGTGCTGTGCAACTCCGAGCCTAAAACCGCCGCAGTCCGCACAGGGGGCAGCGACTCCGACCAAAAGGGACGCAATACATCGGGACTGCCCTCGGTCGCCACAACACTGGGTTGTGGCTCATCATCCTCCACCAAACCTTCCAAAGGCAGCGTGCCAGGAAAGTTGACGACAGTCCAATCATGGTCGGGATTGGGCAGCGGGTTTGCGTCCATGTTTTGCATGTCGATCGGGCGGCAATTCACCGGGACAAGTCTTTTCAGTAACGCACACAATTTTCTGGAGTGCAATTGTGCGCCACCCACGATCGCCCTTGTGGCCCACCTCTCATCAAGACTGACCGCCCCACCACAACCGCGCACCCGCCAACAGGAGCAACAATCCCCAAGCCCAGCGATCGCGCCCCGTCGATCGCGGCTCAAACAGGGGCAAGGAGTGGCGATCGGGACTCGTGAACCCCCGCACCTGCATCGCCGAGGCCATTTGGTCAGCTCGCATCAGCAGGTTTTCGAGCAAGCGTTCAGCCAAAATCAGCCAGATTTTGATCGTGCCGCGCCAGCCCAGCCGCTGCCAGTTAATCGCCCGCGTGCGAATCGATCGCACCAGGTTTTGCACCTCTTCTAAGACCAGGGGAATAAAGCGCAACGACAGGGTCAGGGTCAACGTCACCTCCGCCACCGGCAACCCCCAGCGCCCCAGGGGAGCCATCAGCCATTCCAATCCCGCCGCAATCTCCTCGGGAGCCGTGGTCAGCAACAACAAGGTGGTGCTGTAAATCAAAATAAAAACCAAACTGCCCACCCGCAGTCCCATATCCAGCGATCGCCGCGAGACTTGGATCGGCCAACGCTGCAGCAACCAGTAGCGATAGGTGGTGGGCTGGGACAGGGTGGGGGCGATCGGGTTGGGCTGTCCCGCAGGCACAACCGTCGATTGCGGGGATACTGTGCCATTCACTGCCCCATCAGTCGGCGATCGGGCCTGATATTTCAGCCCATAGCCATCGGGAGAAATTGCCGTCAGCAGCGTGGCAAAAAACGCCACCAACAACAGCCACACCATTTGCTGTCGCCACACACGCCAGGGAATGCGGGCCGCCAGGGTGATCACAACCAACAGGCTCACCAACACCAGTCGCGTCGCCGATCCGGCCAAGATAGGTGTTAATAGAAACGCCAGCAACCAAGCCAACTTGACCCGCGCATCGAGGCGGTGCAGCCAGGTAACCGGCTGCTCCAAATACAGCCCCAATGGGAGTGATCGCATTAAATCCATCGACAGTGACCGGAAATGACGGGTTGCATCGAAGACCGGGCACAACCACCCCAGTAATATCGGGCCGAGCGACTCGACCCCGGCTGTTGTCATCAGGGGGCTAACGCTGTTGCCCCCAAGCTACCGGTGCCAGCCAAGCAACCGGAGCTAATGGGGGTGCTGCCCTGCTGAGGCGTTTCTAACCCGCGACCAAAATTGAGCGCAACAAATCTGAGCGCGACAAAATCGGGAGCAATTTAGAACGTATCAAACGAGGCTTTTGATTGGCGCTGCTCGATCGACTCGTAAGGGACGTGATGTTCACCCGTGTAAATCTGGGTCGGTCGGAAGATGCGGTTAGTGGCCAGTTGCTCGCGCCAGTGGGCCAGCCAGCCTGAGACTCGGGCGATTGCAAAGACGGGCGTAAATAGATCCGTGGGGATGCCTAAGCGGCGATAGACCAAGCCTGAGTAGAAGTCCACATTGGGGTAGATGCCCTTGTGGCCCAGGCGATCAGATACAACTCGCTCCACTTCCAAGGCCAAATCGTAGTAGCGATCGCGCCCCAACTTATCAAACAGTTGCTCGGCCAAGCTTTGCAGCACCGTTGCCCGAGGATCTTTCACCTTGTAAACCCGGTGACCAAAGCCCATGATCTTCTGCTTTTCGGCAATGCAGCGATCGATATAAGGCTCGACATTCTCCACCGAACCGATCGCTTCGAGCATATCGATCACTTCTTCATTGGCCCCGCCATGTAGCGGCCCAGCCAAGGTACCGACGGCCGAAGCCACCACCGCGTAAGGATCAGTCATGGTCGAAGCCGTCACCATTGCCGAAAAGGTGGAGGCGTTGATCGTATGTTCCGCGTGCAGAATCAAGCAAGTGTCAAACACCCGCGCCGCCAGTGGATCTGGCTCTTTTTCATTGAGCATATAGAGGAAGTTGGCCGCATAGCCCAGATCATCCCGGGGCTGAATCGGGTCGTTGCCCTTGCGGACCGACTGAAATGCCGCCACCATCGTGGGAATTTTGGCCAGCAGGCGAATGGCGGCCTGGCGAATATAGGCGGGGTTGGGCAGGGCCCGGCGCGAGTAGAACAGCCCCAGGGCGGCGGCCGACGCTTGCAGTGCGTCCATGGGGTGGCCGCTGTCGGGGAAGCATTTCATCATGTCCCGAATCCGAAACTTGATTCGCCGGTGATAGCGAATGTCATGCTCAAACTCGGCTAGCTCTTCGTGGGTGGGCAAACAACCCCAGATCAGCAGGAAGGTGGTTTCCAGGAAGGTGCTGTGGGCTGCCAGCTCCTCGATCGCCATGCCCCGATATTCCAAAATGCCGTTTTTGCCATCAACAAAGCTGATGGCCGATTGGGTGGCTGGTACGCCTTCGAGACCCGGCCGAAATTCGCAAACGGGAGGAGCCGCTTTGGCTGGTTCGCCGGTGCTTTGACCGTGGGTGCGATCGGAGGTCGCTGGTGTAGCCATAGGGCAAGCGCAGAAAGTTACAAGAAGAGTCGGGGTGGTGTTAGCCAAAAAAGCTGGCTGCGACCGAGGGGCGATCCCACGGGGGGCAAAATCAAACCAATGATACCTGCTTTTTTCAGCACGATTGTGTTCCGTGTTTCATTCAACACTTCATTCACCGGGGATGGGGCATTCTCAATTGCGCTGGGCAGCCCCAGTAATTGCATGGCCCACTGGCTGAGGGTGGGTTCGTGGCCCACGAGGGCCAGCCGATGGGAGGGGCGGTTGGGCGGTGGGGTGGGGTGGGCTTGCCGCCAGCGATCGAGGTGGGCCAGCCAAGGTTCAATGGGGCGATCGGGACTCAGGGCCGGATCGATCGCCCAGCGCTCCACCAGGCCGGCTGCCTGCAAAATTTCGGCGGTTTGGCAAGCACGCACCAGGGGGCTGCTCCAGAGGGCATCCCAGCCACAGTCAAGCTGCCGCAACCGTTCGGCCACTGCTTGGGTCTTGTGCTGGCCGGCCACCGTCAGGGGGCGATCGGCATCCTCAGAATAGTTACCGCGTTCGGCCGCGATGCCGTGACGAATGAGATACAACTCTAGAGCCAACTCCAGTTCCATGGGCAAGGGGGCCACAGCTCGGCCCTTGAAACGGCTTAGGGGCTGTCATCAAATCCCTGAAACCCTGATTCTTGCGTTGCTTGATCGTGAGGGGCAAGGGGCTTGAGCCAATTGTCTAGGGCGGTTGGGCTAGGAAAATGGGTTGTTCCAGCCCCAATCAAGCTCATTTGATGACACGCCCTAGGGATGGGAGGAAATCGCCAATTCGCCAATCGCCAATTCGCTAATTGATGACACGCCCTAGGACTCATTGTTCATTAGCTGAGTTGATTAGCTGAGGGGGTTGGGCGGATCGGCCAGCAGGTCAAGTGAGAGTGGGGCTGTGGAATCCACAGGCCCTGGAACTTTCACGCAGTAACGATCGCGACCGCTGTGCTTGGCTTCGTATAGGGCCATATCCGCAAGGGCAATGGCGCGATCGGGGGTCGAACCACTGCCGGGCATGACGCAGGTGACCCCCAAGCTGACGGTGACGATCGAAGCGGCGATCGAGCGTTCATGGGGAATTTGGCAGGCCCGCACCTGTGATCGCACATCGATCGCCACGGTAATTGCCCCTTCGAGCGGTGTATCCGGCAAGATCAGCACAAATTCTTCACCACCATAGCGGGCCACCAAATCTGCCGGCCGCCGGGCCACCTGCGACAGCACCCGGGCCACTTCGATCAAGCAGCGATCGCCTGAGGGATGACCGTAGCGATCGTTGTAGGCCTTGAAGCAATCCACATCTAACAAAATCAAACTTAAGGGTTGGTTCGATCGCAGCATCCGCATCCATTCCTGGGCCAAATGCTCGTCAAAACAGCGCCGGTTGGCCAACTGCGTCAGACCATCCAGTTGGGCCAAGCGGGCTAGCTCCTGATTCAGCAAGCGCAGGGACTCTTCGGCCCGCTGGCGTTCGAGCACTTGAATTTGTAGTTGTTGATTCGTGTGAATCAAGGCCGCTGTGCGGGCTGCCACTTCGGTTTCTAGCGATCGGGAATAGTCCTGCAAGATTTGGGCTGTTTTGCGCCGCTCCGTAATGTCCTGGAAGGCGACCACGGCATAGTCCACCTCACCCTTGCCATTCTGGATGGGGACGGCGCGCACTTCGCAGGGTAGCCGCTTGACCCCACAATCAATTTCAATATCCTCTGTGACGAACGGTTGACCAGCCATCGCCATCTGACAGGGCCACCGATCATGCGGATAGCGGCGATCGCTGCCAGCCAGGTAGAGCCGATCGCCCAAGGGCACATCCCGCAAAAAAGGATGGTCGGCATCAGGCTCTAGGAGTTGCTGCCCCAAACTGTTGACGTATAACAACTCGCCATTGGCCTGGTAAACCGCCACACCCACCGGCAGGGCATCCAAAAACAGGGCCAGACGCTGCTCATGCTCGGCGGCAACCCGCCGATTTTCGATCTCCAGAGCGCGAATGGTCAGATGGGCCCGCACTCGGGCCAGCAGTTCGCTTTGGTTAATCGGCTTTTTCAGGTAGTCGTTGGCTCCGGCGGCAAATCCGGCCACGATGTCGGCGGGGCGGGTTCGATCGCACATCAAAATCACTGGCAAATCCTGGGGCGATCGGGTTTGGCGCAGTTGTTCGAGCACCTCATAGCCTGTGCATCCGGGCATCAACACATCTAGCAGCACTAAGTCTGGCGGCTCGGCCTGGTTCAGTTGTTCCAAGGCCGATTGCCCACTGGTGGCCACGGTGACTTGAAACCCAGGCTCCAAGGTCAACCAATTTGCAATACCTTGCAACACGAGCGCATCATCATCCACCACGAGTACCCGCGCTGAGTGGCTCGGGGCATCGACCGGGAGGGCCGGCAACTGTAGCTCTGGCACTGACCAATTCAGCAGGGACGGGGAGGATTGGGGATGCATGGTCTGCTGATTGCGCATCCAAGCGATCGGCAGCGTAAATTGAAACACCGTGCCCCCGCCCACGCGCGATCGCACCGATAGGGATCCCCCATGTAGCTCCACCAACCGTTTGGTGATGGTTAGCCCCAACCCCATGCCGTAGGGATAGGCCGTGCCTCCAGTCATCGTTGGGCCATCGAGCAGGCGTTGTAATTGCTGGATGTTGGTTCCGCACCCCGTATCCGATAACTGCACACAGGTGAGATCAGTCTGACTATCATATTCAGCACTCAGGGTGATGCTGCCACTGGTGGTGAACTGAATCGCGTTATCAATCAGGTTGATCAGAATTTGTTGCAGACGATAGGGATCTGCCATCACGGGCGGAAGAGTGGAGGGAATGTCGATGATCAAGTCCAGGTCTTTGCGATCGGCAAGGGGGCGCAACACGGTGCAGGCCACTTGAGTTGCCGATCGCAGGTCGATCGGTTGGGATTCCAATTGCAGATCGCCATAGCGCAGCCGCGACAAGTCCAACAGATCGCTCACCAAATGGTGTAGGCGCTGATGGGTGGTTAGCAGCAACTCAAAATTGCGTGTTTGCACCGCATTCAAGGTTCCCCCGCTGCCCTGCAACAGGGATTCGATCACGCCGATCGCTCCGGCCAGGGGCGATCGCAACTCATGGGAGGTGCTGGCCAGGAATTCATCCTTGAGCCGATCGAGCTTGCGTAGTTCTTGGTTTTGGGCCGTGAGCTGTGCAAAAGACCCCTCCACACAGTCCGCCATGAAGTTGAACGCTCGCGCCAAGTCACCCAGCCGATCAAGCCGTTGGCCACCCGTGACCCGGCGGCTCCACTGCCCCCGGGCCAATTCGCGAGCTGCGCCATACACTTCCTCGATCGGTCGGGTCAACCACCGCGCCGTGAGCCAACCCGTACAGCCCAGCAGCCCAATCACCACCCCGCAGATGGCGATCGTTACCCACAGGTTTTGATCCAGCGCGCCACTGTAGGCCGCCTGGGGCATCACCGCAACCAGCAACCAATCCAACCCGCGATCGTCACGAAACGGGCGAATGTAAAGCCCAAAGTACTGGCGATCCAACTCGATCAACAATTGGCGATCTTCAAACAGATCGCTCACACGCAGTTCCTGCATCACCCGCCGGGCCGCCGCCGCCATCAGCGGATCGCGACTGTTAACCGCCGCCAACTGCCGCGCCCCAAAGGCCCGGTTCGATCGCGCCACCACCGGCTCCCCCGTGGAATTAGCCACCAACTGGCCGCTGCGATCCAACACAAAGACCTGTCCCGGCTTATTGCCTTGAATTTGACCCAAAATGCGGCTAAAGGCCGAAAGGTTGATATTGGTGAGCAACACCCCCAAAAGCTGGCGATCGACCGTCCAAACCGGCTGCACAGCTCCCAAATAGGCAGTTTGCCCTTGGGTGTGGGGATAAATTGGACTCCACACGGGCTGTCCCGCCGCTATGGATGATCGATACCAAGGACGCTTGCGGGGGTCAAAGTTCGGTGTGCAGTGGAAGGGAGGAAATTGGCGCTCACCCCGATCGGTAGCGCCATAGGTACAAAACAATTCCCCAGCGCCCTTGCGCCGAATCGTCATCAAATCGCGCTGATCTCGCTCCGCCCCAAAGGTTTGACCATCGGGCAAGGCAATGCCACTAAACGTAACGTTGCGCTGCTGTTTAACCGTTTGCCAAAAAAATTGATCAATTTGCTCACCCGATCCCAGGGTCAGTTGTCCCCCCTGCAAGGCCATCGCATGGCGGGCATTGGTGTCGTGCAACTCATCCAGGGTGCGCCGCAGCAAGTCATCGACCCGATCGACCACTTCTCGTTGCAGTTGGTCGATCGCTAAGTTCACCGACTCATGACCGTTGCGATAGGACAGATAGCCCACCAAGCTGATCGCCACCACCATCTGGGCCACGAAGGGCAAAACAAGGGCCACAGGAAGCGGCAACGACCGTAAGCGATTGTTGATCGATTCGGGGAATTGCATCAGTCAGATTCAGACATCGAATAGGAAGCGGTCACACTCAGTCGCACCATTGCCCCTAACACCACCATTAAGGTTCTCCTAAGGTTCTCCCGGTGATTATGAATTCAAATGAACTCAATGAGCTTGGACTCCGTTATCTCACTTAAAATAAACCCTGCCCTTCGCCAGTCCAGCCATCATCGGTGATCAGTCCCCAGTCTTCAACAATAGAAGAGGCGATCGATTTCGCATACCTAACGCTGCAAAGTAGCAATTCACCGCATCTTTGATCGTCGTGACCGATGACGAGTCTGATGAAAGCTCCCGTGACCACTTAACTCGTACGTAACCAAGCTTGGCCAGGTAAACCGAATGAGGTTTAACCCAAAAGCCATTGGTGGTAAATCGCGGGTAAATCGCATCAATGGAGTTGAGGACTTCTTTTGGAACTTCAGAAAGTCAACTTTATATCCTTTCCATTCACCCTTCAGACTTTTAAAGAAATTACAAAAAACTAGGTGAGCATTTTGCAGGAACTGCACCAGCGGTACGGATGCCGCCCCTGACAGCCAGCAACGCTCGATCGCGAGCTTGGCTTGGGTAATCACGCGCTTCTGAAGCTCAGTGTCGCGAATCTTCTCCTCTTGTCGATAGGGTGCTCGACACAACCGAATTGCATCATTATTGACAACACAATCACAACCACAACCAAATATTTTCACCAGCATTAATCTTTGCAGACAACTGAGATAGATTCGGTAGCAAGATCGTGCTTTCATCAATCACATCATGAAATGGAGTTACAGCCTTTACCTCAAACAGTTAGTACATCAGATTGCAGATGATATGAAGCTGTTATTCAGTGGGCATTGCCCACCCTACAGGCTTTCATCAAAAACATCATGAAATGGAGTTAATTGAAAAGCGGCCCTAAAAAGGCGGGGCTTATGCCCATTTTTTAGTCAGCTTCTTGAGGAACATCACCAAATGCCTACTCTCCCTAGATTTCAGTTAGATCATAGTTACCCTTATCCCCCAACTCCTCCCCCCAAGCTGAGAGCAAGGGGTTGAATTCGCCCTTCTTCCGACTTGAGAAAGGAGTTGGAGTAAGAGAAATCGACGATGCACCAGATTAACCCATTGACCTTATACTAGCCAGTAACGGTTTCAACCCTAAATTCTGCACCGACCCTTCCCTGGGGAATCATCACTCTGCCAATTTCACTCTGCCAATTGTTGCTGGCCCAGATCAGGAACTCAAAGGCATTTTCGTTTGCTATTGCCAGAATCAACCTAGGGACTGTCATCATTGCCCACGCCTCAATTGTCGTCACAAGATGCTCAATCCTCTCACTCCTCATGATTTGGGCATGGTGGAATCAGGGTTTGAGGCTAATTGATGATAGTCCCTAATATTTCCATCAGGTTCTAACTTTTCCCAGTCCCATCACAATTGCGGTATCAAACAAGAAACATCTGTATTGTAACCAGAACTATTTTTATTTTCAGGTTGTTCACTAGAAACATTCAGACACGGTCAAAATCGGTGTCAAAAGTTTGTGCAGTCTTCACACAATAGATTAGTAATTCAGTTTCGGTTTGCTCTTTATGGATTCTTTACCTAGAGGATGTCTGAAAAGCCAAATTTGGTACTCTGCAAGCCCCATCGATCGGTGTGGATGAGAGGCTGTAGATGAGGGTCTGTAGATGAGGGGCTTGAGCATCTTGCCCCCATGACTATTGGTGCTGGGACTGGGCCAAAAGATACTTTTCAGACATCCTCGGTAGATCGGTGTCAAACAGGTTGATGTCAAACAGATCGACGGCTCATACACAGCCAGTGGTGGTGCGTTAACCCAGCGGATTGGTCTAGTGATGACGCTACTGTTCGACTGGTTTATCTAGCTTTCAGATTGGGTCAACCCAGCGCCTTGAGCTGACTATACTCCTACGCCGCTGATCGCCAGTTCAGGGTTGATTCACGGCTGCTTGCAGGTCGGCGGTGCGCTGATCGGACAAGCGGATCGCGCACCGATCGCCCGTGGGTTGCAGGCTCCGCTCAAAGGTGCAGGCCCGATCGCGGAATCGAATCCAGGCTTCTTCGGCCGCAATCAGGCGCGATCGCTGCTGGCCCGACTGCGATCGCAACAACACTTGATAAACCCGGTTGAGGGCGGCATCGGCAGCGGCCAGGCTTTGGCCCCGAGCGGGCACAATCGTGCCGCGTCGGTAGGCTTGCAAATCATTCAGCCGTTCTTGGGTGGTGCTTTCCTTGCAACTCCACTCGATCAGCGGCTGCATTGACCCACCCTCAAAGTTTCCGGCCGCAAAGGTGCAGTGGCGATCGCGAAACATGATCCAGGCTTGTTGGGCCGCCACCAGTTGCCGTTGTTGGGCGGGGTTCAAGCGGGCGATCGTGCTTTGGTAGGTTTGGTTGAGGGTGCGATCGACCCGCTCCCAGCTTTCGTAGGCACAGCGGTTCATGGTCGATTGATCCTGCGGATCGGTGCAGGCACTGGTCTGGGCAGCGGCCGGCGCCCCCCCAGCTAGAGCGATCGGCAGCAACAAGCCCAATCCCTGCATTGCCAACCCGCCAACCCAAGCGACTCCAGCGATCGCCCCCCTTGTCGTAGTCCGCATTCGGTCGCGTTGCGTCATCACCAAGACCCCTAATCGAGTTGAGCATGCCTTGAGCCTGTGTGATCAGGCCCTATTACTTCCAAGCCCTTCCCATCGATCGCGCTCCGGACTGTTCGGTGCCCCCCGCTTCGGGATCAGGACAGGGATCGCAGGGCGATCGCTCCGCACCACCAACAGCAATAAGCCGCACTTAGAACGTCAATCGGAGTTTCCAAGCATTAGCTTATAGATTTTCCTTCGTAAACCCAGTAATGTTAAAAACAACAAAAACATTTCTAAAGTTACATAGCAAAATTCCGCTGCCGCATGATCTGTTTTCAGATTTTGCAGCCCGGAGTTCTGCGCCCAAAACCTGCTATCCACGCCCTGACTTTCATGGAAACCGCCTATGGATCGCTGGATTATCGATAACCTCTGGCTTGTGCCCACCTACGCCCTTTTTGGGGGGCTGCTGGCCTTGCTTTGGTCGCCGGCCTTCATTCGGCGCACTGGCCCCCGACCGGCGGGCTACTTCAACATTTTGTCTACGGGTCTGGCGTTTTTACACAGCGCGATCGCCCTGCCCCTGATTTGGAACCGACCAGAAGCCACCATTTCCTTCAACTGGCTGGATGCCGCCGGTTTGAACGTGGATTTAGACCTCAAGGCCTCCGTGGTGAATGTGGGCACGATGGCCCTGATTTCCGGGATCACCTTTTTGGCGCAACTGTTCGCCGTGGGATACATGGAAATGGACTGGGGTTGGGCCCGGTTCTATTCGCTGCTCGGCCTGTTTGAAGGCGGCATGAGCCTGCTGGTGCTCTGCGACTCGGCATTTTTTACCTACATCGTGCTGGAAATCCTGACCCTGGGCACATATCTGCTGGTGGGGCTGTGGTTCAGTCAGCCGCTGGTGGTGACGGGGGCGCGAGATGCGTTCTTGACCAAGCGAGTTGGGGACTTGGTGTTGCTGATGGGCGTGGTGGCCCTGCTGCCGATCGCCGGCACTTGGAACTTTACGGACTTGGCTGAATGGGCCAAGACGGCGGAACTCGATCCAACGGTGGCGACTTTGTTGGGTTTGGCCCTGGTGGCCGGCCCGATCGGGAAGTGTGCCCAAATTCCGCTGCACCTGTGGCTGGATGAGGCGATGGAAGGGCCGCTGCCCGCGTCGATTTTGCGGAATGCGGTGGTGGTGCCGATCGGGGCTTGGGTATTGGTGAAATTCCAGCCGGTGATTGCCCTGTCGCCCGTGGCGGTGACGGTGGAATGGGTCGTGGGCTTGGTGACGGCCCTGCTGTGCAGTGCGATCGCGATCGCCCAAATCGACATCAAGCGCGTTTTGTCCTATGCCACCAGCGCTTACATGGGCTTGGTGTTCGTGGCGATCAGCTTTGGCCAATTGAATTTGGCTCTGTTGCTCTGCTTCACCTATTCCGTAGCCATGGTGTTGCTGACCATGAGTGCTGGCTGCGTGATTTCCAACTGTGTCACCCAGGATGTGACCCAACTGGGCGGCCTGTGGCCCAAACGGCCCGCGGCCGGCCCGGGTTTCTTGGTGGGGATGCTGGGTTTGGTCGCTGTGCCGCCCTTGGGTTGCTTCTGGGCCCTGGCGGCCCTGGGGGGTGCTTTGCTGGAAGCCAATCAGCCCTTGATTTTTGCGGCGCTGCTACTGATTAACGCCATGAACGGCTTTAGTCTGATGCGGACATTTGGGCTGGTGTTCTTTGGTTCCGAGTCGCCCATGACCCAGCGCGCGCCGGAGGTGTTGTGGCCCATGAGCTTCCCGACGCTGGTGATGACGGGGCTGGTGTTGCACACACCGTTGCTGTTGATTCAATGGCAGATTTTGCCGAGCCTGGGGATGACGGAGGCGATCGCCCTGGCAACTTCGTCCCTGATTGGTTTGGGGGCGGCGGCGGCGCTGTACCTGAACCCACAGGTGGCCAAGCCGATTCACTCGATTCCGGCTCCAATTCGCGATTTCTTTGCCTACGACCTCTACACAGCCCAGCTCTACCGCAACACGATCGTGCTGGTGGTGGGCGCGGTGTCGGGGGTGCTGTTCTGGATCGATCGATTCATCGTCGATGGGTTTGTGAATGCGGTGGGGGCGCTGACGGTGGTGGGTGGCCAAGGCTTGCGCTACAACACCACGGGCCAAGTGCAGTTCTATGCCCTGTCGATTCTGTTGGGGGTGGTGCTGTTTGGGGCGCTGGTCGCTTGGCCGATTTTGGCCCCGGCAGTTCCCTAGGTTCCGATCGTTTTTGGTCGCAATGGGGCCAACCTGGGGGGCGCACGGCGGTGCGCCCCTACCCGGAACCCAACCCAGACAAGGGGCTTAAGCCCCTTGCCCCCCACCGTTGACCCAGACAAGGGGTTTCAGCCCCTTGCCCCCGGTGATTCAGATTTAGACCGTCGTTTGATCACAGCCGTCAATCGCAGCAATGCCACAGTAAAAGCCACAGTAAAAGCCTATGTTGAGCGCATTGATTTTAATTCCGGCGATCGGGGCGGCCCTGGTGGGTCTGTGGCCCGGTCAGCCCAACGCCGCCCTCCTAAAAAAGGTGAGCCTGGCCATTGCCAGCGCGATCGCCCTGTGGACGTTGTATTTATTTGCCCAGGTCGATGTGAATGCGATCGGGGCGCAAATGACCGAATATTTGCCCTGGGTTCCCCAACTGGGCTTGAGCTACAGCCTGGGTGTGGATGGCCTGTCGCTGCCCTTGGTGGGTTTGACCGCCCTGCTGGCCTGGATCGCCATTTGCAGCAGCGATCGAGACTTGCAGCGACCCCGGCTCTACTACGCCATGATTTTGTTGGCGATCGCCGGGATTAACGGCGCATTCCTCGCCCAAAACCTGCTGCTATTCATCATGTTCTACGAGCTGGAACTGATCCCCTTCTACCTATTGATTGCGATTTGGGGCAGCGAACAAAAACGCGGCTATGCTGCCACCAAATTTCTGATCTACACCGCCATTTCCGGCATTTTGGTGCTGGCGGGCTTCCTGGCCCTGACTTGGCTGAGTGGCTCCAGCAGCTTCGACATTGGGCAAATTGACATCACAAAGCTGTCTGACAACGCCCAATTGATCTGCCTGTTGTTGCTCGTGGTGGGCTTCGGAATCAAGATTCCCCTCGTGCCGCTCCATACCTGGCTGCCCGATGCCTACGTCGAATCATCGCCCGCCACCACCGTCTTGCTAGGTGGCGTGTTGGCCAAGCTGGGAACCTACGGTCTGCTGCGCTACGGCTTGGGTCTGTTGCCCGACGCTTGGGGGACGATCGCCCCAGGCCTCGCCCTGGTGGGTGTGGTCAGCGTCATGTATGGCGCATTGACCGCGATCGCCCAAAAAGACATCAAACGGATGGTGGCCTACAGCTCGATCGGCCACATGGGCTACATCATCGTCGCCGCCGCCGCCCTCAACCCCCTCTCGTTGCTCGGTTCCGTCGCCCAAATGGTCAGCCACGGCTTGATTTTGGCGATTTTGTTCTACCTCGTCGGCGTGATCGAAAAGAAAGTCGGCACTCGCGATCTCGACAAGCTCAACGGCCTGATGAGTCCGATTCGCGGCTTGCCCCTCACCAGCGGCCTGTTGGTGCTGGCGGGCATGGCCAGCGCGGGCATTCCCGGCATGGTCGGCTTCGTGGCCGAATACATGGTGTTCCAAGGCAGCTTCACCACCTATCCCGTAATTTCGCTGCTCTGCATCCTGGCTTCCGGGCTGACGGCGGTGTACTTCGTGATTTTGCTGAATCGCACCTGCTTTGGTCGCCTAGACAGCGCCACCGCCTACTATCCCGCCGTCCGGTTTGATGAACACCTGCCGGGTCTGATTTTGACCGGGCTAATCCTCTGGCTGGGGATTCAACCGAGCTGGCTGGTGAAGTGGATCGAGCCAACCACAGACGCAATGATCGCCGCAATTCCGACGGTCAACCAATCGGTGGCGATCGCCCCAACCAAACCAGCCCTGAAAGCCCCTGCGATCGACTAATCGGCTACACGGCGACCCAACCAGACAAGGGGCTTGAGCATCTTGCTCCTTAACGAGATCTTTGGTTGGAGCCAATTGGATTGATGTTCGTTGACCACTGACTAGACAAGGAGCTTAAGCCCCTTGCCCCCACAACATCATGGTTCAGACCCCAATCAAACCGGACACCACCCCCAAAATTCCGCCCTCACAACATGAATTTGCGGAAGTGATTCATCGCCTCGAAGCAGGCGGCGCAATGTTGCCCGACACGCCCGAAAATCTGATGCAAATCATCGGGATTTACAAGGCCTATGCGGTGCCGATGGACTTCTATTGGCGCGACTTGCTCTACATTGCCGAAGAAGTTTTTCTGAATCCCTTTCCCTTCTTTAAATATTTCCTACCTCAGAAATATTTAGACCTGCCCAACCACTACGCAGGCGACACCGCCGACCTGCGAATTTGGCGCGGGATTGCCACGGCACACCCGGAATTGCTCGAGTTTATGAGCAAGGGTGAAACGATCAAAATGCCGAAGCTGTTCCATCACCTGTGGCACGATCGGGTGAATATGGAATTCGCCGAAGCCTGCATGAACGCCATGCTTTGGCATCGCAAAATGTATGCGGGTGTGAATCGGTTTGATGATTTCCTGAACACCGAGGAATATCGCCAAAACTGCGATCGGGCAATCAAAGCCTACTTCAAAGGCAATCCAATCATGTTGGGGATGTACAAACTCTTCCCCGAAGCCTTCATTGAACAATGCCGAATGCTGTCCTACTACAGCAACTTGGGGCTGTTTTGGGAAATTATGGCTCCCGTGTTCTTTGAGATGTCGGACATCTACGATGAAGGCGGCTTCAAGGGTGTACCCGATGCCATGAACTTCCTGATCAATGGCATCTTCGCGATTTCCGGCCGCCCGATCTATCACCGGGTAAACATTCGCGGCGAATGGTTTGATTTGGTTCCCAAGAATAAGGGCTTTATGTGGCTCTATGATGCGGCATTGCCCTACGTGGAAGCGGTGTTTTATCGCACGGCTCCCTTTCGGGGAACCAAGTCCTACAACGCCCAGGCAGGTCAAGTGCCCACAGAGCAAGCGGACTTCCATTACGGCATCCTATACGCCGACGTATTCCCCGTAGGAACCGCCGGAATTCCGCCCACGCAGTTGATGCAAGATATGTTGCATTTCCTGCCCCAATATCTGTTGGATTACTATCACCAACATTGCCGGGGCGAAGACGATATGTTGATTCAGCTTGGGATTACTTTCCAGCGATCGATGTATTGTGTCACCTCCGCCGTAATCCAAGCGCTGCGGGCGGCGTTGCTCTATCCCTTGGATGACGAAAACCCAGAGCACCTGATGGCCAACCGCAAATTCTTTGAGGCGCAAATGGATCGTTTCAAGCGCCCCGAAGCTCGCCTGCGCGACATCCAAAATCGCGATTATCGCTAAGTAGGAGCGGGTTTGAAACCATTGGCTTCAACTTAAGAAAGTTAAGCTGTAGCCATCAATCCTGTAGACAGTTGAGCAATGGCTCGTAGTCGCCCCTACTCAGATGCCAATCCTGATTTGCGTCGGCGCTGCCATGGGGCAGCGCCCGCCATCGAAGAAATTGAAAAACTGATGTTGAGCTACCTGACTCCCGGGAGCTTTAAGCCTCTGAAGTCAGAGGTGAGTCAACAAGGGAAACGACTGCGTGACCGATTGTTGACCTTGCCGGTTATGGTAGCCATCGTCTTGGGCTTAGTGTATCGACAACTGCCGAGCCTGAGCGAATTGAGGCGGTTATTGGAGCGAGAAGGCCTGCTGTGGGTCAAGCCGCTGAAGATTAGCGTGGAAGCCCTGAGCAAGCGGTTGCGAGTGCTCCCAGCCAGTCTATTTCGGCAGTTGCTATGGGAAGTGCAAGAGCGACTACCCAACCATCAGTCCGTGAGGGTTCCCCCTTGGAGCGGAGCACCAGACCAGTTCACCGCTTGGTGGATTGCTGACGGTTCTACGTTGGAAGAGCTGCGTCGGACGCTGAAGATTGAGCGGGCTGTAGAGTCTACGGTACTTGGCGGCAAAATGATGGCCGTGGTGGAAGCCTTCAGTCATCAACCGGTGGAGATTCTCTACACCCCGGATGAGAAAGCCAATGACAAGCGGTTTGATGCAGCGTTACTGGAACGATTGCCCCAAAACAGTCTCTTGATTTTCGACTTGGGCTTCTTCAAATTTCCCTGGTTTGACGAGTTTAGCGAACAAGGGAAATTCTTTGTGACGCGATTACGAGAAAAAACAGCCTATCGCACGGTGCAATTACTGTCGGAGGGTCAGTTCTACCGAGATGAAATCATTCAGATGGGCCAGTATCGGTCGAATCCTTGTGATCACCCCGTGCGATTGGTGTCTGTGCGTTGGTCAACCGTCTGGTATCACTACCTGACTAATGTCCTCGACCCCCAACGCTTGACTCCGGAGCAAGTCTGCGAGCTGTACCGCCGCCGTTGGCGGATTGAGGATGCGTTTGCCCTCACCAAGCGACTGTTGGGACTGTCCTACTTGTGGGTGTCTGACCGTAATGGAGTGGAAATTCAGATTTACGCGACCTGGATTTTTTATCTCTTACTTAATCAGCTGTGCGCGGAAGTGGCTTGGGGGTTGCAACTGCCCTTGGAGCGGATTTCCGTGGAGATGGTGTTTCGAGGGTTTTATCACTATGCCCATGCCTATCTCACCGGGGAAGCCGGTCGAATTGTGGACTTTTTCGTAGAGCATCATCAGTTGCTGGGGTTAGTTAAAAACATTCGTCGGCGACATCGGTTACGAGAGGCTCAACTCAAGGAGATTTGGGCTGCTTCTCCTTAAGTTAAAACCAGTGCCAAACTCACGCACTCCTATTCCCAAGCCAAAACCAAGCGGCGCTAGGCCGAGTCGGGCCGTCCAGGAGGCGATTTATAGTAGATTCAGATAAGAACGAGACGCTATAACCTACAGCAAAGACCTCAGACAACGAGTCTTGGCAGCAGTCGCGCAGGGGATGCCGCCCAGGACCGCTAGCCGCACCTTTCAGGTCAGTCGGGCTACTCTGTACCGCTGGCTGGCGAATCCAGACCCCAAACCCCTGCCCAAGATTCGCAAACGCAAACTCGACCCCCAACAGCTCCTCGACCATGTGCGACGTTACCCGGATGCCCGCCTACGAGACCGGGCTACGGAGTTTGGGGTATACCCCAGCGCCATCAGCTATCGGCTCAAGCAACTGAAAGTGACGCGTAAAAAAAACAGTTTCGTTATCGGCAACGCTGTCCTCAAAAACGGCAGCGCTACCTTCGTCAACTGAGACTCCTTAAACAACAGGGTGGATCGATCATCTACTGCGATGAAAGTGGATTTGAGCCAGATGCCCCTTGTTTGTTCAGTTGGTCTCCTAGAGGCGTACCGGTCTATGGAGAGCGAAGTGGCGAGCGTCGCCCCCGAGAAAACTTGCTGGTAGCCCGTAGCCGTTACGAATGGATTGCCCCGGTGTTATTGCAGGGTTCTGTGACTGCGTCGGTATTTGAGCAGTGGTTAACGGAGCAGTTGCTCCCGTCCCTGAGTCAACCCTCCGTGCTCGTGCTGGATAATGCCGCCTTTCATCGACCAGCTGTGGTGACGGCACTGATGGAGCAGGCCGGTCATCGAGTCTTGTTCTTGCCGCCGTACTCTCCCGACTTAAACCCAATTGAAGGGGATTTTGCAGCTCTGAAGAAGACTCGCGCCTACGGGTCTTCAGACACCTCAATTGATCAGCTAGTGGCATCGTACCAGCCCAAAGCGGGCAGACCAGCTCATTCCTACAAGCGAGTCAAACGAATCAAGTGGCTCATTCCTAATTGAAACTACTATAGAAGGCCAAGTGGCCCCCAAAAAATCCAAGGCAGAGCCACCCAAGCCCAGCGAAATCGCCCGCGACTTAGCCGAACGCTATCGCCCATTTCTGTCCTACGACCCCGATCTAGAGCAGTGGTATCGCTACGAAGCCAAAACGGATGGCATGTGGTCGCCTGAGACGCAACACCACATCAACGCTATGCTGCAAGCCGAACTGGACAGCAAATCAGACTGTGCAGGCTACAACGCGGGCTTTGTTCGATCGGTGCGTGAGTTGCTACAGGCCTATTTGCTCGTCAGCGACTGGGAAGAACCCGATGGCGTTCTCCCCTTCCGCAACGGCGTGCTTAACCTCAACACCATGCAGCTCCATGGCCACGCACCCAGCAATCGGCTGCTGTGGTCATTGCCCCGCGATTACGACCCCACGGCCACCGATTGGGACACGATCGGCGATTGGCTCGACTATGCCACCGGGGGCGATCGCGGCCTGCAAAAAATCCTGCTTTGCTTCCTGAATGCCACCCTCAAGCGCCGTGCTGACTTGCAACGATTCCTGCATTTGACCGGGCCCGGTGGCACGGGTAAGGGCACATTCACCCGGTTGGCGATCGCCTTGATTGGCCAGCAAAACACCCACAGCACCAGCCTCAGTGCTATTTGCTCAGACAAGTACGACCTGGCCAACTGCTACCGCAAACGCCTGGTGGCCTTGCCTGACGAAGACACATTCCATGGCGGGCTATCGAAGTTCAAAAGCCTGACAGGGCAAGACCCCCTACGCGCTGAATTCAAGTTCAAATCAGCCTTTGCCTTCACCTACGACGGCATGGTGTTGGTCGGGTCAAACTTCCCGATTTTCAGCGGCGATCACAGTTCCGGCATGAGCCGCCGCGCCCTGGTAGTGCCCTTCACCAAAACAGTGCCACCGGGCCAGCGCAAAAACCTCGATCGCGCCTTCCAACCCGAGCTGTCCGCCCTGACAAATTTCGTTCTGAGCATTCCCGATCTCGAAGTGACTGACGTGCTGTTGCAACTCAGCGACCCGACCCCAGCGGCGATCGCCCAAACCTGGGAATATCGGATGCGATCGGACAATCTAGCCTCATGGGTCAACGATCACCTCATCCCCACCGACGATCTAAACGATTGGGTCTTTGTTGGACAAACCCGCGACGATGCTGGTAGCCTGTACGCAAGCTACTCAGCAATCACGTTAGCCACAGGTGGCAAGCCGCGCAGCAACCGCGAGTTTTCCCCGGCGCTAATGGATCTACTGAGCAACCAATTGGGCTGGGAAGTAGAGTTGGCCCGCTCCACAGACAGCACCTCGCGGCGAAAAGTCCTACGCGGGGTGCGAGTTCGCATGGAATATGACCGAGCGCCCTACCCCATCGAGGCACTTGGTGAAACGCCTGCCCACGCAAAACCAAGCATTTCAAGCACTGAATCTATAAGAGTTGGGAGTGATCGGATCACCGGATCACCTCAAGCCCCAAGCGGGTTTGAGGGCGATCCCTATCGGATCAGTGATCCGATCACTCTCAGCGATCGCCTGATCGCCCAAAAAAGTGATCCTGAGACGCACCGGATCACTGATCCTCAAAAACAGCCCTCAAACCCTTACCCAGTAAGCGGTGATCCGGTGATCCGGTCAACTTATCCACTTGCGGAAAATTTTTCCGAAGGAAAAAACGCGCATTTAACGGCCGAAATTTCTGACGACCAAAATCCCAAAACCTTTGAGCCACAACCATTTGCCCAGCATCAAGAGAATGGTGCAACAGCAGGGGCAAGTGATGAGGCGGGCCGCGATCGAGTGAATGAGTTGCTGTCTCGGATTCGCTCAATGCCAGACAGGGCAAGCGGTGATCATGTGAAGCCGCCAAAACCGAAAACTGTTGAGGAATTGAACGCCCAAATCAAAAATCGTCGCTATCGGTTAAACGCACCCAAGCACAAACGCAACGGGGCGATCGTCCGAGTGATTGGGCAGCCAGGGGAAAAGACCCGCGTGGAAGAGTGCGGCAAGTTTGGGTCATTCGTGGTCGATTTCGCGCACCTGGAGCCGATCGATGAGTGAAGCTGCTGAAATCCGCCTAAAGCAGGCCAACGGACGGCTCAATCGAGACAAAACCCGGGTCTCGATTGCCGCGATCAATGGCTGGCTCTACCTCACAGCCATCCTGCCCCCGCTCCCCTCTGAATCTGGTACGCAAAACAAGCAACGCCGGCTCTCCCTCAAGCTGCCCCTAACCATCGAATGCGTCTCCCTCGCCGAATCTCGGGCCCGAGACCTGGCCCGATCGCTCAGGGATGGCTCGTTTCACTGGGGTGATTGGCGGCCCGAATTCAAACAGTCCCCAGTCAGTGACGCGATCGGCGCATGGATCGATCGGTTCGAGGTGGACTACTTCCACCGGCGCAAACGCAACCCCAAAAGCCTCACCACCTGGCGACACGACTACCGCAAGATTTTCGATAAGTTGCCGCTCGATCGCCCCCTCAGCGCCGATGAATTGCGGGCGATCGTCATCGCCACCGAACCCGACAGCCGCACCCGACAGCGAGCCGTCAAAGTCTTGAGCGCCCTGGCCCGCTTTGCCGGTCTGGACATCAACCTCAAGCCCTACCTAGGGAGCTACGGCATCCTCCAAGCCGCCCCGCGCGACCTGCCCGACGATGCCACGATCCTCCATTGGCGCGATCGCATCCCCAATGAGTCCTGGTGTTGGGCCTATGGGCTAATTGCAGCCTATGGGCTACGGCCTCACGAGCTATTCCACGCACGCTTCATCAAGCCGCCCCGCCTCGACATTCTGGACGGCAAAACCGGCCCCCGCATCACCTTCCCCTTGCTGCCCACCTGGTTTGATGACTGGGATTTAGCAACATGGCGGTTGCCAAAGTGCAGCGGCCCCGACAATTCCGCCCTGGGCAATCGCGTCACCCACGCCTTCCGCCGCTACAAAATCCCCTTTTCGCCCTATTACTTGCGCCACGCCTGGGCCGTGCGTGCGATCGGCCTGCTCGATGTCAGCTTGGCGGCCCAGCAGTTGGGCCACTCGGTCGAGGTGCATACCAAGGTCTACCAGCACTGGATTAGTGCTGAGGTGCATCAACGGGCCTGGGAAGCGATCGCCCACCGATCACCTAAATAGTCCCTTTGCTTGTTTTTTGCTTAAAAATGGCGACACCCCCAAAATCGGGGCATCGCCAAAAGTCTTGTTTCTACTGGGTTTCAAGGATGGCTCAGGCGGGATTTGAACCTGCGACCTTGGGCTTATGAGTCCCCTGCTCTAACCACTGAGCTACTGAGCCTAGTCAAACCGCAGCTAGATTTGCCAGAATTGTTCTCTGTGCAAATTTTTTGCGCGAGTACCTATTATACGCAAACGATTTAAAATCGCAAGTGTTTTGTCAGATTTTGAGTCCCCGACGTTAGACCATTTGCAGGGCTTGGCCAAGATTTTAAGATTGGTTTAGGTTTTTGCCCTTGTGGGAGCGCAGTTCGGCGATTCTCGATAGGATGCGATCGCCGCATCGCAATGGCATGCCTCAGAACTCATGTTCGAGAGTCAGTGCGATCGCTCTGGGCAACCGACGTTAACGAATCAACGGTCATGATCTAACCGGGAGCGGCTACCATCCTTGGCGAATCCATAGCGAATCCATCGCCAATTCATGGCGAACCCATGGCCAGCGCCACTCCCTCGACCGCCCGTGCCCCTTTTAGCAACCCAACAAGATAAAACCGCACAACAGCAATGGCAGAACAGCAAAAACCAACCGTCGTGATTACCGGCACATCCTCAGGGGTCGGGTTGTACGCCGCCAAATCCCTCGTTGATCGGGGCTGGTATGTGGTGATGGCCTGTCGGAACGTGGACAAAACCCACGCGGCCGCCGCCGAAGTGGGCATTCCTAAAGACTGCTACACCGTGATTCAAGTGGACTTGGGCGGCCTCACCAACACACGCATGTTTGTCAGCGCCTTTCGAGCGCTGGGCCGACCGCTGGATGCCCTGGTTTGCAACGCCGCGATTTACATGCCCCTGATTAAGGAACCCCTGTGGAGTCCCGAGGGCTACGAGCTGACGATGACCACCAACCACCTCAGCCATTTCCTGTTGTGCAACTTGATGTTGGACGACATGAAGCGATCGACCTATGCCGATCGGCGGATGGTGATTTTGGGAACCGTCACCCACAACCCCGACGAGCTAGGCGGCAAGATTCCCCCTCAACCGGACTTGGGCAACTTGGAAGGCTTTGCCAATGGCTTCAAAAATCCAGTCTGCATGGCCAACGGCAAAAAGTTTGAACCCGTGCGCGCCTACAAAGAAAGCAAGGTTTGCAATGTGCTGACCATGCGGGAGTTGCATCGCCGCTTCCACGAGTCCACTGGCATCACCTTCACCTCGCTCTATCCCGGTTGTGTGGCCGAAACGCCCCTGTTCCGCAACCACTATCCCTTGTTCCAAAAGATCTTCCCCTGGTTCCAAAAGAACATCACGGGCGGCTATGTGTCCCAGGAGTTGGCGGGCGATCGCGTGGCTCAAGTAGTCGCCGATCCCGACTTTAAGCAATCGGGCGCTTACTTTAGCTGGGGCAACCGCCAGAAGAAAAATGGCAAGTCTTTTATCCAGCGTGTGTCGCCCCAGGCTCGCGATGAACAGCGCGGCGAAAGAATGTGGGATCTGAGCTTGAAGCTGGTGAACCTCGCCTAAAAGGCTGTCTGAAAGGTGCTTTTCGTCCCTGACTAAGCACCAATCAATGGTCGTGGAAGGGGCTTAGGAGGTGTCGTTATTATCCTGGGGTCAAGCTAAAACGGTTGATTTCCCTTGCCCCAATGGTCGTAACAAGGGGCTTAAGCCCCTTGCTTCCCACGATCCGCTAACGACGGAGTCAGGGTTTCGGGCAAAACGACGACAGGCCCTAAGTCTCCTGTTTTCATTGATCGAACCGCACGTCCCCAGTTGTGCTGATTTGGTGCTGATTTTCCCGAACCCCAACCCCTGATCGTTCTAAGGCGATCGGGGGTTGATGGCTAATGGCCCGCGATCGCCCCTGACTTCCTGATCCATTGGTGCGCAGCAGTAAATGCTTCCTAGAAGCGATCGCCCCGAACCAAACCAATTCGGAATCACCGCGTTCGGGCCTGTCAGGTTACACTGTTTGGATAATTTGCAAGCACGTTGGAGTTGTAAACGCTCTGTGACCGCTCGTTTACCCGTCGTCGAACCCGCCTCAATTGTCGATCCTCGCACGGCCAGTACGGCACAGGTGCCATCGCCGCCAGGCGGTTGGCGCGGCCTGATCGAAACCTATCGCCGCTATCTCCCCGTCACCGACTCCACTCCGGTGGTGACCCTACACGAGGGTAACACCCCTCTGATCCCCGTCCCGTCGGTGTCCGAGCAGATCGGTCGCGGGGTCAAGGTCTATGTCAAGTACGACGGGCTAAACCCCACCGGCAGCTTCAAAGACCGGGGCATGACCATGGCGGTCACCAAAGCCAAGGAAGCTGGGGCGAAAGCGGTGATCTGTGCCAGCACCGGCAACACTTCGGCTGCTGCTGCTGCCTATGCGCGCCGAGGTGGTCTCAAAGCCTTTGTCCTGATCCCTGATGGCTATGTGGCCATTGGGAAGCTAGCCCAGGCTTTGCTCTACGGTGCAGAAGTGTTGGCTATTCGGGGCAATTTCGATCGCGCCTTGGAATTGGTGCGACAAATGGCCCACGACTACCCGATTACCCTGGTCAACTCGGTCAACCCCTATCGGCTCCAGGGTCAAAAAACCGCCGCCTTTGAAGTGGTGGATGCTTTGGGCGATGCCCCCGACTGGCTCTGCGTTCCTGTGGGCAATGCGGGCAACATCACGGCCTATTGGATGGGCTTCTGTGAATATCATCAGGAGCAACGGTGCAAACGCCTGCCCAAAATGATGGGTTTCCAGGCGGCCGGCTCTGCGCCGCTGGTGGTGGGTCATCCGGTGCTCGATCCCCACACGATCGCCACGGCAATCCGCATCGGCAAGCCCGCAAGTTGGGATAAGGCCCTGGCGGTGCGTGATGCTAGCCAAGGGGGATTTGAGTCGGTGACCGATGACGAAATCCTGGAGGCCTATCATTTGCTGGCTTGCAATGAAGGTGTGTTCTGTGAACCGGCGAGTGCAGCTTCGGTGGCAGGCCTGCTGAAGGTGCGTGATCAGGTTCCTTCGGGGGCCACGGTGGTTTGTGTCTTGACCGGCAATGGCCTCAAGGATCCTGACACAGCCCTGAAGACTTCCCAGAATCAATATCACCAGGGGATTGATCCCGATTTGACGGCAGTGGCGAAGGCGATGGGCTTCTAAACGGTTTTGCTAATCCTAATTGCAATGGGGTAGGCGATCGAGTCGATCGTCTACCCCATTTAGTTGCTTGAGATCGTGATTGGATGAGATCGTGATTGGAATCGAGGTCAACCAACCCCGGCCGCCTAGTTGGGGCGCGTGTTGCCGTCAGGACGATTGTTCGTAGCACCAGACGAGCCGCTATTGCCTGGTTCGAGGCGCTGTTGGCGCAGGCGAAAAAATTGATCGGCGGCGCTGTCAATGCGGTCAGACTGTTGGCGATTAAAGTCGTCCATGCTCTGGCTGGGGGCCAGCATCACGTTGCGGATTAAGTCTTGAGCGGAAACGCCGGAGCCGCTGACAACTTCGTTTTGGCGCACGTCACCGGACGGATTGTTGGCATTGGGATCGCCGAGCAGGGTGGACTGGGCAACGGCGGGGGCGATCGCACTTCCCAGCAACAGGGTGGCAATGACAGTGGCGATCGAGCGGTAGTGAGAACTCATGGTCGAGCTAGCTCCAAATCAGATTCGGAAATCGTGACAGGTTCAGGCGAATGAACCATCAAATCGGACAGGGGAACGGCGAACAGGGTGTCGGTGTGGGGATCGCCCGAGGTCGATCGCGCCACGATCGGGGACTGGGGATGGTTGCGTTCATAGCCCACCAACACCAGCGGCACACCCCCCACATCACCAATCACGCGGATTTCATGTTGGGGTAAAAAGCTGGCCTTTGGCTCCCAATGATCGCGGTTGACGATCTTGGCGGATCCTGGTTTCTGGGCCTGCGCCGCTAGGGCCGCATCCTCGATCGCATCGCGGCTGAGGTCTGGCCCTGGCTTGTGCAGCTCCAACTCTCGCCGAAACCGGGCACTGGTGCTGGCCAAGAGCGATCCCCGCCGGGACAGCAACAGCGACATGGTTTTGCGATCGGTTTCGAGGGTGCCTGCATCGGTCAGGCTGTTGAAAATTTCCAGGGATTCACCACCCAGATCGAGCATCTCTAGGAACCAATCCGGCAGTCGATCGAGCTGTTCAGCCTGTTCGCAGCACTGAATCGTAAAATCCCGCGCCTTTAGGTAGGCATACTCACCCAGCATCGTGCGGCCATAGGGCGAACCCAGGAAGCAATCTAACCGTTGTTGTAATTCCCGCTCCATTCTGTCTACAGTTCCGAGTTGGCAAGCCAATGATGTTAGGACATCCGCCGTTGCAACAGCGGACGAACCAAGGCAATCGCGATCGCATCAAAGATGAATAGCAAGCCGAGGGCTGCCCCAAAGCTAACCGATCCAAAGGGGGCTTGCAGCACAATGCTGCTGAAGCTCCAGTCGGTGTGCAAGTACAAGTACCGAATCGGTTCGATCGCGTAGGTCAGCGGATTAACGACCGCAACCCACTGTAACCAACTCGGCATGAATGACAAGGGGGCCAGGGCGGTGCTGGCAAACAAGAGGGGCAAGTTGGTGATGAAGATAGCGGCGATCAGTTCCACGTGGCCCGGCAAGGCAAAGGCTAGGCCCAAACTCAACCCGGTCACGCCGGTTACGAGCAAGAGGACGATCGTGACCATCACCAGCAAGCCGCCCAAACCGGGCAGGCCAGCCCCGAGCAGGGCCGCCACCGTGACGATCGCCAGGGTTTGCACCAGGGCCAGCAAGCCAATGTAGAGCGCTGAGGCCGCCACGATCGAAAACCGGGAGACCAGGGGAGCCACCAGCAACCGGTTGAGGAAGCCAAATTCCCGATCGAACATCACCGGCAGCCCCGCATTCAAAGCGCCGCTAAAGGCTGCAAAGGCGATCGTCCCGGCTCCCAAAAACTGACCGTAGCCCACATCGTTGCCGAACAGGCCTTGGGGGGCGTTTTGGAACAGGGCCCCAAACAACACTAGCCACATCAGGGGTTGAATCGTGCCTGCAATCAGCGTTACGGGCCGCCGCTGCAA
Organism: Oscillatoriales cyanobacterium; assembly: GCA_004292515.1. GTDB lineage: Bacteria > Cyanobacteriota > Cyanobacteriia > CACIAM-69d > CACIAM-69d > CACIAM-69d. The sequence continues at coordinate 47,445 of RDXB01000038.1, forward strand.
TTGAATCAACAGGCGACGCAGCAGGGCGCTGGTTTCTTGGATAAATTCGGCGACCTGGGAGGGTTCAGCCTCGATCGCACGGGTGGTCGGTGGCGTGGGAAGGGTGGTGCTCATGGGGAATTGAGGGCGGGCAAGTCAGTAGCTGAGGCAATCACTGAGACGATCGAGCGGGGCGAATCCCTAGCGCATATTTTGTTTGCGGGCCAGCTTGGGATCGCGATCGCCTGCGGCCAGTTCCGCATCCAGCAGCGTGCGACCCGTGGCGGCTAAATACACATCATCCAAACTGGGACGGGACTGGGCAATCCCAAACACGGGTAGGCCGGCCGCCTGGAGGGCCTGTTGCACCGTTGCCAAGCCCTGGTCGAGATCGTTCACCACTAGGTTAATCGCGTTGCCTTGGGCCCCGTTGACGATCGCATCCTTGACACAGGGTAAGGTGGCCAGCAAGGTTTTGGCGGTTTCTGCTTCCGAGGGGGGCGTAAATTCCCGAATCCGCAGGGTGATTCGATCGCCGCCCAGCCGGGCCTTCAGCTCCGAGGGTGTTCCTAGGGCGATCGTCTCGCCCCGATCCAAAATGGCCACGCGATCGGCTAGTGCGTCGATTTCTTCCAGGTAGTGGCTGGTGATCAGCACCGTGGTTCCCAGGGCGGGCAGCTTGCGCAGAAAGTCCCAGACGGCCAGGCGGCTTTCGATGTCGAGGCCCACCGTGGGTTCATCCAAGACCAACACATCTGGCTCATGGAGCAGCCCCGTGGCCAAATCCAGACGCTTGCGGATGCCGCCGGAATAGGTGCCGGTTTTGCGATCGAGCCAGTCGCCCAAATCCAGCAAATCTGCCATGGCCGCGATCCGTTGGGCGATCGCGCTGCGGCTGAGGTGATAAAGCGCCCCATGCAGCTCCAGCATTTCTCGACCGGTCAGCACCTTGTCGAGGGCCACTTCCTGGGCCACGTAGCCCAAGCGTTTGCGGGCGGCGCGCGGCTGATCTAGCACCGAAAGACCCGATACGCTAATATCCCCGGCATCCGGTCGAGCCAGGGTACACAAACAGCGAATGGTGGTGGTTTTGCCTGCGCCATTGGGCCCAAGCAGCCCAAAAATCTCACCGGCTTCAACGGTTAAGGAAATGTTATTGACCGCAACCACGGAGCCGTAGGACTTGCGGAGGTTTTGAATCGCAATTGCAGGGGTCATATCGCACGAAGGTCGGGGCGATCGCCCGCACCCAGAGTCTCAACAAATCTTCAAATTAGGCATTCACACTCATTCTAAACCTGCCCGGTGATCGCCGAGCGGATCGGCGGCGGGGAAGGGGTCAGGATTCGGCGGCTTTGGCCCGCCCGATCGCCCTAGGGGCCGGGCACGGGCAGTTCGCTGGGGCTGGGCGAGGGGGCGCGATCGGGTTGGCGACTCGTTGGCCGCAACAGCAACACCCCAGCAATCACCGCCAGCAAGAGCCCGATCGCTCCCACCCCCAACCATTGGCCCCGCGACAGGGTGGGGGTCGATCGGCGGCGACGGTGGGTGCGGGGCGATCGCGGCGCGGTTTGCAGCAGGGCCTTGGAAGCTTCCGACATTTCCGATTCCCAGGTGGCCGGAGCCAGGGCCAGATCCTCGGGAGCCGCCGTCCAAGGATCGGGGATCGCCGCCGCCAAGGGCACTAACCGACAGAGCAGGGCACTGGCGCTGGTGTTGTCGCTGCCATTGGCGGCCACGGCGGCGGCCACCCAGGTTTTCAGGGTTTCATTGAGCGATCGCTGGCCCGTGACGATTCCCAGCCCGTATTCTCGCCAAGTCTGTTCCACCCAGCCCGCATCACTGAAACCGTCGGTACAGAGCAACAGCAGCCCATCTTCATCGACAATCCAGCGCTGGACGTGGGGTTGCAAGAAATCCGCTTCCTTCGCACCGAGGGCCTGGGCGATCGCCCCGCCATTGGGTTGGCCCAGGGCTTCGCGGTAGGGGCGCAGGCCCGCTGCCACTTCCCGTCCAGCCAGATCATCATCCACCGTTAGGGGAATGCAGCCACTAGCAGAAATCCAGTAGGCTCGGCAGTCTCCCACATGGGCCAGGTAAAGATCGCGGGCGATCGTCGTGTTTTCCACAAAGGGGGGCCGCAGGGGCTGGGGCAGGGCGATCGCCAGGGCGGTGGTGGTGGCCATCCGTTGGCGGGCTTCCCGGCCTTGGCTGTCGTTGTGGGTAACGATCAGATTGTTGGCGACCCGGACGATCGCCTGCACTTGCTCCATGACGATCGGCGGATCGATCAGCTCGCCATTGTTAATCGCTTCCGAAATCAGGGCCTGGGCTTGCAGTTGCAGCGATTGCACGGCCATTTGGCTGGCCACCTCGCCCCGCTCGCGCCCACCCAAGCCGTCGCAAACGATCGCCAGGCCGGGATCGATCGCCCCCGTTGGCGGCAAGGCCGAAAAAGTATCGGGATAGCAAGTGTCTTCGTTGTTCGATCGCTGGCGGCCCGCATCGGTCAGGCCCGCAGCGGCGATCGAGAGGTCGTATTGGGCTTGGGCCTCTTGAATCAGCCGATCGAGGGACTGGGCCGCTTGGGCCGGGTCGATCGTCCCCTGGCGAATTTGGCTGCACCAATCCTGGAGCCGCACCCCCAACAGAGCCTCACTTTCCGCCGACACCTGGGGCAACCAGCCCGTAAACCAGGCAAACCACAGATCGCCAAAGCGCCGAAAATTCCCCTCGGCCTCGCTGTCGTCGGCAATCAACTCCCGCAACCACAGGCGACCGCCCTGGACGCGCAAATTTTGCATCGATAGCAGGCTGGAAGTCACCGCCTCGCCCGCCAGGGCCGGCCACAGGCTGACTAATTGCCGCAGCCAATGGAGCCGCCGCAGGTTGCGGGCCGCGCCCCAAGCCTCACTGATCGCTGGGTAGAGTTGACCGCGATCGTCTAGGGGCACATTTTCCAGCAGCAACACATCAGGAGAGCGATCGCCCATTAGGCAAAGGCCATAAAACTGCGGCAAATGGCGCGCCAGCCGATGCAAATGCAAATAGGGCAAAGCGCGATCGGGCATCTCCGGTGGCTGGGCCGCCACAAGTCCCGGCTCCGTTTCCAGCCAGACGGACGGGGCCTGAACATAATAGCGACCGGCCACCATGCTGCCCGCTGGAATCGCCGCTGCCACATCCCCCACGGCCCACAAGTAGCGGTAGAGCAGGGGGGTTTGGCACTCGCTGCACCGTTCCCGCCCGATCGCATTGCGGGGCTGGGGACAACTGGGATTAACGCAATAGATGGGCGGCTCGAGTCCGTTCATAAACCAGCGGGCAACAGCAGCAGATACCGCTCGATTGTATCCCCCGCTGCTGTATCCCCCGCTGCCTGGCCCACTGGCAAGGACGATCGGCAATTGGCGGGAGTTGCCGCCAGGATGTAGCTCGGAGCACAGAAAGGGGACAGCAGATAGCCCCTACCTCACAAGCCTTCCGCAGGATTTGAGCTAATCTTGCATAAGTCCTGATGTATTGATTGACTGACTCGATCGACCGATCGAGCACACCCACCCATGGCTACCACCCTGCGCAGCATCCTTCAAGAATTCCAAGCCGCCGCCAGTTCCACCCGAGATCTGGGCGATCGCTTTGAATTGTTGATGTTGAGCTACCTGCGCAAGGAGCCGCTCTATTACGAACGGTTCTCGAATGTGTGGATGTGGATGGATTGGCCCCGGCGCAATGGCAGACCGGACACGGGGATCGATTTGGTGGCCCAGGAGCGGGCCACGGGGGACTATTGCGCGATTCAGTGCAAGTTTTATGACTTTGGTCACTATCTCGACAAGGGCGATATTGACTCGTTTTTCACCGCGTCGGGCACCAAGGAATTTAGCAGCCGAATCATTGCTTCCACCACGGATAAGTGGACCAAACACGCCGAAGCGGCCCTGAAAAATCAGCAAATCCCCGTAACGCGGTTGAGCCTACGGGATTTGGAAGAAAGCGCGATCGATTGGGGCCAGTTCAGCCGTCGGGGCCAGGCGATCGCCCTGACCCTGAAACCCAAGAAAACGCCGCGCCCCCACCAAGAGGAGGCGATCGCCCAGGTGATGGCCGGGTTTACCCAGGCCGATCGGGGCAAATTGATCATGGCTTGCGGCACGGGCAAGACCTTCACGGGTCTGAAAATCGCCGAGGCCTTTGGGGGCAGTCGGGGTGAGGGCCAACCGGCACGGGTGTTGTTTTTGGTGCCGTCGATCGCCCTGTTGTCGCAAACGTTGCGGGAGTGGTCGGCGGAAACCACGGTGAAGCTCCAGAGCATTGCGGTCTGTTCCGATGCCAAGGCCAGCAAGGGCAAGGCCGACAGCGAGGACATGAGCGCCCAGGATTTGGCGCTACCGGCGACGACCGATCCGGCGGTGATTGCCCAGCAGACCCAGGCGATCGCCGCGTCGGGCCAGTGCGATCTATTGGTGGTGTTTTCGACCTATCAATCGCTTCAGGCGATCGCCGAGGCCCAGCAGTTGCGGGATGGATTAGGCGAGTTTGATTTGATTTTGTGCGACGAGGCTCACCGGACGACGGGGGCGACGATCGCGGACAAAGAAGAATCCTATTTTGTGCGGATTCACGATCAGCAGTTCATCCGGGCGCGCAAACGGTTGTATATGACCGCTACGCCGCGTTTGTATGGCGACAATGCCAAAACGACGGCGAAAGAGAACAATATTGTGCTCTGTTCGATGGATGACGAGGCGCTCTACGGCCCGGAGTTTTATCGGCTGGGGTTTGGGGATGCGGTGGCCCAGGGGTTGTTGGCGGACTATCGCGTGATGGTGTTGGCGGTGGACGAAAAGGCCGTGAGCCAAGCGTTTCAGCACCAGTTGGCTGACGAGAACAATGAACTGAAGCTAGAGGATGCGGTCAAGATCGCGGGTTGTTGGAACGGTTTGGCCAAGCGGATCGCAGGAGACGGGGAAGAAGCGGAGACCGATGGGTACACTAGCGCCGATCGCGAGCCAATGCGGCGGGCGGTGGCTTTTGCGCCGTCGATCAAAAAATCCGAAGCGATCGTGCGGATGTTTTCGGACATGGTGGCCGAGTACAAGCGCACGCACCCGGACGATGAAGCGCTGTTGGATTGCGAGCTAGACCATGTGGACGGCAAGCAAAACATGCTGGAGCGCCATGCCAAGTTGGATTGGCTGAAGGCGGACACGAGCGGCGAGGGGAATGTTTGCCGCATTTTGTCGAATGTGCGCTGTTTGTCGGAGGGGGTGGACGTGCCCGCGTTGGATGCGGTGATGTTTTTGTCGCCGCGCGGGTCGGTGGTGGATGTGGTGCAGTCGGTGGGGCGGGTGATGCGGCTGGCGACCGGCAAAAAGTATGGCTACATCATTTTGCCGATCGGGATTCCGGCGGGGATCACGCCCGAGGAAGCGCTGAAGGACAACAAGCGCTATGCGGTGGTGTGGGAGGTGTTGCAGGCGTTGCGGGCCCACGACGATCGCTTCAATGCGACGGTAAATAAGTTGGAGCTGAACCAATCGAAACCGGCGCAAATTGGCGTGATTGGGGTGGGGATGGGGGAATCGGGCGAGTTGGAGGTGATTGGCGATCGCCCGGCCGGGGGTGGCGGCAACACGACGCAACTATCGCTGAATTTCCCCGATTTGGAGGAGTGGCGAAATGCGATCTACGCCAAGATTGTCCAGAAGTGTGGCGATCGCCGCTATTGGGAACAGTGGGCGGCGGATGTGGCGCAAATTGCCGATGGGCATATTTCGCGGATCAAGGGGTTAATTGAACGGGCTGATCAACAGCATCGCGGGGCGTTTGATGAGTTTTTGGCGGGGTTGCGCGAAAACCTGAATCCCAATGTGTCGGAACTGGATGCGATCGAGATGTTGGCGCAACATTTGATCACGAAGCCGGTGTTTGATGCGTTGTTTGAGGGCTATGCCTTTACGGAACATCGATTTGCTGGAGCGCGAATCGTTGCAAAAGGACACGGCAAAACTGGCAAAGTTTTACGACAGTGTGCGGCAGCGGGCGAGCAAAATCGACAATGCGGCGGGCAAGCAAACGGTTGTTTTGGAGCTATACGACAAGTTTTTTCGGAATGCGTTTCCGCGTATGTCCGATCGCCTGGGGATTGTCTATACGCCGGTTGAGGTGGTAGATTTCATTATTCACAGTGCCGACCAGGCCCTGAAGCAAGAATTTGGCGTGGGGTTGACGGATCAAGGGGTGCATATTCTCGATCCGTTTACGGGCACGGGGACGTTTATGGTGCGGTTGTTGCAAAGTGGTTTGATTCGGCCGGAGGATTTGGCGCGGAAGTTT
>RDXB01000039.1 GCA_004292515.1 Oscillatoriales cyanobacterium
GAGGTAAGCGTAAATCCAGTTCGCTGGTAGCAGCCGATGAAGCGTCAACCCGTGGTCTAGTCGAGCAGCTTCGGTTGTTCGGTTAGGGCCGGAATCCCCGCTCCTTTAGGCTGGGGAGGATGTCAACTGATCGTCTGCCGAAAGCTGTACCGGCCTGCGCCATCGTGAGTCTTGACTGCTCGTTTATTGGGTCGCTAGAACATGAGCCTAGGCGATCGGGGATGGCGCAATGCCAGTGACCCGATCACCCAGGCTCTATCCTGTAGGTGTTTTGCTGTAGGTGTTTTGCTGTAGGCGTTTTGCAAATCTAGGCGTTGCGCAAATCCAAGGACTGATTGCGGCGCTGACGGCTGATTTCATACAGCGCCATCCCCGCCGCTACGGAGGCATTCAGGCTGGGCGTGTGGCCGGTCATCGGAATGGACAGCAACACATCGCAGGTCTTCTGAACCAACAGGCTCAGACCGTCGCCCTCTGCACCGATGACCAAGACGATCGGGCCGGTCAGATCGGCTTTTTCGAGGGCTTCGTTGCCAGCGGCCGCTAGACCGTGAATCCAAAAGCCTTCAGCCTTCAGGGTTTCGAGGGCTTGGACGAGGTTGCCAACCCGTGCGATATCCAAATGCTCGATCGCCCCAGCTGCAACCTTGACCACCGTGGAAGTCACGCCGACGGCCCGCCGTTGCGGAATCACCAACCCCTTGGCTCCGAGGGCTTCAGCGGTGCGAGCGATCGCCCCCAGATTGTGGGGATCAGTGATGCCGTCCACTGCCACGATCACAGCGCGATCGGATGCGGCCTTGGCACGGGCGATCGCGTCATGCAGTTCCAGGTAGTCGTAGGCGGCCACCTGAGCCGCCACGCCCTGGTGATTGCCACCATCCGTGATCCGAGCCAGTTGGGTGTAGTTGGCTTCGTCAACAATCGTGCCGTTGGACTTGGCCGTTTGCAGCAGCCCCATAAACCGGGAGTCGTAACGCAGTTGCGGCACGATCCAGAGCTTGTGCAAGGTGCGGCCGCTTTCGAGGGCTGCGATCACTGAATGGCGACCGTAAATGGTGTCGCTTTCAGGAGTTTCGTCTGTGAGGGCAGCGGTGGCCGCGCTGCTGGTGGCAAGTTCCGAACCCTGGCCGTTGCGATCGCCCCGTGGACTCCAGCTTTGACCCTCGCGGCGGCGATCGCTATAGGCCGGTCGATCGCTCCGTTCACCATAGGCCGGTCGATCAGACCGGTTAAACCGAGCCGGCCGCTCACCCCGATCGCTGTAGGCCGGCCGCTCACCCCGATCGAACCGACCCGCGCGATCGCCTCGATCTCCGAAGGCCGGACGCGCTCCACGTTCACCATCTGCGGGGCGATCGCCTCGGTCAAACCGTGCCGGCCGATCCCCCCGCTCACCATAGCTGGGCTTGCCAAACTTGCCCTTGACGGCAAACTTCGCACTGAATTTTTTGGGTCGTCCTTCGGCCCCTTCGCCCCCTCGAAAACTGCGATCGCCCCCATCCCGGCTGCCCGATCGCTCGTCACTGCGCCCACGACCGTCAAAGGGTTTCTTACTGAAAGGGCGATCACCGAATTCACGCTTGCCAAAGGGCTTTTTGCCGAAAGGCTTATCCCCAAATGTCCGATCCCCAAACGTCTTATCACCAAAATCACGACCGCCTGCCCCGCGCTCACCAAAATCACGACCGCCTGCCCCGCGCTCACCAAAATCGCGATCGCTGCGGCGCGGCCCCGAGTCATCCCGTCCCCGACCAAAATCTGATGGGCGATCGCTGGGTCGATCACCGCCGGAAAACGACTTTTTCACCTTTTGTGGCAACCCTGGGCGATCCCCATTGGCGCGGCCAAAGTCTGGGCGGCGATCACCATCAAAGGAGCGTCCCCCATCGCGACCACCGCCACCATAGCTCCGACGCTCCCGGTCATCCCGGCTGGGCCGATCATCCCGGCGCTCACCCGACGCATCCTCGGGGCGATCGCGCCGACCCTCGTAGCGACCCTCATAGCGCCCTTCGTAGCGGCCACCGCCACCGCCACCACCATTACGATTGTCGTAGCGCTTTTCCGGTTGGCCATGCTGTCCCTGCGATCGGCCTTGCCCCCCTTGACCCGATCGATCTTGACCTGCCGATCGATTAAATTTTTCACCGGATTTTTCGCCAAATTTTTCGCCAAACTTACCAAACCGACCGGCTTGACCTGACGAGTCACCGGCGCGTCCCTTGCGATTCGAGAAATCAGTCATGATGAAGTGTTGCGATCCGCGATCGCATCGGAAGAAGAAGAAAACAGCGAAAAATCCAGCCTTGCTAACAGTTCTGTCAATCGCTCAGGCTGGGTTAAATAGAGGTATCCCACCAAGGTTTCTAGCCCCGTTGCCGCTTGGTAGGTTGACGTTGTGCCCTTCAGCCGCTTTGGACGCTTGTCAGTGGCGTTGCGACCGCGCCGAACCATGTCACGTTCGGCATCCGTGAGGTGGGGCAACAGCTCGTCTAGGTGTCGGGCTTGGGCTTCGGCTCGAACTTGCGCGACCACGCGCTCGTGGTAGGTACGGATGCGCGATTGCGGCAACAAATAATAGCAGCGGATGTAGAGTTCGTAAACGGCATCACCCAAATAGGCCAAGGCTGCCGGCGAAAGACGTTGAATCTCGGCAAGGGGAAGGGCGCTAGTAGGGTCAGCCTTCAGGGAAAGGGGCGATCGCAAGGCCGCAGCGGCTAGCCAGCCAGCTTCGGCACTCGGATAGTCCGGGGCGATCGCCGATTGTTGCTCCACGGGAAACGTTACCCCGGATTGGACTTGGAAACGCGGTCAAGCGCGACTTCAACCGAGTCCTGGAGCGACAAGAAGCTCTCGAGACGCACAAGTTTAACGGTTTGAGTCACCCGGGGGTTAGTCACGATCTGAAAGCTGCCGCTGGCCCCTTGCGCTTTTTTGGCAAGTTGCACAAGGGCACCCAGCCCGGAGCTATCTACAAAGTCAATTTGTCCAAGGTCTAGCACGATGTGCGGTGGCCCGTCATCGACGTACTGACCTAGCTTTTTGCGGAAGGTTGGCTCCGAAAAAGCATCTAGGAGTCCGGTGAGGCGAAACAGTTGGCAGTTTCCCTTAACTTCGCGCGTGCCTCGTAAGCTAACGGTTAAGGTAAGTGGCTCGGCAATAATGACCTCCTGAGAATACTGTCGCAATCTAGACAACATCTCAATATAGGGATTGAAAGCCTGCTTGTCCACTGGGCGATCGAGGCGATTGCCCTAGGAATAGAGCTGATTGCTAAGTTGGTGTGGAGCGAATCCCTGAGTTCCGAGGATTAGCTGCGATCCACTGCAATGGGGACTGTAATCACCAGTGTAGCCCAGGGACGGGAAACCGGAGTTGGGGCACGCTGGGGCACAGAAAATCAACCTTGCGGCGTGGGGTGGCAATGCAAAATCAGCCACTCCAGCCTTAAACCTGGTGGCGTGGAGGAGCGGTTGCCAATCCTGTTCAGTTTGAATTTTGTTTTCTAGACTTGGACTTTCTGGGCCTGGACTTTCTAGGCTCGAACTTTCTAGGCCTGGACTTTCTGGGCCTGGACCGTAGATTTTGAATCTATTGAGATTTCACGTTTGAGATTTCGCGTTAAATTTCGCGCCTAAAGGTCGTGCCGCGATATTTCAGCTCGACCACCTTGTGTTGCACCTGTTGCCCTTCCTGTGCACTCGCATCGGGCACATGCCAGGTCAATCCTCGATAGACGCGATCGCCATGATCGATCGCCTCCGTTTCGGACTGCAACGTTGCATGGGGGCCAGTTGCTGGTGCTGATGTTGGATCACTCAGCTCTGGTTCTGGTTCTGGTTCTGGGATAGGGACATTGCGGGCTTGCAAGACACTGTGAGCCACGATTAGCACTCCCAGCAACAGGAGTGACTGCACTTCCCAAGGGGCTAAGACTAACGCAAGCGGAAACATCACCACGGCCAACCCGGCGCAGATGTAGGACGGTTCATCCGTCAAGCGCGGGTATAGATAGGCCGACACACCACAAATTGCCGACGGCACCAAAAACCAAAGAGACATGGCTTACGCCTCAAACAGTCATGTGCGGAAATTCAGCGGGCGATCGAACCTCCAAGCCAAGCCTGGATGCTAGCCTGCGGCCGTCAGCCAATCGCGCTGGAGTCGGCGGGGGGCTACAGGACGGTTTTCGATCATGCGGGAATGGATCATGCGGGCATGGATCATGCGGGCATGAAGGTATTCAGTAGTTTAGATCCGTTCCCTTGAATGATCGCTAGCCGATCGCGCCACCTCATGAATCGCTAACCTAGAGGGTCAACCCCTATGGCACAGGCCGTTGAGTTGGGGCAATGGTCGATCGGTGCGATCAGGTTCCAACCAGGTGGTTTTAGCACATGGATTACTAGCGCATGGATTAGTGGCACATGGATTACTAGCACATGGATTAATGGATCAACTGCCGATCGTGCTTGGCGCTGGGGCTGCTGAGGGCCAGTGCGGCTAGCGCGAACTGACCAGAATGGTAATCGGGGCGATCAACGAAGTCTTGGTGTTGAGGCAAGGTGGTGATGGGGGCGTTAATCAACAGGCTCGTTCGATAGAGCCTGAGGGGCTGCGTAATCTGCTTCAGATCGCAAGTTCAGATAGCGGACTCAGACAGCGAATTCAGACAGCGAACTAGGCTCGCTGGGATAGTCCATTTTGGGAGTATGGAACCGATGCCCGATCCAAGACCGCTACGAGTGCTACAAATCGTGCCATCCGTGTCGGTGGTGTATGGCGGGCCAAGCCAAATGGTGGTGGGACTGAGCCAAGCGTTGGCTGGGGCTGGGGCCCGGGTCACGCTGCTGACTACCGATAGCAATGGTGATGCGGGCCAAGTGCCCCTGGATGTGCCGATCGGGCAGCCGGTGCTGCAAGACGGCTATGAAATTCGCTATTTTCGTTGCGCCCCTTGGCGACGCTATAAGTTTTCGATTGCCCTGCTGTGGTGGCTGTGGCAACGGGCGGCTGAGTTTGATGTGGCCCACATTCACGCCCTGTTTTCGCCTATTAGTACGGCGGCGGCTATGGTCTGCCGTGCGCGGGGTTTGCCCTACGTGCTGCGGCCCTTGGGTACGCTTGATCCTCTGGATTTGCAAAAAAAGCGACGGCTGAAGCAGTGGTATGGCCGGCTGCTGGAGCGGCAAAACCTGTCGGGGGCGGCGGCGGTGCATTTCACCAGTGCCGAGGAAGCCAAAATTTCCGAGCGATTTGGCGCTGTCACAACCGATTGGGTGATGCCGTTGGGAGTGCCGTTGCCGTTGGATCTAGTGCGATCGCCCCGGGATGCTCAGGCCGTGCCGACGATTCTGTTTATGTCGCGGCTCGATCGCAAAAAGGGCTTGGACATTGCGATCCCGGCCTTGGAAACCCTGGCGGTGGCGGGGCTGAACTTTCGGTTCATTGTGGCGGGCAGCAATGTGCAAGATCCTGACTACGAGCGATCGATTGCGGACTACCTGAGTCGATCGCACCTGAGCGATCGCTCGGAAATGCTGGGGTTTGTCACGGGCGATCGCAAGCGGCAACTGCTGGCGATGGCGGATCTGTTTATCTTGCCGTCCTATTACGAAAACTTCGGGATCGCGGTGGCAGAGGCTATGGCGGCGGCAGTGCCCGTGGTGATTTCCGATCGCGTCCACATTTGGCCAGACGTGGCCGAAGCCGAGGCGGGCTGGATCTGTACCTGTGATGTGTCGTCCTTTGCGGATGTGGTGCGATCAGCCTTGGCTGATCCGATCGAGCGGCAGCGTCGGGGTCAGAATGCCCGAGCCTGTGCCGCCGGGCGCTATAGCTGGCCGGCGATCGCGCAACAACTCCTAACGGCTTACGGCGAAATTCCCCGAACCCGGTAGACTGAGACGAATCCCGCGATCGGTTAGGGCCCAGTGCGATCCATGAGCCTTCAGAGCAACCCCAATTTCGCCCCAGATTCTTCCCTGACGGCCCCTGATCAGGGGCTGGCCATTCACAGCGAAACCCTCACCATTCCCCCGATTGACCCGGCCTTGGGCTTGCCGATTCGGGCTTACTTGGCTCGACCGATCGCCCAGCCCGCACCGGTTGTGGTGGTGTTGCAAGAGGTGTTTGGGGTCAATGCCCACATACGATCGGTCTGCGATCGCCTGGCCCAAGCGGGTTACTTAGCCATTGCCCCCGCCCTTTACCAGCGCACGGCCCCGAGCTTTGAGGTGGACTACAGCGCCGAGTCCTTGGCCCTGGGTCGCCACCACAAAGATCTAACCACCGCCGAAACCTTGCTGGCCGATATTCGAGCAGCGATCGCCTATGCCCGCGCCCTACCCGGGGCGATCGGCTCCGGCGTTGGCTGCTTGGGGTTTTGCTTTGGGGGCCATGTGGCCTACTTGGCGGCCACCCTGCCGGAAGTGACCGCCACAGCCGCGTTTTACGGCGCAGGCATCACCACCTTTTGCCCCGGTGGCGGCCCACCCACAGTCAGCCGCACGTCCCAGATTCACGGTAAGCTCTGGTTTTTCGTGGGGCTAGCCGATCCCCTGATCCCGATCGCCCAGATTGAAGCCCTCGAAGCCGCCTTGACCGAATGGGAGAGTGACTATTGCCTATGGCGCTACCCCGATGCAGATCACGGCTTTTTCTGTGATGTGCGCGCCAGCTATCACCCAGAGGCCGCGACCGATGCTTGGCAGCGGGTGCAAGCATTGTTCGCCACCCTGCGTCCACCTGCCCCCTAGCCGAGTCTGTTCCATTGCTGAATCCCGTCGCCTAATCCCGTCGCCTAATCCTTGTTGGCTCGCTCCAGGTGAGCGGGCATGATTCCCCATCCCTCGCATGAATCGCCCCATTGTTTACGTTGCGATTACGGCCCACGGTTTTGGCCATGCCACGCGCGCGGCTGCCTTGGTCGAAACCCTTCAGCGGGTTCGGCCGGATGTGTTGCCGGTGCTCGTGACAACGGCTCCGCGCTGGCTGCTGGGGTCTTATATTGAAGGTGAATTTTTGTATCGACCGCGGGCGCTCGATGTGGGGGTGGTGCAAGCCGATAGCCTGACGATCGACCAGGCCGCAACCCTCGAACAACTCCAAACCCTGCGATCGCGGGCCGATGCGATCGTGGCGGCGGAAGTGGATTTTATCCGGCAAATGTCCGTGAAAAACGGCCGGGTGGCATTGGTGGTGGCGGACTTGCCCCCCTTGGCGATCGAAATTGCCCGGGCAGCGGGGTTGCCCTGCTGTGCGATCGGCAACTTTGGCTGGGACTTTATCTATCGGGATTGGGGTGGTGAATTTGAGCGGGAAGCGGACTGGATTGCCGATCGCTTTAGTCAGTGCGATCGGCTGTTTCGGCTGCCCTTCCACGAGCCAATGCCGGCTTTCCCCACCATTGAAGATGCGGGCTTGACCGGTGGCGCACCGCGCTACAGCCCCGACGAGCTGCGCGACAAGCTAGGCTGGCCCGATGTGCCGCGCGATCGCTGCGTATTGTTGACCTTTGGCGGCTTAGGCTTGCAACAAATCCCCTACGATCGGCTGCGACAATTTCCCGATTGGTGGTTTGTCACGTTCGATCGCCACGCCCCCGATTTGCCCAACCTGTGCAAAGTGCTTGACCCGATCGATAGCCAAACGCCCGATCGCGGGTTCCGCCCTGTCGATTTCATGCCCCTTTGTGGTCGCATCGTTTCCAAACCAGGCTATGGCACTTTCGCCGAAGCCTGTCGCACCGGCCCCGCGATCGCCACCCTGACCCGCGATGGGTTTGCGGAAGCACCAGTGTTGATCGACGGCATCCGCAACCAAGCCCCCCACCAAGTGCTGGAACCCCAAGACTTCTTTGAAGGGGATTGGTCATTTCTGCGTCAATCTCCCACCCCGGCAGAACCGGGAGACCCCTTCGCCCGCAACGGCAACGAAACGATCGCCCGGGCGATCGCCACCTATCTCTAATGGTGATTTGGATTCAGCCCAACCCTTGCTCACCGCACAACCATTCTTGCCACACAGCCATTATTTTGGATTGACATTCTCCTCACGCCAATTTCGTGAATTGGCGCTACTCAAGCTTCTTTCCTGACCAGGGTTTCAGCACAAGATTTGTAGCATCGGCAGTCGAAATTGCCCTGACTAATCCGCATCAATTGATCACATTGATCAAGGTCTTACCCATTTTGATTTCAAATACACTGTCAAGCTTTGCCGCCTCTGATTTACCTGCTATTTGTGGCAATGAAGCAGTCATTCAACAGGCTATTCAAGACGACGCGCCCGTATTTCTCCATCAGAACAGTCTCCAACTAGAGCAGATTACCGCCGCGTTTGCCTGTGCTTTGCATATGCATCAACCAACAATTCCAGCGGGTATGAATGGCGCTTTAATCTGTAACCTACAGCAGATGTTTGAGCATCCAAATGAAGGAGATAATCACAACGCCTCTGTATTTGCCTGGTGCTACGGTCGGATGGGAGATTTTATTCCGCAATTGGTTGCACAGGGCAGCAATCCCCGGATCATGTTGGACTATTCAGGCAATCTGCTTTGGGGTTTGCAGCAGATGCAACGCCATGACATTTTGGATAACCTGAAGCGAATCACCTGCGATCGCCGATATCAACCCTATGTGGAATGGCTCGGAACCATGTGGAGCCATGCAGTCATTCCTTCCACGCCGATTCCCGATCTAAAGCTGCATATCCAAGCCTGGCAAAATCATTTTGCTGCTATTTTTGGCATGGATGCGCTCAAGCGTGTGAAGGGGTTTTCACCACCAGAAATGCATCTGCCCAATCACCCCGACACGCTCTACGAATACATTAAAGCACTGAAAGACTGTGGCTATCGTTGGCTTTTGGTGCAGGAACATTCCGTGGAACGGCTTGATGGCTCCAGCTTAAGTCAAGATCAGAAATATTTGCCCAATTGTCTGGTAGCCCAAAATACTCGGGGTGAGTCGATCAGCATCACGGCTTTGATTAAGACCCAAGGATCGGATACCAAATTGGTGGCCCAAATGCAGCCCTACCATGAGGCTAAAGGGCGCGGCCAACAACAGTTGGGTAATGGGTTAATTCCTGCCCTTGTTTCCCAAATTGCTGATGGGGAAAATGGCGGCGTGATGATGAATGAGTTTCCCCGCGATTATCCTTTGGTTTGGGATCAGCTCAAAACCCACGGGCGTGGGGTGTCTGGGGTGGTTGGTTTGAATGGAACTGAGTATTTAGAAATGGTTGAGGCGGCGGGTGTCAGCTCTTTGGATTATCCCAAAATCCAAGCAGCGCAACAGCACAAAGTATGGAAAAAGGTTGCGGAGTTGGGTGGACTGGGTTCTGAGATGGTTGAATCAGCGATTCAAGAACTCAAGGCCAGTGATCATCAATTCCATATGGATGGTGCGTCTTGGACGAATGATCTGAGTTGGGTTAAGGGTTACGAGAATGTGTTGGAACCGATGAATCAATTGAGCGCTAAGTTTCATGAAAAGTATGATGCATTAGTGGCGGCTGATCCTGAGATAACTCAGCGATCGGACTACCAAGAAGCGCTGCTTTATAATCTCTTGGTGCAGACCAGTTGCTTTCGATATTGGGGACAAGGAACCTGGACAGACTATGCCCGTGAGTTGTATCGGCGCGGAGCTAGTCTTTTGTAGGGTTTTCTAGTTGATTTGTGGGCAATACCAGATCGTTAGGCAGCAAGAGGTTGAAGCCCCTTGTTACTATGACTGACTCGCAAGCAGCAAGGGGCTGAAGCCCCTTGTTACTATGACTGACTCGCAACCTGGAATTTACGATCGCCCGGCCAATTCGCGGTTGCTGAACCGTTCTTTCACGAGCTTGATATAGAGATGCTTGAACGTCGATCGCACCACGCGGGGCAAGCCAAAATCGATTGGGATCATGAAGCTGGAAAGTTGCCAATCATCGATCGCCAGCTCGGCTGGTTGGGCTAGCGGATAGGCGACCTCGGTGCGATCGGGACATACACCCAAAGCCAAGGCGGCGGCGGCGGTGGGCACTCGCTCGGGCTGCACTTGCAGGATATCTAGCAAGGCTTGATCCAACGCAAACACGTTGGCCGACGCACCCAATAGGCCCAACAAGCGGGGTTCGCCATTGCTGGGGCCGTTACCTTCGTGGCCGATGATCCCGTCGATGATCGTGAGGTTAGGGGCGATTGTCTGGGCTGTTTCCACGAGCATCCGACCAAACCGCGCCGCGTCTTTGCCCGCATCCAAGTGCCACCAGGCTTTCAGTTTGCCGGGAACGCAGCCGAAGAGGTTCTTGACCCCGAGGGTAATGGTGAGCTGGCAGTGGGATTTCACCTTGGGTAGGTTGATCACCACATCTGCGTCCATGGCTTCCTTGCTCAGGCGCAGGTGACCAAATTCGCCGCCGAGGCTGTCGTAGCGTTGGCCACGAAACTCGACGATCGGGATCTCCAGTTCTTGGGCGATCGCGGCTAGTCCGTTGGCCTTGGCGACTCCGGCGGCACTGCCAAAGGCGGGGCTATCTCCCAAAAACGGCTGACCACCCGCTGCCAACACCAGCTCGGCCACCACGCGCACCAGTTCCGGGCGGGTGGTGCATTCCTTGGTGGGGCGCGCCCCGGTCAACAAATTGGGCTTCAGCAATACGCGATCGCCCGGTTTCACAAAGGCTTCGATGCCCCCCAACGGCTCCAGCAAGGCCACAACCTTTTCGCGTAGCAAGTCCAAATCGTAGCTGGTGGCCCTGAGCAAACTAACTGGAACCATGCGGTTTTGTCCTCAAGGGGTTTAAAAATGGATCAACACCAGATTCCAGTTTAAGGGGTTTGTTAAAAGACGACGGGGCGATCGCGCGGATCGGGGGCGATCGGGCTGGATTGGGTCTGCGGGAGATTCAGTAATTGTGACCAGGCAGTGATGATGTCTTGGGCTTGGTTTTCGGGGGAATAGGTCGATCGAATGTAGTGGGAAGCAGCTTTCACTTGGGCGATCGTTTGGTTGGGGCGCATTGTCCAGTCTTCGATCGCCTGCTCGACGGCTTCCACAAATCCAATGATGTTGCCACGTTCGATCGGGTAGGAAAACTCAGGTTTGAAAAATTCTCGCCCGCCGCGGCCGTGATAGCCCACCGTTAAACAACCGGCGGCCATAGCTTCAGCGGCGGGCAATCCGAAGCCTTCAGGATCGCCAAAGCTCATAAAAATTGCCGACTCTCGCATGATTTTGGCGAGTTCGGCTTGGGGTAGATCTAAAACTCGAACGAATTGAAATCCTTGCAAGCGATTTCGATACCTCAAGATTTGACAAACTTGCTGTAAATCGCTGAGATTCTTACGAGCCAAAAAGCAAATTTGATTGGTTTTCTTTTGGGGAAAATAAAATAGATCAGGGTTGACGATGCATCGAACTCGGTGAACATTGAGTTCAGGGAAAATGGCTTTTATATAGTTCTGACTGTCTTCAGAAACAACCATCACCCCTAGTAAATTGGGGTCGCGATAGGGAAAATACTCTTCATCAAAATTGACTGAAAACTTATCGAAGGTGTAATAGACGTTCTGGTTAAAGATGACAAACGGTATATTCTTGGGAATACGAGCATATTCGTCTTGCTCATAGATTTCTGGCGTAACAATAATTGTCGAATCATTCACATCAATTTCACCGGCTTCAACCTGGGTTTGATTTTCAAACCACTGGCAGCGAAATCCTAGGGTTTTGTGCAGAACAGCGGCTGAAAATCCATGTTCATTCAGCACATCCACATGGCGATAGATCATTTGGACACCACCTGTAGGCTTGGTGAATTGCCGACAGGGAAACCAGATTTGGTAGTGCGATCGATCTCGGTTCATTGTCAGATTGTTTAGCAGGCTATCGTATGGAGAAATTTAAGATCATCGTAGGGCTAGGTGTGAAACCTACCCCTGCCAAACTGGTGGGAATCATCCGTAAATCAAGGGTTCGGGCGGTAGATTTTTGACCCAACGATCGAGTGATCGCGCAAACAAACCCCCCGCCTGCTGGGCGTAGGCAAAACTATTTAAACATAGGGGCGGCCGTTGGAGTGCAACGGCTAATTGAGCGCGGATCGTGCTGCGAAGCTGTGGATCGGTGGCCAGTTGAACGGCTCGATCGAGGTAGTCGGCTTCCGAGCGAACAATCCAGCGATCGAGACCCACATCTCGCAAAATGGCAGCTCCTTGGCGCGATCGAAACCAATCACTTTCACGAGCAACGACAGGCAAACCCACCTCGATCGCATCAACAATTGAGTTAGCACCCGTGAAGGGAAATGAGTCGAGATAAATATCGCTAAGTTTAAGCACTTCCTGCACATCGGCACGACTGGGTAAGGCATCAAACACAATCAATCGGTTGGGATCAACACCGCGATCGCTCAAAGTTGCTCGAAACCGCTGCCAGAATTGTACCTTTGGGTAATTACGCCGCCAACTAGCTCCAAAGGGACAAAGCAACAACACAGAATTCGACACTCGCTGCAATAATGTGGCCCAGGTTTCTCGCAGTTCGGGAATCGTTTTGTAAAGGTTTGCACCGGAAGTAAAGGCGACTGTTCCTGGACTTATTCCTAAGTCGGCGCGCGAAATATTTAACCGAGCGGTGGCATTTTCCAAGGAATAGTCAAAACAGTGGGCCGGGCCGCGAACTAGCATCAGTTGCTCGGTGTATTGGGCGGCCCCGTTGGAGATTTCAGTGAAGGTTCCCGAGAGATAGTAATCCACATGGGTCATACCGCTGGTGACTGGAGAAGATACGGAATGAATCTGCACCCGCGCCAACCGATGTGCGCCAATGCTTAAGACCCGATGCAATGAATTTGTGACGATCGTGCCGAGCAGAATGACATCGAGATCATCAGCACGAATTTGCTGTACTTGTTCGGCAACGCTACCCGTCAACTGGACAATTCGATCGCCCGATCGTCGCTGCTGATAGTGATCAAGTAAATCATCACCGAGATTGATCACATAGAGTGTAATTTCAAAGCGATCGCGATCGAGCCATTCAAAGACTGGAAAAGTGGTGAAGGTTTCCGGGTGCGATAGATAATTGGTTTTGAGGATGCCGAGGCGAATTTTTGAGCGGTGAACTGGGCGATCTGCAAACTGATAATTAAGCTGATGATCGGCTAAGGTTAGGGCAAATTCGATGATTTGTGATCGCTGGGCAAAGGTTATGCAAACATTGCGATCGCAAAAATATAGCGGCACTAAATTAACGTTATGACTAAAAACTAAAGCAGCATTTTGCCACTTTGGAGATTGGGGAGATTGCAGGATTTGGGTATGCAGCTCATCCACTAAAGCAATCATAAAATCGGCATAGCGATCGACTTCGCCAACTTCCCGAAAAAAGCAGGGAAACGCCAAGCAATATCGTAAAAAGGGTGCGATCACCCAATCGGGTAAACTCAAGTCTTGGAAGCTTTTAACCCAAGTTTCCGCACGTTGATACAACATCAGAGCCAAGCATAACGCCAACCGATCGCCCTGGTCAGCCGCTGTCATGGCATCTTGAATGGCGATGACTTGACGCTGTTCATCGATCGTTAATGCTTCATAGCCCAAGTTGCTATCGAGTAAGAGTTCTTGGGCGGAGCCAAATCGTTGCCATTGGGTGGCCAGTTGGGTCGCAGGAGTCGATCGCCATTGCTCGGCCAACTGCGATCGCAGCGATCGTAGCCGCCCTAAGAGGGTTGGAGAAAAAGGTTGTTGATCCCAAGCAATTAAGGCTCGTTCAATCTCTGAGTAAATCGGCTCCACGATCAACATACACATAAAAGATAAGCAAAATTAGCATAAAAATGGGCCAGCGATCGCCAGCCCACTGCTGCATAACATGATACTCAGCCAAGAACCCAGCTTAAGACTGACCCGGCAACAAAAACCGCACCATCATGTACAAAGAGGCCACCACCAATTGTGCCAACATGACTGGAATTCCGTATTTCAGAAAGCGGTGAAAAGAAATACTTTTACCATGTATCTCCGCAATTCCAGCCGCCACAATATTGGAAGATGCCCCCACTAATGTGCCATTTCCTCCCAAGGTTGCGCCATACATCATGGCATAGAACAACGGCATAACTTGTGGTGGAAAACTACCAGCATAATCCTGAGCCAAAATTTCTGGCCCAGCCAGCCCCACATTCACCACATATTCCTTCAGCAGAGGCACCATCGCCACCACCAAAGGAATATTAGGAACCACACTAGAAATCAAACCAACAAAGAAAATTAAAACGATCGCACCCAAAAAGATATTGGTGCCTAAGACAACCCCCAAAACACCCGATAGCGCACTGACAACACCCGTTTTTTGGAGTCCACCAATCAGCACAAAGATGGACATAAAGAACAGCAAGGTGCTCCAGTCCACATCCCGCAAAATATTGTTGACGGTATCAATTTTGCTGTGATGGGCGAGGAGCAAAGCCAAGGCAGCACCGAGCAAAGCAACCGCAGCCGGAGAAACTGGTGATGGCAATGCTTCACCAATTACAAAAAACAACAACACAAGCGCAACAATTAGCCCCCCAAAGACCAAGGTTCGCGGATGGTTGATTTTGGGATGGGGCAAATCGTCTAGGCTCTTAAGCTCCTTGCGCCATGTATCCCGAAACAGAATGGGCAAGAGCAGCAGAATCACCCCGATCGCTAAAGCCCCCCCTAGACTCAGCCGACTCAGGTATTCATTGAAGGTTAAGTTGACCGCATCCCCCACAATGTAGGTGGCAGGATCCCCCACAATGGTCAGCAGTCCTGCACTGTTGGCAACAAACACCATCAAAATCAAAAGCGGCACAAAATCCACGCCCACTTCTTCCGCCAAGGGGGGAATGAGCGGTGCTAACAGCATGACGGTCGTGGCATTAGGCAAAACTGCACAAATGGGAGTTGTAATACCGACAATTCCCAACAACAAGTTCTTGCCTTTTCCTTTAGCAAGAATTACCATCTGCGTTGCCAAATATTCAAAGACTTTGGTGGGTTCAAATGCCCGCACCAAAATCATCACACCCAAAAATAATGCCAATGTTCCATGACTTTGGCTGATGTAGCCAATCGCTTCCTTCATGGTCATCACATGGGCAAACACCAACACTAATGCACCCAAAAATGCTGCGACCGTGAGGTGAATCCACTCGGTCATAATGACGAGAATCACGATCGAGAAGACGATCGCCGCAATCCAAGCCTGCATGTTGCCAATTTGTTCTAGCATCCTGTAATCTCCCTTCCATTGGCTGACGAGGTTAGCTGACGGGCTAGGCTTGGAAGTCGCCTTCTTGAGTGACAAGATTCGCCCCGAATAATGCTGGTTCCCCCGCTCGATCGCCTTGCATCATCAAACTCAGAAACTATATCGCAGCCTCTCAAGCAAGATGAGTATCTGGCTTGACTTGGGAGCTGAATTCTGAAGCCTCGATCAGCACGATCAATTAAGCCGTCTACATCATCACTCAATCATCACTCATAGATTAGGCATCACTCACAGATTAGGCGGTGATCATCAACTGTGACCAAAGAATTGACATCAAGAATCCAATCTGCCTCTTAATCTCAATCCATAGAGCAATCTATGGGGGTGAGTTGACTAAGAAGAAATTGCTTAACCTATGTCAATTGTTCGAGATTTTTGCACAACCAAAAGGTGTCGAAGCCCACTTGCAACTGATCAACCCTTGATGCTCAAGTATGTTTAACACAACATGATCAATCCAAGTAAAGCCCACATGAATCATTCACATTTGAGTTATGCATATGCTGATTGACGCTAACACGGACAACTTGAGATGGTCAATCAATGGGCGATCGCCTGAGACTCAACTCTAGGTACGATTCCCAAGTTCCGGTACTGTAAATGCAGTAAGCAAAACGCAAGTAAATCCAGTTACCCGATCGCGTTCAACCCCGAGCAATGGATATCAAAAACGGATTCGTTGGGACAGTTGGGAACACGCCCCTAATTCGGCTCAACAGCTTTAGTGACGCAACGGGCTGCGAAATTCTCGGTAAAGCTGAATTTCTAAACCCAGGTGGCTCTGTCAAAGACCGCGCCGCCCTCTACATCATTGAAGATGCGGAACGCCGCGGCCTGCTGAAACCCGGCGGCACGGTGGTGGAAGGCACAGCGGGCAACACGGGCATTGGCTTGGCCCACATCTGTAACGCTAAGGGCTACAAGTGCCTAATCGTGATTCCTGATACCCAATCCCAGGAAAAAATCGACCTGTTGCGGGCGCTGGGGGCGGAGGTGAAGACCGTGCCTGCGGTTCCCTACCGTGATCCAAATAATTATGTGAAGTTGTCGGGACGCTTGGCGGCGGAGACCCCGAATGCGATTTGGGCGAACCAGTTTGACAACTTGGCCAATCGCCAATCCCATTACGAAACGACGGGGCCGGAAATTTGGGCCCAAACTGATGGCACGGTGGATGCTTGGGTGGCAGCCACGGGCACGGGCGGAACCTACGCGGGGGTGGCGATGTTCCTGAAGGAAAAAAATCCCCAAGCGCAAATGGTGCTGGCGGATCCGATGGGCAGTGCGCTCTACAGCTACGCCAAGACGGGGGAGCTGACGATGGAGGGCAGCTCGATTACGGAGGGCATTGGCAACTCGCGGGTGACGGCGAATATGGAGGGTGTGCCGATCGATGATGCGATTTGGGTGGCTGACCCGGAGGCGTTGGCGGTGCTGGCTCAGTTGATGAGACAGGAGGGGCTGTTTATGGGTGGCTCCGTGGGCATCAATGTGGGGGCGGCGGTGAAGCTGGCGCAGAAACTGGGGCCGGGCCACACGATCGTCACGGTGCTGTGTGATGGTGGGTCGCGCTATCAGTCACGGCTGTATAACGCGGAGTGGCTGGCCAGTAAGGGGCTGGTGATGCCGAATTAGTTTGGGTTAGATCGCGCGTATCGGAGGGCGCAAGGCGTTGTGCTTAGTCCTGCCTGAGTCGATCGAACCGGAGGGCGCAAGGCGTTGCGCCCCTACGGAGGGGGTGGGGTCGATCGCCCGGTCAATGGGTGACGATCGGTGGTGCGTACCCGGCGCGGTAGGATAGGGAGTCGCAATTTTTGTGGCTATTCGTTTGCTTCGTCCTGTCGCTCCATCTATCGTTCCATCCGCCGCCATGACCGTTACCGCTGGGAATTGGGCCGCCACTGCCGGTGAGGCTGAATTGCGCGATCGCCTGTTGGATTTGCTGTGCGATCGCGCCTATCGGGAAGGGGATTTCACCCTGTCTTCGGGCCAAAAAAGCACCTACTACATCAACTGCAAGCCGGTGACGCTGCATCCCGAGGGGGCGTTGGCCCTGGGACGGTTGCTGTTGGGCCAAGTGCCGATCGGGGCGGCGGCGGTGGCTGGGTTGACCCTGGGGGCTGACCCGTTGGTGTCGGCGGTGGGTGTGGTGTCGGCGCTGGAAAACCGCCCGATCGCCGCCCTGATCATCCGCAAGGAAGCGAAGGGCCACGGCACGATGGCCTACATTGAGGGGCCGGCCCTGGAACCGGGTTCCGAAGTGGTGGTGCTTGAAGATGTGGTGACGACGGGCGGCTCGGCCCTGAAGGCGGTCGATCGCCTGCGGGAAGCGGGCTACCGGGTCGATCGGGTGGTGGCGATCGTCGATCGTCAACAGGGCGGCGCGGAACTCTACGCGCAACATGATTTGGCTTTTGAGGCGCTGTTCTCGATCTCCGATGTGCAGGCCCACTACGCGGCGCGATCGGCCTAACCCTAACCGTCATTCCCGTAGGGGCGCAACGCCTTGCGCCCTCCGGTTCGATCGATCCAGGCGAGACACAACGCCTTGCGCCCTCCGGTTCGATCGATTTGGGCAGGCCTGGGCGCACGGCGGTGCGCCCCTACCATGTCCAAAATTTATTGTCTTAAATCTGTTTTTGGGAGTTTATAACCGTGACTGGAACCCGCCTGCAAAACCAAGTGGCTGTTGTGACCGGGGCTTCTCGGGGGATTGGCCGCGCCGCTGCCCTCGCTCTGGCTGCCGAAGGGGCCAAGGTGGTAGTGAACTACGCGGCCTCCAGCGGGGCTGCCGAAAGCTTGGTGGCGGAAATTACCGGGAACGGGGGCGAGGCGATCGCCGTGAAAGCTGACATGTCCAAGCCCGACGAGGTGGACGCGCTGTTGCAAGCCACCTTGGACCAATGGGGTCGGGTGGATGTGTGGGTGAACAATGCCGGGATCACCCGCGACACGCTGTTGCTGCGGATGAAGCTGGAAGACTGGCAGGCGGTGATTGACCTGAACCTGACCGGCGTGTTTTTGGGCACGAAGGCGGTTAGCAAGGTGATGCTGAAGCAAAAGTCCGGCCGGATCATCAACATCGCGTCCGTGGCGGGGCAAATGGGCAACCCAGGCCAAGCCAACTACAGCGCGGCAAAGGCGGGTGTGATTGGCTTCACGAAGACGGTGGCCAAGGAATTGGCGGCGCGGGGGATTACGGTGAACGCGATCGCTCCCGGTTTCATCAGCACGGACATGACCGAAGGCCTAGACAGCGATGGCATCCTGAAGGCGATTCCGTTGGGTCGCTACGGCAAACCCGAGGAAATCGCGGGCACGGTGGCCTTTTTGGCGGCTGACCCGGCGGCGGCCTACATCACGGGCCAAACGATCAACGTCGATGGCGGCATGGTGATGGCCTAGGGGCGATCGCCTACCAGCCATTGCAGACAAGGGGCTTAAGCCCCTTGTTCCCCCCGACGACTGCGATTCAGCAGCTAGCGAGTCGGGCAGTCAGCTTTGGAGCACCTATGGTCATGAGAGCCACGCGCTGGGCGATCGCCCCGGAAGATGCCGATCGCGCCGTTGAGATTGCAGCGGCCACGGGCCTGTCGCCGCTGTTGGCCCAGGTGCTGATCAACCGGGGTATCGATACGCCGGAGCTGGCCGAGCTGTTTCTCGATCCGGATTTGGCGGAACTGCCCAGCCCGATCGAGGAGTTTCCCGACCTGGCCCCGGCGCTGGATCTGTTGGCCGAGGCGATCGACCGGGGCGATCGCCTCGGGATTTGTGGCGACTACGACGCGGACGGCATGACCAGCACCGCCCTGCTGATCCGCGCCTTTCGCCATTTGGGAGCCGATGTGACCGCCTCGATTCCCAGTCGGATGACCGACGGCTACGGGATTAACCAGCGGATCGTGGAAGAGTTTCACCAAAACGGGATCAGCCTGATCCTGACGGTGGACAACGGGATCGCCGCCTACGAGCCGATCGCCCGGGCCCGAGAACTGGGACTAACCGTGATCCTCACGGATCACCACGACGTACCGCCCAAAATTCCCCCCGCCAACGCGATCCTGAACCCGAAATTGATCGACCCAGCCTCGCCCTACGCCGGATTGGCCGGGGTGGGTGTGGCCTACGTGTTGGCCGTGGCGTTGGCCCAGCGGATGGGGCGATCGGCCCCGTGGAAATCCCTGTTGCAACTGTTCACCCTGGGGACGATCGCCGATCTTGCGCCCTTGACCGGCGTGAATCGGCGCTGGGTGAAACGGGGCCTCAGTTTGCTGCCCTTTTCCACGGTTCCCGGCATCCGCGCCCTGCAACAGGTGGCGGGGATTAACGTGGCTGGTAATTTGGCCGGCGATGGGCAGTCGGACGGCAACGCCATCCCTAGCGCCATGGCCAGCACCAGCAAAGGCCCCCTGAAACCGGAGGCGATCGGCTTTCGGCTCGGGCCGCGGATCAACGCCGTGGGGCGGATTCACCAGCCGAATGTGGTGATCGACCTGCTGACCACCGATGACAGCGGCGAGGCCCTAGAGCGGGCCATGCAGTGCGAGGAAATTAATCACAAGCGCCAACAGATTTGCAACCAAATTGAGCAGGAAGCCCACGCCTGGGTGCAGGCCAGCGATCTGGATCTGAAGGCGGCGCGGGTAATGTTGGTGGTGCAACCGGATTGGCACCACGGGACGATCGGGATTGTCGCCTCGCGGTTGGTGGAACGCTACGGCGCGCCCGTGTTCATCGGCACTTACGAAGAAGACAACCCCGAGCAGGTGCGTGGTTCCGCCCGCAGCATCCCGGAATTCAACGTGTTTGAAGCCCTGGAATTTTGCAAAGATCTGCTGACCAAACATGGCGGCCACCGGGCGGCGGGCGGCTTTTCGCTCCCGGCGGCGAATTTGCCCGCTTTTGAGGCGCGGTTGCGGGAATTTGCCCAAACCTGCCTCAAGCCGGAGCATATTTGCCCACTGGTGCAGCCCGATGTGCGGGCCAGCCTGAGCGAGCTGGATGGGGAGCTGTACGAGCAAATCGATATGTTGCACCCCTGCGGCATTGGCAACCCCGATCCGGTGTTTTGGTCGCCGGGGTTGCAGGTGGTGGGTCAGCGGCAGTTGGGCCAGGATCGCAAGCATTTGCGGCTCACGCTGTCCGATGGGACGGCCCAAATCGAGGCGATCGCCTGGCGTTGGGGCGATGCGTTTCCGTTGCCGCCCGTGGTGGATCTGGCCTATCAGCTCAAGGAAAACCACTGGAACGGCGCGGTGAATTTGGAACTGGACGTGGTGGCGATTCGGCCTGCCGCTGGAGTGAGCGCCCCGGTACGATCGCTGATCGTCGCCGATCGCCCCGCCACTTACGATCCAGCCGCCACCCTGATCGTAGGCAAGGGGCTTAAGCCCCTTGCCCCCAATAGCCGCCAGCCCCTTACCCCCAGCACCCCCAAACGAGCTGGTTTTACCTTCCGCGATCGCCCCTACAACTGTGCCTGGGGCGATCGCGACGGCCAGCCAGAACTCCGCATTCGTAACCCCGAGGGCAAAGTGCTGGCCCTAGTGGATGGTGAATCCACCGGCTTGCTTGGCCCCAGTCGGGAAACGGCCGAGCCGGTGGATTTGAATCATCCCTTTTTTCGGTCGCTGATTGCCGCCGCCAAAGTGGCCCTGACTGGGACGACCTAGGGGCGATCGACTGCCACTCCGCTACATCGATCGCATCAAATCCGCTGCAAAGTTCCTGGGATCTTGGTCGCGGCGATGCTTGTTGGAAATCGGTGGCCCCTGGCGATCGCCCGCCAATGCCGCCGTAGCCTCCAGGGCCGATCGCAAATGCTTGGCCGCGTAGATCGACATATCCCGAGGCACACTGATCCGATCGCGCAGATACCGTAACCCCACCTCCGACCCCGCCGGAGGTTGACAAGCCTGCCCCGTCATCATCTGCGTCAAGGCACAGCGCAGAGCCAGATCAAACTGATCATCGGCCAAGGGATTGACACGAACCAACGTCGTGCGATGCTTCACCACCCGGTGCAGCGCCTCAACTGGTGCAGTTTCCGGCTCCGGATAGGTCACATCGGGCAGCCCCCACCAGGGGCCCTGATCCACCCGCTGTTGATTCAGTTGGGTTTGGCGATCGTCATTGGCCCAGCAGCCCCCCATCTGTGGCGGCAAATCATGCACATGGGTCTGAAAATCGCTTTGGGTTCCCCGATAGGTCGATCGCGTTTCCATGGCCGCAAACCAAGCTTGGAAATAGGGATTTTCCTCACGCAGGGAATAGCCTTTGTAGTAGAACAAGCTGGCATTCATCCGCTCCACGTAGGGCGTAAAAACCACATCTACGGTGCTGAAGCGATCGAGGAAATAAGGGCCCGGAGTTGCCGCCAAGGCCGCTTCCACCATCGCCACTACTTCAACAAATTGCTGACGGTTACGTTGTTCCTGAGCGGCCGACATTGTGGGGTAGCAGAGCCAAGAACACCAAGCCCGAAATAGCAACCGTTCGAGCCGACGCAGGGGCAACACAGCCCGATCGTTCATGCCATAGGCCAGTGGGCCAAACGTTTGCTCTAGGGCTACCAAAATATCATCACTTTCGGTAATGATCCGGCCATCTAGCTCCAGGGCCGGCAGCATTCCCGATCGGACTTTTTGTTTATACCAAGCCTCTTTTTCTCCATAGCAAAACATCGTCACTTTTTCGATCCGGTAGGGAATTTGCTGTTCCTCTAGCCAGAGCCAAACTTTTTGGCAATAGGGGCACCAAGCATGGTGATCGCGATAGAGCGTCACCCGCACTGCTGATTCCGGTTGGCCAAATAGCCGCAACCGGGCCTGGGCATTGGTGGGACCCTGGAGGCGATCGAAAACAAAGGGTTCGGCCAAGGCGGTTAATTCTGCCCAGCTCAAAGGGGAAAGGCTCATAGGGTTTTGGAACGCAGCGGCTGAATGGGCTGAATCCTAGCTTAGGGGAATCAGCTCCTAGGTGGACTCGCTCCATTCGGGTTGCTCGATCGGAATTTCAATCAAGAACTCCGTACCGCCGGTTGGGGCTTCCCGACAGTCTAAGGTGCCGCGATGCTTGTCCACCACAATTTGATAGGAAATCGACAGGCCTAGGCCAGTGCCCTGGCCCACGGGCTTGGTGGTAAAGAATGGATCGAAGAGCTTGGAACGCAGGTCTTCGTCGATGCCGCGCCCATTGTCCGCAATCAACACCCGCACTCGATCGCCTTCCACCAAACCTGTTTCGATCGTAATTGTGGGCATGGCGATCGTCGATAGGCGGGTTTCCTCAAAGCCCTCCCCGCCCAAGCGCCCAACTGCTGCGTGAATGCTCGTTTCGGCCGCTTGCAACGCCCGTGCCGATCGCCGCGATCGCGGTCGTCCATAGCGCTCCTCTAGGGCATCGATCGCATTGCCAATCACATTCATAAACACCTGATTGAGCTGCCCCGCATAGCAGACAACCAAGGGCAAATCACCATAGTGTTTAATGACTTCAATGCCGGGAAAATTGCTGTTGGCCTTAAAGCGATGCTGCAAAATCAACAGGGTATTTTCA
This sequence comes from Oscillatoriales cyanobacterium, assembly GCA_004292515.1. Lineage (GTDB taxonomy): Bacteria > Cyanobacteriota > Cyanobacteriia > CACIAM-69d > CACIAM-69d > CACIAM-69d. The sequence continues at coordinate 22,857 of RDXB01000039.1, forward strand.
ATCCCTTCGTGGATATTCACCGGCTTCATTTCCGCTTGATCTAACCGCGAGAAATTCCGCAGGGAAGCCACAATTTGGCAAATGCGATCGGCTCCCAACTGCATCGATTGCAGGGTCTTGGGCAGATCATCACAGAGGAAATCCACATCAATGTCTTGGGCAAATTTCGACACCGTATCCGTCGGGACGGGATAGCTCTCTTGGTAATGCTGAATCAGCGATAGCAAATCTTGCGTGTAGCGACGGGCGTAGGTCAGATTGCCATGAATAAAAGTGGTGGGGTTATTAATTTCATGGGCAATCCCAGCCACCATTTGTCCCAAACTGGACATTTTTTCGTTTTGAATCAGTTGGGTTTGGGCGGTTTTCAGTTCCTGGAGGGCAGTGCTGAGGCGCGTGGCTTGCTCCTGGGCTTGGATGGCAGTGACTTGGGCTTTGCCGTAGAGTTCCGCCTGGTCGATCGCCGTGGCCAGTTGATCCGTAACGGCGCGCAACAGTTCCACGTCGCGCTCGCTCCAGGTGCGTACTTGGGTGCTGTGACCACATTCAATCACCCCGATCGCCCCCGATCGCGTTTGCACCGGCAGGGCCAACAGGGCCCGATAACCCCGATCCTCCATCATCTGCTTGAGGGTGTGATTGTCGATGCGCGACACATCATCGGCCCGCAGGCACTTGCTCCACATCAACTGCTGTAGGAAGTAGCTGGCGTAGATGTGGTGATAGGGGCCTAGGGCGCTGGGGACGGCGGGGCGGCGCGACTCATTGACCACATCCCAGGCCGGAATTCCACCGCCCGCGTCGGCCGAGTACCAAGCAAACAGACAGCGATCGGTATCTAGCAGGTTGCGAATGCCCTGCACGGCCGATTCCAAGATGGTTTCCAAGTCCAGAGAATTGCGGATCTGGGCTGCCAACTGGAACAACAGGGCTTCCCGGCGGGTGGTCAGCTCCTGGCGCGCTTGGGCCCGGTCGATACCCACGGCGATCGCGCTGGCCAGCCAACCCAACGCATCCTGTACTGCCTCCGTAAAGGGTTCCGTGCGATAGAGCGCCAAAGCCCCCACCAGGCGATCTTCAACTACCAGCGGGAAGCCTGCAAAGTGTAATTCCAGCGGAGTTTGTCCCCGATCGCGCAGGAGGGCACATTCGCTACGAAACACCGCATTGCGCGATCGAGCTACGGCGGCCACCGTCGAAAGCTCCGGCACACTCAAGTTGATTTTGTCGCGCAGGGCATCATCCAGCAGGGGCAAATCTAGGGGCAGTTCGTTGTTGGGATTGCGGTTGACCTGGGCTTGGAGGGTCAGATAGGTTGGATCCAACGCCACCATCCAGAGCCGCGCCAAGTTGCAGTCCAACTGACCGGCCATCATCTCGGCACAAGTTTGGAGAATTTCGGCCAGCTCGCCCCGCTGGCAGAGGGCAATCCCCACTTCGGCTTCCAAAATCGACAGGCGAGATCGCTCCATCAGGGTTTCTTGGGCCCGCTTGCGATCGGTAATGTCTTCTACCGTCCCTTCATAGCAAACCAATCGACCCGACTCATCCAGCAGGGCCGAGGCATTTTCTGAAATCCAAATTCGCTGCCCATCCGCCCGGTAGACTTCTGATTCAAACCCCAGTACCCGTGATTCCAGTTGTAGGCGCGTCATCAACTCACGGGACCGATCGGGCTGCACGTAGGGTGGACTGCCCTGGCGATCGAACGACTCGATCAGCGCCACAGACGACTCATAGCCATAGATCCGGGCCATGGCCGGGTTGGCGTTCAGGTAGCGACCATCGGGCAGGGCCTGATAGATCCCTTCGATCGCATTTTCAAAGATGCTGCGGAACCGTTCCTCGGCCTCGCGCACAGCCCGTTCAGCTTCCTTGCGTTCGGTGATATCAATCCCCAACACAAAGGCCGCCCGATCGCGATCGTATTTTTGGGCCACCACCAAATAGCTCTCGATCCGATCGCCCACCGGCCGCGACACCTCCCGCGTTGCCACCTGAATCGGCGTGGCAAAAAATTCCGCCACAAACTCCCGAAACTCCTGCCCATAGCCCAAAAAACCAATGTCTTGGCCCACAAACTCTTCAACCGATCGCCCAAAGGTTTGGGCTAAATGGTTGTTCACCTCCAAGTAGCGCAAGTCTGAGCCAACGCGCGACACCGTACCCGGCACCGCAGCCAAAATCGCTTCGAGGCGATCCTTCAAGGTGCGCAAGCTAGCCTCAGCCCGTCGCCGCTCGGTAATATCCTCAACCGTGCCTTCGTAGTAGAGCAGCTCACCATCTTCGTCATAAACCGCCCGCGCCGACTCCGAGATCCAAATGCGCCGCCCATCGGCCCGATAGACTTCCGATTCAAAATTGGTGAGAGAGCCTTGGCGCTGCACCTCTTGCACAAACTCTTGGCGGCGCTTGGGATTGATGTAGAGGTTTTGGGTGGCATTCAGGGCCAACAGCATCACGTCCGGGCCGCTGTAGCCATAAATCCGCGCCAGAGCTGGGTTGGCGCTCAGATAGCGACCATCGGGGGTGGTTTGAAAAATCCCTTCGATCGCGTTTTCAAAAATGCTGCGATATTGCGCTTCGGCCGCATAAACCGCCGACTGGGAGGTTTGCAGGCGATCGAGCGTCATATTCAAGGTCGTAGCCAGATCCGACAGCTCATCGGTTCCCGGCATGGTCTGCACCCGCTGGGTGGGGTCGGCGCTGGCCCCGATCGCCTTTACCTCCTCACTCAGCCGCATCAACCGCGCCAACACCAGTTTTTCCAGCAACAACAGGGTGATGGTGGCAAACATCAAGCCCCCCACCACCAACAAAATCAGCGTGTAGCGCAGGCTGATCAGCCCTCGGTTGTAAATGGCCCGATCGAGATCCACCCGCACCACCAAACTGGGGTGATGGTATAGATCATCGAGCAAGGCATAGCCCAGCAAGCGATCTTGGGCCACCATATCCAGGGCCACGGTTTCCTCGCCCGCCAGCAAAGATTTCACCGCCGCTATTTCGGTTGGCTGTTGCTCGGCCGTTGCTAGGGGCTGCAAGCTCAAGTTCAGTTGAGTTAGTCGGGCAGCGCGCTCAATCTCTGGCCCCGCCAGAAACCGCCCCAACAGCAGAGTGCCTCGAATCGGGCCCTCGGCTTCACTGGTCACGATCGGGCGGGCCGCCACCATCATCGGCCCCTCGGGCAATTGCAACAGGCCGCGCACGGAACTGGTGGTGGTGTCATGGGCCAGCAGGGGACTGTCAGGCTGGAGATGCTCCCACAGGCTGGCTGGAACCGGAATTCGTTGACGCTGCTCGAGGTTGTAGCCCTGCTGCAAGACGGGTTTGTCGCTTTCGTCGAGTACGACTAGGGCATTTAGGCGTAAGTAATCGAAGGTGCGATCGACAAAATTTGATCGCTCGTAGGCCGGATCATGATTTTTGACAAAGGCGTAGGTCGTGTCCCACTCGGAATAGTCACGGGCTGTGGCATCCAGATCCGCCGCATTGTCCATCAACACGCTCAGGGCCCGTTGCACATCCCGCTCAACCTCTCGCCGCTCCAGTTGACCGTAGCCATCCAGCAACAGGTTAGACGAAGAGGCAAACAGCAATAGATTTAAGCAAAGTAACGCTAAACCCACGATCGCTAGCGTTTTCAGCCGTAATTTCAAACCTGCTACCTCCTGCTGCCTCCCGATCGGCTGATCGGGCCTCTGCTTAATAGCGATCGCGGAAAACCAGGGTGGATTCCAGCAGCGATCGCTTGCTCAACTGCTGTTTGGGTCTGGTGGTGGGGTTTTGCCCCTCAGTTGCTAGACCGGGCACAAGCCGGTTACGCGATCATGAGAGTTGGCAGGCTGTGACCTGCGATCACGGGTTTTATCCCTTCAATCTAGACAATTCCTGAGGGGATTCGCGCCTATCAATCGATTAACTCTGCTGAGGCATTGCACCATCAACCTCTGGGCGATCGCTCAGTCGATTGCAGGCAAATCAACCTAGCCGTTTCTTGTTTCAAGGTCTCCCGATCCAAGTCGGGATTGAAATCACCTCAATTAGGATTTTCGGTCACGCTGGTCAACCTTGATGGCTCTTCCGTTGATTAACCCCCTCACCAATGCCTGCCAATGGCAGCGCTAGTTAGGCCATGTGATTTTGGCCACCGAGCGACGGAGCCATCACCCACAGCGCAACCCGGGGAGCATGATCACGGTTGCTGCATAGTTAGTTAGTCTGGGGCATGGGCAATCGTGGTGTTTCTCAAGCCTAACGGGCCCCCTAGGGCACAGTCAGGCGATCGGCACAAGCCTGTGCCCAACGCTGGCTCTTTTCAACTCTGGTCGCCACCCGGTGTGGGAGGAATGGCGATCGGCACCCTGCACGAGAGTTGAAACTTCACGGTCGATCACTAATTTTAGCGATTTGTCGCAATTCAGAATGTTACGAAACTGGCCCGATCGCCCATCCTGCATTCACGGCCATTCCTGATTGGTTGGGTCGCGCTCAAGTCCCGGTGCGTGGGAGCATCCATCAGGCGTTTCATAATACCCACAAAAAAAGGGTAGGCAATGCCCACCCCTCGCGATTTGATTAGGTCGATCGCACCCCACGGGCCGATCGCACCTAACATCAGTGCTTGGCTAGATGATTACTGAGCCACCACCAGGTCTTTCTTGGCAGCTTCGCTGGCCAGGAACTTCTCCAGTTCCGTCAACTGATCCGCATCCACCTTGGTTTGCATCGGGCAGAACTTGGGCCCACACATCGAGCAAAACTCAGCGGTTTTGTAGATGTCGGCGGGCAAGGTTTCGTCGTGATACTCCTTGGCGCGCTCCGGATCGAGGGACAGCTCAAACTGCTTGTTCCAATCGAAGTTGTAGCGCGCCGTGGAAAGTTCATCGTCGCGATCGCGCGCGCCGGGCCGATGGCGAGCAATGTCTGCCGCATGGGCCGCGATCTTGTAGGCGATCAAACCATTGCGCACATCTTCCGCGTTGGGCAGGCCCAGGTGCTCCTTGGGCGTGACGTAGCAGAGCATCGCCGTGCCATACCAGCCGGCCATGGCCGCCCCGATCGCACTGGTGATGTGGTCATAGCCCGGTGCGATATCCGTCACCAGCGGCCCCAACACATAGAAAGGCGCTTCGGAGCACTCTTCCATCTGCTTCTTCACGTTGAACTCAATCTGATCCATCGGCACGTGGCCAGGGCCTTCCACCATCACCTGCACATCGTGCTCCCAAGCGCGGCGAGTCAGTTGGCCCAGGGTCTTCAGCTCGGCCAGTTGGGCCGCATCCGATGCATCGTGGGTGCAACCGGGGCGCAGCGAGTCGCCCAAGCTGAAGGACACATCGTACTTCTTGAAGATTTGGATGATGTCGTCGAAGTGGGTGTAGAGCGGGTTTTGCTTGTGGTGGTGCAGCATCCAGCGGGCGATGATCCCGCCGCCACGCGAGACGATGCCGGTGATCCGGTTTTTGACCAAGGGCAGGTGCTCGATCAAGATCCCGGCGTGGATCGTCATGTAGTCCACACCTTGCTGGGCGTGCTTTTCGATGATGTGCAAGAAATCATCGGCGGTCAGGTTTTCGATCCGACCGTGGACGCTTTCCAGGGCTTGGTAGATCGGCACTGTCCCGATCGGCACGGGGGAGGCGTTGATGATCGCCGTGCGGATTTCATCGAGGTTGCCGCCGCCGGTAGACAAGTCCATCACGGTGTCTGCGCCATATTTCACCGCCAGTTCCAGCTTGGCCACTTCTTCGGCCAGGTTGGAGGAGTTGGGCGATGCACCAATGTTGGCGTTGACTTTGCACTTGGAGGCAATCCCGATCGCCATCGGTTCCAAGTTGGGGTGGTTGATGTTGGCGGGAATAATCATCCGGCCGCGGGCCACCTCATCGCGAATCAGCTCGGGGGTGAGGTTTTCGCGCTGGGCAACGTAGAGCATCTCTTCGGTGATGATGCCCTGACGTGCGTAGTGCATTTGCGACACGTTTTCTTGACCGTGGCGCTTGGCAATCCATTCGCTACGCAACATGGTAATTCCTCAAAAAACAGCTTTCCTACGCCGGTTTGAACCGGATCAGGTTCTAAGGGTGTGTTCTCAGCCTGGAAACGATCCCAGACACCCCTAGCTCGGCCAGTTGATCGCTGGCACTCGGGTTTCATCCTACCATTTTGGTTCGGAGGAGATGGGGCCCAAAAGCAGGCCAGCTCCTGGGGCGATCGCGGTGAGGCAAGCGATCGACCAGCGCGTGATCCCGGTGGAATCTGGCCCGATCTCCTGTGGGTTAATAACCCTGACGCTTGCTTGACTCTAGTGCAGGAGATGGGCATTCATTGCTTAAGAAAGGGCAATATTCCCAGTAAAATGCCGAGAGTCTTTCGGTGGGGATGGGTGAAGTTTTTATGGTGCGCGGCCCTGGATTTTGGTTCACGTTTATTTACTACACCGTGACAGCAACGACCGTGGCGGCGATCGCCAGCGCTCCGCTCTTGTTTGAGGGAAATCTGGGTCTGGAAGCCTTACAAACAGCCTTGCCCGCTGGTTTAGCGATCGGAGCCTTGGGGGCTTATTTTAACCACAGCATTGCGATCGATTTTGCAATGAAAAATACCCGCGAATTTCAACAGCAACTCACCCAGACCCTGGCAGACTTGGGATTTAGCCCCATGACCGATCCTGACCCAGCTCTGGCTGAATTTGCAGTGTACGAGCGCGGGGCGATCGGCAAGTGGTTTTCCGGGCGGGTGTTGGTGAAGCTCGATCGCCAACAGGCCACCATTATGGGGCGGGCGGGCTTGATGCGAAAACTGCGCGATCGCCTTTCCCAAGCTTGATTGCATCCGTCAGCAGATCGTTGAGGATCACAGGGGCTGAGGGCTGGTCGTCAAATCGCCCAAAACCCTGCTTCCACCGTGAGCAGATCGTGGGGAATAAGATGCTCAGGGCTGGTTGTCAAATCGCCCAAAACCCTGCTTCCACCGTGAGCAGATCGTGGTGCAGCAAGGGGCTTAAGCCCCTTGTTACGACGACTGGCGCACAAAAAATCGACCGTTTCAGCTTCATTTCAGCGAATGACGATCGGCCCTAATGCTGCAAATGGGTAGGGGCAGGAGTTCAAGCCCCCTGCCCCTACGTGATTGGGTATCGATTGTGGAAACTGCTCGAAAACTGGTGAGTGACCAGCATTTAGCGGTTTATTAGCTGTTCAACTGACGACGCAGTTGCTCCAGAGCCGCTTTACCAATATTGAAAACAGCCCAGCTAGCGGCCAGCAGGAGCGGAGCAACCACAACCAAAACGCGCCAATCCATATCTCAATCTCCCGTAACAGTTCTAAAAACAGGCGAGCCAATTTAATTAAATGCCATTGTCGGGCATTTCGGGCATCCTGGCACAAATCGATTGGCTATCTGTATCGGTTCCGATGGGGTTTGCGATGGGGTTTGCGATGGGGTTACGGATCGGTTGCAGACCTGTGACCGATCGCAAAGTATCGAGGGTGTTGGCCCCTTGGCGGTTTGCCCTCAGGAGCCTACCCGCTAATGGGGATCGGTGAATCCCAGATCTGTGCCCTGGCCCGCATGGACGAGGGCCAGCTTGCGGTAGCGATCGGCATGGTCAACTTGGGCGGCCACTTCTGCGTCACTGAGCGATCGCACCACCTTGCCGGGAATACCCACCACCAGCGATCGCGGTGGCACATCTTTGGTGACGACGGCTCCCGCGCCGACAATGCTGCCCGCCCCAACCCGCACGCCGTTGAGGACGATCGCCCCCATGCCAATCATGCAGCCCCGTTCGATGTGGGCTGAGTGAATAATCGCCCGGTGGCCCACGGTCACGTCGGCTTCTAGGATCGTTGGCTGGCCCGGATCGCCGTGGAGCACTGCGCCGTCTTGCACATTGCTGTTGGAACCCACCACAATTTGTTCCACATCGCCCCGCAACACGGCTCCATACCAAACGCTTGCCCCCTCAGCCAGGGTGACCCGACCGATCACCGTGGCATTGGCCGCCACAAAGGCCGCCGCTGCGATCTCCGGCGTACCCAGCACGGGGTGGGCGATCGCGCCGGCCGAATCCAAACGTGACAAATCTAAACTGGACAAATCCAAGGGTGACAAATCCGAACGTGACAAATGATTCATGAAACGCGGGTTTTGTCCCAAGCCGCCAAAACGACATCGTTATAATAGGACAGCAATTAGACAGCGCGGCAATTGCCCGCGATCGAACCCCGCTTCCACCGCCTGTTTTGCCCGAGGTTTCGATCGGACTCATGTTCAATCCGGCGTTGCAGTACCCCATCTTCGGCCCCGAGATTTTTTGCCCCCATTGTCGGCAGCCAATCCCGGCCTTGACCCTGACGGACACCTATCTTTGTCCTCGGCATGGCGCGTTTGAAGCCGATCCCAACACCCAAGAGTTGGTTCATCTCCAATCCGGTCGTCATTGGCGGCAGTGGGAGGGCGAGTGGTATCGCCAACATACCCACCCGGACGGGATTCGATTTGAAATTCATGAGGCGCTCGATCGCCTCTACACCCAAGGGTTTCGGGCCACGAAGGTGACGATCGCCCACCGTTACCAATCCCTGATTGCGTCCTATCTCGATCGGGCTAATCCCCGCGCCCCCAACGCCGACGGCAACCCTCGGCTCTATGGGCTGCCGGTGGAATTTAGTCCCCTTGATGAGGACGATCGCTGGAGTGTGATTAATTTTTTGCTCGACCAAGAACCCGGAGTACCCGTGCGCTATCCCTATTTCCGGTTGTTTGAGTAGCCGATCGCCTAGGGTGATTCAAGCGAGCTATGCACCATGTTTCCCTGCGAACGGCGGATATTCACCGGGCGATCGCCTTCTATGAAGCTTTGGGGTTTGCCATCACGGAGCGGTTTACGGCGGGCATAACCCTGGCTTGCTGGCTGGAAGGTTGGCAAGGGCGCATCGAACTGCTGCAAGTGCCGGAACCGAAGCCTGCTCCCGATCCCTTTGGCGACGAGCATTATGTGGGCTACTACCACCTGTCGCTGGATTTGGCGCGATCGCCCGACCAACCAACCGAAGCGACTGAGCCGCGCTTAACAATACCGACTTGGTTGAGCTTGCTGGGCGATCGGCTGGCTCCCCAACCGCTGAAGGTGTTGCTGAGGCCCCAACAGCAAATGATCGGGCGCGGGATCTACGAGGTAGTGTTCATCGCCGACCCAGACGGAATGCCGATCGAAATTCTGCAATGGCAAACCAACCTCCCGATCAATCTGCCATCTGCGTAAAATCCAAATAAAATCCAAGACCACCCCCAAAACTCGGATAGGGTCAGGTTTTGAAACCTGCCCCTACTAGCGAAGCAAGTTGATTCTGATAGGCCACCTTAAAGGCTGTTAGCGTTACCCAATCATTAGATGATAAGGGGCTTAGGGGGTGTCATCATTTTCCATAACTGAGTCTGAAATCGTCGATTTCCCGCGCCTCAATGGTCGTAACAAGGGGCTTAAGCCCCTTGCCCCCACGATCCGCTAACGGTGGAGTCAGGGTTTCAGGGTAATTGATGACAGGCCCTAGGCCCCTTGTTCCGACGACCGACTGACAACTCTGACCCAATGAATTAAGGCAGCCACGCTACTACGACGGACTCGGAGATCAACCAGCAATTGACTGACGGCAATTGGCTTAACGGGAAGCGCGCACCAACAGCGTTGCCCCCAAGCCACAGACCAACAGCAGCGGTGTCCAAGTGGCGACGATCGGGGACAGAATCTCTTTCAGCCCCAAGGCATCCATCACGAAGGCCAAGAGATAGTAGGCAAAAATCACCACGACGCTGATGCCAAAGCTGGTGGCCCGGCCCAGGCGCTGGTGGCGACGGTTGGCCAAGGCGGAACCCACTAGGCCAAAGGCCAAACAAATGAAGGGGAAAGCGTATTTTTGTTGAATCCGCAGTTCCAGCTTGTTGATTTCGGCCCGTTCACCCGTTTGCCGCAGCAGTTCGAGGCGCTTTTGGGCTTCGATGATGTTTAGCTCATTGGAGAAGCGATCGCGCACGGCCAAGTCCAGGGGCGTACGGGGCAGTTGCAGCCGCTGTTGCTCAAAACGCAGGATGTCGCGGTAGGAACCATCGGGAGCTACTAAATAGATCGTGCCATTTTTGAAATCCCAGGCCCGTTCGGTGGGGTTCCAGGCGGCGGTTTTGGCGGTGACGATTTGGCTGATGCCGGCTTGGGAGCGATCGATCACCGTCAGATCAAGCATCTGTTTGCCGTCATAGCGCTCGGCGTAGAACACGCGGGTCAGGATATTTTTCTTCTCCCCATTACCTTGCTCAACCTCACCAAATTCCCGATAAAAGATATTCTCTTCGCGGAATGAGGGCTGCTCATCATCGGTGCCCAGGGCCCGTTCCATGATGATGGTGGCTTGGTAGTTGGCGGCCGGGACGATCGCCTCGTTAAACACAAAGGTCATGCCCGTGACAAACAGACTCAGCACAACGGCCGGAGCGACCAACCGATAGACGCTCACGCCGCAACTCCGCAGGGCCACTAGCTCGCTGTCGTTGGAGAGCCGCCCAAAGGCCATCATCGAGGCCAGCAGGGTGGACATGGGGAATGACAGCACAATGAAATACGGCATCCGCAACAGCAAAATTTGCAGGGCCAAATGGAAGGGCAGCCCTTCTTCAACGACTTTGCGAACCAGCTCAAAGACTGCGCCCACGGACACGCCGATCGAGGAGAAGGCCCCCACCCCAAACAAAAAGGGCATGGCCAGCTCTTTGGCCAGGTAGAGATCCATCACGCTGATTTGCGGCAGCCAATGGGGCCAGGCGGAGAGGGGCGATCGTTGCGGCAGGGTATTGGGAGTCATAGGCGAGCCATTGCGGGCAGACGGCGGGCGATCGAGCAAAAGTCAGTCAGGCAACCAGGCGGAGCTTGTTCGGTGGGTTGGGGACTTTAGGGCTGGAACTTTTCGCCCAAGTAATATTGCCGCACCAGGGGGTTGGCGTAGAGTTCCGCTGCATTGCCGGAAGCCAGGATTTGGCCTTCCCGCAAGATGTAGGCGCGATCGACAATTTCGAGGGTTTCGCGCACGTTGTGATCCGTAATCAAAATCCCCATCCCCTGTTCCCGCAGGCCGGCCACGATCCGTTGGATTTCGGCCACGGCGATCGGATCAATGCCCGCAAAGGGTTCGTCCAACAGTAGAAATTGTGGCCCATCGAGACCCACTGCCAAGGCCCGGGCAATTTCGGTGCGTCGCCGCTCACCACCCGAGACTTGGATGCCCTGGGTGTTGGCAACTTTTTCCAGACCGAATTCTCGGATCAGTTCCTCTAGGCGATCGTCCTGCTCTGATCGGGTCAGTTGGCTCTGTTGCAACACCAATCGCAGGTTATCGGCCACGCTCAGATGCCGAAAAATGCTCGGCTCCTGGGCCAGGTAGCCAATGCCGAGGCGCGCCCGTTGATGGATTGGCTGCTCCGTGATGTCGTGGTTGTCGAGCCAGATGCGCCCGCTGTCGGGTCGTTCTAGGCCGGTGGCCATGTAGAACACCGTGGTTTTGCCTGCGCCGTTGGGGCCGAGCAGACCGACCACTTCGCCGCGCTCAACGGTGAGGCTGACGCGGTTGACAATCAGGCGCTCGCTATAGGCCTTCTGGACGTTTTCGAGGACGATCTTCAACGGGATTACCCCCACACAACAAGATGCAAGCAAGAGGCCAGTGAGGCGCGATCGAGCCGAGAGCGGCTAGGGGGTGGCGGGCGCAAACAGGGACGGGGGATTGGGGTCGGCCGGCAGACCACCAGCCGGGCCCGTGGAAGAGGGCAAGACCGTGGGGCTGGTGGTGTCGAGGACGAGGTAGATCGATTCCACTTGGCGGTTGGGGGCGGGCAGGGCGATCGAGCGGCCCTCGTCCACATAGTAGGTGACGGTTTCGGCCCGGAGGCTGTTGCCATCTTGCAAGACGAACACATCGCCGGACATCACCAAGCGCCGTTCGTTGCTGAAATATTGGGCCTGGGCGGCGGTGGCCTTCAGCATCCGCGCGGGATAGTCAACCTGCACATTGCCGCGAGCCGTGACAATCCCGGCGATCGAATTGGCTTCTTGCACGTCGGAAATGACGGTCATCGGCTGCCGCACGGGGGTGGGAGCTGCTGGCTGGGCGGTGGCGGGCATGGCTGCACCCAAGCTGCTTGCGATCGCGGCGATCGCTCCGATTTGAAGGCGCTGATGAGCGGTTTCCCGGCGGTGCGATCGGGTTGTGCCCAAATTGTGACCGACCATAATGCTTGACGACTCAACCGAGTTTGGACAAGAAACTTAGACCAGAAGCTTGGACTAGAAACACAGGGTGCGGGACTGGTGGAATTGAGTCCCCGTTGGATGCCCCTAGACGAGACTTAGATGAGACCAATGGCTCGGCGGCCACTCCCGCTCAGGGGCGATCGCTGGCTGAGGGCGCGCGCATCGCTGGTGGTTAGCCGACCCAAACTCTCGATAGTGTAGCCTACCGCACGCGGGCCCTTGGCTGGGGCCCAGGGGACTGGGCGATCCGGTGCGATCCGGTGCGATCTGGCTCAATCTGGTTCGATCGCCCCAGCTTGATCGCCCCAGTCCGATCGCCCCAGTCCGATCGCCCCAGTCCGATCGCCCTCCCTCGTCAGCGCGTGAGTTGTTGGCGACAAGCCCGACTCAGCCCCAAAAGCGCTTGGTCATCCCGGCTGCGCGTCAAATAGTCTTGCAACCAACGACAACTGCGATCGAGCAATTCCCGAGCATCCAGACTGCGCCAAATTAACTGCTGGTCATAACCTCCAGACACCAGCAACTGGCCATCCGGGCTAAACCGCACCGCGCCTACCCCGGCTTTGTGTTCTTTGAAGGTTTTGAGCCGCTCCCCTTCCCGACTCCACAGGGTGACCGATCCATCCCAACTAGCGGCGGCCAAGAATAGACCATCGGGACTAAACCTCACACTGTTCACGGCATCCCCATGGCCCAGCACCCGGATCAGGTTGCCATTGGCTGTCCAAATTCGTACGGTGCTGTCATCGCCGGCCGAGGCCAGGAATCGACCATCGGGGCTGAAGGTGACATCGGTGACAGCGCTGCTATGGCCGGCGAGGGTGCGAACTTGTTGACCTTGCAGGTTCCAAATCCGAATCAGGTTGTCATGGCCGCCCGTGGCCAGCCATTTGCTGTCGGGGCTGAAGGTGATGCTGTTGAGGCGTTTGGCCCGATCGTCACTGGAGGCCAGCTCGAATTGAGTGACGGTTTGCCCATTGCGCCGCCACACATAGCCACGTCCGTTGCGATAGGTGGCGGCAATCAGCTCGCCATTGGGACTGAAGGCCACGCTGGAAACGGTTTGGTCATTGGGGTTGTTGGGGTTTTGGGAACTAGCAACGGATTTGGTGTCGGTCAGAATCCGTTGGAGTCGCCCCGATCGCGACCACAGGCGCACATGGCCATCGTTGTTACCCACCAAGATGGTTTGACCATCGGGGCTAATGGCCGCAGAGCCAATCCCACCGCCCGGATCGGTGAAGTAGGTGGGTTGGCGGGTTTTGCGATCCCAGAGCTTGACCTGCCGATCGCTGCCCGCCGACAGAATGGTGGAGCCATCTTGGCTGATGTCGAGACCATAGATGCGATCGGTATGGGCCGTGATTTGGACGATCGACTCGGGTTGTAACCGCCACAGCCGCACCGTGCGATCGTAGCTGGCCGAAATCAGCGATCGCCCATCGGGACTAAAGGCCACACTCGTGACCCGATCGGTGTGACCCACAAAGGTTTGCTGCAACGCCCCTTCAAAAGTCCAATACTTAACGAGTTTGTCTTTGCCTGCGGAGGCGATCGAGCGGCCATCGGCACTAAACGCCACGCTCAACACCCCATCCTGGTGGGCCGCAATCATCCGCACCGGTTTTCCCCCACTAGTCCAAACCCGAATGGTCTTATCGAGGCTGCCGGAAGCCAAATAGCGCCCATCGGCACTAAAGACCACACTCATCACAATGTCGCTATGGCCGCGCAGGGTAGCTAGTTCTTGGCCCTGAACCGTCCAGAGCCGCACGGTGCGATCGTCGCTGGCCGTAACCAAGCGCTGGCCATCGGGACTAAACGCCACCCAATCCACCGGGCCTTGATGGCCCGCCAACGTGGCCACAAGCTGTCCCTGCAAATTCCAAATCTTGGCCGTGCCATCGTTGCTGGCAGTGGCCACCAACTGCCCATTGGGACTAAAGGCAATGCAATAGATCGAATCAGGATGGCGACCAAGCTCGCGCACAAACTGCCCCGCGCTCGTCCACAACTGCAATTGGCCAATCCCTTTGCCTGTGCTGGTAGCCAGCCAGCGACCATCGGGGCTAAACACCGCATTGGTGGCGCTGGAGTTGTGGCGCAGCACGATCGGCCGATCTTGGGCATTCTGCATAGGCAAGCCATTGGATAGCCACAACCGTACGGTGCGATCGGCGCTAGCCGTCGCCAACGTGCCTTGGGGGCCCACACTCACATCCCAAACAATATCGCTATGGGCGCTGGGCCCTTCGAGCCGGTTATATTCCCGAATCCGGGCCAAGGCTTGCTGCAAGGTGGCGGCCACCTTCAGTTCGGTGGCCCGGCGCGTGCTGGGCTTGGCCCACACCACCCAGAGGCGTTGCTGGCGTTGCTGCCAGGCTTGCAATCCCGCAATCAACGATTCAAAGGATTGGTTCGACCCCAGCAGGGCCTCGGAGGCGGTGGCCGTTGCACTAATTTGGGCGCTGGCCTCATCGGCAGCCAGCCGCGCTGCAAACCCCAGGGACGACAGGAACAAAATCCCCAACACAGCCCCGGCGGCGTAGAGTTCGCGCACCCGTTTGTTGAGGATGGTGTTGAGTTGGGATTGGGTGAGCCGGAAGCGGGCCCGCTCGTCGGCCTGGCGTTGCTGGCGAATGAAGGTGACGAGGTAATCGTGCACCAGTTGATAAAAATCGGCGGTGGATTCGCGGAACATCACCACTAGCCCAGCACCAGAGAGAATTCTGAGCACCAGTTCCAGTTGGCTGTGGCTGGCTCCCAGTTCAGCGGCCAGTTCAGTGCGGGTTTTCAGGGGGCGAGTGCCGTTTTCGGCCGTGAGCAAAAACAGCACTTGGCGGGCAATGTTTTCGCTCTCGGGGCCGCAGTCGCGGATTGTGTTTTCGAGGTAGCGTTCCACCAGCACTTCTTTGGAGCCGTATTCTCGCTGGTAGTCCGTGAGGGTGGCGATCCGATCGGCTTGGAGCTGGGCACCCACCACTTGCAGTTCGATCGGGTTGACTTCACCGGTTTCGCGGGCCAACTCGCCTACCAGGGCATCGATCAAGTCGGGTTCGAGGCCCAGGCGCGATTGCTCGGTCAGGCTTTGGATTGTGGCGCGGGCATCGGTGGGCGAAAAGTCCCCAATGTAGTAGCGCACTTGGCGGGCCAGGATGTTGTCGTCAATGATCGACAGGTCAGTGGCGCGCTCCCACTCCAAGAGGAAGTGCAGGTAATCTTCGCGCATGGAGATGATCAGCTTGACGTAGGGCACGTTCAAGCAATCGCGCAGGAATTCAAAAAATTGCTGTCGTTCGCTGACGGTGGGCCAGTGGAAGAAGAGTTCTTCAAACTGGTCGAAGATGAAAACGATCGTGAAGTTTTGTTGGCTAAATTGTTGGAGCCGATCGAGCAGCAACCGAAGGCGCGGCCCATAGCCGGGAACCGATCGCTCCAGGTTGAGCAGCGGGCGATGGGGTTCGATCGCCAGGTCATCCCAGGTTTGCAGGGCCCGATCGCTGTCAAGCCCCTTGAGATTGGCGGCGCGATCGAGGGCGTTTTCGGCCGCCCCCACCCAATCGGTGTAGACCTCCACAATCACCGGCAGCACATCGCGATCGCCCAGGGCCCGCCGGTAAAGCTCCGGCACTAACCCCGCCTTCAGCAGGGAGCTTTTGCCCGCGCCGGAATGGCCATGGACGATCGTCAGCTTCAGGTCAGCCCGGGCCAGCCGCGCGATCAGTTGTTCCACATCTTTTTGACGACCGGAGGCCGCAATTTCCGGGGCGGCGGCGGGCAAGGTGAGGTTGTCCTCCAGTTGGGCCACCAGTTGGGGCTGCAACTGCCCTGCGCCAATGAAGGCTAGCCAACTGCATTGGTGCTCGACCCGTCGTAGATCTTGCTTGGTTTGGAAGGCTTCTAGGTAACGCCCCTGCTGGAAATAGACTTCCCGCAACCGCGACAGCAAGCGCACGGTCAACTGCGGCTGCTCAAAGTTCCAAACCGTGGCGCGGGCCCGCTCTAAGTTGCCGATCGCCAGGCCCGATCGCCCCAGATGCCAATGGGCCTCGCCCAACAAAAACCAAGCCTGGCCCTGACGTAACCGCACCGCCCGCAACAGTTCAGTACCCAACACCGTTGGATCGTTCTGGCCGGCTTGGACTAGGTGGTTGAGAGCCTGTTCTGCCCACTGACAAGCCGCGGCCCATTGCACCCGCACCAGGGCCACTTCCGCCAAAAAACAACAATCGCGGGCCAACTCTGCCCGGTTGCTGGGCTTGTCGATCGCACCGTGCAAGGTCAGGGCCACCCGCGCGAGTTGCTCCAGCCCCAGCCAGTCTTGGAGTTCGTAGAGCACTTCGCCCAAGGGGCCAATGAACTTGGCCGTCAGATCAGGGCGATCGAGTGCCGCAAAACAATCGGCACAAGCCTGGAGCGATTCGCGAGCCAAGCGCCACCGCTGACCGCGATCGCGCCGGGTTTCCGCTGAATCCGCCGGGCGATCGTTACCCGCCGCCAACCGCGCGTGGCAAATACCCACATAAAACCGCAGCAGGCCCGATCGTAACCAAGCCTGCTGCCGATCGGGGCTAACCGAGCTGGGTTGGGCCGCTTCGGAATTGGAGACGGCCGTTGCCTCAGCGAGGGCCTTCCAGCCTTCTAAAGCCCGGCGAAACACCGCCAGGGCCCCAGACACATCACCCCGCCCCAAGGCCGCCCAGCCCTCCAAAAAATCCACACTCACGGCCAATTCTGGATCTAGCGTGGCGTGGCGCTGGGCCAAATCGGCTCGGGCCGCGGCCAGCTCTTGGCGGTGGCGCAGTTCAGCCAGAGCGGGCAAAGGTTGATAGATCGAATAGCCCGCCGGTGCATTAAAAGACCGATCGAACGCCAAATTAGCGCGATCGCGCAGAAACTCCAGCACCCCCGCCGTATCTAGCTCAAACCGCACCGGCGCTGCGGCCCAGCTTTTGAGGTCGGGAGCCACTCGTTTCAACTTTTCGAGGGTCTCATCGGTCAGCCACAGCACAATCGGGAAGGGTAGTTGCTTGAACCGATCGCGCATCTGATTCGCGAGGGCAAACACCGTCTCCACCGATTCGGCTTCCTCCAGCCCCAGCACCATCACCGCCCTTGGGGGGCGATCGCCAGCACTCGCCGCCGCCACCAAGGGATACAGCGTTTTCAGATTCGCTGGCACCATCAAGCGGTTGACCTGTGCAAACGACTCACCGGGATTCGATCGCGCGGCAATCTGCGCCAACAGCTCCCGGCGCAGTTGGCCATAGCTACAGCGCACCAAAACCAACGAAAATTGCCCTTCAGACAGCACAATCGCTCGTTCTAGGGTCTGTAACGCTCGTTGGTTAGCGCGAACGGTCGCCTCGTCCATCACGCCTTGTTCTCCAGGCTGTTTCCAGCCGTTTTCTGTTACGCCCGTTACGCCCGTTACGGTCGTGCTGTCCTCGCGCGACATTTCCATAGCACCCTTCCATCTCTCTCTGGCTGGCAATGTTCGCTTGGCCGTGACCTGGATAGCCCTTGCCAGACGAACAAGTTTGAGACCGGGCAATCTCTGAATCGAGATCACCGAGCCATGACCGACATCCTGTGGGGATATTGCTGGTCGCGATCCGTTGATTAACCCTCAGTCACCGCTACGGCAGGGAGCGGAGTCACACCGAATCTCTGTTTTGGGTTGAGTTTTGAGGATTTGCAATGCTGGCTTCACTGCCAATTGTTCCTGTCCGTTGCGTTTCGGTTGCGTTTCGGTTGCGTTTCGGTTGCGTTTTGATTGCATTTTGGTTGTGCTGTGTCCGTCGTAACAAACCGTTGATCGTGCCGGCCGCTGATTGTGCTCAGTTTTTGAGGTGGCTCCAAAACCGTGGGAGCAAGACAGTCACTGGTTTTTGGGGTTCCCCCTCCGCGATCGCCGTTGCTGAAGCTTAAGCAAACGAGGCGATCGCCCCAAAAATCAGTCAAATCAGTCAACAAAGCCAGCAAAGCCAGTCTTGACCGGAAAAGCCTGACCCAAAATGAATGCTAATTGTCCCCTTCCAATTAATGTGGCGCGATTGTGGTGAATCGGGTGATTAAACCGACTCATAAAGCTGCGATCGCACCGTCAATTTAGGTCAATTTAAGTCAACCAATTTGGGTCAGTAAAACCGATCAAATCAAGTCAACTCACCGAGTGAATGCTCAGGTGATGAATTGATCCGAAACAGCCCACCAATTGCTAAGGGGTCTGATCCCTAATTAGTCCCAACATAGTACATCTCTCATGGCGCGTCTTAAAGTGAATGGCTAGTGACGTAGACGAACGATCGAGAGTAGCAATAAGATGAAGACTCTGGCCAGTGCTCCGTGTTTACACGCAGAAATCGACAGGATTCATGGTTGATTCCTATTGAGAAAGGACGAAAAACAGAAACTTTATCAAATCTTTAAAATAGTCAAATGACAGCGATCGCCATCACAAGGATGGGAGGAATTCATCAACCACTCAGGACTGACGCAGGGTTGGCTCAGACCCTCATCCCCAGCCCCGCTCCCAATGGGGTTGGGGGAAACCCGCAAGATGGTGATTTCCCGGCTCCCAGAATAGGAGCAAGGGTTGGCGAATGGGGACAGTTGAGACGTTGCGTGAGGCCGACCCCTGAAGCGATCGCCCCTAATGGTTAACTAGCCCGTGGTTAACTAGCCCGTGGTTAACTAGCCCGTGGTTAACTAGCCCGTGGTTAACTAGCCCGTGGTTAACTAGCCCAGGCGATCGCCAGCATTTTTAGGATTGCTGGAGATAAGCCTGATATCCGAGATGATCAAGCGTTGTTTGCTTCTCTTCAACCATTCTGCGCAGACTGTCGCGGTAGGCCTGCAAGCGAGATTGCAATTCAGGGTCATGGCTAGCAATCATTTGCACCGCCAGCAAGCCTGCATTCTTGGCATTGCCGATCGCCACGGTGGCCACGGGAATCCCCCCAGGCATTTGCACGATCGAGTAGAGCGAATCGACTCCGCCCAGTTGCTTGGTCGCCACCGGCACACCAATCACCGGCAACACGGTCAAGGCCGCCACCATGCCGGGTAGGTGCGCTGCGCCCCCAGCCCCGGCAATGATCACCTTCAGACCCCGATCAACGGCGCTTTTGGCATAGTCCACCATTCGATCGGGGGTGCGGTGGGCCGAGACGATCGCCACTTCTGCCGAAACACCGAACTCCTCACAAACGGCGATCGCCGCCTGCATCGTGGGCAAGTCAGAATCACTGCCCATGATGATGCCGACCAGGGGAGAAAGGGAGCTATCCATATATGAGAGCTGAGTCTAAAGGGGGTAAGGATCACAACGCGCGGGGAATCTGCTTGCTGAACCTGTGAGTTCAGCAAAAGAAAAGGGTCTGAAACCCCGCCCTTTTAGGGCGGTTTTATTCGACAACTTACACTATGGTCGATATCATGTAAGGCATGGCTGAAAAGGCTTACCGATACCGTTTCTACCCAACAACCGAGCAAGTGTTGCTGTTGCGACAAACGCTTGGTTGTGTGCGACTGATTTATAACCGGGCGCTAGCAGAACGAACGCAAGCCTGGTACGAGCGACAAGAGCGAGTGGGACATGCTCAAACTTCTTCCCTGTTGACCACATGGAAAAAAGATGAGGAGCTGGCGTTTCTCAATGATGTCAGTTCGGTTCCATTGCAGCAAGGATTGCGGCATTTGCAATCAGCATTTACCAATTTCTTTGCAGGCAGAACTCAGTACCCAACCTTCAAGAAAAAACGAAACGGAGGGAGTGCAGAATTTACGCGCTCTGCCTTTTGCTTGAAAGATGGCCAAGTATTTTTGGCTAAATCTGACCAACCTTTGAAGATTCGCTGGTCACGGCCATTACCCGATGGTGTTGAGCCATCGACGGTCACGGTGCGATTGAGTCCTGGTGGACATTGGCATCTATCCTTACGGTTTGATGATCCTCGTGATTTGACCCTGCCAGAATCCTCCAATGCGGTAGGACTGGATATGGGTATTACGAGCTTGGTCACAGTCAGCACGGGTGAAAAAGTTGCCAACCCCACCCATCTCAAGCGCCACCACAAGCGTTTACGAATGGCTCAAAAATCTCTAAGCCGCAAGGTCAAGGGATCTCGCAATCGCGACAAAGCCAGACGTAAAGTTGCTCGTATTCACCAATGGATCACAGACTCCAGACAAGACCACCTACACAAGCTGACTACTCGCCTGATTCGTGAAAACCAAACGATCGCGGTGGAATCGTTGTCAGTGGTGAATATGGTCAAGAATCACAAACTTGCTCGCGCCATTAGTAATGCGGGATGGGGTGAGTTGGTTCGACAACTGGAGTACAAAGCGCAGTGGTATGGGCGATCGGTGGTCAAGATTGACAAGTGGTTCCCTAGTTCTAAGCGCTGTGGAAGTTGTGGCCATGTTGTTGACAAGCTGCCGCTCAAGATTCGAGAGTGGGATTGCCCTAGCTGCGGAATGCACCACGATCGAGACGTGAATGCAGCGCGTAATATTTTGGCCGCTGGGCTAGCGGTTTCAGTCTGTGGAGCAACCGTCAGACCCGAAGAGAGTAAATCTCGGAAGGCAGGTGCTATGAAACAGAAACCTAGATCGTGAGGTCTGGGAATCCCCGTTCTTTTAGAACAGGGAGGATGTCAAGAAACACTGAGGGCCGTTGCACCAAGGGCAGCGCCCAAGGTTCGGCTGAATTCTACCGGCTGCTGCGTTTTGGCCCAGGTTTTGGATGCCACGCGGCAGGCTGAGTGTGACAGCTTGCAGTTGACCGCTTTCGTGGCATAGCCATATCTTATCGATCGATGACCCATTGGCAAAATCGGCGAATCAATCGCGCGCGGCTGCTCGATCGCTCGGGTCTCCATGATCTGATTTGCGACCAGCAGGGACTGATTGGCGAAATCACGCCCCACGACCCAGCGGCCGTCGATGAGCGCAGCACCCATGCGGAGTTTACCGGCGCGATCGACCTCCAAGGCGATTGGTTGTCGCCCGGTGGTGTGGATTTACAAATCAACGGGGCCCTGGGCTTGGCCTTTCCCGACCTGACCCTGGCGGACTTGCCCCAGCTCGATCGGATTTGTCAATTCCTGTGGCGACAGGGGGTTACGGCCTGTTTGCCGACGATCGTTACCACCTCGATCGCCAAAATCCACCAAAGCCTGGCCGTGCTGGCCACCTACCAAGCTCGGGAGCCGGATCGGGCCGGCCGGGCGATGATTTGGGGCGCGCACCTCGAAGGCCCTTGCCTCAATCCCCAAAAGCGCGGGGCCCATCCCGAGCAGTTTTTGCAACCCCTGACTGTGGAACGGCTGGCGGTGATCTTGGGGCCCCACGTTGATCAGGTCGCCAAAATCACCCTAGCCCCGGAACTTGACCCGAGCGGCGCGGCGATCGACTGGCTGCGATCGCGCGGGATTGCCGTCAGTTTGGGCCACTCCCAAGCCACCGCCGCCGAAGCGGAAGCGGCCTTTGAGCAGGGGGCAACGATGGTGACTCATGCCTTTAACGCCATGCCGCCGCTGCATCACCGAGAGCCGGGCCTGTTGGGGGCGGCGATCGGGCGATCGGGGGTTTGGTGTGGGTTCATTGCCGACGGGATTCATGTTTGTCCGTCGATGCTGCGCCTGTTGTTGCGGGCGGGGAACTACGGTCAGGGGTTGTTTTTGGTTAGCGATGCCCTGTCGCCTTTGGGGTTGCCCGATGGGACTTATCCTTGGGACGATCGGACGATCGAAGTTTGCCAGGGAACAGCCCGCCTACCCGATGGCACGCTCTCGGGCACAACCCTGTCACTCCTCGATGGGGTACAAAATCTCCTAAGTTGGCAGCTTTGCACCCCGGAACAGGCGATCGCCCTGGCCACGATTGCTCCACGTCGGGCGATCGGGCGGCTGTCAGTGTCGGCCGATCCCTATGGCGATCAAAGTCCCGATCGGCTCCTGCGTTGGCATCGTCAACCGGACGGCCAACTTACCTGGCGACATTTGCAGTTGAATTAGTCCCCAAAACCAGCCCGCCGCAGCCTGATTGAGTCCCGATCCAATCCCAATTAGATCGCGCTCAGATCTTGATCAGATCCAGTCCCGATCCTCACTCCCTATCATCTATGTCATCGATTAATCAGGAAACGCTCACTGCGATCGCCAAGGTTGTTGTTGCCTCCTTGGGCCTGTCCGTGGCGATTAAGTTGATGGCTCATTGGGCGATCGCCACGCCGCCCAACTGGGTTGCAGCCGTGGCGATCGTGCTGCCCTCGTTGGTGCTGGGTGGTTGGATGGCTCAAAAATCGAGGGGCGATCGGTCAGTCACAACCGACCGCGATCGCCCCCAACAGCCCTAAATTCAATTCAACGATTCAATTTAGCGATTCAATTCAACAGCCCAATTCAACAGCCCAATTCAACAGCCCAATTCAATCGATCGTTGAATTAACTCGCCTGAATTAACTCGCCTGAATTAACTCGCCAAAGATCCCCTAGGAATTGGCCAATTGAGCCACCGGAGATCCCTGGTGCATCTCCTGGGCCGAAACCCAGTCGGGGCGTAAGTGCTTGGCCCCGCGTAAGTAGGGGTGATGGATGGGGGCGATCGGCTCGGGCGTGTTGAAGTGAACCAGTAGCCGAATGCATTGGGGCAAACTACCTGCCACGTCCATTTGCTGGACATCCATCAGCGGCACATTCTGCCAGTTGGGACGCTCGCGGGCAATCTTGGCCGGGAAAACGGCATTGAGGTCGCGCGTGACGGAAAACGTGACGCTCACCACTTCATCCATATCCAGCCGATTATGCGATTCCAATGCGTCGAGAAGCTCGTGAACCGCAGCCCGCATGGCTTCCACGGTGTTATCGGTTGCGGTAGTTGCGCCTCGAATAGCTCGGACTCGCCAACCCACGTTCCTGTCCTCCAAATGCGCGTGAGGGTGTGCAGATGACTGTACGGCATTGGGGGCGATCGAGTGCGAAACCTGATCGGAGTCGTGCCGTATAGCTAGTTATAGCCTAGGTTTGCCGTCGTTAAGCGATTGGGGGGCGGTCAACGCGATCGCCCCAGCCAGTGCCGTTCAGCCTATAGGCGCAAGACCGCATCGCTGGCACTGACGGCCACCAACGCCGATCGCACCACATCGGGGGCCGCACCAGCGATCGTCGCCAGAGTTTGACCCGTCGGCAGTTGAATCACCGTCGAGCCGCCTTGATCTTGCAGGGTCAGTTGGTTGAGAGCCACGCTGCCCACAATCCCGAACCGATCGCCCTGGGCCGCGCTAAAGTCCACGATCGCATCAGCCGCCGCCTGCACCCCGATCGCCGTATCCGTCCGCAACAGGAACGTATCAGCCCCCGCCCCGCCGGTCAGCGTGTCGGCCCCAAAATCACCGCACAGCACATCATTACCCTCACCGCCCAGCAGCGAATCATTGCCCTGGCCGCCGCGCACAAAGTCATCGCCCGCCCCGCCAATCACCGTGTCATTGCCCCGGTTGCCATTGACGAAATCGCCGCCCGCGTTCCCATTCACCAGGTCATCGCCATCGTTGCCGCGCAGGTAGTCATCCCCATCGGCCCCGGAAATCACATCATTGCCCTCATCGCCCCAGATAATATCGGCAGCGCTGGAACCCGTGAGCGTGTCGTTGCCCGCCAGGCCGCGCACACCGCTGGGGGTGGTTTGGCTTTGGGCCGCCGTCAGGATCACGGCCTCTGCCGCCGCTCCCAAAAAGGTGAACTGACGCGGCAAATCTGCCCGGTTCAAGAAGTTATGGGCAGCATTTAAACGAGCAACATCGCTCAACACCGCCGAAGTCCGGCTGGGCAACACCCCATCAATCACTTTGGCCGATGCAATCCGATCGCCCGCCTTAATTGCATCCACCGCCGAAAACCCTTGGGTCACTTGCCCAAAGGTGGCGTAGTTGCCATCCAAAAAGGGCAGCTCCTTTAGGGCAATGTAAAACTGCGACGAGGCGGAATCGGGATTATCGGCGCGGGCCATGGCGATCGTCCCCTGTTTGTGGGGCACGGCCACGGGCTGCGTGGTGGTTTGGCTATAGGTCGGTTGGGTTGCGCCCTGGGTTTTGATTTCCAGCGGAATGGTGCGCGCCTGATTGGTGTCGGGGTCGATGAAGCTGCCGCCGCCCAACTGGTTGAGGGGCACGTTGGGATCTTTGCTGGCTGGGTCGCCTGCTTGCACCACAAACGGGTCGGGCGATCGCACCACCCGGTGAAAGGAAATCCCGTCATAAAACCCACGCTCCACCAAGTCCACAAAGTTGCCAGCGGTGACGGGGGCGTTGGCTCCGTCGATCGCCATTTCGACGGTCTGGCCGTTGACGAGCATGGCGACGGTAGCGGAACCATTCAGGCGAGCAGCAGGAGCCATAGATCTGTTGGAGACTTTTAGAGAAACGATTGCTTGAGTTAACGAATTACAGGGTCAGGCGGGATAAAGGCGGGATAAAGGCGGGATAGAACGGAGCGATGCGACCAAACCTGTGCCAGTTTAGCTTGGCAGCCAGCCTATCGCTAATCTTGGATACTAAATCTTGGAGTCGGTGCAAGGTTTGAAGCCTAGCGCGATCGCTCCTAGCCCGGTCTGACGACGATCGCCCCGCCGAGGTTTCACAGGCGGTCAGCGACAGGGATGGACAAGACAACCGCAACAAATGCGATCGCTGCCAAATAAGATTAGTAGACTAGTCTTGAAAAGTGTTTTGCACCTCAATAGGATTAGTAAACTGATTTTATTAGGGCAACATTGCGTCTGACCCTGGAGCTAGCGATCACCGATGCTGGAAATTTCTAAAAGCGACATTTTGGCGCGCCTCCGGTTTGACAACCCCTGGTGGGAGACGGGAGCTAGCGGGGCGATCGACTATCAAGATGCCCCGCGCCGCCAATATTTCCCGCCATTCCATCAACAAATTCTGGACACTGAGCTAAGACGGGCGATCGTCCTCATGGGGCCCAGGCGGGTGGGCAAAACCGTCATGGTCTACCACAGCATCCGCGCGCTGCTAGATGCCGGGATCGAAGCGACCCATATTCTCTATTTATCGCTAGAAACTCCTGTTTATACGGGGCTATCCCTCGAACGGTTAGTCAATTATTTTCAAGAACTATTCGATCATCAACGAGACTCGAAGCTGTTTGTCTTTTTTGATGAGATTCAATATCTAAAGGACTGGGAAGTTCACCTCAAGTCCTTGGTGGATTCATTTGGGGCTTATCGATTTATTGCAACCGGATCGGCAGCGGCAGCCCTGCGACTCAAAAGCAATGAATCTGGGGCAGGCCGTTTTAGTGATTACATCCTGCCACCGCTTACCTTTGCTGAATATCTCACCTTTATTGGTCAAGAGCCTGAACTCATTTCAGTGCCAATTCAGGATGACGCTCAACGCGAGAAAAGTCTTGATACTGTTGCCAATATTGAAACACTCAATCGAGAATTTGTTAACTATCTGAATTTTGGTGGATATCCTGAAGCCGTTTTCTCAAAAACCATTCAACGTAGTCCAGAACAATATATTAAGAGCGACATTATCGATAAGGTTCTATTGCGCGATCTGCCGAGTCTGTATGGTGTGCGCGACATTCAGGAGCTGAATCGACTATTCACCACCCTGGCATACAACTCCGGTCATGAGATCAACTTAGATGCTTTATCCAAGTCGTCTAATATCGCCAAAAATACGATTAAGCGCTATCTCGAATATTTAGAGGCTGCATTTTTGATTCGGCGCATCGAACGGATTGACCACAATGCCAAGCGATTAAAGCGCGCAACTAGCTTCAAAATCTATTTAACAAATCCATCGATGCGGGCCGCCCTGTTCGGATCTTTGAATCAAGATTCGGAAGCGATGGGACTAATGACTGAAACAGCTATTTTTAGTCAATGGCAACATAGTCAAATGGCTCAACTGTATTATGCTCGATGGGACAAGGGCGAAATTGATATTGTCTCTTTGAGTCCTAATACACGATCGCCCCATTGGATTGTTGAGGTGAAATGGAGCGACAAGCCCCATCAATCCCGATCGGAACTGGATAGTTGCGTGGAGTTCGTGCGTCGCAATCCTGATTTATTGCAACCGATTTGGGTCACGAGTCGGACGATCGCCGATCCGCATGTTGAGCATAGAAATGTGCGATTTGTGTTTCAGCCGGCCAGCGTTTATGCCTATGTTTTAGGTCGCAATTTGCTGGATCGGATTGATCGATCAAGATCGCTAGGACAATCGATCGCCCCCCGGTTGCGTGACGAGAGCGATCGCCCCGAGTGACCCCGGGCGATCTCGGGCGATCGGGTCATGTCGTTCCCGAAGCCGTGCGGCATAATGGGGCGTGGTCTCGGCGCTGTTGCCGATCGACCGGGATTTTTGACCGAGATCGATCGCCATGATTGAAGTTGAACAGTTGCGGAAGGTCTACGGCAGCACCGTCGCCATCCGTGAGGTGACGTTTTCCGTAGAGCCGGGGGAGATTTTGGGGTTTTTGGGCCCGAACGGCGCGGGCAAAACCACCACCATGCGGATTTTGACGGGGTATTTGCCCGCCACCAGCGGCACGGCCCGGGTTGCGGGCTTTGATGTGCATGACCAGTCGATGGCGGTGCGCGAGCGGATTGGCTACTTGCCCGAAACGCCGCCGCTCTATCCCGATATGACCGTCGAAGGATTTTTGAACTTTGTGGCGCGGATTAAGGGCGTGTCGGCGGGCGATCGCCCCGAGCGGGTGCGTTGGTCGCTGGAGCGC
The DNA here is from genome assembly GCA_004292515.1 of Oscillatoriales cyanobacterium. Lineage (GTDB taxonomy): Bacteria > Cyanobacteriota > Cyanobacteriia > CACIAM-69d > CACIAM-69d > CACIAM-69d. The sequence continues at coordinate 49,947 of RDXB01000039.1, forward strand.
TGTGGCCTGAGCGATCGCCGCAAGACGATCATTAATAAGCTGTCGAAGGGCTACCGGCAGCGGGTGGGGATTGCCCAGGCCATCGTCCATGATCCCCCGGCGATCGTGTTGGATGAACCAACCGTGGGCCTTGACCCGCGCCAAATTGCCGAAGTTCGCAACCTAATCAAAAGCTTGGCCGGCGACCACACGGTGATCTTGTCCACCCACATCCTGCCAGAAGTAAGCATGACTTGCAGCCGGGTGGCGATCGTCAATGGCGGACGGGTGGTGGCCACGGACACGCCCGAAAACCTGATGGCTGGGCGGATGGGCGGCGCGGCCTACGATTTGGAGCTGGATGGGGGCGCGGCGGCCCTCGCGATGATCGACCCCGATCGCCCGGTGCAATTGCTCGATCGCGCGGCCCGGTTGGTGGAACAGCTCGCCAGCATTGCCGGGGTGCGATCGATTACGCCCCAAACACCGGAAGCCGATCGCCCCCAACGGTTGCGGCTGAAAGTGGCGATCGAGCGGGGCACGGAACCAGCCCAAGAGATCGCTCGGGCAGTGATTGCGGCGGAGTTGGGATTATGTGAGCTACGCCGCAGCCAAGCCACCCTCGAAGATGTGTTCCTGGATTTGACCACCGAGGAAGCCACCGGGGCGATCGGGGTGGAAGTGCCATCACAGCCGCAACCCCCAGCGGCGATCGAACCGGAGCCGCCGAGCGAACCAGGGGATACGGAGTAGCGCGATCGGTCAAAGCTAAAGCACCACCGCTACGCAGTCCTGTGGCAACCAGGAGCTTAGGGGGTGTCGTCCAATCGCCTAAAACCCTGATTCCACCGTGAGCGGATCGTTAGGCAGCAAGGGGCTTAAGCCCCTTGTTACGACGACTGGGGCATGGAAGATCAACTGTTTCAGCTTGACCCCAGAAATGACGACAGGCCCTCCCCTGCTATGACAATTGGGGCATGGAAAATCAACTGTCTAATCGTCTTTCTGGCATTTTGTACAACATTGCTCAACCCAAATCGGGGGCTATGGTTTCTCAATGGTTTCTCAAGTAATTTATCGATCGCGCGTGATTGGCGCGAATATTCTGGCAATTTATCAGCGCGAACTCCAGGGCTATTTTGCATCGCCCCTCGCCTATGGGGTTGCCAGTGTCTTTTGGTTAATCGCGGGCATTTTCTTCGTGGCGGTGCTGCTTGGCGACTCGGGGATTATTGCCCAGTCTGCGGCTCGGGATATGCAAGGCGCACAGATGGGCATTCCCGTGCCCCCGATCGATGTGCCCTACGAATTTCTAAAGATTTACCTCGGGACGATCGGCTCCTTAGCGCTGTTTGTGCTGCCGATTTTGTCCATGAGTTTATATACCGAAGAACGCAAGCGCGGCACATTGGAGCTACTGGCCACTTCACCAATTACTAACTGGGCCGTGGCGGTGGGCAAGCTGCTGGGCGTGGCTACCTTTTTTGCCACCATGCTGGCTCCCTTGCTGTTGATGGAAATCATCGTGCTCTCCGCAGCTAGCCCGGCCCTGTCGCCTTGGGTGGCGGTGTCGGGTCATGTGGGCTTGGTTTTGATGGGTACGAGTGTGCTGTCCTTGGGTATGTTTTTGTCCTCGCTGACGGCCAGCACGGTGTTGGCAGCCATGATGACCTTTGGCCTGAATTTGTCCCTCTGGATTATTGATTTGTTGGCCAACGCGATCGGGGGTGATGCAGGGCAATTAGTTGGGCACTTATCCCTACTCAAGCATTACGAAGCGGCGGTGCGCGGTGTGCCGGAGTCGGGCAGTGTGGTGCTGTTTTTTAGTTACATCATTTTGGGCATTTTCTTGACGGCACAATCGGTGGAAACCTTCCGCTTCCAGCGATCGTAAATCAGCCAATTTTGTTAGCCAATCTTGATCGATCGCTAGTCAGCAAATTCTTGTCAGTAACTTCTACGAATTCTCTTGGGGGATGGCTTCAAACCATGAAATTGGCATCAGTGCGGCAGCTTTGGCCGAGTTATAGCAAATATCTGATTTTTCTAGGGCTATTTTTAATCACGGCAGGCTTGGCGATCGGCTTTGTCTCCGGTTGGAATTTGCTCGCAGGGATTACGATCGCCCTGGGAACTATTGCGATCGCCCTGTGGTTGTTCACTCGGGGCAATTTGCAGAGCACTTGGGCCTTGCGATCGACCCAATCCAACACCAACGCCCTGCTAGCAACCTTGGCGGCCCTGTTGATTTTTGGGGCGATTAACTTTTTGGGTGCGCGCTACACCGCTAAGTTTGACCTCACCGAAAAACAACTGTTTACCCTGGCTCCCGAAACCCAACAGGTGGTGAAAAACCTCGGGCAGCCGGTGAAGATTTGGATCTTCGATCGCACCCTGTCCGACAGCGATCGAGACCTGCTGACCAATTACACCAAAATCAACCCGAAATTCTCCTATCAAATTGCCGATCCACAGGTGGAATTTGGCAAGGCCCAAACCTTCAAAGTCAAATCCTTTGGGGAAGTGCATTTAGAAGCCGGGAACGATCGCCGGTTAATCACCACCCTCAGTCCCGAAACCCGCTTGCAGGAGACCGATCTAACCAACGCGATCGCCCAACTGAGCAGCACCAAACAGTCGATCGTTTACTTCCTGCAAGGGCACGGTGAACGCCCGATCGAAGGTGAGCAAACGGGCTTGGGCGATGCGATTAACGGCCTGAAAACCAAGAACTTTATCGCCAAACCCCTGAACCTGATTCGGGAAGGTGCGATTCCGGCCGATGCGGCGGCCGTGGCGATCGTTGGGCCCCAGCGATCCTTGCTAGACAAAGAACTGAGCGCCCTAGAAACCTACCTGAGCCAAGGGGGCCGACTGCTGGCCCTGCTCGATCCGGCTGCCGATGGCGGCTTAGGCAAATTGCTGGCCGGTTGGGGCGTGAAGCTGGATAACCGGCTGGTGGTCGATGCATCCGGTACGGGGCAGTTGGCGGGCTTGGGACCCGATGCGCCGATCGTCACCCGCTATGGCAACCACCCGATTACCCAGGATTTTAAGGGCGGCATTTCGATTTATCCCGTGGCGCGATCGCTGGAAATCAGCACTGTGTCGGGGGTGACAGCCACGCCGATCATTGAAACCGACGAAAAGAGCTGGGCCGAAAGCGATCCGAAAGCCACCCAACTGACTTTCACGCCGCCCCAAGATCGTCAGGGGCCGTTGGTGTTGGGCGTGGCTTTGGAACGCGCACCGAGTCCGGCTCCTAGCCCGAGTCCGGCCGCTAGCCCCTCCCCCACTGGGCCCCCTAGCCCCGCTGCGAGTCCTGCACCGAGTCCCACGGCTAGTCCTGCACCGAGTCCCACGGCTAGCCCTTCGCCGGGTGTGACAGCCAGACCCAGTCCTGCGCCTAGCCCCAGTTCGGCAGCGGCCAAACCGGCGCGGATTGTGGCGATCGGGAATTCCTCCTTCATGGCCGATGGCTTGTTTGGTCAACAGCTCAACGGCGATGTGTTGCTCAATTCCGTGGGCTGGCTGGGCGATCGCGACTCCAACAGTCTTTCGATTCGGCCGCGCGAGCCGAACAACCGCCGGATCGTGATTACGCCGCAGCAGTCGTCCTTGTTGCTGTTGTTGGCGTTGGTGGTGTTCCCGATGGGTGGTTTGACCTTGGCGGGTGTGATGTGGTGGCAACGGCGCTAGGACAAAGGAAACAGTCATGAAGTTGAAATCATCTACGGCTTGGTTGTTGGCGATCGCCCTCGGGGTGGGGGGCGGCGTGGCCCTGTTTGAGATCCGATCGACCCAGCAACAGGTGGCGCAACAGCAGCAATCGAAACTGTTCAGCATCACCGAGGCGGAGATCCAACAAATCACGCTGAAGTTGGGCGATCGCACGGTGCAGCTCGATCGCCCGGAACCGTTTCAACCGGGCAAAACCGTTTGGCAGCTACGGCTAAACGGCGAGGCAACGGAACCGGCTAGTGACGGGGCGGTGGCGTTTTTGACCAATCTGCTGGCCACCTCCCAGCGCGATCGCACGATTACCCAAGGGCGTGATCGGCTGAAGGAATTGGGACTCGATCGCCCCCGCGCCGAGATCACGTTTCGGCTGAAGTCGGGTAAGCAACATCAACTGGCGATCGGGCAGGCCGGTTTTGACGATTCGTTTCTTTATGGGTTGGTGGATGCGCCGAATCCTTTGCCGGATCAGGTGTCGGTGTCGCTGATTCCCAAGGATTTTCAGGTGGCGGCGATCGACCGGCCGATCGCGGAGTGGAAGCGACCGCCGCCGCCCCCGAGTCCCAGCCCGAGCGCCAGCCCCAGCCCGAGCGGATCGGCCGCGCCCAGCCCAGCAGCTAGCCCGACAGCCAGCCCGAGCGCTAGCCCGAGTCCGAGTGCTAGTCCGAGTGCCAGCCCCAGCCCAGCGGCTAGCCCCAGCCCAGCGGCTAGCCCCAGTCCGACGGCCTCGCCATCGCCCGGGGCCTTGCCCAGTCCCGCAACACCGTAGGGGCGTACGGCCGCACGCCCTCCGATCGCTGACGGTGTGCTATGCCCGATCGCCCCGATCAGGCTGGGTTTTGCCTGGGTTGTGCCAATGGCGGGCCTGGCGCAGCAGCAACAACGACAACCGCAGGATCTTTTCGAGCCGACCGGCCAGGACGCAAATGGTGAGCAGGGCGAGCAGCCAACTGGGGGGATTAGTAGCGATCGGCTCGACGCAACCCGCCCGCAGAGCCGTAGGGTGCAGAGAAGCACGCTCAGCCATCAAATAACCATTGCCCCTCATCTCCCCTGCACCTTACGTGATCGCCCCGCCCGAACCATAGGGGCGCATCGCCATGCATCCTCCGATCCGAGAGATCTCCGCAATCCAATTTGTTTCAGGCGATCGACCCTGGCAGAGGGCGTACGGCGGTACGCCCCTACCCGATCGCCCTGCCCGCCAAAAACCGGATCGGGATCTCGAAAGGCGATCGCCCCATGTCCTCGCTGTTTCGCCGCAAACCCTCCGGTACGCAAAATCCCCGAGGATTCTATTCGCCGCAATCAATCGCCGCAATCAATTGCACCCGATCGAGGGCACACCGCAAAACAACCCCACCCGATCGCCTAAACCAGCCAACCCGTTTCGTCGTCGTTGCTCTTGCGAGGGTCGATCGGACTCACCACCGAGCGACGGGGTGGCAACCGGCGCGGTGCAGGCGCATTGGGCCGGGTCAAAGCCTTGGGCAAGTTGCGATCGTTCATGGGGTCGATCGGCGCAGGCACAACCGGCGGGGCCAAGTCCAGAATTCGAGGCTTGGTGCGACGCTCAGGGATCAGCGGTGCAGCAATCTTTGTCGGCAATCGGGGAGATGGGCTAGCGGGCAGGCTGCGGGCCTCGATCGGGGCCGCAGCAGACCCGATCGGCGCACTGGCGGGTGCTGCTTTCTCGGCCAGCCACAGCCGCAACGCCTCTTCGATCGCATTCCCCGGCGCATCGGTCAGCTCCAACACCCGATCGATCAAGGCCGGGTCGAGAAAGACCGTGTATTGTTCTCGTTTTTGGCTCGATTGACCGGCGGGGATGGAGGGGACAGCCATGGAAGTCGCAGCGTTTTGGGCGGGCGAAAAGAATCATTGCCCCCATTGTCGCCTGTTTGCGGGCCGATCGACTAGATCGCCTCGATCGCAGCCGATCGCCCATCCATCACTCCCCATCCCCCAGTTTGGCGAGCTTAAACCAGTGCCCGCGCCACCAAAGGCATGGCCAAGCGATCGCCCGGCTTCGGCTCCAGCACCTGCGCCGCCAAACCGGCCGAGCCTAAGGCCCCTTGCAGTTCCGCCGTATTGCCCTTAGCCCGCAACATCGACACCAGCAGCCCCTCATATTGCACATCGCCCGCCGCTGCCGTGGGCAACATCACCTGCGGCTTCAGCATTTTCGCTAGTTTCAAGGCGCTGTCGGTTCCCTGAATAATCGGCAAAAAGCCCCCGATCGACAGATCCATCAGCGGGCAAAGGGTCACATCCACCGGCCCCAACTCGGCCAACTCCGCCGGGTGGTAGCCGTGGGGTTCGTAGTATAGGCTCTCGCCGGATTCGGCCCCCGCGATCGCCCGCAAAATGTAGCCGTTTTCCAGGGTTTTTGGGCCCGTGGGCGATCCTGTGGTGGCGCGGATGGCCACTTGCTCACCCAGCACCCAGGTTTGACCGTGATCTAGGGCGATCGCCGTTTGGAAACCCAACTGTTCAGCCACTTTGGCCGCGCTGGGTGATCCCAACACGGGCACGGCGCGATCGATCTGCTCCAGGGTCGGCCGGTGGGCGTGGTCTTCCAATCCCTGGGACAACAGCACCAAATCCAAACGGTCGGGGATCGGGCGCGGGTTTGGGTGGGTCGCCTTGAGCAAGATCCGCTTGCCCGCCAGTTCAATCAACCAACTGTTGCTGTCAAACCAAGTGAGGTGCATGGGTGCGATCGAGAATTTGCGAGGGGATCTGCTTTGTATGCTAATCCGATCGCCCCAGTCCCGGCCGCCCTACGCCAGATTTTCCAGGGTGTGGCACTGGGCCCGATCGCGCAGCAAATGATCGCAAACCACCAGCGCCACCATCGCTTCCACCATCGGCACGGCGCGCGGCAATACACAGGGATCGTGGCGACCTTTGCCCGCCAGCACCTTCGCTTCCCCAGTTTGATCGACCGTGTTTTGGGCCTTGCGGATTGTGGCCGTGGGCTTGAAGGCGATCCGAATCACGACCGGTTCGCCGTTGCTGATGCCGCCCTGAACACCGCCCGATCGATTGGTGGTTGTCCGTAGTTGGCCCGTTTCGTCCGTGTAAAACTCGTCATTGTGTTCGCTGCCCTTCAGCAACGTGCCCGCGAAGCCCGATCCCACTTCAAACCCCTTGGTGGCAGGCAACGACATCACCGCCTTGGCCAGGTCGGCCTCTAGGCGATCGAATACGGGCGAACCCAAGCCCATCGGCAGATTGCGCACCACGCATTCCACCACGCCGCCCACGGAGTCGCCCTCATCGCGAATCGATTCAATTAGGGCGATCGCTCGTTCTGCAAAGTCCCCATCGGGCGATCGCAGAATATTGCTTTCCACCTGCTCGGTCGTCACGGTCAGCGGGTCGATCGTCGCTTCGAGATCCTTAATCCGCTTCACGTAGCCGACAATTTCGATCTGGCCAAATTCCGTCAGGATCTTCTTGGCGATCGCCCCGGCTGCCACCCGCCCGATCGTTTCCCGCGCGGACGATCGACCGCCCCCTTGCCAGTTGCGAAACCCATATTTTGCGTCGTAGGTCGCGTCGGCATGGGACGGGCGATAGGTTTTGGCCATCTCGTCGTAGTCCTGGGGCCGGGTGTCCTTGTTGCGCACCAAAATTGCGATCGGCGTGCCCAGGGTTTTGCCCTCAAACACCCCCGAAAGGATCTCGCACTGGTCGGTTTCCTTGCGCGGCGTGGTGATTTTGCTTTGGCCGGGCCGGCGGCGATCGAGTTCCACCTGAATTTCTGCGGCCGTCAGGGGCAACCGGGGCGGACAACCATCGATCACAACGCCCACCCCACCGCCGTGGGATTCGCCAAAGGTGGTGATCCGAAACAGATTTCCAAACGTGTTGCCCATGATGATTTTGTGGTGCGCGGCGGTGCGACAAACTCGTTAGCAGCGGGGCGATCGGCTGGTGGCCCTACCCGCTGAATGAGTTTGTATCCTATCACTGACCCCGGCCGCGCGTTTCACAGGACGGCGGCCCCAGACAAGGGGTTTAGGGGCTGTCGTCATTGCCAGTAGGGATGCTGAAACGGTTGATTTTCTGTACCCCAATGGTCGTAACAAGGGGCTTAAGCCCCTTGCTCCCCACGATTCTAAACCCCTTGCCCCCGACGATCGGGCAATCCCTTGGCCCCAATTTAATCGGGGGCGATCACTATAATGGGCCTGAAGATTAGGGCCTGAAAATCACAGCCCGATCGCCCTCAGCCCATGATCGCTATTCCCAACTTGTTCAAGGCGGCGGAATATTTGCAGCTTGAGCAGCAGAGTCCGCACCGCCATGAATTTCGCCAAGGGCTGGTCTGCGCCATGGCCGGCGGCACAGATAACCACGATCGAATTGCCTTTAACGTACTGCGGGCAATTGACGATCATTTGGGCGATCGTGCCGACTGTCGCTTCTATTCGGGCAATGTCAAGGTCGCGCATCAGGATCGGTTCTATTACTATCCCGATGCCTTTGTGACCTGTGACCCGCGCGATCGGGCCGATCGCCTGGTGAAGCGCTACCCCAAGCTGGTGGTGGAGGTGCTTTCGGTTAGCACCCAGTCCTTCGATCAGGGCGACAAATTTCGGGACTACCAGGCGATCGACAGCCTCGAAGAATACGTGCTGATCAGCCAGGATCAACAGCGGGTGGAATGCCGTCGCCGGCTGATCGCGGCATCCTCTGATTCTGCCTGGGCCGCGGACATTTACGGGCCCGGTGAGCAGGTGTTGTTGGCCAGCTTGGGGTTGCAAGTCCCGATCGCCCAGCTCTATCGCGGCCTGGACTAGGGCGAATCGATCAGTTGCTAAATGTTTGGGAACAGATCTCAAAGCAACGGAAGCTGACCGGGACTGGCCGTAGACTTGCTTTTCACCACGGTTTCGGTCAAAGCATTGGCCGCCATCAGGTGTTGCCGGGACAAGGTGGCTCCCCGACAAATCCGATCGAGCAATTCCGCTTGCTGGGGTTCCAGCTCAACTAGCCAACCCAGCACGTTTAATAGGTTCAGCAATTCGGTGGTGTAGTCGGCCAGCCAGCGATCGGGCTGAATATCGCTTAGGGCTGATGGCGGCCGGCGATCGCCCAGCACGGGCCGGCTGCGATCGCGCTTGCGGTAGCTGAACCAATGCCAAATCACCGGCTTGCCAGATACCTCGTAGTTCCAAACCGCAGCGGGCACGTTGTCGATGTAGCCGTCGCCCACCTGAAGCCGATCGCGGCTGGGATCGTGGCTAATAGTGTCGGGCATTCGATCGGGATCAGCCGGAATTGCGCCGCCCTTGGGAATCGTCGGGCGGCGATCGCTCGGCAGACGCGGCGGCCCCGGTGGTCGGCCTTGGCTCGGGTCGGCACAGCGATCGCCAAAGGTATGCAGCCACAGCACCCGCTGCCCGATCGCCACTGCTTCTGCAAATAGATCAGGATTGGCGGTCAACGGAATCCGAATCCCTGGTGTTTTTAAATCGGCTTGAAAGTGGGTTGTAAAACCTGAATGGGCCGCAATCGCTGCCATATAAGCCAACAGAAATTCTGGGCTAACAGGCTGCTCATAAGTATGACTGAGGCAGTCTAATAACTCGAAATTCAAGTTAGAAACTTGAGCCTCGGCATCAGCCCATAGGGGAAAAACTCGCCCACCAAATGAACCCTTGTAGTGATGAAGATCAGGAATTAGACTCGAAAAAGTATATGCAGGGCCAGAAATCTGTTTGTTATCCAGCAGAGCCGTTAGATAAATTTGATGTTCTGAGTGCCATTCCCAAAGTTTAGGATTGGGTCGATTAATGAGGCGGTTATCAGGAATAATCCACTGGCGATCAAATGATCGATAGGCATAACCAACAGGTGGTACTACAGGATTTGAATCATTAACTACTGCCAATAAACGCTGAGGATATCCTGGCAAGGAATTTTTTAGAACTTTGCTGACATGACGATCGCCTGTTCCATGAGGATAAAATAGTTGATCTTTGACTGCATCTGGGGACTTAATCAGGGTTTGCCAACGTTGACTTAAGGATTCGGCATCGGGCGCAATTACCCAAGTGCGACCCGGCATCACACCCGAACCGTTGTAGTTAAAAAAGTCCTGCAAGCAAGGGTAAGTTAACCAAGCGCCCGTTGAGCCGGGGGCAAAGGGCGATCGGCTGCCCGATTGGGAACAATCTGTATCCAAAGGGCAGTCGAGCCAGCCTGGCCCATCCAGAGTAATTTGGCGTAACTCAGCAAACTTTTGATCGCGCAAACCGGCCGGTAGCGATCGAAATTTGACCGTAGCCAACTCGTCAGATTTCTGCCGCTTTGAACGACTCCCAAGAACGATACAAACAGGCTGCTGCACCCCTTGAAACAGTCGCGTATTGACTTCGGGTTGATGACCTTCGGGAGAGCAATCAATCACCCAGATGCGATCGCATTCTTCCCGCAAATATTGCCGCATGCGCTGGAAACCGGGCCCGTTCAAAAAGCCAGAAACGGTAATAAAGCAAACGATGCCGGTGCTGTTGTCGGGGTGATGGTCAAAGACTTTCCAGGTTGCCCAGCGCCAAAAATAAACATACAAATTGCGCAAGTGCTTGGCATGGGCGCTCACACCCCAATTCTTCGGTGGTTGCCAATCATTTAACGGTGCAACGGTTCCCGTTTGAGAATTGCCAGACTCAACCCAACCGCCCCGGCCTTTGGCTTTTTCCTTGTAGGGTGGATTGCCAATTACAACGGTAATCGGTTCTGTGCGTTTGATTTGGTTGGCGGCTTTGCGGGATTGGGCGATCGGGGCCAGCAGTTGCGGAATCCAACCGGCATCATCCTCGGGATCAGCCAAGGTATCCGCCACAAACATCCGCAGTGATTCGATCGGACTGTCCCCAGTTAACGTAATAATTTCCGCCAAAATTCGTAACTGAGCTACCGCAAAGGGCCCCAACTGCACTTCAAAAGCAATCAGGCGCTTCAGGGCCGCATTAATTGCTTGGGGAACTGCCCCTTCTCCCTCATTTTTGCGGACTGATTCGGCAATTTTTTTCAAAATTCCCAGCATATAGGTTCCCGTCCCTGTTGCTGGATCAATGACGGTAACGGATGGGGCTGCCAAACCCGAATGTAGACCAAAATCGGGACTTCTTAAGAGATCATCAACTAACCGAACCATTGTTTCGACAACGACAGGCGGCGTGTAGTATGACCCCGTTTGTTTGCGTAATTCATTGTCGTAAACTTCTAGGAAGTCTTCATAGAAATAGAGCCAGGTTTCGGGATCACCTTTGCTGATCGTTGGCCAATCTACGGCATCCAGAACTTGAGACAGCGATCGCAATGAGGTTTTCAGCGTCGCCTGATTTTCCGAGGTTTCGGTTAATAATCGCAAGGCTACACCAATTAGTGAATGATTCGCCTTTAAGGCAATAGCGACACGATCGAGACCTTGCCCTAACTCAATGCCGCTTGCCCGAGCCATCAGCAGCCCAAAGGTAACAGCTTGGGCATAACCATCCGCAAATTTCTCATCCGTTGCATCGGGAAATAGCAGTTTTCGCCAGTCCTCTGCCAGAGCTGTGAGTGCTTCCGAACCCAGAGCTAATTGCTCAACGACCTCATCTCTCAGCAACCGACAAAGGCGGGCACTAATGGCCGCCAGTTCTTTTGCATTTCGTGGCGCAACCGCTTGCCAAAGGAAAAATTGGCGAAATAGATCTAGTAAGCCCGCTGGGGCGGTTAGCTGTTTCCCGGCGGTGGCAATGTTTCCCGTGCAGGAAACGATCGAGCCGACCAATTCTCCATCACGCCACAGACTAAAGCTATTACCATCGGAATAAATGAGGTTAGGTAGGGCTTTGAGCTTTTCCCATTGGACTTTATCGTGGCGATCTTTGAACTTTCTAGGATCTGCGCCTTTTCCAGGGGCTTTGAGTCCAATAAATCCCACTAGAACGCGCCGTAGCGTGATGGAATAATCAGGGCGAGTTTTTAAATCCCCGATCGCCGATTCGCCAATGGCAATGACATCATTTCTCGGCAAACCAGCCAACTCAGCCAAGTCGGCTAGAAGCTTTTCAAAGGGTGCCCTCAGTTGATCTTCAGGCTGTCCACTAGCAACTGGATTAGCCAGCTTATTCGTGACAGCTTGCCCAAAGGCAGCAATTGCAGATTCAAGACTGAGCGGCATGGGTTGTTAGTCGTCGTGCACTGCTTCTACAGTAGTCCTTGAACTACTTGAAATTCAATCTTTCTGAGGTTTTCAGAATAACTTTTGCCAAACAATTAGCAACAAGTATTCATAAAAAGTACTAGGTGTTCGGCGCAGAAAAAGCCCCATCCCAATATTCTGGGGGCGGGCAATCGAGATATTGGGTGGATCGCTCTAGGTGGAGCTTGACGGCGCGATCGTGGGGGCGCAATTGTTGGGCAGCGGCAAAATGCACCATCGCCTTGTGGAAGTGAAAGTCATTAAAGGCTTCTTTGCCTAATTGGTACTGTTCGAGAAAAGTTTCGTCCTCAAAGGACAACACGCGCGATCGATCCCCAATTAGTTCGTAAATGCGCGTGGGCTTGGAGCGTCCCTTCACCCGCACTCGATCGAGTTCCCGCGCCCACACCCGATCGGCACAGCGCTCGTAGGTCGATTCGCTCACAATAATGTCACAGGCATATTCCTTGGTCAGGGCTTCGAGGCGCGAGCTGACATTTACTGTGTCGCCGATCGCCGTGTAGTCCATCCGCCGCCGCGACCCAATATTGCCAACGATCACCTCGCCGGAACTGATGCCAATGCCCACTCGCAGGGGCGGGCGCTCCGTTGCTGCCAAGGCGCGGTTAAACACCTTCAGTCGATCGCGCATATCCAGGGCCGTCAGCACCGCCAGCCAAGCATGATCTTCATCCAAGGGCAGCGGCGCACCAAACACCGCCATCAATGCATCGCCAATAAACTTATCGAGGGTGCCCTTGCGATCAAAAATTGCCTCCACCATCGTTTCAAAATACTGATTCAACAGGGCCACCACCTCAGTGGCATCCAGGGCTTCCGCCAAGCTGGTGTAGCTGCGGATGTCGCAAAACAAAATCGTCACATCCTTGCGCTCGCCGGTGAGGGTGTCGGCTCCCAACTCTACCGCCCGCTCGGCCACCTCGGGGGTCATGTAGCGTGACATGGTGGCTTTCAGGCGCTGCTCGCGGCTAATGTCTTCGAGCACGATCAATCCGCCACGCGCCTTGCCGTCCAAATCCGTGAGGGGATTCACTGCCAGGTTGACGTTGCGATCGAACAGTTGCATGTCCTCGGGATTAATGTACTCGGGCGATCGCGCCGGATCATTCCACAGACGCACGCGATCGCTCTCCACGGGCACTACCCACACGGTTCCTTCCAGGGGGCTAAAATAGCGCCCCACCCGCAGGCCCTGCTCCGGCACCCGATGGCGCGCACCCGTGGTCAGACTATCCAGCAAGCGCGATTGCAAGGATTCGATCGGAATCACTTCCCACACGGGGCGCTGGATCAACCGCTGCTCCCAAATGCGTTGAATGCTGCGTCGGCCGGCGATACCGTCCCGCCGCACCGGACAGCCCAGCAGCTCCAATGCCGCCTCGTTAATTGTCACTACCCGCCCTTGCAAGTCCGTGGAAATTACGCCGTTGGATAGGCTGCGCAGAATGTCTTTTTGGTATTGCTGCTCGGTCAGAACACTGGCAAAGAGGCGGGCATTTTCTAGGGCCACACCGGCCTGGGTGTTGAAAGCCCGCATAAAGGCTTCGTCGGAACTGCTAAAGCTGCCCTGTTTGCGGTTAAGCAGTTGGCTGACTCCAATCAAGGAGCCGGCGGGATCAAAAATCGGCAGACAGAGGGCATTGCGCGTGGCCAAGCCATTGGGGCAATCGACTTCAGGATCGAAGTGACTGTGGGAGGGAGCGTGGCTGAGGTTTAGAGGCTCGCCGGTTTGGGCCACATAGCCCACCAGTCCCCGATCGATCCCAATTGCCAGCGATCGACCATCTTCGAGGGTGGTGTGGAGCTGGCCCCGGTTGCGATCGAGCCGATAGAGCCGGCCATAGTCTGCCTGCATAAAATCCCGCGCCTCGGCAATGACCGATTGCAGGGTGCGATCGAGATTCGTATCCACCTGCGCAAACAGGGTCGTCACCTTCAGCAGCGCCGCCACGCCGCGCTGGTTGCGGGCTGCTTGGTAAAACGACTGGCAACTTTCGAGAATAATCCCGATCGCCGTAGCAAATTCCCGAAATCGCTCCTCATCTTTGGCATCAAACGCAGAGCCGGTGGTTTTATTCAGCAGTTGCACCACCGCCACCACATCGCCACTGCTGCTGCGCACGGGCATACACAACAGGGCGCTGGTGGGGCGATCGCCCACCCCATCAAAGGCCCGCTCAAACCCCGCCACTTGCTCCACATTGGCCGCATTCACCACCTGACCCGTGGCAGCCGATCGCCCCGTCAAGCCCGTGTTCAGGGGAATGCGGATTTCACGGGAAGCTTGGGGATGGCTGCCATTGGGGCGCGCCCACAGTTCCGCGCGATCGGCATCCACCAAAAAAATCGTGGTGCGCTCCGCCTCCAACACCAAACCAATTTTGAGGGTCAAGGCATCCAGAATTTGCTCCAGGATGCTTTCGAGCGCCGCATTATTGACTAGATCAAAGGCCCGGAGAAATTGCTGAAACTCCGCCGTAATAAAATCCAACAGGCAAATAAACTCTGACACCGGCAAGTCCTTGACCCGCCGCGTCAGTAACCCGACCCGATCAGGCTGGGTTAACGAAGCCAAAAAACTACCAGTGCCAGCAAACGTCATGAGCGCGGCGCAACAAAAAGGCTAGGAGCAATCGCGAATGAGCTGGGCCTGGCAAGGGGGTGAACACCACAATCTTGGCCACAAGCCGGAATCAAAATTATCTGGAATTGATGCAGAGGTCGCATGGTGTTTGCCCTCAGGATCAGCCCCCACTTGCTAAGTCTCAGGGCCTCGCCAGCCCATGAGGGGATGCATCACAACGGCGATTTTTCTCATCATCGGCCTTTGCCCACTCTCCAGCATTGCCCAACGTTGGCTGACCCGAGTTCCCTAGTCCCACTGCTTACTCTAATTGTTAGACCGAACTTGCGCCTCTTGCCACCCCATCTCCCGATCCGAGCGCGATCGCCTGGGGGGATTCGATCGGCAGCCTCGGCCGGTGGCAGGACAGTCAGCCGGTGGCAGGACAGTCAGCCGGTGGCAGGACAGTCAGCCGGTGGCAGGACAGTCAGCCGGTGGCAGGACAGATCGGCCGCAGCCCAGTCCCAATCGTCTTTACAACCATGGGGTGACTCACCCCGGAGAATACGGAGGCTGACCCTGGAGCCAGCGCGACAACATTAACCCAGGCGATCGCGCCACCGTCCTAGGGCTGGGCCTGGGGCCAGGGAATCACTTTGCTGGTGGCGACGGCATCGGTGAGTGCCTGCGCCCCATAGCGGTTGAGGTGGCTGGGATCCGAGAAGCGATCGTAGCGTGTCACCCACAGGCGCGATAGGTCGAGGTAGGTCAAGGGCTGCGATCGCATGAACTGATCGAACTGTTGCTCATAGGTCGATCGCGCCCCATCGAGGTAGTCATCCGTCAAGGGCACGTTCACAAACACCACCGCCACGCCTCGGGTCTTGGCCTGCACCAAAAGGGCCGTCAAGGCTTCAAATTGTTCGCCCCCCAAGGAAAAACTCCGGTAGTCACTGTCGAAGTCGCCTGGAACCCGTGGATAGGTTTGGTAATAGGTTTGGGGATCGAACTTGACCGATAGGGGCAAAAACCCGTTGAGATCCACTACCCCATCGCGCCCGTGACCCGAGGCAGCAGTGATTTTGCCCAGGTGGACGCGGGCTCCTTGCACCAAATCTGGCAGGGCTGGATCCACGCCACGCCGCAGGGTCTCCCCCGCCCCCAAGGCCGCAAACAAACTCCAGCCTTGCCAGCGATCGCGCAGGGTCGCTTTCAGGCTTTCGCGGCGGCTGTGGGTCTGGGAAAGCTGGCTGGTGTGGTCTTGCAGCCAAGCCTCGAAATCCTCGGGTGTGGGAATGGCGGCCACAGCCACCCCCAGCCAAGAGCGGCGCAACAGGTTGGGCACTTCGCGCGTGCTGGTGAGGGGGGTGCTGTTCGGGTTTGCGGAGGCTGACTGTTCGGGTGGGGGAAGTTCCGTGGCGGTTTGGTTGAGGCTCACGGGTCGGGGAAATTTGCCTTGTTGCAGCGCTCGGTAGGCGGGTGAGGCGGCCATGGATTGGTAGGTGGCATCGGCTCGGCCGCTGTTAAAGGCACGGGTGCCATCGGCCCACAAAATCAGCTTGGGCAACTGTTCTGGTGGCAAAATGCCCTGCACGATCGCCTGCACCACTTTGGCGGTGGCTCCATTGATCCCAAAGTTAAAAACCTTCAGTTTGGGTTTGCCTTTCTGGCCCAGGCGATCGCGCAGCCGGGCCGGGTCAATGCCGCGTAACGCCCGGGAGCTGCCCACCACCAACACGTCGGGCACGCCCTCGCGCAACACAAACTGTTGATAGAGGGTTAACTGGCGATCGAACTGGGGACTGTTGAAGCTGGGGAATTTGGGTGGCTCGGGGGCCACTTCAGCGGCTTCGGCAGCCCCGCTGGAGAGGTTCAACAATTCTGAAGCCGATCGCCGGGCCTGGGCCGCCGAAGACAGGGCCCATTCCGGTCGTGCGGCCACCCAGTCGATGCCCAGTACCAGGGTCAACCCGATCGCCCCAGTCCCCAACAGGGGGAGCCATGGGGGCGCTTCTGGTTGCCAAACCGAGATACGGACGGGATGCGCTGGGGGGGTGGCAGTGGGTTCGGCGGCCCAGATGCCCGTGGCCACCAAGCACGATCGACCGGCGGCCACCAGTCCCTGGAACCCGTCAGCCCAAGACCAAGCGGATGCCCCCGCTCCTGACAGCCGCGGGGCCAAGGATTGGGCCGGGGGATCGCTCGATGCGCGTTCGATCGCCGCTGCCTCACTGGTACTGGTGGCCCGGGTTTCGCCCGCTGCGGCCATGGCGGCCTCAGCCCCGGCAAAATCAGGAGCCGCATCATGCTGGGATGCTCGACTTGATCGGGCGGTGAAGTCTTCGGCCCGCTGCCATTGGGGCTGCTTGCTACCCGCCGCCCGACCGTAGATCCGCACCCCAGCTAGACCAGGTACCTGCCAGTCCCGAATCAATGCCGCCACCAAGGCCGCCACCGAGTCTCGATCGGGACAAGTGGGCCCGTCGATCATCACATGCAGCAAATCGCCCCGGCGGCAGAGCTGGGCCCGCAAGCCCCCCGAGGCCATCCAATCATCCAGATCCTGATTAATCGCCCGCTCTAGCAAAAACACCTGGGCCGCGCGATCGCCCGCCCGAGCCAGGGTTAAGGCTGATTCGGCCAGCTCCGATCGGGCACTGGCCGGCAAGTCCATCCATTCCACCCATTGGGGCGCAGCTTCCTCGCGATCGGGACAGCCATAGAGCACCAACGAATGAATCCCCTGGGGAGCGATCGCCCGGGCCAGGGTAGACACCACCGATCGCGACTCCGCCGGGGTAGTCAAGGCCGCCGCCTGGAGCCTTGCAAACACATGGAGCGTTGATTCTTCAAGCACCGCCGACACGGGCCGGGCCAAGCGATCGCCCAGAGTGCGATCAAGCAGCTGCGAAAAGGCCTGCACATCGCCCCAGCGCGCCCAGTCAAACAACATCTGGCGCGGAGCCGTCAGATTCACACGCAGAATCCAGCCCGGCTCCGACTCCGCCAGGGCTTGACCCAACACATAACCATCACGAAAGCCTTCGAGGTCTAGCGCCCGGAGCGATCGCGCCAACACCGGCCCCTGGGCCGACCAGTCAACCGCCGCAGGCACCTGACAAATCGCCCACAACCGATGACCAGTCGAGTGACCAGTCGAACGGTCAGCGCCCGGAGCCTCATCGGTGGGAGCGGGCGTAATTTTGACCGTTACCCTGGACTGGATGCCGCCCTGTTTCAGGGTTTCTCCCACATGGCGGGCGGCGCGCCGGGCCAGACCCGACCAAGCGGACTGAACCGGACTAGCCACCGAGGGAGCAGCCGTCGCCGGGGGCAGGGGCAAGGCATCAAAGCGTTCTAAGTCGTGGGCCGCTGCCATCACATCCGCCGTGGCGATCGCCTCGGGTTGCTCGATCGCAGGCACAGCCGCCGCCTGAGCCGAACCAACGTTGTCTAGCTCAACGTAGCGCGTCCAGGCCGGCTTGGTTTGGCCCAAGCGGCGACCATAGAGCAAAATGAGGCGCGGCGACATCTCCAGCGGCAAGTCTAGGGGCAAGCGATCGCGGGGCACTTGGGTCAAGCCCTGGCGAAACCGCGCTTCCACCACAGCCGGATCGGGACAGGCCATGCCCTCACAGAGAATGTGAAGGTGCGTGCCTGCGCTCTGAACCTGCACCCGCAAGTCCGGCCAATTCAGCACTTGAGCAACCCACTGTTCAAGGGTCATCAATGCCTGCTCGGATGGTGGTGACTCAACCTGTCCCATTTGATTAGCCATACTTGTGGCAAAGGCTAGCACAGGACAGGCATTTGCCCAACCCTGGCCCCTTTTCCAAATTTCAGCCGTGGATGCTTCAATAGCAGATTGCTGCCCACTTCGCCCCGGCGATGGGTCAGGCAATGGGGCCGGGCCGATGGCTCTGATCAATAACCAGGTCACTCATCAATCAGGTCAATCATCAGTAAATTGGCTCAGATTGGTTTAGAAAGATTGGTTAAAACATCAAATTGGTTAAAACATCAATTGGATGGGTTGAGCCAAATTAGTTGAACTGGATTAGTTGAACTGGATTAGTTGAGCTAATCGATCGAATCAAATTTGAATCAAATTCATTGAATCAACTACAGGAATGGATGGGATGGGGAGTCGGGAATGGTGCTGATCTGTCGTGATTTAACAAGGCGATCGACCGATGTGGGTAACCTGAATCGGGTCTCCGCCGTGAACCGATCAACAATGCAGGGCGATCGCACCCCTCCCCCATGCCCCCACCAAGCCAACCCGTTTCTCTGCGTCGCTTGCGGGCTAAAGGCCGTCAGTCAGAAAAATATGTGGTATCGATTGAGTGTCGTTGTTAGGCCGCGAGGGCGGACATCGTGCTAATCCCCCTAGACTATTACCGAATCTTGGGCTTGCCGATTCAGGCCACGACCCCACAACTGCAACAGGCCTATCGCCAGCGCAGTGACCAACTGCCGCGATCAGACTATTCCCAAGCGGCCGTTGCCGCCCGCCAAGCCCTGCTCGATGAAGCCTATCTGACCCTCGGCCAGGGCAGCCAGCGCCAAGCTTACGACGAAACCTTTTTGGCCGGTGGGGGCAACACCGCCCCGCCGCTGCTCGATGCCCAGGGCCGTCGCCGGGTCAAGCCGCCCGCCGATCGGGCCCAGATGCCAATGCTGGATCTGGATGGCCCACAGATCGTGGGGGCCCTGTTGTTGTTGCAAGAGCTGGGTGAATACGAGCTGGTGTTGGAGCTGGGCTATCCCCACCTGAGCAACCCGGCCCCGATCGAGGCGGGCCAGTTTGGGGAGCCACAACTAGCCCTGGCGGATATTTTGCTGACGGTGGTGCTGGCTTACCTGGAGCTGGGGCGCGAACAGTGGCACCAAGGCCAAGCAGAACCGGCGGCCACCTCCCTGAAAATTGCCCAGGAATTGTTGTTGCACCACGGGCTGTTTGCCAGTCTGCGGGGCGAGATCCAAGCAGACTTGTATAAGTTGCGGCCCTATCGGGTGCTGGAGTTGCTGGCCCATCCAGACGAAAATAGCGTGCAGCATCGCCAGGGCTTGCAGTTGCTCCGCAGCATGTTGAAGGAACGCAATGGCATTGACGGCCAAGGCGACGATCGCTCCGGCCTGAGCGTGGAAGATTTTTTGCGGTTTGTACAACAGTTGCGGATGCACCTGACCACGGAGGAGCAGTTGGCCCTGTTTGAAGCAGAAGCCAAGCGGCCGTCGGCTGTGGGCACGTTCTTGACGGCCTACGCGGCGATCGCTCGGGGCTTTGGCCAGCGACAGCCGGCCTTTGTGCGCCAGGCCAGTTTGCTGTTGCGGCGGTTGGGCAACCGTCAGGATGTGTTTTTGGAGCAGGCGGTTTGTGCCCTGCTGTTGGGCCGGCCCGAGGAGGCAACCCGCCACCTAAGCCAAAGCCAGGAACAGGAGGCGATCGCCCTGATTCGCCAGCAGTCAGCCGGATCGCCAGATCTGTTGCCTGGCCTCTGCGCCTATGCGGAACATTGGTTGCGTACGGAAGTGTTCCCGCATTTTCGGGATCTGGTGCAGGCGGGCGTATCCCTCAAGGAATACTTTGCCGATGCGTCGGTGCAAAACTATCTAGAGTCCTTGCCCGAGGCTGATCCGCCCGGGAATGAATGGACGGTGGTGCCCGATCGTGCTTCGGTGGCAGCGGCGGCCCAGATTACGCCTAATCGCGGTTCCCAGCGCACCCTGGCTACCCTGGCGGCCTTGGGCGATCGCCCAGTGATCGATATGCCCCAGTTTCCTTGGCAACGCCCCAACCCAGTGCCTCCGGCCACTTTGCCTTTGGGTCTGGATGCGGCCCCAGCGCCAGTGCCGGCGCCATTACCCGACCGGGGAGCCTCCACGGTGGTTCCCTTCCCCACCACAGCCCGGGCCAGCAGCGCCGCCAGCGATCGCGGGGGCCCATCGATCGAAGCGCCGAGTGCTGACGGTGGCGATCGTCCTACCCGCACTCGTAGTCGCTCGACCCGTACCGCTCGGGGACAGTCCAGCCAAACGGGCGATCGGCTACCAATTTTGATCGGGGTGGGCATTGTGGTATTGGGAGTGGGCGGTGTGTTGATCGTGCGGGCCTTCCAGGCGATCGGCGACACCTTCCAGGGCGGGCCAACCCTAGAGGGCGAGCAACCGATTTTGCAGCTCGATCGCCCGGCGATTGAAATTCCGCCGCCCCAAGTGGCCCCCAAGCCCGAAACCGCCCTCAGCGCTCCCACGCTCAACCCCGAAGCGGCCCAACAGGTAGTCAAAACCTGGCTGACCGCCAAGGCCGAAGCCATGGGCCCCGAACACCAAACGGAGCGCCTCGCAGAAATTTTGCTCGATCCGATGCTCAAGACTTGGCGGGCCCGATCGCGCGAGGCCGCCGCCCAGAAAACGTATTGGGAATATCAGCATGAGGTGAAGCTAGAAGCCGTCAAAGCCACGCCCGATCGCCCCGATAGCGGCCAAGTTACCGTCGAAGTGCGGGAAGTGGCCAAGC
This sequence comes from Oscillatoriales cyanobacterium, assembly GCA_004292515.1. GTDB lineage: Bacteria > Cyanobacteriota > Cyanobacteriia > CACIAM-69d > CACIAM-69d > CACIAM-69d. The sequence continues at coordinate 70,980 of RDXB01000039.1, forward strand.
AGTTTAAGGGCGGCAAACTCGATCGCAACGGCTCCCGTGATGAGGTCTTGCGGGTACGCTACGATGCGGTGCGCCAAGACGGCCGCTGGCATCTGCGGGATGCTAGAGTACTGCGGTGATTGGGTTAACGCTGGGTTAATAATGGGCTAATAATCGAGTCAGTAGGGGGCGGCTGATTAATCGCTGTTACCCGGTCGCTGGGCGATCAACTGACCCCTGACCCCTGACCGCTGACCCCTGACCACACCATTTGTCACCCCATTCGTCACCCCATTCGTCACCCCATTCGTCACCCCATTCGTTGCCATCACCGCTGTTGCACGAGCAGGCATGGCCGAAGCACTCTTACACGCTTATACACCCCTGTTGCTTTGGACGGGGTTGGGATTGCTGGTTTGTCGGTGGCTGCCCGCTAGTTGGCCCCGATTCTTGGGTCGATCGCTCTACTGGGTTGGTGTGCCCCTTGAGGTCTTTTCCCTAGCCCGCCACACGCATTTTTCGACTCAAATGGGACTGGCTCCGGCCGGGGCGGCCCTGGCCGTGGTGCTGGGGGCCCTGTTGGCCTTTGCTGGGTTGTATTATGCCGCCCGAGGGAGCGATCGCGCCCTTACCGACCCGCATCGCTTGGCGATCGCCACCAATGGTGCAGCGATCGAGCCGATCGCCCCGGCTCCCCTGTGGTGGCAGCAACCGGCCACCCGAGGCAGCTACGTTCTGTCGGCCATGCTGGGCAACACCGGATTTGTGGGTCTGGCGATCGCCCCGTTGTTTTTGGATGCCGACTCCGCCGGCTTTCCCGCCTTCTACGCCATCTCCCAAAACGTGTTGGGCACTTACGGCCTAGGGGTCTGGGTAGCCAGCAGCTTCAGCAATGGCAGTGGCTCGCGATCGGTGTTGCAACAAGTGCAAACCCTCTGTCGTGTGCCCTCCCTCTGGGGGTTTGCCCTCGGTGTGGTCAGCCAACCCTTCACCTTGCCCCCAGCGATCGAAACCATTACCCACGGCTCCGTCGGCTTTGTGATTCCCACAGCCTTTGTGCTGATGGGGATTCGCTTGGGGCAACTCCAGGGCTGGGATTGCTTGCGAGTAGCGGCGGTTCCAGCCTTTTTGAAGACGATCGCCGTGCCAGCCCTGTTGGGCTTGGGGGCGATCGCTGCCGGCATTGATCCCCAACTACGGCTGGGGCTGGTGTTGATGTCGGGGATGCCGACGGCCTTTGCCTGCCTAATTTTGGCGGAAGAATACGACCTCGATCGGGCCACGATCGCCACCAGCATCGCCCTCACCACCGCCTTGGTGTTGGTGGCGATTCCCGTTTGGCTGCTGTTGTTTGGTTGAATGTCAGATCGGGGCGATCGCTCTCAATGTCGGGATAAGCCGCCCATAGTTGACCCAATTACACTTCATCAAAGACGGGTGGCCACAGCTCCGCGATCGGGAGTTCCCAGCCGGGTAGCAGGTCGGGCAATTGCATCACCTCGCCATTGCCCAAAACCTGGCTCGAACCATCGGGCCGATAGATTTCCACGATTTCCCGATCGGGATCAACCAGCAGCGCCACTTCAGCGCCCTGCTCTAAATACATCGTCAGTTTTTCGCGCAACTTGGCCACTCGATCGCTCTGGGATTTGATTTCCACCACCAAGTTGGGCACAACCTCAGCAAAATATCGGACACTGCGGGGCATTCTCTCCCGCGAGACGTAGGACACATCAGGCGCGGTGAGGTCGCTATTCGGCAAAATAAAGCCGCCGCTGGAGTCGAAAACCATCCCGAGCCGACGCGGATTAATCCAAATTTGTAGGAAGTAACAGAGTCGCGCTCCAATCAGGCTCGAAACAATATCAGAAGGCCCCATGACGACAACGGCTCCATCCCGCAGTTCAACTTGGCAGGCTTGACCGTGATCGGTCATATGAGTCTGGATTGATTCCAAATCCGCGATCGTCATGGTCATGGGCACAGTCTCCCGCAAGATCGTCAAGGCTCGGGGCTTGGTTCGATTGTAAGCATTTCGTCAGACTCGATGCTGATCAATGCTGATCAATCAAAAGCCGATCGATCCCTGGTGTGGATTGATCGGCTCTTGGTGATGGGTTCAAGCATTCAACTTCGACCGGCCTATATCATTGGGGCTGGTGACGATCCTAGCGGGGAGCCAATCATCACCAGCCCTTGTTGGCGCTAAACCTGATGGTTCAGCAGCTTCTTGGTGGCTTCCACGATCTGGACTGGCTGGACGATCGTCAGGTTTTCTAGGGTTCCGTTGTAGGGTGTGGGAATATCCTGCGACGACAAGCGCACGGGCGGCGCATCCAGATCATCGAAGCACTGCTCAATGATTTGGGCCGTCAACTCGGCAGCGATCCCGCCAGTCTTCATGCATTCTTCGACGATCAGCACCCGGTGGGTCTTGCGGATCGATGCGGCGATCGTGGCCATGTCCAACGGCTTCAGAGAAATCAGGTCGATCACTTCTGGATCAATCCCTTCTTTCTCCAGGGTCTTCACCGCTTGCATCACGTGGTGGCGCATCCGGGAGTAGGTAATGATCGTGATGTCTTCGCCTGATCGCACCGTTTCCGCCTTATCCAACGGCAGCAGGTATTCTTCTTCCGGTAGATCTTCCTTTAGGTTGTAGAGCAGCACGTGCTCAAAGAACAGCACCGGGTTGTTGTCGCGAATCGCTGACTTCAGCAGCCCTTTCGCGTTGTAGGGCGTGGAGCAAGCCACAATTTTCAGCCCCGGAACCGCCTGGAAATAGGCCTCAAGGCGCTGGGAGTGCTCGGCTCCCAACTGGCGACCCACCCCGCCGGGGCCGCGGATCACCATTGGAATCGTGAAGTTGCCGCCGGAGGTGTAGCGCAACATCCCGGCGTTGTTGGAGATTTGGTTAAAGGCCAGGAGCAAGAAGCCCATGTTCATGCCTTCGACGATCGGGCGCAGGCCGGTCATCGCCGCGCCGACGGCCATCCCTGTGAAGCTGTTTTCGGCGATCGGGGTGTCCAGCAACCGCAAATCGCCGTACTTCTTATACAAGTCCTTGGTGACTTTGTAGGAGCCGCCGTAGTGACCCACATCCTCCCCCATCACCAACACCCGAGGGTCGCGGGCCATTTCTTCGTCAGTTGCTTCGCGAAGGGCGTTGAAGAAAATCGTTTCTGCCATCGGTCTGTTGTGGAAGTTAAATCGGGGTTGGGTCAGCGGGGTTTATTGTACCGCCAAGGTTGCGCCCGATCGCGCCTGTTCTCTGTCGATGCCCCGAAATCCCGTCACCATTTGGCGATCGTTTTGGTGATCACGGGGTCAGTCTTGGGTCAAGATCCCGTCAAAAATCAACCTTAACGATCGCCCCGAAAACCTGAAACCCACGCCACAATACGAGGCAACTAGCCCTCTGGCCAGACTCAACGCTCTGGAGAATTGACTATGGGTTTGCTCGACAGCATGTTTCGGTCTAGCACGGCGAGCGGAGCGATTTCCCTGTCTCCGCCGGAAGCCTTTGCCGCCATTTTGGTGATTGCGATGGCAGCCGATGGCTACGCGACCGACGAAGAAGTGCGGACTTTGCGCGACAGCCTGTTTCGGATGCAACTGTTCAAGCGGTTTGACGAAGAACACATGGCCAAAATGATCGACAAGCTGCTGGGCATCATGCAGCGTCAGGGGCCAGACGCACTGTTTCAAGGAGCCAAAGAAGCCTTGCCCGAAGAGCTGCGCGAAACGGCCTACGCGGTGTCGGCGGACATGACCCTGACCGATGGAACGCTGGACGATTCGGAGCGGGATTTTTTGCAAGAGCTAGCCGAAGCGCTGCAAATTTCGGCTCAGACGGCGGATTTGTTGGTGCGAGCCATGACGATCAAAAATCGGGGGTAAGATCAGCCGCCTCATCCCCGGCTAGCGGCCCCGATCGCCCAGGCCCCCAGTCCGATCGCCACAGGGACTAGGGGCCCGTTGCGCCCTTGCTATTGAACCGATACTTTTTCGCTAGCAAACCCTTCGGGAAGCTAACAAATGCATAAGTTGAGAGATTGTCTCAACCAAGGCGTATCAACCAATGCCCGCAGGAAAATCCCACGAGCACCATTTAGATCTCGAT
>RDXB01000092.1 GCA_004292515.1 Oscillatoriales cyanobacterium
CAATTCCAAGCGTGACGCGCAACACCGGCATGGCGAGCTAATGCGGTGCGTTGTTGGTTGTTGAGCTTGAGTTGAGTTTTGAATCCGAGCAGCATCTGTCCAGTGTATGACAGCCCCTAGGATGGATTCGCGTTTTTCAGAGAATGTGAGGAAATGACAGGAAATCAATCACTGTTGATTAACCTCTAGGAAGTTTTGTAGGAAACATCGACCATGGTGGAGTTGCACTGTCACACGACTTTTTCTGATGGCACGCTCACGCCGGCCGAGCTGGTGGCGGCGGCGATCGCAGCGGGGGTGCAGGCCTTGGCGATTACGGATCACGACACCTGTGCCGGTTGGGATGCGGCGATCGCGGCGGCAGGCGATCGGCTAGAAATTGTGCCCGGATTGGAATTAAGCGTGGTGCACAATGGGCGATCGCTGCATATTTTGGGTTTCTATCCCGATCGCGATCGGATTGATGGCCCCCTGTCCCTGCGGCTCGAAGGCCGTCGGCAACGGGCCCAACGGATGGCCGACAAGTTAGCGGAGTTGGGCTACCCGATCGACCTGCCCCAGCTTCCGGGCAACATGGCTCCCGGCCGCCCCCACGTGGCCCGAGCATTGCTGGCAGCGGGCCATGTCACCTCGGCCCAGGAAGCCTTTACGCGATTTTTGGGAGACGATCGCCCGGCCCATGTGCAATACGACAAGTTTTCGATCCAAGAGGGGTTGACCCTGTTGCGGGATGCGGGGGCCATTCCTGTCTGGGCGCATCCCTATCTGTTTCGGGGCGGCAATGTGGAAGACACCCTGCATGAACTGGTGGCAGCCGGGTTAATGGGGGTGGAGGTTTATCACCCCAACCACAGCCTGACGGAACAGAAGCGGCTGTTGGATCTGTGCGATCGCTATAAATTGCTGGTCACGGGTGGCAGCGACTACCACGGGCCCAATCCCGGCACGAAGGCCGAGCGCCGGGACAGCCTCAACCAGTTTCAGTTACCTCTGACCTTGCTCGATCGCCTCAAGGCGGCCAAGGCTGGGGCCTGCCATCAAATTGCCTAAAACCCTGATGCTGCCGTTGCGAGATTGTGGGAGGCAAGGAAAATCAGCCATTTCAGTTTGCTTCCAAACAATAATGACAGCCCCGGGCCGCTGATCCACAACCTTGCGGATTCTGGCGAAAGTCGGTTGAATCTTGATCGGGCGATGCGCAAAACCATCACTCTGTATAATTGCGGTGCGATCTGCGGTGCGATCTGCGGTGCGATCTGCGGTGCAATCGCGGTGCAATCACGGTCACTTTAGGAGCCTAATTTTGTATCTCCTGATTCCGGCGGCCGGCTCCGGCAAACGCATGGGCGCGGATCGCAACAAACTTCTGATTGATCTGGTGGGCGAGACGATCCTGGCTTGGACGCTGAAGGCCGCCGAGGCCAGCGGGTCGATCGCCTGGATTGGGATCATGTGTCAGCCGATCGACCGGCCCGAGTTTGAGGCGATCGCCCAGGGTCTCAATCTGACCAAGCCCGTTGTGTTCATCCAGGGTGGCGACACCCGCCAAGCCTCGGTCTACAACGGCTTACAAGCCTTGCCCCCCGAAGCCGATCGCGTCTTGATCCATGATGGGGCCCGCTGCCTGGCCACCCCGGAACTGTTCGATCGCTGCACGGCCGAGCTGGCCACCTGCCCTGGGCTAATCGCTGCGATCCCCGTCAAGGACACAATTAAACAGGTGGATGGGAACCAAATCGTGAGCAACACGCCCGATCGCGCCACCCTCTGGGCCGCCCAAACCCCCCAGGGCTTCGAGGTCGCCACCCTCAAGGCCTGCCACGATCGCGGCCTGGCTGAAAACTGGGAAGTGACTGACGATGCGGCCCTATTTGAGCGCTGCGACCTGCCGGTCAAAATCGTGATGGGTGAAGAAACCAACCTGAAAGTCACCACGCCCCAAGACTTGGCGATCGCCGCATTTATCCTCGGTCAGCGCTGATCCCAATCCGGTTTCATGGGTTTCATGGGTTTCATGAGTTCTATTGACCTGATCGCGAGCCGGAGCACCACCTCAATCCCGATCGCGATCTCAGTCGAGATCATTCCCCCCTAGGATCGATAGGGGATCAATCTGTAAAATCAACAAGCACTGGCTACTCAACCACGCAAGCAGAGCCAGTTCAGCCATTAATCTGGTTGCGCTCCAGTTGATTAACCCTTCTCCACCGATGAATTCTTCCTCCAATTTTGCCTCTGCCCTAGGAGACCTCGAACGCCTTCTGGGGGGCGATCGAACTGTTAGCGATCAATTGCAACTGGGCGATCGCGGCAATTTGGTGCAACTGGTGCAATACGAACTGAACTCACGGGGATTTGAAGCCGGTCAACCTGACGGGATGTTTGGCCCCCAAACAGAATTAGCTGTCAAACAAGCCCAATCAGCCTATGGATTGGAATGTAGCGACATTGTCGATCCCATGACTTGGGAGCGATTAGGATTTCTCTTTCAAAACTGATACCAGCTTCGATGGCTCATACTACAAATTCTGCGCTGAAACCCTTGCCAGGAGAAGGTCTTGGGTAGTATCAATTCACAGAATTGGTATTCTCCAACGATATGGGCTTCGGCAATGGGGATTTTCGCGAAAAACCCTCAGTTTGCAACTACACCCCGCAACCAAAAGCCCTGTTGATCGAGGCTCAAAACCTCACCAACAGGGCTTCGTTGACGATAACCGTCATTCTCAGGTCTGGCGCGTCGGCTTATACCGCTTCCAGGTTCTTTTCTCCGGTCCGAATCCGGATGATTTGCTCGACCGGCGAGATGAAAATTTTCCCGTCGCCGATTTCGCCTGTGCGAGCTGCCGAGATGATTTTCTCAACAACCATGTCCACTTTGTCGTCTTCTACCACGACTTCAATCTTCAGCTTTTGCAAGAACTCAACGGTATATTCCGAACCCCGATAGCGTTCGGTTTGACCTTTTTGGCGACCAAACCCGCGCACCTCGGAAACGGTCATGCCAACGATGCCTGCGTTGACTAGAGCGATCTTTACATCATCCAATTTGAAAGGACGAACAATTGCTTCAATCTTTTTCAAGGCTAGTCTCTCCCTCTGAACATCAGTTATATATGTCCGTAATTACCGATCACTGAATGCAGCGATCGAGCGACGATTGCGGACTCGATAGGGGAACGCCGATGAGCATTCCCGATCGCGATCGCTTTGCCAGGGTGCATGACCCGACTGCAGCAAGACTGGCGTGCTCGAAGAGGCCCAATGAAACCACCAAACCTCGTCACGCGCACGATACGGTCTGAACTCGCCCCTAAGCCACGGGAACCCCTTCGCTTAGGCTTTCCAAGGCCAGTCTATCAAACGCCGCCATGGCAAACGCTGGCAGGCTAGATGGCTCGGCTGCGTTGGGTCAACAGTTAGCACTTGATCCAAGCAGGATTTTGTAATGCTCGTTACCGAGCCAAGCAGAGAACTCATCCCGAGTACGGTGGCTCGGGAGCGGATCAACAACAGTACTTGCACTTAAAACCGTTCGATCGATTCTTGGGGTTGCAATAGACATGGGAATGGTGTCGGCACGCACAAGCCGCCTGGGAGCGGCTATGGAAAACGATCGCCCCCGCCTGATCCGCGCGATTGTCTTGATGACGCTCGTGACCGGGTTGGTTGGTGCTATGGCCTTTCGTTTGAGTCATTTGCAGTTGGTGGAAGGAGCCAGTCAACGCCAGGCGGCCGAGCGCAACCGCCTGCGAGGAATTCCCCTCGTGCCCGATCGCGGAGCCTTGTTCGATCGCAAAGGGCAGGTGCTCGCCCGCAGCAAACTGATCCGCAGTGTGTACCTCTCGCCCCAGCGCCACACGGCTGCCGAGTGGCAAACCATTCTGCAACCGATGGAAGGAATTTTTGACCGCCCGATCACCACGATCGCCCAAGAGATTGCCACCCAGCGCCAAAATGGTCGCGGCGACATGCCGATCCGGGTCGCCCGCGATTTGACCCCTGAAGGCTTTGTGCGTCTGGCGGAACTAAACCCCGGCAACAACAACCTCTCGATTCGGGTCGAAGCCGAGCGCGACTATCCCCAAGGCACCACGGCCGCCCACGTGATTGGCTACCTCGGCGAGGCGGGCCCCGAAGACATGAAGCGCCACCCTGACTTGCCCATGGGGGCCACCATTGGCAAGGCAGGCATTGAGCGATTGGCAGATGATCGGTTGCGCGGCCGCTGGGGCTATGACTGGATCGAAGCGGATGCCAAGGGCCGTCTCCTGCGGCCAGCGGGCCAGCAAGCACCCAAACCCGGCGATCCCGTCAAGCTAACGTTGGATCTGGCTGTGCAGCAGGCCGCCGAGCGCGGTCTACAGGGACGACGGGGAGCCGTGGTGGCCCTCGACCCACGCACAGGGGCGGTGTTGGCCTTGGCCAGCAACCCCACCTTCGATCCCAACTGGTTTACCCATCGCATCACTAAAACCCAGTGGGCCGCGCTACAGGATAAGAGCCGACCACTGCTCAATCGGGCCCTTCAGGGCTATCCACCGGCCAGTACCTTCAAAATCGTCACCTCCGTGGCGGCGATCCAGTCAGGGGCCTTTGGTGCCAACGCCATGGTGGGTACATCGGGGGCCCTCAACCTGGGTGGAACTGTGTTTCGGGAGCATGGCGGCAGTGGCTACGGGACGATCGGTTTTGCCCGGGCCTTGGAAGTCAGCAGCAATACGTTCTATTACCAGGTGGGGATGAAGACGGGCCCTGAGGCGATCGCTCAATGGGGAACGGCCCTAGGAATTGGTCAGCCCCTCAAGTTGGGACTGCTGGGCAGCAAGGGCTTTTTGCCTATACCTGCTACAAAGCAGTCGATCTATCGCCAGCCCTGGTATCTCGGGGACACGGTGAGCATGGCGATCGGTCAGGGCTTGGTGCTCTCGACCCCGCTGGAGCTGGCGACGATGGTGGCGACGATCGCCAATGGTGGCCAACGGGTTACGCCCCATTTGCTGGCCGATCAAACCAACCAACCAGAGTTTCGCCCCCAGTCGATCGGTCTGAAGCCGGAGGGTCTAGCCGTGATTCGAGAAGGTCTGAATTCTGTGGTTCGCCAGGGGACTGGCAAAGTGCTGAATGATCCCAGCCTCCCCCCCAGCGCTGGCAAAACCGGCACCGCAGAAGTTCCCAGCGGTGACAACAATGCCATGTATGTGGGCTATGCCCCGATCGATCGCCCAGAAATTGCCGTGGCGATCGCTGTGGAGAACGCGGGGTATGGTGGCGCAGTGGCCGCCCCGATCGCCAAAGAAGTCTTGAAGGCTTACTTTGGTGGAGCCAAACCTCCTGCCCCGGCAGCAGCACCAGCTCCCGGATTGCGATAGTGGCCGCCGCGATCAACACCCAATCGATATCCAATCCCCTATACCTAGCCAGAAAACCAGCCAGAAAACCAGCCAGAACATCGGCAAGGAAACCAGCCAGAAAACCAGCATGACCCAAACGGATGCCAAACTTTTCCGGTAAAGTATTGGGCAATGATTGCAAATTGCGATCGTTGGATTTGCACCCGCTTAACAGTGCGGCCAGGCGTTTTGCCCCGCTAGGCTCGCCACGGCTGGGCTAGCGCTGGATTTCTGAATTAAGGCCCAGCCGAGCTGAGTTGTCACCTTGCGCCTCAGCTCGGGCGATCGCGGCCCGAACCGCCAGTCGCGACCACCACTATCGCCCACAGGCCCCCGCCCCGAGCACCATCACCCGACGATTGATTCGGCATTGCGCTTTGAGTCCCGAGACGGTCAGCCCGGTTCCAGAGTCACCCACTAGCTCCGTTGTGCTTTCCCCCGTTAGGGACAGCGGCGATTCATCCTTTTGGTGCGCTGCTCTTTTTTCCATCGGCTCATCCATATGACGTTGCTACAACCGCTGTCTGATCGCCTCAACAGTGATGGCCGCACGATCGGGCGATCGCGACAGGGATGGATTTTTGTCGGATTGGTTTCTGTGCTCCTGTTTGGTGGCCTAGCCCAGCGCCTTGCTCACCTCCAGTTGATGGAAGGGGCCGCCCTCCGCGCCCGGGCGGAGCGCAACCGAGTCCAAACCATTCCCAAAACTCCCAGCCGGGGTAATATTCTCGATCGCGACGGCAACCTCCTGGCCGGCAACGAACTCACCCAATCAGTCTCCGTGTGGCGCACCGCCGTCAACCGCACCACCTGGCCCCGGTTGCGTCAAATCTTAGCCACCACCCTCGGCGTTTCCGAGGAAGAATTGCAATCACGGGCCGACCACATCGACTTCGATTCGCGGTTTCTGATCCCAGTGCAGCACAACGTCAAGCCCGAAGAAGTAGTGCGGCTGCGCGAATATGGCGTGGACTTACAAGGGGTGCAAATTGAGCGCGAAACCAGTCGATCGTATCCCTACGGCGAACTGGCCGCCCATACCCTCGGCTACATTGGCGAAATCAGCAAAGAAGAATTGGAAGGCAAACGGTTTCGCAGCCAGAAAGTCGCCAAAGGCTACCGCAACGGCGATATTGTCGGCAAAATGGGCCTCGAAAAGTCCCTGGAATTTACCCTGCGTGGCTATCCCGGCAGTGGCCGCGTCGAAATTGACGGCAAAGGTAATCTGGTCGAAATCCTAGACGATCGCCCCGCACGCTCAGGTGATGACCTGCACCTCACCCTTGATGTCGATATCCAAAAAGCAGCCGAATCGGCCCTGAACGGTCGCAACGGGGCTGTGGTCGTCATGAATCCCAAAAACGGGGAAGTACTTGCCCTGGCCAGTGAGCCTCGTTTCGATCCCAATCTCTTTACGCGCAAGATCGATAAGCGCACCTGGGATGCCCTGCAAAAGCGCCGCCACCCCTTTGTCAACCGGGCTTTGCAGGCCTATCCCCCCGCCAGCACGTTTAAAGTTGTCACCGCTGTAGCAGCCGTCGAATCCGGCAAACTTGCGCCCTCCGTTGTTTTGCCCACCTATGCCTATCTGCCGGTGGATGGCACTCGGGTCTGGGACTGGAATCGATCTGGCTTTGGGCCGATGAGTTTTATCAGCGCCATGGCCATGAGCAGCAACACTTTTTTTGGGCAAGCGGGACTGAGGGCCGGAGAAAAAAATCTGGTGCATTGGGCCCGCGAATTGGGATTTGGGTCACTTACAGGCATTGAGCTGAAGTTTGAGGAGTCTCCGGGCTTGATCCCCGATGGCGATTGGAAGCGCGATCGCAACTTGGGCAAATGGCATCGGGTTGATACGGTCAATGCTTCGATCGGCCAGGGATATGTGCAAGCTTCGCCCCTCCAGGTGGCAGTAATGTTTGCGGCAGTGGCCAATGGTGGCGATCGAGTTCAGCCCCGCTTGGCGAAGTCGTCCCCGATCGTCCGAGCATCCCTTGGGCTAAAGAGCAGCACCCTGGAGATGTTGCGCAAGTCCCTGCACAGCGTTGTCACCAACGGCACAGGGAAAGCGTTATCTGGTTTATCGTCGGCGGGTAAGAGTGGCACGGCGGAAGACCCACCCCGTGAAACCCATGCCTGGTTTGGAGCCTACGCACCGTTTGAGAAGCCAGAGGTGGTGGTGGTGGCCTTTTTGGAAAATGGCGGCGGCGGCGGCAAGGTGGCCGGGCCGGTTGTGCGATCGGTCATGGATGCCTATTTTGCCAAAACAAGGCAACCCCAAAAAGCCAAGGCGGCGGGTAAAGGAGTAGCATCGCCCAAAGCCAATGCCGCTGCTAGTTCTGGTTCTGCAAATTCCGCAAATACGACGGCTAATGACAACAGCCCGCGCAACCCTGCTCCCAGCCCATCGCCTGCTCAAGCGCCTGAAACACGCTAGGGAACGCTGGCTAGGCGGCTGAAACCCTGATCCTCTGGAGCTTACTTCCTTCGTTTATTCCCCGTTTATTCCCCGTTTATTCCCCGATCAACCCCATAACGTTGGCTGGCGGGAGTTGACCCATCTCCCGAGAGCAATGCTCAAAGGGCGATCAATTGTTACGATAGATTTCGCAGATTTTGCTCCTAGCGATCGCCCCTTCAGCGGAATGCAAGCAGTGCGATCCTGATAGCGGCATCGCCCCATCTGCTTGTTGTTGCCTCCTTGTTCACCTATCGCCCCGACATCAACCCGTGAACGAATCCTCGATCCCCATGCCCCAAAAACCCGAATGGTTGCGCGTGAAGGCTCCCCAATGGGAGCGGGTTGGCACGGTCAAAGACATTCTGCGGGACTTGGATTTGAATACGGTCTGCGAGGAGGCCTCCTGTCCCAATATTGGTGAATGTTTCAACGCAGGCACCGCAACGTTTTTGATCATGGGGCCCGCCTGCACACGTGCTTGCCCCTATTGCGACATTGACTTTGAGAAAAAACCCAAAGCCCTAGATCCTACCGAGCCAACTCGCCTTGCTGAAGCGGTGCGGCGGATGCGGCTTAACCATGTGGTGATCACCTCTGTTAACCGCGATGACTTGCCTGATGGTGGGGCCGAGCAGTTTCGCCAATGCATTGTAGCGGTGCGATCGGCCTCGCCTGGGACGACGATCGAAGTGCTGATCCCCGACCTCTGCGGCAACTGGGCCGCACTCGATATCATCTTGGCGGCGGCCCCAGAAGTGCTTAACCACAATACGGAGACGGTCGCCCGGCTCTACCGTCGCGTGCGCCCCCAAGGTGACTACCAACGCACCCTAGAACTTCTGCAACGGGCCAAGACCTTGGCTCCTTGGATCTACACCAAGTCGGGGATTATGGCCGGCTTGGGTGAAACCGATGCGGAAGTGCGCCAAGCAATGGCTGACCTGCGATCGGTGGACTGTGACATCTTGACCCTGGGGCAATATCTCCAACCCTCACCCAAACACCTAGCTGTGCAGTCGTTTGTGACCCCTGAGCAATTTGAAGCTTGGCGGGTTGCCGGGGAGTCCATGGGCTTTTTGCAGGTGGTGTCTTCGCCCCTGACCCGCAGTTCCTACCATGCGGAACAGGTGCGATCGCTGATGGAGCGCTACCCGAGATTGCGCCCTGATGCACCCCAAGGGGCGATCGCGCTCTAACTCCCACCTAACCACCTCAGCGCCCAACAATGGAGTGATCCCCGCTGTGGGATCATTCCCCCATTGCAGCGGTTGTTTAAACACAGGTCAAGTCCATCAGCTCATACCAATTTCGATTGCCAATGCTACAAATGCTGACCTGGAATCCTTACCGGCTCTAGATCTTCCGTAGCGTTAATTCACAAAATTGGTATCAGACCCAAGATCTAGTAGACAAAAATTAGGATGGGTTCAGCGCAACCCTTCGTCAACCCGGTCAGCTTGGCCATCCCCCTGATGATCCTGTCGCGCTGACCACTAGCCTGCATGGGAGATGTGCAGCATTGCCGATCGAGAGCTACCCTGGCTGAAACCTCGATGGCATCGACGGCTAAAGGAACTGAGACCATCCTAAACAGCCGTTCTATTCAGCAAAACTCAGTAAAAATTTAGTATCCAAATCGCTACTTTTGACAGCGTTTCAGACTGTGTTGTATTTGGCAGTCAGTTAAAAAAATTTACGTTACTTTGTAAAAATTCAAGAAAAAACCAAATAAGTCTTAAGAGATTCTTGGGAGATTTCTGCGAATTTGCAGATTCGCGGTAACTAACTAAAGGTGGAATTAACAGGCTACATTCCAATTGTCCCCATCAGTTGGGAACAGGCAAGTTGTGCGCTCCCATAATTTGCTGGAACTCGCGATCGAAATCACAACTTAGCTGTGATTGAAGTAGGAATTTCCAAGCGATCTGGACGGCTCTAGCTGAGTGATGAAGATTGTTTGAGAACAATACTTTCGTCACTCAGTATTCAAAGGAGCCTCACTATCATAGATAGCATCAGGGCAGCTTCCCATCGATCTCTATCCCGTTTGCACGCACTGGCGATCCAGTCTTTATCTAGCAAATTGATGCGGCGATTAGGTCGATAGCTATGCAGCAACTGGCGCATTGAGGGTGTTTGACTCGTTTGATTCACGCGCATCTTCGGAGCGGTAGAGATTATGACTGCTATGCCTATCAACTTTTTTGATTCAGATTCTTTTTTTAGCCAATCACCGATTGATTCATCACCTGAATTATCTGAAGGGTTGCTCGACGATCGCCCTGAAGAATCCCTCAGTAGCAACGATCGCGACTTTGACGACCACAGCATGGAAGGCGAATTGGCGGCGACAGATTTTGATGTAACGGATCTCAGCGGTGATGAGGATGAAGCGAAAACAGCCCTCGCGCAAGACGGTCGCCGCGATCGCCGCCGCACCACGGATCTAGTCCGCCTGTACCTCCAAGAAATTGGCCGTGTGCGCCTGCTGGGCCGTGACGAAGAAGTGACCGAAGCCCAAAAAGTCCAGCGCTATATGCAACTGCTGCGACTGCGGGAGACGGCCGCTTGCCCAGAAGATCCCCTGTTGCTCCGGCTGGTGGAGTTGGTCGCTGTGCGCGATCGCCTCTGTGCTACCTTGGGCCACCGCCCTTCGATCGAGCGCTGGGCCCGCGAAGCTGGTGTCTTGGTTCCAGAATTGAAAGCCGACCTCAACCAAGGCAAGCGCCGCTGGGCCGAAGTTGCCAACCTCAGCCTGACTGAGCTGGAAGATATCCAAACCCAAGGCACACGCGCCAAAGAACGGATGATCAAGGCCAACCTGCGCCTGGTCGTCTCGGTAGCCAAGAAATATCAAAACCGTGGATTGGAACTGCTGGATCTGATCCAAGAAGGCACGTTGGGTCTCGAGCGTGCGGTCGAGAAGTTTGACCCAACTAAGGGCTACCGTTTCAGCACCTACGCTTACTGGTGGATTCGCCAAGGCATTACCCGGGCGATCGCCACCCAAAGCCGCACCATTCGCCTGCCGGTGCACATCACCGAAAAACTGAACAAAATCAAAAAAGCCCAGCGGAAAATTTCCCAAGTCAAAGGCCGTACAGCCACCCTTGAAGATGTGGCAACGGAACTGGAGATGACCCCGGCCCAAGTGCGGGAAGTGTTGATGCGTGTGCCGCGCGCCGTGTCCCTGGAAACCAAGGTCGGCAAAGATAAAGATACGGAGCTGGGCGACCTGCTCGAAGCGGATAGCGCCTCCCCCGAAGAGAACCTGATGCGGGAATCCTTGCAAAAGGACTTGCAACAGCTTCTGGCCCAGCTCACCAGCCGCGAGCGCGATGTGATCCAAATGCGGTTCGGTTTGGGTCACAGCAATCCCTACTCACTGGCGGAAATTGGGCGGGCGCTAGATTTGTCGCGGGAGCGGGTACGGCAAATCGAGGCCAAGGCCCTGCAAAAGCTGCGGCAACCCCGCCACCGCAATCAGGTGCGTGACTATCTCGAAGCGCTGTCCTAAGTCGGTCACGGCGCAATAGATGGGTAATAGATGCGCAACAGATGAGATGAATAGATGATGACAGGGGTGGGTTTTTGGCCTGCCCCTGTCTCTTTGGTTTGTCTTTTGCCTTTGGTTGTGTGCCGATGTTGGTTGGGCGATCGCCACAACGCAATTGACGGGGCATGATCGCCACGCCATGGCCAGTGGGGTTCGATCGCCACAGCGCAATCAAACCATCACAATCAGCGAATTAACAATCGGGATGACTGGATTCGAACCAGCGGCCCCCTCGACCCGAACGAGGTGCGCTACCAAGCTGCGCTACATCCCGGCTCAAATTTCGGTTTCCCACAAACTCAACAGGGTGAGAGACCTAGTCGGCTTGGGGGGCGGAAAATTTGACCTCAAGCATTATAGGCAATTCCGCGAAGTTTGCACAGCTCTAGCGACAAATTTGTTGACTGGGGCCGACGGCGGGGGCCGACGGCGGGGGCGATCGCCCTATATTCACCGCCCTATATTCACCGCTCTACATCACCGCCTCCGCTAAGGCTCCTTCCACAGCGGTTTCCCGGAATTGAATCGAATCTTGGCGCGGGTCGGCGTGGCTTACTTCCAACCAAAGGCGATCGCCCGGTTCAATATCCCGATGGAAGCGGGTTGCCAGCTCCACACCCAAATCCTCCAGCAAGATCGAAGCCAAGCCATCATCTTCCCGCAACCAGCGCAACATCAAGGTTTGCCAAGGCCCGCGATTGCGGCGCAGGTATTCCAAAATCCAGTAACGAGTGGTTTGGCGCTCCACCAACGTGGCCTCGTAGGCCGTGGAACTCACGCCCTGCACCAGTTCCTGCATCTCGTTCATCGAAAAGGGTAGGGTTTCGCCCCGCAGGTGCGCCTTGATTTGGAAATGACCCAGCAGATCGGTGTAGCGCCGAATTGGTGAGGTGATTTGGGTGTAGGTATCGAGGGCCAGGCTGGAGTGCCGTGCGGGGGTGGTGCTCATTTCGCTGCGGGGCATACAACGGCGAATCGCACAGGCTCGCACCGGCCCGGCCGGCAATAGCATCAATTCCTCGTCCGGGGGCAATTCTGGCTGGGGCTGGCTACGGAAGGGCATCGGCAGGCTGTGCTCTTGGCCATAGCGGGCGGCCACTTCTCCAGCCAGAATCATCATTTCGGCCACGAGGCTGCGCGCCACGGAGTTGCCCAGGACGCGAATTTCGATTTCTTCGTCCTTCACCGAAATTGAGGTTTCTGGCATTTCAATCCGAATTGCCCCTTGGCTTGCTCGCCAGCTTTCCCGACGCTTGGCCCACTTGGCCAGGGCTGTGAGGGCTGGCTCGTCGGTGATCCCTAACTCCAGCATCTCATCCACATCGTCGTAGGTGAGCCGGTAGGTGGGTTTGACGTGGCTGGCGCGGATTTGGTAGCTGGTGACGGCTCCGTGGTCATCAAGAATGATCCCAAAACTAAGGGCACAGCATTGGCGACCTTGGATCAGGCTCATGGGGCCGGTAGCCAGCTCGTGGGGGAACATGGGCACGGGGCCGGTGGGCAAGTAGACGGTGGTGGCCCGGCGGCGGGCTTCGAGGTCAAGTTCGTTGCCCGGTTCTAGCCAGCGGGTGGGGTCGGCGATGTGAACCCAAATTCGCTCGGTGCCGTCGCTGAGAAATTCCAGGCTGAGGCCGTCGTCGATTTCGCGGGTGCTTTCGTCGTCGATCGTGTAGGTTTTGAGGTGCGTTAGGTCTAACCGATCGCGGTCCAAATCCGGTGGGGGCGATTCCAGGTACGAGCGGGCCACATCAAACACCTTGGCAGAAAAACGGGTGGGCAGTTGCGATCGCCGCAAGTGCAGATTTTCGTGGGGACTCCAAACCCCCAGCGCCACGAGCAGATCGAAGGCGCTGCGCTCGTTGGCGGGGCGATCGAGCTTTGCGAGTAAGTCTAGCGCAGCCGATCGATTGGTCATCTCTTCGCCTTGGATGGCATAGCGCTCCAGCAGCTCGATTCGCTGACGGAAGGGAGATTCCTCAAGGGAGGCGATCGGGGGGCGATCAGCCGGATCGGCCGCAGCCGCCTGAGCCACCCAATCGCAAAAGGCCTGCTGCTCCTGTTCACGCTGGCGAGCGAGATCCTGTTGGCGGCGAATTTCCGTAACTTGGCTGGCTGGCCGGGGTTCGTAGCGATCGCCCTTTTGCTTAAAAAATAACTTATCTTCACTCAGCATCCGGTGTGCGGCATAACAAGCCGCCGGGGATGTGTCTGAAAACAACATCGTGCTGAGATCTTTGACATCAACGGCCCGGTTTTCTTCACTCAGCAGTTCCCAGGCAATTTCGAGGCTGTCGGGGTCAAAATAGGGCTGGCTATCGGCACGGAAACTGGCAATTTCTGAAGCTTGAAAACCGCTGCCAACCACGTAGGCTGCGTCTTGGGGCCGAATTTTGTAGGTCTTGCCCTGCTCCCCGATCGCAATCAAGAGTTTTTTGCCTTCTGGGCGATCGATCACGGCCAAAACTCGCTCATCGTCGAGCTTTAGCTCTACTAATGTTCCCTTTTCCATGGCCCCAATCGTTCGCCAGCGCAGTTCGGTCTTTAGTGTAGGGGATTGGTTGGGCTTCCGAATCAAAAAAACGTCCCTTACCCGTGGGGCTTGGGACGCATCGCTGAATTGTCGCATTTAACATAGCAGACGACGATCGCCCCGAATAGGATTCAGGCTGTTTGGCCAAAATTAACCTTGGCAATTAACCTTGGCAAACTGAGCGATCGAGGGAGCGACTGGGAATCGCTTGCGGGTCAAAGCGATCGGGCCATTGCACCCCGGCTGTGGTGCTGAGATGCCAATCCACTTCCGCCAATGCAGCCCCCCGCAGGTCAGCCCGACAAAGATTTGCCCCTCGGAAGTTGACCCCCCGCAAATCTGCGCCGCGCAAATCGGCATCGCTCAGATTGGCCCAACCAAAATTGGCCCCCGCCAGATGCGATCTGGCTAGGTCGGCTTCCGGGAGTTGCGCTCCAGACCATTGCGATCGCGCCGCCCGCAATTCCCGGCCTTGCAGGCGGTAGGCTTGCACTTGCCCAAATTCCGCGCCGATCGCGTTGGCCAAATCCAACACCGCCCCATGCAACATGGCCCCACTGGCTTGGGCGTTGCGCCAGGTCGATCGGACAAACACCCCCCGGCTGGCATTGGCCCAGCGCAAATCGGCACGGGTGAAATCAGCTCCAGCGCCACTCACTGATCGCAGATCCGCATGGCGCAAGTCGGCCCCTGGGAACTCAGCGGCGACCAACATTGCCCCTTGTAGGTTCACCCCAATCGCTATGGTCTCGATCGCCCGCAGCCCCAAACCTTGGATTTTTTGGAGATTGGCTTGCCGCAACTGGGCCCGATCGAGCTGGGCCCCTTGCAAGTTGCTGCCCGCCAAATCCCACTCGGACAGATCCCAGCCTGCCAGCTCGGCCCCACTCAAATCTGCGGGCTGATCGCCCCGATCGGCCCGCCAAGCCAACCATTGCCGCGCCGATCGCCCCAAATACATCAAGTCCACCGCATCTGCCACGGCGATCCCTACTCCTTGCGCGTCAACAACACGGGGCGACGACCATCCCCACCGGGGCGATCGTCATCGCGATCGCGCCCCGATACGTGGTTAATCGCATCTTGCACCGCCGCCGCCGCCGCCAAAATATCCCGTTCCTCACCGCCGAGATACATCCGGCCAAAACTGCCAACCGACGTGATGTGCAAGATATTAATCAGCGCCGCCTTTTCTGCCTCATTGGCCGCCAAGGAAGCATAGGCCGCTGGCTCCACCTCAAACACATAGAGGGTTTGGCCCGCCAGCAGCATGTTGCCGCGACTGGTGCGATTGATCAGTTGGGCTTGGTGTGCGTCGATGTTGCGGATGATTTGGCTGGAGATCACGCGCGGCTTGAGGCGATCGCGCTCCTCGACACCCAACGCTTGCAAAATCGCCCGCCCCGCCGTCAGGGTTTCCCCTTGGCGACTGGAGTGAATTTCTAGCAAGCCATACAACCGCTCCACAAACTGCACTCCGGGCCGCACCGAAGTTGCCTTCAGGGCCACATCGGTGATCCGGTTAATTTCGATCCCCGGTGATACTTCAATCCAGAGGGAGCTATCACCCGGCAGTGGCAAAAAACCAATGGCGACGGTGCCAATATAGGCAGCGTGTTGCGGTTGCAGGCGATCGAGATAAA
The DNA here is from genome assembly GCA_004292515.1 of Oscillatoriales cyanobacterium. Taxonomy (GTDB): domain Bacteria; phylum Cyanobacteriota; class Cyanobacteriia; order CACIAM-69d; family CACIAM-69d; genus CACIAM-69d. The sequence continues at coordinate 15,584 of RDXB01000092.1, forward strand.
CGTAGCTTCTGAGTTCAATACTCAAGGACGATCCTGGCCTCCGCAGCGGCCCAATGGCGGAAAGGGTG
>RDXB01000093.1 GCA_004292515.1 Oscillatoriales cyanobacterium
GAAATGGTCTCGGGAGCTGCCATCCGATCCTTCATCGGTCACGATCATCAAAGATGCGGCGAATCGGTACTTTGCATCATTCGTGTGCGAAGTCGATCCAATTGCTCTGAAGGCGGTCAATGATGGAGTTGGCATCGATTTAGGACTGACCACTTTTGCCACCCTGTCTACGGGTGAAAAGGTACTGAGTCCCAAGCCCCTGGCTAGATCCTTGAAGCGGTTGCGTCTTGCCCAAAAGCGATTTAGCCGCAAGGTCAAGGGCAGTAATCGCCGTGAGTTAGCCCGTCGCAAGGTGGCTCGGATTCACGCCCGCATCAAGGATCAACGCACTGATTTTCTGCACAAACTATCGACCCGAATTGTTCGCGAGAACCAAGCTCACGGGCAATTGGCGATGCTGGCTGGTACAGCTTCCGCCAAATGATCGAAGGGAAATCAATTCGCTACGGGCGGGATTTCCAAGTCATTAGCCGATGGGAGCCGACCAGTCAGCGTTGTTCGGCTTGTGGACAGTTGGGCGGCAAAAAGCCATTGAATGTGCGTGAGTGGACTTGTCTGCACTGTGGTGCAACGCATGATTCTCCTTCGGAGACGCTACGCGAACGCGACATCAATGCAGCGATTAATATTCAAGTCGCGGGCGGGCAGTCCGAGACTCAAAACGGACGTGGAGGCAAGCGTCAATCCAGCTCGCTGGTAGCAGCCGATGAAGCGTCAACCCGTGGTCTAGTCGAGCAGCTTCGGTTGTTCGTTTAGGGCCGGAATCCCCACGCCTTTAGGCTGGGGAGGATGTCAAAAGTCCTGAGGTTAAGACTAACAAGCAGCAGAAGCAGAATAGGTGCTGGGTAGTGAATGCATTGGGATGGTGGGCGATCGGCACGGTGGGCGCGATCGCCCTGGCAATCGTGATCGGTGAAGGAATCCTGCGCTGGCGGTTTGGGTTTGGCACGCCGCCGCTCTACGTGGCCGATCCTCACACGGGGTATCGCCTCAAGCCCGATCAGCAGATTCGTCGCTTTGGCAACCGCATTTCGGTCAATGCCCATTCGATGCGCGGCCCTGCCCTCACCCCCGAGGGCACAACCCTGCGTGTGTTGCTGCTGGGTGACTCGATCGCCAACGGGGGCTGGTGGACGGATGATGAAAACACCCTAGGGGCAAGCCTCGAACGAGAACTGGTGCGCTTTTTGCCCATCCATGGCTTGAGCCGATCGATCGCCCAATCCACTGCCCGTACCAACCGTCCGATCGAGGTGCTGAATGCGTCGGCCAACTCCTGGGGCCCCCGCAACGAGCTGGGCTACCTACGGGCCTTTGGCACGTTTTCTGCCAAGGCGATCGTTTTGCTGATCAACACCGATGATTTGTTTGCGGCGGCCCCCTCATCGGTGCGGGTGGGCCGCGATCCCAACTATCCCGATCGCGAGCCACCCCTAGCCTGGATTGAACTGTGGCAGCGGCTGCGACCCGCTCCCCCCCCTCAAGAACTGCAAAACCTACCGCCCGAACGGGGCGACATCGTGGGCATCAACCTGGGTACGATCACCCAGATTCGCGACTATGCCCGCGATCAGCACGCCGTGCTTGTGGTGGCGATCACCCCTTTACGGCGAGAGGTGCAAGGCCAGGGCCGCGACTACGAAGCCCAAGCCCGTGATCGCCTGGGCGAATTTGTGGCCCGCGAGGGGATTGGGCTGCTCGACTTTTTACCGGCTTGGCGCGATCGCCCTCAGGGAGTCAACCTCTTCCGCGACTCGATCCATCTGTCAGATCTGGGCAACGAACTGGTCAGCCGCGCGATCGCCGAACGAGTGGCCCGTTTGCTCGATCGGTCTTAAACTGCCCGGGAGTGCCGTGATTCAGTGAGGACTGACGCAGGATTTTCTCAGACCCTCACCCCTAGCCCCTTTCCCAAGTTGGGCGAGGGGAACACGAATCAGGCTGACTCCCCTGCTCCCGTCCTGGAGGGGTTGAGGAATGAGGGCAATTTGAGGTTTTGTGTCAGTCCTGTCAGTTCAACCCATCGATTCAACCCATCGATTCAACCCATCGGTGCGGGCAAACCAGATCGCCATCCCGAGGCGCGATCGCTCCCGATCGCCCAACCGGGGCATTCGGCCCAGATAATGGCGATGGCGAGTCGGAATCCAAGAGCACCGTGAATAAACTGTCTGAAATTGCAAATGTCGTGATTTTTGTGGCGCTGTTGAGCTTCATTGGTCTGAGCTTGTTTCGGATTGGGGCGCATTTTTGGCCCATGATCACTTGGCCCATGATCACAGGGGGTTAGGGCATGGTGAATGCCGATCGCGCGGCCTTGGCCGAGGCTGATTCGCTGCGGGTGGTGGTGATTGGAGGGGGGGCGGCTGGTTTTTTTGGGGCGATCGCCTGTGCCCGATCAAACCCGGCGGCTGAAGTCGTGGTGCTGGAAGCGGGGCCCCAATTTCTCAGCAAGGTGTTGATCTCCGGGGGTGGGCGCTGTAATGTCACCCATGCTTGCTTTGAGCCGTCGCAGCTCGTTCAGAGCTATCCGCGCGGCCATCGGGCCTTGCGCGGCCCCTTCAGTCGGTTTCAGCCCCAGGACACGATCGCCTGGTTTGCGGCTGAGGGCGTGTTGCTGAAAACCGAGCCGGATGGGCGCATGTTTCCCACCACCGATCGCTCCAGCACGGTCGCCGATGGTCTGTTGCGGGCGGCGACTCGATCGGGTGTGGAATTGCGGTTGCGATCGCCGGTTAGCGATGTGCGCCACGATGGGCGGGAATTTGCGGTGCAGTTGCGATCGGGCCAGACCCTGTGGGCCGATCGGGTCTTGCTGGCCACGGGCAGCCAACCCAGTGCCTACCGCTGGGCCGCCGCCTTGGGCCATTCGATCGTGCCGCCCGTGCCGTCGTTGTTTACCTTGGCGATTCCCGATCCGCGTCTTGATACGTTGGCAGGCTTGTCGGTGGAGCGGGGGCGAGTGCGGCTGCTGTCGCCCAACGATGGCGGCTCCAAGAAACGACAGCCCCCGCTGGAGCAAATCGGCCCGATCTTGATTACCCATTGGGGCTTGAGCGGCCCGGCGGTGCTGAAGTTGTCGGCCTGGGGGGCCCGATCGCTCCACGACAGCCGCTACCGCGCCACCCTCCAGGTCAACTGGCTGGGCGAGGAATCGGCAGAGATGGCACGCGATCGCCTGCGATTGCTTAAACAAGCCAATGCCAAGCGGGCCGTGTCCACCTCCGGCCCACTCGAACTCCCAAAACGGCTCTGGCAACAATTGGTCTTTGCGGTGGGGGTAGCTCCCGACCAGCGCTGGGGGGATTTGCCCAAGGGGCCGATCGAATCCTTGGTGCAGGAGCTGGTGCAAGGGGAATTTCAGATCGCCGGCAAAGGTGTCTTCAAGGATGAATTTGTCACCTGTGGCGGTGTGGATCTCAAATCCGTGGACTTCAAAACCCTAGAAAGTCGCCATTGCCCCGGCCTCTACTTTGCGGGGGAAATTCTGGATATTGACGGCATTACCGGCGGTTTCAACTTCCAGAGCGCTTGGTCTACGGGCTGGATTGCCGGCCAGGCGATCGCCGCGAGCGATCGCCCCACATAGCCCAACCGGCAGGCGCGATCGGCTGGCTTAGGGGTGCAACTTCGCGACAACCGGGGCGATCGGAATTTCCACCGTGAACGTGGTGCCATCGGTCGGCGTTGAATGACAATACAGCCGACCGTTGTGCTGCTCTTGCACAATTTGATAGCTAATGGATAGGCCCAGCCCCGTGCCTTGACCCACGGGCTTGGTGGTGTAGAACGGATCGAAAATGCGCTCTTGCACCCCCGGGTCAATCCCCGATCCATTGTCGTGAATCAAAATCCGCACGCGATCGTTGGCGGCCATTTCTGTTTCCACCCGCAGAGAGGGAATATAGTCTTCTGGCGAGTTTAGCCGCCGTTCATAGAGCGCATCGATCGCATTGCTCAATAGATTCATAAACACCTGATTGAGCTGATTGGCATAGCAGCTCACCAGGGGCAAATTGCCATATTGCTTAACGACGCGCAACAGGGGATCTTGCCCTGGTCCCATCAAGCGGTGATTCAAAATCATGAAGGTATTTTCTAGCCCTTCATGCAAATCCACCGCTTTCATGGATGATTCGTCGAGGCGCGAAAAATTCCGCAATCCTGTCACAATGTTGGCAATCCGATTGCAGCCTGAATGGAGCGATCCTAAAACTTTAGGCAAGTCACCCATCAGAAATTCCAGATCAACCGATTCCAGGCACTGAATTACCGTTGGCGAAGGATGCGGATATTCCGCTTGATAGGCTTGCAGCACTTCGACCAAATCCTGGAAATAGGTTTCGGCATGGTGCAAATTACCGGAAATAAATGCCGTTGGGTTATTAATTTCATGGGCAATGCCTGCCACCATTTGCCCCAAACTGGACATTTTTTCAGCTTGAATCAGTTGGGATTGGGTTTGACGCAGTCGCACTAGGGTGCTGCTCAGTTCGCTGGTGCGCTCTTGCACCTTTTGTTCCAGTTGTTGATTGGCCATTTGCAAGGCCTGGGCGCGGCGGCAGGATTCAGCGGCAATGCTAGCTAAGTTGGCAGCGGTGGCGATCGCCTCCAGGTGATAGGGCGTGGGGTGACAGGCAAACCGGTGGGACAGGGCAAAAGTCCCCAGCACCTCTCCGTCAGCCGAGAAAAAGGGCGATGACCAGCAAGCGCGAATCCCGTGGCCGAGGGCAAAATCCCGAAACGGAGCCCAAAGGGGATTGTTGGCAATGTCGGCGGCAAACACCGGCTCCCCCCGATAGGCGGCGGTGCCGCAAGACCCGGCGCATTCCCCAATTAACAGGCCATCGACCCCCCGAGCAAACTCGGCGGGGAGACTAGGGGCGGCTCCGGCTCGCAGACACTTTTCGGCGCGATCGAGCACCAGGATTGAGCAATAGGCTCCGGGCAAGTCTTGCTCCAGCAGCTCGCACAATTGGTGAAAAATCGCGTCCAGCTTTTGGCCCGTGGCGATCGACCGCAACACACGACTTTGGGTGGCAATCAGCGCTTCCGATCGCTTGCGTTCGATCGCGCTGGCCAGTACATTCGTCACCGCCTGCAAAAAATACACATCCTCTGGCGAAAAATCCCGGGGCTGGTCGTGGTGAATTTCCAAGCACCCCAGCAGTTGATCGCGACCCACAATGCCCAAAATCAAACCACTTTGGCTGTTGGGGGGCAGAGGCAAAGGAAAGTTGTGAATCCCGCTAACCAGGGGTTTGTTGGCAGTCAGCAGTTGGGATTCTGCTGCCAGCAAATCTTGCACCAGCGGCTCGCTCGCCACCGTGATTTCTAGGTTCTCAGCCCCGGCAGTGGCGGGCAGCGTCACCACCCGCCGCAGGGATTGTCGATCGGACAGCACCCGCCAAATCCCACTGTAGGCAACCTGGAGCACGTCTACCACCACCCGCATTGTCCGCTCAAACAAGCTGTCGAGGCTGGACTCAACCAGTGCCCATTGGCTCAGGGCCGTAATGGCCATTTGGGCGTTGGCATCGACCAACCCGTAGTCAGCGGCTTGCTCGGGGTGGCCAAAGGGGCGATCGAGGGTGGCGGTCAAGACGGTCATGGTGGGTCACTGCGTGGCAGAGTCGAGTGGTGGGCGATCAATCATGGCTGGCAGAACCTGCACCAGCGCTGAACCGGTTTCCCAGAAATCTGGACGGTTAACCTGAGCGGGCTGACTTGATTCAGGTCCCTGTCTTAATAGAGCGTGCCTAAAAAGTTGCTTTGCAGCGTTTTTGTAATGATCTAGATGGTTTTAAGTACCGCGATCAGCAATCAGTTCAGCACCTAGATGGACTGAACTCAATGACCGAAATTGAATTGATCAAGCTGCAATTATTACATGGCTATGGAATGTGATCCCTTGATGAGTTATAACTCTATCGGAAAAACGTGAAAAACTCGTGAATAAGCCAGCAAGCCAACACGATCGCCCATTTCAACAAAATTGAGCAGCGCTACGCCAAGCTTGTTCCGTCATTTTTTAGATGATTTTCAATCCAAATTGAGATCGGTATTGAGATCGATATTGAGATCGATTCATCGGTTAATTTGTACTCCCTAGCATCACTTTGTGAGATGTCTAGAAATCTGAAATTCATCCAACGTCAGTTCGGGATCAAAATTTCAGAATCACCTGCCATTGCGAGTCATGGTTTACCTGGGTTGATCGCCACTTCACGACGACTTCAGCGATTTTGCAAATCAGCGCTAACGGCGCGATCAAGTCGTGAGTTCATCAGGATTGCGAAGATTGTGCGTACCGTTGTGGGCAATTCGTCATCAGGCCATCCACCCCCAGGGCGATCGCTCCTTGGGCCAGGGCTGGGTCATCCACTGTCCAAACCCAGAGAGCAGCGGGTAGGGCCTTGACCCGATCGACGATCGCCTGATCCAGCAAGCGGTGGTGCAACGACACGACCGCTACCGGCCCCAGGTTTGCAGCCAGGGCAGCCCAGTCGATCGGTTGCGCCGCGATCGGCCCGATCGGCAGGTGCGGCGCGATCGTCTGAACCCGCTGCAACATCGACCAGTCAAAGGACGTGACCACCACGCGCGATCGGGGAAACTGGCCCAGTAGCGCTACGACGGCTTCCGGCAAGCGGCGCTCGTGACCATGCACCTTCAGCTCTAGGTTCAAGGCCACGCGATCGCCCACTTGCGCCAACACCTGCGCCAGGGTGGGAATCCGCGCCGCCCCAAAGGCCGGCCCAAACCAGCGGCCTACATCCAGATCGGCGAGATCCGCCACCGTTAGTTCGTGGCTAGGGTGATCGACCCCAGCCAACCGCTGCAAATTCAGATCATGCAAAATCGCCAGCGTCCCGTCGGCCAGCTCTTGCACATCCAGCTCGATCGCGTCGGCTCCATCGGCGATCGCCTGTTCGATCGCCGCGATCGTGTTCTCGGGAGCCGATGCCGAGCTGCCGCGATGGGCAATCACCCACACCATGGTCTAGTCCATTGCCAGCTAGTCCATTTCCACCTGCAACACTTGGGCGATCGCCTGCTGAGAATCGGTCTTGAACTCGCGCACATTCACCCACCACAACAGCCCGATCGCCACCAACATCATCATCGCCTCCACCCCAAACACCGTCGCAAAGCCATAGATCGGCTGCCCAAACAGGGCCAAGCCCACCCGCTGATAGATCAACCCACCCAGCCAAGTGGAAGCAGCTTTCGCCAGCGCCTGCGATAGCCCCCAGGCCCCAACAAACGTGCCCGCCGTTTCTGCCGCAGTCAGATCCAGCATCAGGGTCAAGGCTCCGGTCGTGACAATCCCCGCCGTCAGCCCAAACAGTCCCACGGCAACCTTCAGTGTATCCGGGTTGGCCGCACCGACCACCGCCGGATCGGGATGAGCCGAAAAGCCCGCCAGCACAATCAGCCCTAGGGAAACGGTGGTGAGTAGGCAACCCAGCTTGGTAGTTCGTTGCTTGCCCAGCTTGGGGATCAACACAAACCCGGTGGCAATCAAACCCACCAGCGTGCCGGTTCCAAAAAAGGCGTTCAGGCTGGTGGTGGCCGACGGCGGCATTTTGAACACTTCGCCACCGTAGTTTTCCAGGACAGCTTCTTGGAGAAACAGCCCTAAGGTCATGGCCAGCAAAAAGCAGAAGAAGATCGCAGTTTGGCGGCTGGCTGTCAGCACCCGCAAGGCTCGCCCGATGGTGATTTGGTCTTCTCGTTCGATCAGGTGCGATCGCAACCCATAGCGCGAAAACCGTTTTTCTACGCCCCAAGTGGCCGTCAGGGCCAAGCCCACCACGACCGTAGGCACGACCATAAATAAGCGATTAATTGCCCCTTGCAGGACGGCAGGGTCGGCGGCTGCTTCAGCGACTTTCAACAAAATGGAGGTGAGAATCGCCCCCACAATGATCCCAACCATCAGCATCGACCAGGCCACGCCCACCAGTTTCGATCGATTGTCCTCGTCAGACACATCCACCAACAGGGCCGTAAAGGGGGTGGAACTGGCACTAATGGCCAAGCCATAGCAGGCAAACAAGATTCCCAATGCCACCGTCCACAACCCCACGGAACCCTCCCAAGACCATTGGCCCGCCGCCGCCACGGCCGCGCCCAACTGCCACATGACTTGCACGGTCGCGAAGGAGAGCATCGCCAGCAAGGCGGCCCCAACCCAGACATAGCCCGATCGATGCAGCCCAAACAGCGGTTTTGCGTCGGACAGTTGCCCAAACCAAACGCGGGCCGGGGCAATCACTTGGTGCATGGCGATCGCCCCGGCGGCCACATCCAGCGGAATCGCCAACTCGTTACCCATCAACCGATTCAGCAAGCCCAGGGTCAGCACCGACATCATCCCCAGTCCCATTTGAAACAGGCCCAAGCGCAGCATGGTGGCTAGGGTCAGCTTGGGTGGGGTGGGTGGTGGCTCGGGGTGATCGACCGAGGGCGCGATCGGCGAACTGCTGAGATCGAAGCGATCGGAAGCCATAGTCAGGTACGGGATAGGGAATCAAAGAAAAAATTGTTAAAACCTGGGCGATCGACAGGCGCGATCGCATCCCGATTGTAGGGGCCCAGCCCGGGGGCGGGGTCAGGTCTGTCCAGATTGGTGAAATTAACGAAACGCTGACGAAATTCATCAGGGTTTGCGAGAACTCGTAGAATCCTTCCTTATAATTGATTCACAGAAATTAATGAAATTCTCTTAATTTTCTTTTCGGCCCCCTTCCACCTTTAGAGCAAGAGAGCGCAAGCCCCATGACCGGATTCATTCGCGGCCTGTTTGGCGGTAGCAAAAAAGAAGAAGCCGCCCCCCAACCGAAGCCCAAAAAAGAAACGGCAGAATTTTTCCTCGACTTTGACACTGCCCGCACCTTTGGCGACATTGAGCGGATGCGCAAGGAAGTGGAGGTGCACAAGAGCTTCCCCAAGGGCACTGTGCCGGTTGAGCAGCCCGCTAAGACCAAGCCCGCTGCCACTAGCAGCAAAACCGACAGCGCCCCGATCGCCAATGCCAGCACCTCGGGCGACACCCTGGAACGCCGCAAGTCTGATCGCAACCTGGATGCCTTCCGCAACATGGCAAAGGATCTGAAGAAGTAACCCAAAGAAGTCTCTAGGAATGCAACATCTGGGGCGATGTGCTGGGGTGATGTGAGGGAAATGCGCCATTCATTGCGCATTTCACATCGCCATTCGCATCGCCATTCACATCGACAGATGTTGTCCCAAAATCAAGACTCGGGGAGGGCGATCGCTTTGATTGGGCGATCGCCTTTTGCATGGAACCTTTACCCACAGGACTTACGCAAAACTTCCAAAACCTCAATTGCCCTCGTTCCCCAACCCCTTCTCCTGGGACGGTAACAAGGGGGTCAGCCTGATTCGGATTCCCATCGCCCAACTTGGGGGAGGCGCTAGGGGTGAGGGTTTTAAAAATCCTGCGTAAGTCCTAGCCCACTGAATTGAGTATGGGAGCCGCTAGCAACACCGATCGCACCGGCCACAGCGCCAGTGGGTTGCTGGGGGCCAGCCGAGGGCGGTGAGCAAGTAGTGCCAGCGACAGCCGCGATCGCTCCCATAGCGCTGCATTAGGCGATCGGACTGGGTTGGCAACGGCATCGATCGGGGCAATGGATCTGACAACTGGTAGTGAAATGGATCGCGCCAAACGAGCCGATCGAGCGTGTGCAACCAACTGAGGGCGATCGGGCCATTGTTGAAGCGATCGGCAATTTCGGCGATCGAGCCGGCGGGGGGCAACTGGCGAGCAATCCGCCACAGATCACGCAACTGCTGTTGTTGGCGCTGCTGAAAAAAGCGGCTGAGTTGGCGATCAGTGGGTTCTAGCCAGCCGGTAGGTTCACTCGTGAGCAACAACACCTCAGCAGGTTTGCCATCCCGGCCTGCCCGGCCAATTTCTTGGATATATTCCGCTGGGATCAGGGGGACGTGCCAATGGACGATCCAGCGCACATCGGGGCGGTCGATGCCCATACCAAAGGCGCTGGTGCAAACCAAGGCGGCCAACGTTCCATTCGACCAATCTCGTTCAAGGCGGCGACGATCGCCCGGTGGTAGGCCCGCATGGTAAGCCGCCACAGCCTGGCCCCGATCTATTAAGCGCGCGGCCAGACTCTCACAATCCCGACGACTGCGCGCGTAAATCAGGCCCGACTCTCCCGGATGCGATCGCAGCCAAGCCAGCAACCGCCACCAGCGCTGGGCCAGTACCCAACAGCGCTGCACTTGTAGTTGCAAATTGGCGCGGTAGGGCGATCGCTCAAACAGCACCGGCTCCTGAAGACTCAACACGGTGGCGATCGTGGCGCGATCGGTCGGTGTGGCGGTGGCTGTGAACGCAGCGATCGGGATCGGACGGCCCAAGGCGGTGGCCAGGGCTTGGCGAGCAGCCCCCAACCGGCGATAGGCTGGCCGAAAGCTGTCGCCCCACTGCGCCAAACAATGGGCCTCATCGAGCACCAACCCCTGCAACCGCACCTCGGGATGCAGCAACAGCGGCCAAATACGCTGGCTCAATAAACTCTCGGGCGACAGATATAGCAACCGCAACTGCCCCTGTCGCAGGCGTTGCAGGGTTTCAAACTGTTGCGATCGTGGTATCTCACTATGGAAGGTCGCCGCCGGTAGTCCCTTGGCTTGGAGGCCAACCACCTGCGCATCCATCAACGCCACCAAGGGCGACACCACCACCGTCAGCCCCGATCGCAGCAGGGCAGGCAACTGAAAACAAATGGACTTGCCTGCGCCCGTCGGCAAAATCGCCAGCACATCTTGTTGATTCAACAGGGCGCGAATGATGTCCCCTTGGGGCGATCGAAATCCGTCGTATCCCCACAACCGCTGAAACAGCGATCGGGCCCGTTGCCATTCATCCTGCCTTTCATCCATATCACTCAGGGGATGTCTGAAAAGCTATAGTAGCGTCAATCAAAAATGAGACGAATTATGACCTGAAACCTTTATTGGCAAAGGCTTTTATGATCTCATTGTTGATCGGAACTACTGTAAAAGTGATACTCCATCCGCGTCAATTAGCTGCGGTTCCAGGGATCGACGCAGACAAGAGGCTGAAGCCCCTTGCTCCCCCACGACTATTGGTGCTTTGCCTGTGCCAAAAGATACTTTTCAGACATCCTCTCAGAGAATCCTGATACAGATGCTTGAGATTAATTGTTGATACTAGCACTGCGAATGGCAACTCGATCGCTACGAGTTGGTCAATCATCCAGTTACCGGTCTAGACCGCAGCCAATTCACGCTGTTCCGGTTGAATTTTGCTACAAACCTCATAGAAATTGGTGACAGGTGGCCGCACAAACAAATGGGTCATTTTGGCAAAAATTGCTTCGCAAACCTCATTGCGATTGGCATCCATATCGTCGATGTTGTCCCAGAAAATCACAGCAATTCCGCGATCGCTATTATTTTCTTGCAACAGATAAGCCCCTTGGAAACCCTGTTTATAGGTCGAAACAGCAGCCTCAAAAAGCTGCTGGGCCTCTGCGAATTTACCGGGACGAAACTCCCCGATCGCAACGTAGGCAAACTGATGTTTTAGGAAGTCTAAAAATTCACTCATGACGGCTGCTTTGATCCAAATCGTTTTGAGGTCAGCCTACCGCGATCCCCGGTGATGCCCATCCCTTACTCAATAAAAATCACAAACTTGTAGCGAACTGAAATGCTTTGCAATTTTCCAACCCGGATTCTGTCAGTGGCTAGTTACAAAATTCAGAATTGAGTGACGAATTGTAATGATTGAAAATGATTGAAAGGGAGGAGCGATCGGTTGGCCGCACACAGTTCGATCGCCCCAAGTGCCGACCGATCGCGCTTGGCCCTCACAGCCAAGCCCAGGATCTGGAACAGTACCCCTCAATCATTCCTCCCGCCGGTCTAGGACACACAGGGACAGCCCTCAGCCGGTTCCCATCAGACTCTCTCAGCTCAAATCCAAGGGTTCGGCGCTGAATTTGCCAAACGAGGGAACTCATGGGGCAAAACCATGCACCAGGATCGCTGGCTTCTTGGACTTCACCAACCTACTGAGAGTGTCTTCAGTCAGCATCTTTAGATAACACCTTTAGAGAGTGCTGTGAACAAGCCCAGCACTGATCTCTACGCACGGTATTGCGTGTTATTGAAGGAACACTCGCTGCTGGAAGAGAGACTGAGAATCTAAGGCGAAATTTGGGGTAAGTTCGCATTAATTTTGAGCATAAAGCATGAGCAGATCTACATAGCCAATGTGCTAGGCGATCGCGGGCTGGGTGGCTGGTATTGGTTGTGATTTCAGACTGGAGAATGCTGAAAACAGATTAGTTTTTCGAATTTTTACTTGTGCTCTGTCACGATCGCAGGTTGCCAGATTTGATTATGCAAGCTGCCCCCAAAAGCTCCCTTGAGGGATGATGATTGCGATCGCAAAGATTAACTATCCCCAGAATTTTAGGTGTAAAAAACAATACTAGAACGCACAATCTTCATTGTATAAATCAATACACGCTTAACTATAAATGGTCATTCTAGCAGGGCATTAGCCAGGAGACCTTTGCCCAATCTGCTGCCATCAACCCTGTTGCATTGGTCAGTTTTTTGAGAATATTGAATTCGGCAGCACACCTGTCAATTTTACTTTTGGGTTTTTTCCACAAGTTTTTGTACCCAATGATTGATTCCAGAGAACGACAATTCAGTATAAAAAATGGCACAGAATGCTTTGCCTAATTACTGTTGACATCGATCAATTAGACATTGATCTAATACTGAAAGCTCTCCCATAACCCAGGACTCGCGATCGCGAAACGAATTGGGTTAGCCATCAATCCTGCCCCTTTCAAGCTGCTTAACTTGTGATCGCCATTGGCGGAACTGGCGGCGGAACTAGCAATTATTGGGGGTGTTTTTGGCAAAAGAGCTTGGAATTTTTCGGTGCATTGGGGTCTTCTATGCTTTTGAGGGATGTGGGTCAGCGTGTCTGATGGAGTTAGCTTGAAGCTCACCCAAAAGCGGCGATGGGGTTCGGTTCCGCAATCGCCACAATTGGATCAATTGACCCCATGGATGACCCAGTGGAGTCACATTTTGCGCCAACCAATGGGTTGTGATGGGTTCGGGGATCGAGTCTTGCGGCGGCTCCTGAATCGGCGGCTCCTGAAATGGTCGGTGCAGTGGTCAGTGCCCCTGGTGTGTTGGCCGGTTTGGTTGGGTGGTGCTGCGTCCCCGATCGCCGCACAGGTGACCTCTTCAATTGCTGTGACTGGCCCTGTGACTGGCCCCACTTGGCAAGCGCCGCCGCACCCGATCGAGCCGATGTTTCGTGCTCCCCAGTTGCCGGATGTGGCGTTTTCGCCCAATCGCCGCTACGGCCTCGAAATTCGACCTTCGGGCCCGCCGTCTTTGGCTGAGTTGGCCCAACCGGTGTTGTCCTTGGCTGGTTTGACGATCGAACCGCGCACCAACAGCTCGATCGGCGGCCGCACCTATCATCCGATCTCGGTGATTGACGTGGCGAGCGGCCGCCAACGCCCGATCGCCCTGCCCGACCAAGTGGAGCTGGATCACCTGCGTTGGTCGCGGGATGGGCGCTATTTGTCAGCAACTCATCGCACCGATCGCGGTCTAGAACTTTGGGTAATTGACCTAGAACAGGCCCAGGCCCGCCGCCTAAGCAATCCAATCCTGAACGCGGCGGCGGGTAGTCCTTGCGACTGGCTACCGGGGGATGGGGGTCTGGTCTGTCGAACTATTCCAACCGATCGCGGTGCGCCTCCTCCTAGGCCTTCCGTGCCGCTCGGGCCGCTCATTTCAGAGCATGATGGCCAACGATCGCCCACGCGCACCTACACCCATTTGCTGAAAAGCAGTCACGATGAGGCGCTGTTTGCGTATTACTTCCAATCGGCGATCGAGCGGATTTCCCTCAAGGGGGAACGATCTCCCTTGCTTGATCCCGATCTGTACTACAACGTGATGCCCTCACCCGATGGCAATTACCTGATTGCAGACATCATTCAGCGGCCGTTTTCCTACCAAGTGCCGATCGATCGCTTCGCCCGTCGGTTTGTGTTGCATGACCTCAACCGCCGCTCCTCAACCCTGCTGGCCAGCTTGCCCCTGGCCGAAGGTCTATCGCCTCGGTTTGATGCGGTGCGATCGGGCCGCCGCAGCTTTGGTTGGCGCAGCGATCGAGCAGCCACGCTCTATTGGGTTGAAGCCCTCGACAGTGGCGATCCGGAGCAACCAGCCCCTTGGCGAGATGCCCTCTACACCCTGGAGGCTGACCAGCCCGATCGCCCGCCCGTGGAGCTGTGGCGATCGCCCGATCGGTTTGACCAAGCGTGGTGGGGGCACAATCACCTGGCCCTAATTTCCGACAGTTGGTATGGTCGCCGCCGCACTCGCCTGTGGCAAATGGACCCGAGCCAGCCCCAACAGCCACCGCAATTGCGGGTCGATCGCAACAGCCAAGACCATTACCGCGATCCCGGCAGTCCCTTGCTGACCCCTGGCCCCTTCGGTGAGCTGGTGCTGCGACTCGCTAAAGATGGCACGTCTATCTACTTGGCCGGTGACGGCGCATCGCCCCAAGGGATTTACCCATTTCTCGATCGCTGGAATCTAACCACCGGGCAAACCGATCGCCTCTGGCAGGCCGCCGATCCCTATTACGAAACCGTGGTGGACTTGCTCGATGACGAACAACAATTCATCACCCAGCGCCAATCCCAACAGGAACCCCCTAACTTTTTGCTGCACGATCGCCGATCGCCCACGGCCATTCGCCCCCTGACGCAATATCGCGACCCGATGCCCCAGTTTGCCCACGTTCGCAAAGAGGTGATTCGCTATCAACGCGCTGATGGAGTGCCCCTCTCTGCCACGCTCTATTTGCCCCCAAACTACAAGCCGGAGCACGATGGCCCTCTGCCGATCGTCTTTTGGGTCTATCCCGAGGACTATGGCGATCGCAGCACAGCAGGCCAAGTCACTACTTCCGCCAATCTCTTTAGCCGCCCCCAAGGCGATTCCGAGCTATTTTTACTTGGCTTGGGCTATGGCGTGCTCGACAATCCCAGCCTGCCGATTGTGGGCGAAAACGGCGCAGAACCCAACGATACCTACATTGAGCAGTTGATTGCCGGAGCCACCGCCGCTGTAGATTACGTGGTCGGCCGGGGGCTGGGCGATCGCGATCGCCTAATGGTGGGCGGCCATTCCTATGGCGCGTTCACCGTGGCCAATCTGCTCGCCCACACCAACCTTTTCAAAGCCGGCATTGCCCGCAGCGGCGCATATAATCGCACCCTCACCCCCTTTGGCTTTCAAGGCGAGCAACGCAGCTATTGGCAAGCGCGTGAAACCTACACCCGCCTGTCGCCCTTCACCTTTGCCGATCGCATCAATGAGCCACTGCTGCTGATTCACGGCCAAAGCGATGCCAATCCTGGCACTTATCCCATTCAAAGCGAGCGGCTATACGATGCCCTGCGTGGCCTGGGGGGCACGGCTCGGTTGGTGATGTTGCCCTACGAGGATCATGGCTATGCCTCGCGGGAGGCCACCGGCCATGTGTTGTGGGAAATGGCCCGTTGGTGCGATCGCTACATTGGCACTGCCCTGGTGCAGCAACTACGCCAAAACCTGCAGGCACGCGATCGAGTCAATCTCTCCCCAACCCACCGCTCCCGCCCCTAGGAGCGTAACCAAATTAAATCATTGGCTTAAAACAGTAGTAGTACAACTGCTCTAATTCACTGGGTTAATTGTGCGAAATCAATCGTGTTAGACAAGGAGCTTAAGCCCCTTGCCCCCTAATGATCGAGTAACGAAACCAATCTCGATCGTATAAGCAGCCCCGGGCAGCAAAACAAATTCACTGGCTCCAACTTTGCTCTGGGGATTGCCCCAGTCGTAGGTGTAGCCCAGCCCCGTAAAGGGCTGCAAGTTGGTGCGAATGCTGCGGTAATAAAGCTCCCGAAAAAACGAAGGGTAGTGGACAATGCCCGATCGCGGCGTAATCCCCGCCACTTGCGGCTGGCTGGCCGACCATGGCGCAGTCGGGTTGGCCTCCAGCAACTGAGCAGGAAAGTCCACTTGGCATTGGCGATCGCTCACCTCAGGGTCTGCACAGGGACGCACCAAATCCCGCGCATCCACCCACAACTCCACAAAAACGTCGTAATTCCAGTCGGGATCGAGACCTAAATATTGTTGCAATCGCAGCTTCAGATCTGTCGCCGTAGCGTTGGGATTTTGTTGGCGATATTGCTGACAAAACTGTTGCACTTGCGGAGCCGCCGTCACCCAAATCAGTTGTTTTTCGTTGGTGGAACTGTTGGTGACAGGTTTGATGAAGCGATCGAACGACGATTGGCTTTTCCAGGTCACAACCAACAACCGTTGGCGATCGGCCTGCCAAACCAAATTGGTATTTTCAAGCGTGAGTGGTATCAAGCCTGACACCACTTCTGAAGGATCAACAACGGCCGCATCTCGAATGGCTTCGTGATAGCGATCTTTGGGGGATGGGAGTACGCTTTCCGATCGCACAGGCTGCAACCCCATCAACCCCACACCGGTCACACTAAGCCCACTCAACAACAGCGATCGTAAAACTTGGGGAACTGAAATCATGATTGATCCGATGCCGCCTGATGACGATGTGCAGGGCAGCCAAGGACGATGCACAGGGTGCTTCCCAGGCGCTATCCATCCTTTGTAGCCCGACTTTTCTCGCCCGACTTTTCTCGCCCGACTTTTCTCGCCTGATCACCTTGCCCCGGAATTAAAGACCATCAGGGGTGATCAGTCTTGACCCAACGTTAAAAAACGTAATGCTTAACCCTTGGGATCGCAGCTTGCGATCAAGCCCAGAGTTCAAGCCCATTAACCTGCCAAAGCGGTTGTAACTGAATGGCAACCCAGGGGCCAAACAACGCCCCCTCGGCAAACTCTCCTGAAAGTAGTCCCCGCAATTGGGAAGGTATGACAGCCAGCCAGGAGGAGAGTTCATGCTCGCTCAAGTCACACCACCCAGGTTGAATGAAGCCACAACGGTCAATGGGCTGTTGGCACGAGTCGAGACCGAGTTAAGCAATAGTCCTGCCTACCGGCAAGCTGTGGCTGTGCTCCAAAACCTTGTGGGCGATGCGAGCGAAGTCATTCATGATGCGCTGACTGCGGTGGGCCGTGAGGCGGCCAATTTGGCGATCGCCCTCGATCGGGAGTTCGATCGCGAAGTGACCTTGCCATCTGACCTACGCGAACCTTTGACACCGGCTGCTGGTCTGGCAATGGCCAATCAACAATCGGGGGCCATTGGCGTGTGGCCAGACGCAAGGGAAGGGGGAGAAAACCCCTTCGACTTACCCGACTTGTTAATGAATTTGTTTGAGCGCAATTGGTATCCACTGGATCTGGCGGAACCTACGGAACCCGATCGCCCCATGACGCGATCGCAGGCTCGTCCCCTGGCCAGCGCGCCCATCCTGGAAACAGCATTCCTGACTGACAGTGCGATCGACTGGGAAAGCGCCCTCCAGGAAACTGGACGCATTTTGCGTGCCACCCGCCAGCGGTTGGGATGGAATCTGGAACAGTTGCACGCCCACACCCATATCCCTCTCAAACATTTGCAGGCGATCGAGTCGGGTCAGTTTAATGTTTTGCCCGAACGAATCTACGTGCGGGGTTTCGTGCGGCGGATGGGTGAGTCGTTGGGCTTGGATGGGATAGCCCTGGCGCGCGCATTGCCCGATACGGAGTCCATTTCGGTGGTTCCGGGCTGGTACCAACCCACCCAAAAGTCTGCGATCGGGGTGCAGTTGCAGCCTTGGCATTTGTATGCGGGCTATGGGTTGATGGTGGCCAGTGGTTTGGCTTGGGTGTCTCATTCGGCACCGAGCCAAACGACACAACCGATCAAGCCAATGATTCTCGATCGCGAGTCGGTGGTTGCCCCCCAAAGCAAGGTTGCACCGGCTGAGGCTGCCCCGGCGGCGAATCACGCGGCGTTGGATTCGTTGATTGCGCCACCGGAGGCCATGCGTTAGGGAGCTGGGCGATCGTCAATCCCCCTGGCTTCGGCAGCACTGCCCTGAATCGCTCTACACTGGTTGGGCGTGGGATGTAGTGGTATTTGGCGGATCCGTGCAATGGTGGCGATCGCTCTGTCTGGGTCTGAGGTGGCGGCATTTGATCGGGCGATCGCGCGGGCCTTGGCGGGCGAACACCTAACCCCTGCTGAGGGTGTGACCTTGCTGGAAACGGCACTGCGATCGCCCGATCCCCATTTACAGGAACGCCTACGCGAGGCCGCCGATCGCCTGCGCCAACAGCAAGCGGGCGACACCGTGACCTACGTGGTCAACCGCAACATCAACTTCACCAATATTTGCGAACAGCACTGCAACTTCTGCGCCTTTCGTCGGGATGCCGGTCAAGAAGGGGCTTACTGGCTCGATCGGGCCCAAATCCTCGAAAAAACTACCGATGCCGTCGCGCACGGAGCCACAGAAATTTGTATGCAGGGCGGTCTAAATCTGGAGGCCAAAATCCAGGGGCGATCGCTCGACTACTACCTAGCCTTGGTGCGATCGATCAAAGACACCTTCCCGCAGTTGCACCTGCACGCCTTTTCGCCCCAGGAAGTGCAGTTCATTGCCCGGGAAGATGGTTTGACCTATGCCGATGTGATTGCGGCCCTGCGGGATGCCGGTGTGGGTTCAATGCCGGGAACGGCGGCGGAAGTGCTGGTGGACTCGGTGCGGCGGGTGCTTTGTCCCGAAAAAATCAATAGCCAAACCTGGCTAGACATCGTGGAAACGACTCACCGCCTGGGTTTGCCCACCACCAGCACGATGCTTTCGGGCCACATCGAAACCCCCGAACAACAAATCGCCCACTTCGATCAGTTGCGATCGCTCCAGCAACGGGCGATCGAACGGGGCGATCGCGGCATCACAGAATTTATCTTGCTGCCCTTTGTGGGTCAGGATGCACCCCCGGCCCTGCGGCGACGGGTGGGCCGCGATCAACCGGTTTTGGCCGATGCGCTGGTGTTGACGGCCGTGGCGCGGTTGTATTTGGGCCCTGCGATCGCCAACCATCAGCCCAGTTGGGTCAAGCTCGGACTGGATGGGGCCACCGAGGCCCTGCGGTGGGGCTGCAACGACATTGGCGGCACTCTGATGGAAGAACACATCACCACCATGGCCGGGGCTAAAGGGGGCACTTGCCAAACCCCAGACGACCTGCAACGAGCGATCGCCTCTCTGGGTCGGCCCGCTCACCAACGGGACACCCTCTACGGGGCGATCAGCGAAGTGAGCCATTTATAAGTGAGACACCATTGACTAGCCCAAAGATGGGGTCTCAAGGACTAGGATGAAGTGAACAACTTTGAAAACACTAGATCCCGTGACCGATCAGCAACACGGAAACCCTCCCTGAGAAAATCGCCACGCCGTCACCCATGCTGCTCTTTGTGAAGCTATGGAGCGCAAATATCAGTTAGGAAACTTGAAGCGCATTGAACCGACTAAAGACCCGATTCTGAAATGGGATTGCGTTTTTGAAGGGCTGCAAACCAGTGTTGAGGACGATCGCAATGGCTGAAGTCAAAAATATTTGGATTCAATACGTGGCTAGCCAGCAGCACCCTTTACCGGAAGGAGCTGAAACTTTGATGAGATTGCCCTTTGGTGGGTTAATCAACAGTGATTGATTTCCTGTCATTTCCTCACATTCTCTGAAAAACGCGAATCCATCCTAGGGGCTGTCATACACTGAACAGATGCTGC
>RDXB01000094.1 GCA_004292515.1 Oscillatoriales cyanobacterium
GAGCGGATGAAGCCGACTTCGCCGCGATGAAGCAGGAAGTTTCCTGATTGCTGCATTTGCTAGTCAATTGCAGCAATTGTTAGTGAATTAGTGACGGCAGGCACACAGCACACGTGGCCACACCCACCAAGCCAGGCGTTGTTAGCTTCATCACCGATTATGTTGTTTCATTAGAAGTATTGATCGGTGGGAAACTCATGCTTAATCGGGAGACGCTCCAGGAAGCTCGTCTCCCGATCTGGCAATACCACCTTAGCCGTCAAGCGATCATCATCTACCCTAGGCATGATCTTGAAATATTTGAACTCTTTCAAGTCTTGCTCTAGAGATAGAACCGCTCTTCGTCATCATCAACCGCTTCAAAATTACGCAAGAGGACGCGATCGAAGACCGCATCGAGTGCTGCTTCATCCAGCTCCATCGATCGCTCCTCTTGTAGAGGATTCGAGAGAGGATAGAGTTGAAGCTGCCGACGATCTTGAATCAAATAGAAATAAGGTTCGAGATCGACCGTTTGCCCAATTTCGAGATAGTCAAAGCTGCAAACATTCAAGTACAACGTTCGGTTTGCAACCAACGTCGCCTGGTGGTCATCGGCGAAGACATCAAGGACGATTCCTTCGCCAACGCTCGTGGCTGCGCCGTCTTGGATATGCATATAGCGCACCCGATTCAGCCCAGAGAGCAGTTTTTGCATATCCTGCTTGTTAGCGACAATGCCGCGATCGACAATGCAGGGAGCCGGTAATTGCGTTGTAGATGGACGTTTATTCATGACAACCCAAGCTGAAGCGCACTCCTAAAGCTGTCTTGCCCGATCTTATCGGAAGATCTCCGGTTGTGCCCTGAGAGTAATTACTGAACTTATTGGCTTGAGATTAACTCAGATCGGAAGCGATCGCCAACCAATAGAGGCGATCAAATTATCGGTTGACTCACACCTCGAACAGCTTGGCAAGATGGGATAGAAGTGGGCTGAGTTTCTAAAGGAAAGTGACCGTGATTGTACGGGTATTGGTCATGGCGGATTGCCCCCAATCGCCCATGAAGATTAATAGATGCTGATGATACTGATGCAGTTGGATTCAGATTGCAAACCGAACTGCCGACCGAGGGGAGATTCAACCATGCCAGATCGTAAGCCATTGGTCAAAACGGAAGCAGAGGCTAGCCGCCATGAATCTTCGAGATCGCGGCAATCCAGCACGGGCCAACGCCGAACCAGACGATCGCACTGGGGTGAGGCCATCCAGCAGACTTGGCTACATTTACTAGCCAGCGTGGCCTTTTACACCGTGCTCCCCATTCCTTGGCAAGGCTCCCTGGACTTTCGGGGCATTGCCCGACTGGCTCCCTTGGTGGGACTGGGGTTGGGATTGGGGTTGGGCCTCTTAGATTGGGTGTTGGAGCTGGCAGGTGCTCCGGTTTTGACCCGCAGTGCGATCGCCGTTGCGGCCTGGCTGGCCCTCACGGGGGGATTGCACCTAGACGGAGCGATCGACACGGCCGACGGCTTAGGAGTCCGTGATCCGCAGCGGCGATTGAGCGTGATGGCCGAAAGTACGACAGGGGCCTTTGGAGCCATGGTAGCGGCCATGATCTTACTGCTCAAAATTGCAGCGCTGGCGGATATCTCGATGGCCCGAGGCTTGGCCCTGGCAGCGGCGGCCACTTGGGCGCGCTGGGCCCAGGTGGTGGCCATCTTGGCTTATCCCTACCTCCGGGCCGACGGCAAAGGCCGGTTCCATAAGGACACCATTCGATCGCCTTGGGAGCTAGTACCGGGTTGGTTGCTGGCTGTCAGTATCAGCGGCTGTTATGGGGTGCTTTACCCCAATCACTGGCTGGCGGCCGTGGGTTGGGCCTTGGGGGGCGGCGCGATCGCCTGCTTAGTCGGAGCTTGGTTTAATCGCCAACTGGGCGGCCAAACCGGCGATACCTATGGGGCGATCGTTGAATGGACAGAAGCCCTACTGCTCTGCACAATCGCCATTTTCTAACCGTTAGGTTTACCCAGCAATCCTGGCCAAGGCTTGGCTAGCTCACCCATCATTCGTCTGCGCCCGGCCAGTGGGTTCAGCAATCGTATTGCGAAGTCCTCACCCTTCAACCCAGTCCATAGCGAGTTAGCCACCTGGGAGCCTGTCTGGGAAGTATCTGTTGGCCCAAATCAAGCGCCAGTAGTCGTAGCAGCAACATGCTCAAGCCTGTTGTTTCCGTGGATTCGCGGGGCACATGGGGGGCGTACAGAGTATCAAAATTCGGCGGTTCAGACATCCTCTGAGAGCCACTCGATCGCCCATTGGTCAAAGCCAGTGATTCAATAGCCACTTGCTGAAGTGGCCGATCGCTCCAGCCGTGACCAAGGCCGCCGCCGTCTCAACACAAGGGAGCGGCACAGAACCGAATGCCTAGATGCGCCAACTTGCTTTTTGGGCAAGCTCTCAATCATTAGCCCTCAATCATTAGCCCTCAATCGCCGATCCGAATCCCGATTACGGGCCTTGACTCCTGAAGGAAGCCAGTAGTCCCCATGATGGGCGATCGCGCCCAAAGGCCAACCAACCATTTGGGCTAGGAGAATCAATAAATTCATCAAAATGTGGCTTATGTGTGAAAAACGATGTATCGGCGTTGACCAAAAAGAATAATTAGAAATGCTAAAAACCCAATGATTCAAGCTAGCTTCTGTATTTCGCTTGAACTAGAACAAGAGTGCTGTAGCTTAGTTGATATTTATAGCAATGGAGTTGTAAAATCATCTTTTGTCAAAATTTACCGGTAAAATGTCAATTTAATTTACTTTTTGATATTTTTTACGGAATTACAAAATGGTTATTTCTTTTCAATTTTTCATCAAAACGCAATTTTCAAAAATCGTTATTATTCTTACCTTTATGAAGCTTCTATTTTTTTGATTGTCTCATGTAAAGTCTCATGTAAGATAAATATCTTGGGAGCTACCAAAACCACCAAGACTATTGATTTGATTGAAATAGTGGATTTGTGCGATCAGGCAACCATGGTGCTTACCACCTATCCCCGATCGCTGGGTGAAGGAATACCGTAGCAACATCCCCCCACCCCATCGGCCCCCGGCGGCAGGCCCCACAACGGCCCCGCAACCGTTGCTAGCTAGGTGGGAGTGGTTAACCCGTCGTCACGTTGCGTCTTTTGGCTTGAGGTCTAGGTTGAGTGTCCCTGTTGTTTGCGAACTGAACTTGATGTTCGACAGCTTATGAATTCGTTGCCCTTCAGGATTTCGGCACTGGTTGTAGCTGGGTTGAGTCTCGGCTGGGTGGGGCTGAATGGCATGATCGGTGGTCGATCGTCCCATTCAGCCACCACCCACGCAGCCACCGACAGCAACCGTAATGCCCTAGCGATCGCGGCCACGCCACCCACATCTAACGGCCAGCCGGTTTCGCCTCCCGTTTCGACGCGATCGCCCTCAGCGAACACTTGGATCGCCCAGAACAACGGTCGCCCCCTCAGCCAGCCGATTAATTGCCAACTGGGCAAAGATTGCTTTGTCCTGCTGTATCCCGACCACGATGCCAGCACAGGCGAAACGGACTCCCACTGCCGCCACTTGACCTACGACGGTCACAACGGCACAGACTTTGCCATTCCTTTTTGGACTCCAACTACAAATGTGGCGGTGTTGGCGGCTGCGCCGGGGCGTGTTTCAGCCCTGCGGGATGGGGTAGCCGATCGCCGCTTGTCGAGTGCGGAGGAGCGATCGACCGTTTCGGGGATTGAGTGCGGCAATGGTGTGATTGTGGAACATGCCGATGGCTGGCAAACCCAGTATTGCCACATGAAGCAGGGCAGCATTCGCGTCAAAATCGGCGACACGGTGCAGACGGGCACAGCGTTGGGCATGGTGGGGCTGTCGGGAATGACCACGTTTCCCCATGTGCATGTCACTGTCCGCAAAAATGGCCGGGAAATTGATCCTTTCCTGGGGGGAGATGCGATCGGGACTTGCCGGGAAGCTCGCCGCCCTGTTTGGAGTCAGTCCTCAGTGGACTACGTGGCGACGGGCCTGATTCGCAGCGGCTTTGCCCCCAAGCAGCCTGTTGAAGAAGAGCTGTGGCGGGGTGAATTTCGCAGTAACCAAATTTCTGCCCAAGCAGAGGTGTTGACCTTTTGGGTTCATGCCTTTGGGGTACAAAAAGATGATGTGGAACATTTCAAGCTGATCGCACCCGATGGTTCGATCGTGACGGATTACCAACGCCCGATCGATGCCGATCGCAAGCAATGGATCACCTACGTGGGCAAAGGCACGCGCCGATCGCCCCTGATGCCCGGCACCTGGACGGCTTCCTATCAACTCAAGCGAGGTGACAAAGTATTGATTCGGCTCGATCGCCAGCAGGCCGTGGTGCGATAGAGCTAGTCATCACAAGACCTCAAACCTATTAGACCTCAAACCCCTTGGCTCAATCCCAACCCTCACCCTAAATCCCTCTCCCAAGCAGGGAGAGGGGCTAATCTGGCTCGCCTTCGCCCTTTTTGGGAAAAGGGGCTGGGGAATGAGGGCAACCCAGATCGAACCGCAATTCAGAACCGCAATCCAAGGGATTTGGGCATTTGATGACAGTCCTTAAGCCCCTTGTGGCCCAACAATCCGCTCACGGTGGAATCAGGGTTCTAGGCGATGGGAGTGATGTAGATGTTGACTGTAAGTGTTGACCGTAGATGTTGACCGTAGATGTTGACCGTCAGTGTTGACTGTAGATATTGACCGAGGTTCAGGCTAGTAATTTGGATCTTGATCCAATTGGATCTTGATCAAAAGCTCAAGCCGTCAGAAGCGAAACCCATCGGATTCATCTAGGGGATCAGCAATATCCGAGTCCAGATCTAAGTCAGCACTGGCCAGCATGGTTTCTTCTTCAGCGAGCTTTTCGGCAAGGGGCACAGACAGCGCATCTTTGTAGCGCAGGCTCGAGTCTGTTTCTTCCGGCAGGGGCAGCGCTTGTAATTGAGCAACAAGATCGGTCGGAGCCGCACTGACGGTTTGGGAGCTGTAGCATACAAAGAAGTCGAAAGAAAAGCCCCCCAACCGTACCCGATCGCCATCTCGCAAACGGTTGCGGCCACGAACGAGGTGGCCGTTGATAAACGAGCCATTCGTGCTGCCCAGATCAACGAGATAAAAGCCGCGATGGGAAATGTACTGGATGATGGCGTGACGACGCGATAGGCGCTGGTCGGCGATCGGGAGGGCAGCGTGGGGATCGCGCCCCATCATCCAAATCATTTGGTATTGCAGGAGCGATTGACTTTTGCCGTCAATCAGATTGGAAATCAAATAAGCCTGCTGACCCCGCACAATGCCTTGGATGTAGCGACTGCTGCGGAGATGCTCGATCGATTGGTGGCGCTCGGCCTCAATTAATTCCTCCAACAAGTCACGATGGCTGTCGTAGAGCTTGAGGAAAAGGTCATAGGCTTGCCCTCGATGCTCGTCAGCATCGATCGGTGCGCGATCGGGGGTGCGAGGATCGACGGCGTGAGGGTTCATAAAGTCAGGGAAGAAAAGCGCTACCAACCACAGGGGTGAGGCTTAGGGGTTAGACCGCAAAACGGACACAACCAACCCGACAGCAACCAGTACCAACCCGTACAGCGATACAAATGGTGGGGAAATGGCCAGCTCAGAGCACGCTCCCATGAGGTTTAGGCGTGATCGACTCCTACCATTTTTGCTGGCGAGGCGGAGCTCGCTGCCGGAGCGGTTGCAACAATCCGATCCAACGGGGTCGGTGTTTCAGCCACTTTTAGCAATTTAGCGAGTTCTTGTAGCTGCCCGATCGCCTCTGCGCCTTCGATTTTCATCAGCTCGCGATCATCGCGCATCTCCGTCCAAGTAATGCCGTAGTCGGATACTAGGAAGCGGATCAGGTGATTGTCGCCGAGACTGACCATGAACGATGCGCTGTTCATGCGATCACCACAGGTATAGCACGAAGCTAAATAGCCCCGACGCTCCAGAACGGTTGCCAAAGCTTGCAGACTCATGACGAGATCTCTAACAAACTGGCGATGCTGCTCGGCAAGTCTGAGAAACACGGCTTACCCTCGATTTTCCTTGTCTATTGTAGGAGCTTATTACGTTTTTATAGTCTCTTAAGATTTTTGCCAATGCCAATTGAAGTTAACCGGCAGTATCGCTTCAAAATGCTTCAAAATATTACGGGGCTTGGGATTGGGCTACTGGCTTTGCGATGTGCACACAGACAGCACTGACTCTGTTAGAACGATCTAATTCATTCAGGATTCCACATAATCCATCAATCAAACGTCATTTTAAGGGCAATTTTGATGAATTTATAAGTCTATTTTGGTGAATTTCTTGATGAATTTTTCATAGGGGAAAGATGCGATTCGCAATCGATCGAGGCAATTTTGTTCAGTGCCTCGATCGAGTCCTGGCAGGTGGGGCTAGTGGCTAGATGGCGTGACTTGCCCTTGGAGGCTGCCTGAAAAGTATCCTTCGGCCCGGGCCAAGCACCAATCATTGTGGGGGCAAAATGCTCCAGCCCCTTGTTTCCGTTGACTGCTTGAGCTTGTGGAGTCTCAATTGTGGCTTTTCAGAAATCCTCGTTAGTGCATTAGTGAACTTGCCTAGTGAACTTGCCTAGTGGACTTGCCACCAGCCAAAGGCGGGGCCGACAAATCGAATGACAATCCAGGCCGATAGCAACGCTCCAATTCCCACCCAAGCCCCGCGCGTGGTCAGGGTCATGAACTGATCGGCTTGGGCTTTGGTAATGGGGATGTTGGGCAAAATAGTTTCGGTATCTTTACCGTAGTCATCGCCTAGTAAGGTTTTACGGCGCTTGGATTCTCCCACGATCGCACTCCGGTAATGGTGAAATTGGGCTTAAATCAGTTGAATTATTAATGGCATACCCAATTTGACCACAGGGGTCTTAATATTCAGCAATCTGTAGATTCAGGAATCTGTAGATTCAGGAATCTGGGGTGAGGGTGCTGCTCGTCCGATGGGTTGGCAGGGGCGATCGCGCTTGTCTGCGATTTGCGTGCTGTGGCAGAGACTCTTTTGGCGTTTGACCTGGCACGGTTGACTGATTGCTGGTTGCTGGTTGCTGATTGCTGATTGCTGATTGCTGGTTGCTGATTACTAGTTACACGACTAGAGCCAACGGGGTTCTAGATAGTCGATGCGTTCCACAGGATCCAGAGCTGCCAGGATTTGTTTACCGTAGCTGCGGCGAACGATGCGTGTGTCTAACAGGGCTAGGAGGGGCCGGCGATCGGTGCTGCCATTGGGCCAATCGCGCAGGGGAGCAATGGCCCGTTGCAGCTCGCTGAGGGCCGTGGGGAGCAAGTACCAGCGGAACCAGTCGCGGCGTTGGCGTTTGTAGGCACTGACGCGGGCCGCGACGATCGGGTCTTCGAGGGAGGGAATGGGCAAAGCGGCGATCGCCAACACATTGGGGATCGGCAGGCAATGACTGTGATCGCGCCAAAATTCCCAGCCCGTAATTAAAATGCCATTCTCGTCGGGGGCCGTGCGCTCCCGTTGTACCCGCGAGCCAAACTCCGCCGCGAGTTGGGCTGCGAGCCGATCCTTGAGGGGCACATCGTCCACCAGCAGCACCGTGAAGCCGGGTGTGCCGCTGCTGCTTTGCCAACCCAACAGCGCGTGTAGTTGCTGCATCAAGGCGGGCTGAAATTGGGGCGTATTCGGCAGGGGCAGGTGCTCGGGTAGGTAGAGATCGATCGCCTCCTGGTGGCGATCGGCGGTTAGTTTCAAGCAGGTGAGCGGGTGATGGGGACGATCGCTGGGGCCACCGGAGCGGCTGGAGTCAGGGCAGTCGATCGAGTCGGGCAGCTCGGGCTGATCTAAACCGAGTCTGGCCTGAAATAGGGGCGCGTCGTGATCCACATCCAAAAAGCTGCCGATCAGGGCGATCGGTTGGCTGGCCCACAGGGGGCGCAGTAGCTCGGCCACATCGATCGGCTGACAAACTAACCGAAACTGGCCCGTCTGCCGATCGGGGATCGCCAGCAGAGGCCAGCCCCAGTCGCCTGCCCGTGCCAACAGGTTGCGCCAAGGGGTCGGCAAGCCAGTGACCAACAGCCGCAGGATTTGGATCAAGCGATCGCGATCGGGTTCGTCTAGCAGGGATGCGCCGTAGGGGTTGGGCGGATGTTGAAACACGCCGTGGGTCAGGGCGGCCTGCAAGTCCTGCAAGATGCCAGCGCGATCGGGACAGGCCAAGCGCCACTGATGCCAGTCACTCGGCAAAATTTCTAGGCGGAAGGCCATTTGAGCTTGGGTTTCTAAGTCATCTACGCTGTCAATCAGGGTTGGTAGCCCGGCCAAGCGCGATCGCTCTCCGGTCAGCTCCAGCCGATCGGCGAGCCACTGCTGGGGCGACACAATCCACAAACCCGATTGATCGGCCTGGAGGGCTGACCAGTCGATCGAGCGATCGCCAAAGTAGTGCACCGGCGGCAATGGGTGCTCACTCTGGGCCAGCCACGATCGCAGCCGGGCCAAGTCCACCTCTAGCAGCCGCTGTTGCACCAGGGGCGGGGCCACCAACACCAAGGCGCGATCGCACAGCAGGGCCGGGGCTAAATAGCTGAGGCGATGTTTGCCCGCCGCCACCGCTGCGCCGCCTTGGATCAACACGCTGCGACCCGATCGCAACATTCGCGCCACCAGCCGGGCCACGGTCAGATGGTGCAACCAGGGGCGATCGCCACAGGCTCGCAAAAATGCGCGTAATTGTTGGTGGACTTCAACTTCCAACATGACCCACTCCCACAATCGGCCCGAGGCGCGATCGATCCATCTCCAGAATTTTGGCGATCGGCCTCCAGATCACAGGCCCCCAGACCACAAGCTCCAGACCACAAGCCCCAGATTACAAACCCTAGATTACAAGCCCTAGATTACAGGCAGAATCGCGCTAAAAAAGGGGCGATCGAACCGCCCCTAGGAATTCAGTATGAAGGGAATTGCTGCGATCGTTTTGCCTAGGCCGCCACCAAATGGCAGGAGCAGGCGATCGCGAGCGGGAGCCGAAGAACTATCCCCCATTAACCTGCAACTCGTTATCCCACCGTTAGCGGATCGTGGAGAACAAGGGGCTTAATCCCCTTGTTACGATGATTGAGGCGCGGAAAACAACCGTTTCAGCTCCAGTCCAGGCGATCGAGATCGGGAGGAATCCTACACGCCCCGACTCAGCGATGCTTCAACTTGCCGAAATTCCAACTCTAGGCGCTTTTGCAACTTGTCGGGCACTGGGCGATTGGGATAGTTCGAGTAGTGCGCCGCCAGCGAGTTCAGCGCCGTCCGCATAGTCGTGTAGGAGTTCAAGCCCGCCACCCGCGTATCACGGCGGTAGTGTGCCGCGTAAGAATTAATCTTGGCGCGGGCTTCCGCTTGGGCTGCACGCTTGGCCGGATCGGCATCCGGCAACATGATCGCATCACGCAGGCTGTTGACCAAAGCCAGTGTATCGGCCTGGTAGTTGCCACTAATTCCATTGGCCGAATCGCCCGCCGCGCAGCCGGTCAACCCGATCGACACCACCATGACCAGTGCCAATAGCCCAGAGAGAAATCGCTTCATAAAACGTTAAAAACCTTCGAGTGCTTTTGATGCCAAGGCTTTGAGCCATTGACTGAATCGACGGCAGCCGTGGCTACCGGCCGAGCGCTTGACAAACCACAATCTATCCTACATTGCCAGATGACCCGCCCCACACGATCGACCCAGCGATCGGGGCGCAAGGGTGCGAGGTGTACAATTTGGAATCACCTGAACGTTCCGGCTAGAACCGTTGGCGATCGCCCGTCGATCCCTCGAATCCAGCGCAGGCAACGACTGGGACTTTAGTTTTTTCGGTTTTTTGGTTTTCAGGAGGAGTCAACCGTGGTTCAAGCGCTTCCGTCGCCGGTTCGAGCAGCCGCCCCTTGGCAGCCCCCCATGTCCTCGGAGGGGCTAACCGGCGAGGCATTGCACCGTTGGTTAGACCAGCTCGCCGATCAAATTATTGCCGGGATGGCGATCGAGCGATCAACAGCCCTCAGTCTCAGCCAGCTCACCGATCACGCCGATATCTTGGCCCTTTGTGCAGCGGCCGATCGCGTGCGCCAAGCCCGCTGTGGCAACATCGTTGACCTGTGCAGCATCGGCAACGTCAAGTCCGGCGGCTGCTCGGAAAATTGCTCCTTCTGTGCCCAATCGTCCCACCATCCCGGCCAGGATTCGCCGGTCTATGGTCTCCGCAGCCAAGACGAGATCTTGGCCCAAGCCAAGGCTGCTGAATCGGCTGGAGCCAAGCGCTTTTGCATGGTCAGCCAAGGCCGCGGCCCCAAATACGGCGGTCGCCAAGCCCAAGAATTTGCAGAAATTCTCGACACCGTGCGCCGGATCATTGCCGAAACCAACATCAAGCCTTGCTGTGCCTTGGGCGAACTGAGCGCCGAACAGGCCCAAGCTCTCAAGGCAGCGGGCGTGACGCGCTACAACCACAACCTGGAATCGTCGGAAGCCTTTTTCCCGAATGTGGCGACCACCCATAGCTGGCGCGATCGGGTCGAAACGATCCGCACCCTGAAGGCCGCAGGTATCCAAGCTTGCACGGGCGGTATTTTGGGCATGGGCGAAACCTGGGAAGACCGGGTGGACTTGGCCCTCGCCTTGCGGGAGTTGGAGGTGGAGTCGATTCCGCTGAACCTGCTGAACCCGCGCGAAGGCACGCCAATGGGCGATCGCGATCGGCTCGATCCCTACGAGGTGGCCAAGGCGATCGCCATTTTCCGGCTGGTGCTGCCCGATCGGATTCTGCGCTATGCGGGCGGTCGCGAAGTGGTGATGGGCGAGCTGCAAGCCCTGGGTCTAAAGGCGGGGATCAACGCCATGTTGATTGGCCATTACCTGACCACCATGGGCCAACCCCCCGAGAAAGATCACGAAATGCTGGCAGCGCTGGGCCTGGTGGGCGGCGAAGTGCCGGTTGCAGGCGCGGCGATCTAGGCGCTCGTGGTTGTGATTTGCTGTGATTGCGATCTGAGTGATTGTGATCTGAGCTGCATCTGCGGTGATCGATCGCCCCGTGGTGACGCTGGGGACGCACCGGGCTGGCTCCGGCCGCTCCGATCCGCATCCCCCCGGGCGATCGGGAGCAACCCATGCGCCTAGAAACCCTGCTGTGGGCAGCGATCGGGGTGCTGCTGTCGATCGCCGCCTCCTTCGTGGAAGTGTTTGTGCCCACCGCCCCCTGGCAATGGCTGGGGGACGGTTTGCAGGTGGTGTCCTTGGGCACGCGCTACCAAGTGGCGGCGGTGCTGTTGGTGGCCTGCTTGGGCGGTGGCACGGCGGCGGCCCTGTCGCAGGTGGCCTATCTGGCCTTGGGGTTGGTGGGGCTGCCGATTTTTGAAGGGGGCGGCGGCTGGCAATACCTGGGCGAACCGAGCTTTGGCTATTTGTTGGGGTTTGTGCCGGCGGGGTGGCTCTGTGGGCGGTGGGCCTTTTTGGGGCCACCAAAGGTCGAGCAGTTGGCGATCGGCTGTGCGATCGGGCTGGTGGCCCTCCACAGCGTGGGGCTGCTCTATGCCATGGTGTTGCGATCGAGTGAATTCGAGGCGATCGCCGCCACCTATTCCCAAGCGGCCTTGCCGGGTCAAGCGATCGCGGCCTGTGCGGCGGCCACGATCGCTTCAGTTTTTCGACATCTCGTGTTCTACTGAAAGTTGGCTGACGGGGGGAACTGTCCCACTTCGGGAAGCAACTGACTGCATCCTCGCGCAAGGCTTCGGGCGATCAGCCAGCCATCCCACCCCACAGCCGTTGAATTTTCTGGATAGTTCGGTGGCAGAGTCTCGATCCAAACAGCTTGTAGCCTGGGTGAAGGCCGGTGGCCGGTCGATCGCCAAAAACCGCGCCTTCTGGTTGATCGCGATCGTCAGTGTTTTGGTCGATCGCCTCACCAAAGCTTGGGTAGAGGCTACCTTCGCCCTCACGATTCCCCCGCAAACAATTCCCCTCATCCCCGAGTGGTTCCACTTTACCTATGTGGTCAACTCGGGGGCCGCCTTCAGCCTGTTTCAGGGTAGTGGTTGGCTGCGGTGGCTGTCGTTTGCGGTGAGCGCGGCGCTCATGGCCCTGGCCCTGTGCGGGCCGCGCATGAGCCGCTGGGAACAATGGGGATATGGGTTTGTGTTGGGTGGTGCGCTGGGCAACGGAATTGATCGCTTTGCCCTAGGCCATGTGATCGACTTCCTAGACCTGCGGGTGATTCGGTTTCCGGTGTTTAACCTGGCCGATGTGTCGATCAACATTGGCATTGTTTGCCTGTTGATTGCCATGCTGCAACGGCCCGATCGCCCCAATCCACCCAACTCACAACCCTAGGGAGGCGATCGCCCGGCCCGATGAACTCAGGGAGCGTCGGGATTAACCACCCAAACGGCTTCCCCGCCACCGCCAGCGATCGCCACCGGCCGACAAGTCATTGACGGTTATGATGCAACGGCGACATCGAGACAACGACGACATCGAGACAACGACGACATCGACCCGGCATATCGACCCGGCATATCGACCCGGCGGCATCGATATCACCGATCTACTGCTACATCATCAACGGCTCCATCACTGTTTAGGACGTTAGGACGAGGTTCATGTTCAAGGCTTTGCTGAATTGGTGTTTCCGCCCCTCCACCCTGCGATTTTGGACTGGGGTTGGGGCGTTGGCCCTCTCGACCGCCCTGTTTTTGGTGGCTTGCCAGCCGATCGCCCTGTCGGCCGGGGGCAGCAGCGATGCGGACTTTGAAGCCAAAGTGCTGGACGTGATTCGCAAAAACCCCCAGGTGATTTTGGAGTCCGTGTCGGAATACAACCAACAGCAGGCCCAAAAACAACGGGAACTGCGCCAGAATTTTGCCCGCGACTCCAAAACTAACCCACAAAAGGTGATCGGCAGTTCACCCACCCTGGGCAAAGGCAAGGTGCTGTTGGTGGAATTCTCGGATTTCCAATGTCCCTATTGCAGCCGGGCGATCGGGCCTCTGAAGCAATTCTTGGGTGAGTATCCCGATCGCGTCACCCTCACCTTCAAGCACTTCCCCCTCCGCAGCATCCATCCCCAAGCCATGCCCGCGGCCCAAGCGGCCTGGGCTGCTCAACAACAGGGCAAGTTCTGGGAATATCACGACGAACTGTTTGCCAACCAAGCCAAACTGAGTGACGCGACCTACGGCGAAATTGCCAAGAAACTGGGGCTAGATTTGCCGAAGTTTGAGCGAGAACGCAACAGTGACGCGGCCAAGAAAGCCGTCAGCGAAGATGCCACCCTGGCCGAGAGCTTGGGCCTCGAAGGCACGCCTAGCTTCCTGATGGGGGGTGAACCGGTGCAGCAGCCCAGCGTTGATGGGTTCAAGGCCGCCTTTGAGCGGGCCAGCAAGTAAATGACCGGTTGGGTCCGGTATGGGGCGATCGGGGCGGCTGGGATTGCCCCCTGGTTGCTTTGTGCTCCGGCCCTTGCCCAAGCCATCGCCCCTTTTCGGCTGGTTTACCCACCCGATCGCCATGAAACCAAGAGCGATCGGGTGTTTTTCTTGGGCACAGCCCCGCCGGATGGGGTCGTCACAATTAACGGTCAGCGGATCAACCGCAGTGCGTTTGGGCACTTTGCCCCCAGTCTGCCGTTGCAACTGGGTGAAAATCACTTTGAACTACGCTGGGGCGATCGGGTCTTGAGCCGCACGGTGATCCGTCAATCAACGGCCCCACTGCTGCTGAATCAGTCGCTCACGGCTCTGGAGCCAGCGGTGGATGTGGCACGTCCTGTGGGGAAGCCGGTGTGCTTCCGAGCGGTAGGGATACCCGATCGCACCGTGACAGTCCTGCTCGGTAGTCACCGCGTTCCTTTGTTGCCCCAACCCATTACCCCAGAACCGCCGCCCAACTCTGCGGTTTTAACGGGCAATTTTCCGCCCCTGGTGGTCGATGGAACCCGATCGCCCCTGGTGGTCTACAAGGGATGCAAGGTATTCGATCGCCCGGGAGACTTGGGGCGGCCGCGGTTTGAAGTCACCGGGGAACCGGGCGGGATTACTTCTGGGATTACTTCCGGGATTACTTCCGGGATTACTTCCGGGATTAATGCTCTGAGCGCGGCGGGGTCTGTAACCATTTGGCCCGCTGAACAGCGCGATGTTGCCACGGTCACAGCCAACCCCGGCGTGGCCCGCACTGGCCCCAGCACCGACCACGCCAGGCTCACCCCCCTGCCCCAAGGCACGCAGGCCGTCATCAACGGGCGCGAGGGTGATTGGTGGCAACTGGCCTATGGGGGCTGGATTCGATCGGCTGAGGTGACGGTGCAGCGAAACACGGCCTCGATGCCAGCGATCGTGCGAGGCATCCGTGCCCAGAATCAAGCCGAGGCGATCGAAATTGCCATTCCCCTCAGTCAGCCCGTACCCATCGAGGTGCGCCAAGAGGGACGCTACCTGCTGTTGACCCTCAGCCATGCGGTGGCGGCCACAGACACCATCTTTTTGCAGCGCAACCCGGCGATCGAGCGGCTGGATTGGCAACAACTGCCGGGCGATCGGATTGAATATCGGGTGAAACTAAAGGATCGGTCTTGGGGCTGGGGCCTACGCTACGAAGGCAACACCTTGATCTGGCGGATCAAGCATCCCCCGGTGCGATCGGACCCTGCGCCCCTTGCTGGAATCACGATTCTGTTGGATCCGGGCCACGGGGGGCAAGAATCGGGAGCCACCAATGCGGCCGGCATTGCCGAAAAGATCCCCAACCTGCAAACCAGCTTGAAACTGCAAGCAGCCCTAGAGCGACGGGGCGCGCGGGTGGTGTTGACCCGATCGACCGATCGCGATTTACCCATTCCCGATCGCCTAGCCCAAATTGCCGAACTGGAACCCACGATCGCCCTGTCAGTGCATTACAACGCCCTACCGGACGATGGCAACGCCGAAACCACCCAAGGTATCGGTATGTTTTGGTATCACGCCCAGGCCCACGACCTGGCCCAGTTTTTACACGATGAGCTAACCCGGCGGCTAAATCGTCCCTCCTACGGGGTCTATTGGGGCAACTTGGCCCTGGCTCGCCCGTCGATCGCCCCGGCTGTGTTGATGGAGTTGGGCTTTATGAGCCACCCCACCGAATCGGAGTGGATCACCGACCCCGTCGAGCAGGATCGCTTGGCCGAGGCGATCGCCGACACGCTCCAAGCTTGGTTCGATCGCCCTGTCCCCGATCGGGTGAATGATCCCTAGCGATCGATCCAGACAAGAGAGCAACCGAAATCAAGCCGCAATCCAAGGGGTTTGGACATTTTTGGGCATTTTAATGACAGATCTTAAACTGTTGATTAATCCGTCACTAAATTCACTAACAATTGCTGCAATTGACTAGCAAATGCAGTAATCAGGAAACTTCCTGCTTCATCGCGGCGAAGTCGGCTTCATCCGCTCCACAGGCTGA